>CACWSX010000045.1 GCA_902763615.1 uncultured Prevotellaceae bacterium | reverse complement strand
CAAATGCTATTCTGTCCATGCTTTTATTCCGCTGTACATTGATAAGACACAGAAACAAGTCAATGTCAAACTTTATTTAATATTACTTAACTCTTTTACCCTTCTGACCAGTTATTAACAATAAGAATCTCTTCATACTTGCTTTTTTCGTGCAAAGGTATGAAGAGATTCTTAATCTAATGAATTATCTGCCTGACATTTGTCTGACAATTCGCTGATAAACGGCTAACTATCTATGCTTCAGCCCATAAGTACAGCGTCAACCTTACCCATTTACCTACCGAACATTTGCTTTCAGGCAATTTGCATTCTCTTATACTCCAATTGCTTGATGCTGATATCTGCTTGTAATCCCAATATATTGCGATTTCGCCGCAAAAATAAGAAAAGGGTTCTATACTTACAAACAAAACGCAATAAATTGGGAATTTCGTTTAATTGTGAGGATAGGCAGATGTCTCTGCATAGAAATTTACATATGGTTTCGTCTGTTACTTTTTCAGTCAAACA
The DNA here is from genome assembly GCA_902763615.1 of uncultured Prevotellaceae bacterium. Lineage (GTDB taxonomy): Bacteria > Bacteroidota > Bacteroidia > Bacteroidales > Bacteroidaceae > Prevotella. Next base: position 22,239 of record CACWSX010000045.1, on the reverse strand, counting down.
CTTGGATGTTTCAACAATTCTATGTATCTTTGCGGCGAGAATTTCTTATATTCTTGATATGAGCAAGTACGAAATACCATTTTTGACTGCATGCATACAGGCATTTGGCAAGCGCTTTTCGATGACTCGGCAAGCAGCATTCCGCTATCTGCACAAACACAAAGGTTTAGAATTTCTCATAGAATTCTATGATGTGGAGCATCTGCAATCGATAGATGAAACCATAGACGACCTGCTCATCATCTGCCAAAAGAACGGAGGAACATTAGCATGAAACTGTATCACGGCACAAATGCTGATATTGAGACCATAGATCTTACTAAAGGTCTGAGATATAAGGATTTCGGCAAAGGATTCTATCTTACGCCTGAGAGAACAACAGCCGTGCGAATGGCTCAGAAAAAAGCACGTTTGTTTGGAGGTACCCCCACTCTGATTACTTACGATTTTGATGAAACAGCTCTGATTTCTGATCTTCAAATTAAAATGTTCCCAGAAAGAGCCTGCACGGAATGGTTTCTATTTGTAGATGCAAATCGCGATAAGAAGAATGCCGACCCCATACACCATTACGATATCGTGATAGGCCCGATTGCTGATGATGGGGTTGTGCTCCAGATTACAAATTATCGCGAAGGCATATACTCACCAGAACAGGCGGCACAACTGCTGCAAGATAAGTTTCTCGACCAGCAATATTTTTTTGGAACTGAACGCTCGCTTCGTTATCTTGACAAAACAAACGTAGAAATAGTATGAACAATCCTACTCATCAACAAATAGCCACATACCTTACCGATTACGCCCTAAGTGAATTGGTGAAATATGTGATGGAAGATACTGGTTGCACTATTGAACAGGCTATGGAGCGTGTATATAATTCACCACTGATGCCAGCTTTACAAGACGAAGAAAACGAGCTTTATGTTCAAAGCCCGGCTTATCTTTACGAGCTGATGAATCTATACCCAGAAGGACTATAAAAGACAAAGAGCTTGTTCATTCGAGCTGGAAGTAGATCAGATAGCCAAACTCATTATCCTGCCAGAAGTCATCGAAATCCTGCAACAGGGTGTTGCCTTCGTAAATGCCTGCGACAGCAAACTGGAAGACACTTTGATTGGCAAACGGCTTGCCCGCATCCAGATCGGCTTTCGACAGGAGGAAATAGGTCTGGGAGTTTAGTTTCAACACCAAGTGGTGATCAGCCCCGCCGTAATGAAGTGTGAGCGGAATGGCCGCAGGCTCAAAGCCCCAGTTGGCGTCACCATTGTCCTGCATATCGTAGAAATGATAGTCTGCCTGAAAGTCCACATTGGGTGCGCTGGCCAGAGCCTCAGCCAAAGCGGGATCAGTCACAACGTTGGAGAGCTGGCTCACAGGATAGTTGTGGAAACACACCGAGTGCATCGTCTGGTCGGTGATGGTCATCTGGGAGTTTTCAACCTTTACGGCCTTGACATCGTCTCGACCATCGCTATAAACGATAATGTAGGTTCCCGTATATTTGCCTGCGATAGCCTTGGAGTAGTCCTCTTTCTGTTGGGGTGTCATACCATGGTACACAGGATCGCTGCTACAGGCTGCAAGGATCAGGGCTGTCAGAAGCCCAAAGAATAGTTTTCTCATCATGTCTTTCTCATTAAATATTGTTCTACTCACTAAACGCACCATTGCCTCATTTTATTGTGCGAAAGACATTTTTATCATCCTAAATAAATGGGGAATTATTTCATTTTTACTCTCAAAATCAGAACTGATAACCGATGGAAATATCTGCAGTGATGTTCTTGGGATGACCTCCGAGCAGGACTGCTGTAATAACATTGCCTAAGGGATTTCCCATAAAGCCGGCATCACACAGTTTGGTAAATCCTACTGACACATTGTAGCCGATGATGAAATGCCGGTAGGTCAAGTCGATACCACCAATAGCTCCTGCATCCCAACGGTTGAACTTTGGAAAGCCCACGCTACGACTCTCTTTGTCATAGGCACAACGATTGAAGTCGAAATCCTCGCTGAAGTGGTTTATGTCGAAAGTCTCGTCATAATCGGTGCTCAGGATTTCCATTCCCGTCTTAGCACTGAGACCGTATGCCACGTATGCACCAGTCCTGAACGTAATGAACCATTCTTTACCTAAACTCAGGCGGGCAGCCATCTGTAACGGCAGTTGCAGATAGTTGAGGTGAGTGCTGTATTTAGCTTCCATGATTTGCTCATTGCCGTAATAGCCATCGAATTTCCAGCCTTTTCTCACGAACTGAAGTGCTGGCTGAAAGCGCCAGACGCCATTCTTCGACAATCCGATGTCTGCACCACCACCAACGTGGAATCCTATACGGTCATCGATATTCGACACACCACCAAATACGGTCGCATAACCAATGCCAGCCTTCGCCTGCCAAGTGATGTCCTGGGCTTTTGCCATAAGGGGCAGAATTGCCAACAATATCCCAAACAATGTATTTGCCAATCTATTCATGATTTACTTTTTTGATACTTCTATCATAGAAACGGGAAAAAGCAAAAATCTTACTTCGTAATGCGTTAAACTATCTTAATCTGATGGCTTCAGGAAAACGTTCTTTCAGTCGCTCGCCTACGCGGAAGTGCGACATCATGCACATTTCATTGCCAACAACGAATGTCCTGTCAGCACGCGTCTAGTAGTTCGCAACGGAGGTCTGACGATAGATGCAAACTTTGAAACGTGCATCCCAAACTTTGGAATGTACATCCTAGACTTTGAAATGTGCATCCCAAAGTTTGCGACGGAAAAATAGTACGGTAGGAAAACAAATGATTCATATAGAAATCTATTTTATATCCAATACTTCATTGTCCTTGAATGCTTCGTAGCCGCTGGTGACGACGCGCTCGCCTGGTTCGAGCCCTTCGAGGATCTCGTAGTGCTGAGGGTTCTGACGACCTACGCGAATAGGACGGCGATAGGCTTTGCTGCCATCGGCAGAGAGCACGAAGATCCATTGGCCGCCTGTGGTCTGGAAGAATGTGCCGCGAGGGATGATGAATCTAGTGAAGAATGCGATATAAGCCAAGACTCAGAAGCTGGTAATAGAAAAGGACAACTATTCACTATATATCGGCAACGACGGTCCTGACGTTGTCTACAGATATTCCTTCGCCTGACGCTTGCCACGAAGTACGGCGAGGGCATTAAGGGCAAGGGCTTCCATCTCGTCTTCGCCTGGGAAGCAACGGATGGGTGCCAGGAAGCCGATTCGCTCACGCAGACGACTCACGATATACTCTGAACGTGCCAAGCCTCCCGTAAGCAGAATAGCATCGATATGGCCACAGAGCACAGCACTCTCAGAAGCAATATTCTTCGCCACATGATAGATCATCGCATCAAGAATCAATCGCGCTTGCTCGTCGCCATAGTCCTCAATACGACGGATCACCTCACGCACATCGTTCGTACCAAGATGGGCATTCAGACCAGCCTTGCCAGCGATACGCTTCAACAACTGTTTCTCATTATACTTCCCGCTGAAACAGAGACGGATGAGGTCGGAGGCTGGCAAGGAACCAGCCCGCTCTGGCGAGAACGGTCCTTCGCCGTCGAGGGCATTGTTGGCATCCACCGCCCTACCCTTCTCATGGGCAGCCACAGAAATGCCACCTCCCATGTGACAGATAATCAGGTTCAGGTCTTCGTACTCCTTACCGATCTCAGCCGCATAACGACGGGCGATGGCCCGCTGGTTCAGGGCGTGCCAGATGCAGATGCGGTTCATCAAGGGAGAACCTGAGATACGGGCATAGTCGTTGAGTTCATCGACGACACCAGGATCAGCGATAAACGAACGACAATGGGGAATGGATGCTGCAATCTCGTGGGCGATGAGACAACCGAGGTTACAAGCATGATTATGGAGGGCGATACCACTATGAGTGTCCTGGATCATCAGATCGTTAATCTCGTAGACACCACCTTCGAGGGGCTTCACCAGTCCACCACGTCCGATGACGGCATCAAACTCCACTGGGATATCAGCCTGACGCAACTCATCGAGAACCAACTGACGGCGGAAGTCCTGTTGCTCTATCACATCGTCGAAATGAGAGAGTTCCTCAGCAGTGTGGACGATATTACGAACGAGCACAGGTGTCTCGTCTTCGAAGACAGCCATCTTCGTCGACGTGGAGCCTGGATTGATGACAAGAATCTTCATATAGCAGCCAACGCTAATGAATAGTACTTCGACTCAGGACTATCAGCTCGTGAGGGCAGCACACAACAGCACTGCGTGCCCTGCAGCACGCCTGCTGTCTTGGCATAGCCGAAAAGCGTAATGGTCTTGTAGAAGACATTACCAGCCACAATATCGGGAAAGATAAGGGCATCGGCCTGACCATCGATGACGGAATGGATGCCCTTTTCGCGCAGACTCACAGAATCAAGCGATGTCTTCAGGTCGAGAGGACCATCGATGATACAACGTCCAAACTTGCCTGTTTGTGCCTCTGCGATAATCTCGAGATAGTCGACAGTATAGGGAAATGTCTTGGCACTCACCTTCTCCGCACAATGGATGAGCGAGATACGAGGTTCTTCAATACCCAAAGCATGACAGACATAGTTCACATAATGTATCTGCTGACGACGCTGGGCCTCAGTGGGCACAGGGATGACTGCCGCATCCGTAAAAAAGAGCAGTTTCTCATATTTGGGAATCTCTGCCATCGCCACATGGGTGAGCACATGACCAGGACGGATGATGCCGTTCTCCTTATCCAATATCGCACGCAGAAGCACATCGGTATTGATGAGACCCTTCATCAGAATGTCGGCCTCACCGTTCTTACACATGGCTACCGCTCTTCGGGCACACACTTCCTTGTCGTCGCCGTCCACATAGATGGGTTCGATAAATCCCATTTCCACGCCTTTTTCAACCGCATAACGGGTACTGGCATCATTGGCACACACAACGGCGACACGCTTTTTATCTCCCCGCTGCTGAAGGAAGATAATCATATCGTTTAATGTTTTAATAGGTTGCATAGGTCTCTTTTTTTAAGTTTTATGCTGCAAATATACGAAAAAAAATGTATCTTTGCAAACGAAACTCTAAAAAACAATAAATATGAGGACATTTCTGTTCATTTCCGGCCTTTTCTGCCTGTCAGCAACGGCACAAACCTCCCAGGCACCAATGGTGCTGCAATATGACCAACCTGCCACCTATTTCGAAGAATCGCTGCCGATTGGTAATGGCAAACTTGGTGCCCTCGTCTATGGCGGCACTGACGATAATATTATCTACCTGAACGACATCACCCTATGGACAGGCAAGCCTGTGGACCGCAACCTTGATGCCGATGCGCACAAGTGGATACCAGACATCCGCAAGGCGCTGTTTAATGAGGACTATGCCTTGGCCGACTCCCTGCAGCTACATGTGCAAGGGCCTAATTCACAGCATTTCCAGCCCCTCGGCACGCTGCATATCAAGGATCTGGGACTGGGTGAGGTCAGCAATTACCACCGCAGCCTCAACCTCGACAGCGCAATTATTAAAGATTGCTATCTCCGCGATGGTAAGGCCATTGAACGCGAATACTTCGCCTCGAATCCAGATAAACTTATCGCCATCCGACTACGAGGCGATATCAACTGTCGCATTGCCCTGACGGCACAGGTGCCCCACAAGGTAAAGGCTATTCCCACCCAACTCACGATGACAGGTCATGCCACAGGATCGCCACAGGAGAGCATCCACTTCTGTACGATGCTTAATGTCAAGACGGATGGTGAAGTCTCGGCAGCCGACTCCTCATTAACCATCACGAATGCCAAGGAAGCCATCATCTATATTGTCAACGAGACCAGTTTCAATGGTTTCGACAAGCATCCCGTCAATGAGGGCGCACCCTATCTGGAGAATGTCGCCAACGACATCTGGCACACGCAGAATTTCACATTCGACGAATTCTACAGCCGCCACCTCACCGATTATAAGGCTATCTACGACCGCGTGAAACTCAGATTATCTGGTAAATCTAATCTATCTAGTAACTATAGTCTATCCAGCCCCACCACCGATGCCCTTCTCAAGGCCTATACCGATGGCGGAGGCCAGAGCCGCTACCTCGAAGAACTCTATTTCCAGTTCGGACGCTATCTGCTGATTTCCTCCTCTCGCACAGAGAACGTGCCAGCTAATCTGCAAGGTCTCTGGACACCCCACCTTTGGTCGCCCTGGCGAGGCAATTACACAGTGAATATCAACCTTGAGGAAAACTACTGGCCTGCCTTCGTGGCCAATATGGCTGAGATGGCCCAGCCGCTCGACGGCTTTGTGAAAGGCCTCGCAGCCAATGGCCAATACACCGCCAAGAACTACTATGGTATCAACGAGGGCTGGTGCTCAAGCCACAATTCTGATATCTGGGCGATGACCAATCCCGTTGGTGAGAAAAACGAGAAGCCAGAGTGGGCTAACTGGAACTTAGGAGGTGCCTGGCTCGTTCATACCCTTTGGGAGCGCTATCAGTTTACACAAGATAAGAATTACCTCCGCACAGTGGCCTATCCGCTGATGAAAGGTGCAGCCTTGTTCTGTCTGCGATGGCTCATCGAGAACCCCAAGGCTCCTGGCGAACTGATCACTGCTCCCAGCACCTCACCAGAGAATGAATATAAGACAGACAAAGGCTATCACGGTATGACCTGCTATGGTGGCACGGCCGATCTGGCGATTATCCGAGAGCTCTTCATCAACACCATCGCTGCAGGCAAGATTCTGGGCGAGAAGAACAAAGAGATGGAGAAGGCCCTCGCCCGTCTGCATCCCTATACTATCGGTCACATGGGCGATATCAACGAATGGTATTACGACTGGGACGACTGGGATTTCCAACATCGTCACCAAAGTCACCTCATTGGGCTCTATCCTGGCAACCATCTGACAGATGCCACGCTGCAGAAAGCCGCTGAGAAATCTCTCGAAATCAAAGGCGACAAGACCACTGGCTGGAGTACAGGTTGGCGCATCAACCTCTGGGCACGTCTGCACAAGCCAGAACAGGCCTATCATATCTACCAGAAACTGCTGACTTATGTCTCACCAGACAAGTATCGTGGACCTGACCGTCGTCGCAGCGGAGGCACCTACCCCAACCTCATGGATGCCCATCCACCTTTCCAGATTGATGGTAATTTCGGCGGTACGGCAGGCGTCTGCGAGATGCTCATGCAGAGTGGCGCCGGTAAGATAGAGCTGCTGCCTGCGCTACCTGAACAATGGAAGGATGGAGCCGTAAGCGGTCTCTGTGCCCGTGGTGGCTATGAGGTCTCGTTCGAATGGAAAGGAGGTTATGTACGCAACTGCAGCATCAAATCGAAGACGAACAGTACCGTCACCTTATTATATAATGGTCAGCAGAAGACCGTTAAACTAAAGGCAGGACAGACACAGAATGTCAAGACATGGTAAAGAACGAATTGAAGGCGCAGAATCTTAAAGATACCCCTGCGCCTTCAACTCTTTTACAGTATCGAGCAATTCCTGATACCAGTCCTCACCAAAGCGGCGGATCAACGGATCACGCAAGAACTGATATAAATAGAGATTCTCCTGCATACCTTTGGCAATCGCCATTTTACACACATTCCAACGATTATAGTTCAGACCCACCAGATCTGCGCCTAATCGTTTCTCGCGGATGGGATAGAGTGCACAACTCACAGGTTTGCAGAATCTTGTCTTACCTGCCCTGTAAGCTTTTTCCAGGGCACAGAGACAACAATCATGAATATCCCCCAAATCATCATAGAAAGTGAATACACAGTCTTTCCCTCTGACGATACTTGTCACCAGATCCCCTTCCTGATCGGTATAAGCCACACCCTGCTTGTCGATGACACTCTGAGCCGAAGCAGAGAGGTCACCCCACACCGCATCCAAACAGTCTTCAATTTCTGCGATTTCGTCGAGGGTGACAGGCGCACCTGCATCGCCCTCTACACAGCACTCGCCCTTACATGCACTCAAGTCACAACAGAACTTCTCCGTCAGAATCTCTGACGAGAGCAGCACATCGCCAACCTGAATAATGGGAGGAAGTTTTTCCATTACCAAACGATCGGAGTCATACCATTCTCCTGAAGATAAGCATTGCAGCGTGAGAACTGATGCTGACCAAACCAGCCACCACGATTCGCGCTCAGGGGCGATGGGTGAACACTCTCAAGCACCAGATTGCGGCTTTTGTCAATCATATAAGCCTTCGAACGGGCATAGCCGCCCCAAAGCATATAGACGATATGTTCACGATGCGAGGCCAATGCCTGAATCGCAGCATCGGTAAACTTCTGCCAACCAAGCGTAGAATGACTATTTGCCTGATGAGCTCTCACCGTCAACGAGGCATTCAGCAACAGCACACCCTGTTCAGCCCAACGCGTCAGATTGCCTGATGCAGGAACAGGCGTACCAAGGTCTGCTTGAATCTCCTTGAAGATATTCTGCAGCGAGGGCGGAAACATCACACCATCCTGCACAGAGAAACTCAGTCCATGTGCCTGGCCTGGCTCATGATAGGGGTCCTGGCCGATAATCACCACTTTCACCTTGTCAAACGGACAAAGATTAAAGGCATTGAAGATCAGTTTGCCTGGCGGATAGCAGGTAGCAGCCTGATATTCCTGTCGCACAGCTGATGTCAGTTGTGCGAAATAAGGCTTCTCAAACTCCTCGCTAAGATGCGCCTTCCAAGATTCCTCTATTTGTACGGCCATATTTAAAACACAGTGCCCCCGCAAAGAGCGAGGGCACTTATTATCGTATTAATCTGTAATCAGATTCTCACCAGTCATGTCTGAAGGCTGCTCCAAGCCCATGATATGGAGGATAGAGGGAGCCACATCAGCCAGACGACCGTCCTTCACCGTAGCCGAATTGTTATTCGTGACATAGATGAAAGGCACAGGATTCAGCGAGTGAGCGGTATTGGGCGTACCATCGGGGTTGATGGCGTTGTCAGCATTACCATGGTCGGCGATGATGATGGCCTCATAATCGTTGGCCTTAGCAGCCTCGATCACCTCACGCACGCAATTATCCACAGCCCAAACAGCTTTGGCAATTGCATTGTAGATACCGGTATGACCCACCATATCACCATTGGCGAAGTTCACCACGATGAAGTCATACTCCTGCGTGTTGATGGCACCCACGAGCTTGTCTTTCACCTCAAAGGCACTCATCTCAGGCTTCAGGTCATAGGTAGCCACCTTCGGAGAGGGCACCAGAATACGATCCTCACCCTCGTAAGGAGCCTCGCGACCACCATTGAAGAAGAAGGTCACATGCGCATATTTCTCTGTCTCGGCGGTATGCAACTGCTTCTTGCCCTGCTTGCTCAGATATTCGCCCAGTGTGTCCTCTACATTCTCCTTGGGGAAGAGGATGTGCACACCCTTGAAGTTGGCATCGTATGGCGTCATGCAGTAGTACTGCAGTCCAGGGATGGTCTTCATGCCCTGCTCTGGCATATCCTCCTGTGTCAGAGCGATGGTCATCTCCTTAGCACGGTCGTTACGGAAGTTGATGAAGATTACAACATCACCCTCCTCGATACAACCATTGACAGAGGCATTGTGGATAGGTTTGATGAACTCATCCGTCACACCCTCGTCGTAGCTCTCCTGCATGGCCTGAACCATATCCGTAGCCTGCTTACCAACACCGTTGACGATCAGGTCGTAACCCTCTTTCACACGCTCCCAACGCTTATCGCGGTCCATTGCATAGAAACGACCTACGATTGAGGCGATAGCAGCATCATTGGCAGCACAGACATCGCTCACCTGCTGGATGAAGCCCTTACCACTCTTCGGGTCGGTATCACGACCGTCCATATAGCAATGCACAAACACCTGGTTCTTCAGACCGTAAGCCTTACCGATCTCGATGAGCTTAAACAGATGGTCGAGGCTTGAGTGCACACCACCGTCGCTGGTCAGACCCATCAGGTGAAGCTTCTTGTTGTTCTCCTTAGCATAGCTGTAAGCAGCCTTCACCTGAGGATTCTCCATGATAGAGCCATCCTTGCAGGCACGATTGATCTTCACCAGATCCTGATACACGATGCGACCTGCACCGATATTCAAGTGTCCCACCTCAGAGTTACCCATCTGACCATCGGGCAGGCCAACGTCCTCACCAGAGGCCGCCAACTGAGAGTGAGCAGAAGTTGCTGTTAAGAGATCGAGGTAAGGTGTAGGCGTATTAAAAATCACATCACCCTTACCATGCTTACCGATTCCCCAACCGTCGAGAATCATCAATAATGCTTTTTTTGCCATAGTTTTTTTGTATTTTTTCCGTTATTTCTTTTTCAGGCTGCAAAGTTACGAATTTTTTTTGTACTTTTGTACGCTGAACACCATAAATTTAAAAATCATGTCAAAGAGAATTGTTTGTCTGATGGTATTATTGGGCGTTTTGATAACCGGACATGCCCAACTTGCCTATAATGTCATCAAGGAGAATCATGATATCGCAGCGAGCAACTATTATGCTTACCCTTTACCATCGAAACAACTGACACCAGCTCCTGCTGGGAAACGACCATTCTACATCAGCCACTATGGCCGTCATGGGTCACGTTATCTCGACAACCGTAAGGGTTACGATATTCCCTATAACTATCTGCATAAAGGCGACTCACTAGGTAAACTGACACCTCTGGGCAAGGAAATGCTGCAGCGGATGGCTGATATCATCAAAGATGCAGAAGGCTATTGGGGAACGCTTTCATTACTCGGACAGAAACAGCACCGTGACATAGCCCGTCGCATGGTAGAAAGTTTCCCTGAGGTCTTCGAGGGAAACGTCATCATCGATGCCCATAGCACCATCGTCAACCGTTGTATCATGTCGATGGCAGCAGCCACAACCCAGTTGGCAGCTATGAACCCACAGCTGCAAATCCAACTGGATGCGTCTGATCACGATATGTTCTATATGAACCATCAGGACAAGCTATTACGCGACTCCATGATGACGCATAAGGCCAAACAAGCTTACGAAGCCTTTATCGAGCCCATCAAGCACAATCCTCGCGTTACTCAACTTCTGTTTAATGATACGGCCTATATCCGTGAAAATGTCAGCGATTACTGGTTGCCCTATTACCTGCTGAAAACTGGATTGATGCAGCAGAACACCAACCAACAGGGCGGTCCACTGGTGGCGATGTTCACAGATAAAGAGATTCACCAATTCTGGCAGAACGAAAACGCCTGGTGGTACATTATGTACGGACCATCGCTGCTCAACGGTGGCTGCCAACCTTATTCGCAACGCTATCTGCTGCGTCGGATCATTGCTGATGCCGACCGTTGTCTGAAACAGAAACATCCTGGTGCCACGCTGCGCTATGGTCATGAAACTGTACTGCTACCGCTGGTTTGCCTGCTCGATCTGAATGGGTATTCCTTTCAAACCATGAATCTCAACGAGGTGGAACCACAGGGTTGGTGGGCTTGTAATGTGTTCCCCATGGGAGCCAACCTGCAGTTTATCTTCTATCGCAAGAATCTGGATGACAAGGATATTCTCTTCAAGGTACTACTGAATGAGGAAGAGGCCACCCTCCCGTTGCCCACAAACAATCCTCCTTACTACCGCTGGCAGGACTTCCGGGAATTCTATCTCAGGAAACTTGCAGCCTATGGTAGAATCGACGAATCACTTCTTAGTCCTCAAACTGAAGACTAAGCTGACCATCTCCAAGCAGATTATAGCTTTTGCGATGATAGGGCGTGACGCCAAACTGCCTGATAGCCTCACGATGCTTCTTCGTGGGATAGCCTTTGTTCGAGAGCCAGTCGTATTGGGGATATTCCTCCGCGAGCTTATTCATATAGTCATCCCGATAGGTCTTGGCGAGAATCGAAGCCGCAGCTATCGAGAGATACTTGCCGTCGCCCTTGACAATCGTCGTATGGGGCAGATCCTTGTATTTCTTAAAGCGGTTGCCATCGACAATGACAGCTTCCGGACGCACTTTCAGCTGGTCGAGGGCACGATGCATCGCAAGAATAGAAGCGTTCAAGATATTGATCTTATCAATCTCCTCAGGCGTCACGATGCCCACAGCCCAGGCCACAGCATCGCGCTCGATGATCTCACGAAGCTGGTAGCGCTTTTTCTCTGTCAACTGCTTTGAATCATTCAGCAGCTCATTCTGATAACCGTCTGGCAGAATGACAGCCGCTGCATAGACACTGCCTGCCAGACAACCACGCCCGGCCTCATCGCAACCAGCCTCAACCTTACCTTCGTAATAATGACTTGCCAGCATAATCAGAACATTTGAGCCACACGACGGATACCAGCCACAAGCACATCCACTTCTGCCTTCGTATTATAAAGTGCAAACGAGGCTCTCACAGTGCCAGAGATACCAAGCCTGTCCATCAAGGGCTGAGCACAGTGATGACCAGTACGGACGGCTATGCCCAGACGATCCAAGAGCGTGCCCATATCCAGATGATGAATATCGCCCACATTGAAACTCACCACCGCATCCTTGAGCCCCATTGAGTTCTGAGGACCGTAAATCGTCATGCCATCGATGGTCTGCAACTGCTCCATACAGTAGCGGGTGAGTTCCTGCTCGTGCTGTTGGATAGCATCGAAACCAAGCGCCGAGATATAGTCGATGGCTTTGGCGAGACCGTGAGTGGCGATATAGTCGGGCGTACCAGCCTCAAACTTAAACGGCAGGCGCTCGAAGGTGGTCTTCTCCCACGTCACCTTGTCGATCATCTCGCCACCACCCTGATAGGGCGGCAGTTTCTCCAGCCATTCCTCCTTGCCGTAGAGCACACCGATGCCCGTAGGACCATACATCTTATGACCACTGAAGGCGAAGAAGTCGCAGTCCATCGCCTGCACATCCACCTTGAAATGAGGCGCACTCTGGGCACCGTCCACCAAGACAGGGATGCCATGCTGATGCGCGATTCTCACGATTTCATCGACAGGATTCACCGTTCCCAGCACATTGCTCACATGGGCCACGCTAATGATTTTAGTCCTTTCAGAAATCAGCGATTCCAATTCGTCCAAACAGAGCATGCCATCGTCCGTAATGGGAATATGCTTTACTTTAATCCCCCGTTTCATCGCCTGCAATTGCCAGCTGACGATGTTTGAGTGATGCTCCATCTCTGTGACAATCACCTCGTCGCCCTCCTTCATCTGCGATTCGCAGAAGGAACTGGCCACAAGATTTATTGCCTCTGTCGTGCCTCTGGTAAACACAATCTCCTCAATCTTCCTGGCATTGATAAACTCACGCACCTTTTCGCGCGCAGCCTCGTGCAGGTCGGTGGCCTGCTGCGAGAGATAGTGCACACCACGATGCACATTGGCATTCACGTTGAGATACTCATCGCGCATCGCATCCAGCACACACAACGGCTTCTGCGTCGTGGCAGCATTGTCGAGATACACCAGCGGCTTGCCATACACCTCCCTCGACAGAATGGGGAAATCAGCCCTTATCTTATTGATATCGTACATTCGTTTTCCTATTTTGCTGCAAAATTACTACTTTTCCGCGACTTGGACAAACGTTCGCCCCAAAAACTACAAATACAGGAGCGACATCGCTGCCGCTCCTGAATTCTAACTCACTATCGCCAGCGAGTTTATTCTGTTTCATCAAAAGGAACCTGTAACTTAATCGGCTGATCCTGGTTTCTGAATTCTTTCAGGAAATCAAACTGACGCCCTTCCGATCTCGTGCGGGCTTTCCACCAGATATTGCCTGTTCCATCCTCCCTCTCGTAGTAGAATCCTCCATGACGCATGAAGTGCGGATAGAGTTCAACGAACTGTCCTGAACCATAACCCGTGAGATTGATATACACGCGATAATAAAGGCTCGAAGTCGTCACGCTCTCAACCGAATAGGTTTGCTTCTCGAGTTTGCTCCATGCACCCCACTCACCTGTCTTGGTATTGACAAATCTATCTTGCGAATTGAAGGTGCCATCGTCATAGAATATCACGCGTCTTTCCCAATGAGGCTTATCATTTAGATAACTGATACCTATCCATGAGCCCACAAAGAATTTCCGGATACTTTGTAAATCATACGGTCCTGCAGCCTGCTTGATTACGACAGGAATACAGTAACGCTCACTCAGTGGACTTTCCTTGTCGTTGGTAAAGTAACAGAACACAGTATCCGACATGGCTTTATTTGTATTATTAGGAGGTGCCGTGACATAATAATCTCGATTATAACGCTCTGGAGACACGTAATCTTGGCCTCGGGCACTCTTCAGTTCTGTGTTAACCAGATAATCGCTGGCCACACGACGGAGATACTGGTAGTCGCCCCAGTCTACAGTATAGAATAGGGCTCCTCCCTCAGCTGGGAACTCCAATAATGTAGGATCAACATTGGCATAGCCATCGGGTTCTCCCTGGAGAACCGCAATAGTATCAGTAATGATGGTCTCGTTGGTCGTGCTGTTGATACCCTTGATATTGATTTTCGCCTTACGACCCTTCATACCCTCGGGCATCTCACCCCAGAATACATTCAACTCATTCCTGCTGTCAATCCAGATCGTTTCGAGCCAACTGGATGTCGGTGTGAATTCCACTTTCGCCATATTGGGCCGAACCGTGACTTCTTTACTGCCTCTCTCGCCGCTGACCTTAATTTTCCGTTGCTCAATTTCGATACGGGCAGGATCAACCTTTACATCCTTGCTCTTGTCAACGAGCAGCTGACTGTTCAAATACTTGATATACGGATAGACCGTATAGGTCTTGTAATCATCTCTGATTGGGTCAAGAGTGGTGAACACATGGTCGTATGATTTTCCCTGTTTCTCGCGGAAGTGGTAGCCGCCACCCCAGTCGTCAATCACCTTCTTATCCTGGTCTAATACGACGAAACCGGTGGGTACGCCGAAAAGCACATCGCGCCGTATGGGCGAGGTAAATTTGTAGCGATAAACTCGCTCTGGGTCATCAAAGCTTACTTTTATATCGCTGATGTCGGGCACAAGACCATATAGATGGGCTGGAACCGTTGAAATTTCTGGACTGGGGCCCCAACTCCAGTCATCAAACTGGGCATATGCTGACAGTTTGCCATAGGCAGAAACAGAAATGTTGGTATCCTTATTCAACAGTTGATAGATGCTTTGGGTGGTGAGCAGGTCTGCAACGACGTCAGGTGTCCATACGGGTGCTTCGAAACTCAGGCGTCCTCCCACCTCAACGCGAGCACCTATCTTATTTTCGTACTTCGACGTCTTTTTATACGGCAGGCTGGATGATATCTCTGCCTTTGCATAGACACCAGCACTGAAAGTATACTTACCTTGCACAGAGCCTGAGATGGTCATCGTATCTCTGAGGAACGTAATATTACTTTTGTTGATAGGTTCATTATCCTGGAATATGAAAGGAGGATCAACTCTCTGAACCAAATAGTTTCGGCTAATTTGTTCGCTCTCCCAGTTAGCCTGGACAGTAATACCTGTTACCTGTGCATTAACAAACAGACCACAACTAACCGCGAGTTTCAATCCGCCAGCCAAATTCTTCTCAGGCAATCCTTTCAGAGGAATATCTATATTACCAGTCAATGATCCCGAGAGAGAAAGACCCCATGACGTGGTATTGTAAATAATCGTATTATGGTCCTGTTGAAAACCTAATTCTGGGTCAAAGAAAACGAATCCACGGTATTCCATACGAGGTGCTACACTGAAACTGAATGTTCCTGCGCCATCGGCCGTGAGACTTATATCATGTTCATCATAAAGGACTCTGGAACCCTGGATGGTGAACGAGCCACCCACCGCTGGTAATTCAATGGGTTCTTCCGTCGTATAACTCATCTCCGTACCATCTATGAGTCCTCTGCGACGCACCTGACCCGACTGAGGAGGAGTGGCGGCGGCTGCCTTGAGAACAAACCGATCGTAAACATCAGAAGGTTTCAGTTCGCCTGTCATAACGGTATAGCCGTTGCTGCCCTTCTCCACAGAAATAACCTTGCCTACAAAGCCGCCGGGAATATATTTACTTTGCTCTTCGATGAGCAGCTTGTCGCCCACCTTAGGGATCATCGCATCAGGTGTATTCGATGCCAGACGGATCCAGTTGATGGTATCTGATGCCACAATATAATTGGCAATCGACTTATCGGGACAGAACACGTCGGCCTTGATTTTATTCTCTGGCGTGACGAAGGCTACAGAATCAATAGCAGAGATTGGAATACGGCAGACCGTATCAAGAGCCCATACCTCCTGCACCACATAATCTGCCTGCTCCACGCCGAGCGTGTCTATCTTTGAATATTCAATGCGGTCGATATCACCAAAGAAAAAAGCGTTGAACTGTCCGTCATTACGGAAAATATAAAGGGCATCCTGTTTTGCTTGGGCATGCGATGTCTGGATGCTGCATATTGACAACAAGACGGTCAATATATATAATAGGGCATATCTTGTCTTCATGGCTTCGTGATTTTATAGGTGATATTATCGGCCTTGACGATATACAGCCCTGAGGGCAGTTCCGAGAGATTCAGGCGATACGTGCCTGAGCGTTGGGGCTTCAGCTGGCGCACCAGCTTGCCGTCGAGGGCAAAGACACTCACCGTAGCACCTGCCTTCACCTGACTGATCACAAGCACGTCGCCCTCCTGCGAGATGCCGGCTGGCTCATCTTGGATCTCGTCGATACCTGTGGCAGATTTCGCATCATAGGCGAAACGGACCACATCCGACAAGTTAAAGGTGTAAGATGCTGATGCATTGTTCTCACATGTCACCTTGAGACTCGTTCCCTCGAAGGTCACCTTGGGTTTGTCTGCCAGAACAAACTGATGCAGCACATTGCCCTTCGTCAGCACAAAGAGCGTGTTCTGCTTGTCTGCCGCTCGCACGCCGATGACACAAGCCATCAGAAGCGATAATAGTAGTAATCGTTGTTTCATAAGCGTTTATCTTGTTGGTTATTATCATTTTCGCCACAAATATAGCAAAAAATCTGACACATCGACTCACAATTCAACAAAATCGACTAACAAAACGCGTTTTGTGAGTCGTTTTTTAACATTTCGACGAAAAATCAGGGGCGACATCGCTGCCGCTACATATCCACTCTAATCAAAAAGGGGCCTCGCCATTGAGGTCCCTTCTTAATTAATATGATGCTTCAGAGCGTCTCAAAGCGTCTCAAACGTCTCAGCGTCTTTTCTAATTTCATAGACATGAACTCACTGAGCGCTCGAGCTTTGCTCGCTCTTGCTACCTAAGGGACGCAGGAACCGTCCCTTCTGAGTTCAAAACACTACTATCTTATTCTTGCCTTGGCACTTGAGCCATTCTTGAATGCAATCCACACTTCAATAAAATTGGCTGGACTATCAACAAGATTCAAACTGGAATATCCCGAAGACCACGAATAATCTATTATAGTGCCACCTTTCCAACTGGCTAAAATCTCAATATTACTAGTCATCGGAATGTTTATAGCAGCAAGGTAGGCACTACCGGTAATGGTTTCTTCGGAAACAGTTACTTCCGTATCAGTTGAGAGATTGAATTTTGTGATTGTAGCGCTATTACTCGCTAATAGACGTGTATCATCAATATCCAAAGATACTCTTGTATGATATGTTATCCCAGATTGAGGGTGCGTAGTAACAGAACCTTCAATATGCAGGCCATCCCCTTTGATACTCATAGAAAACGAGCCTCCATCTTTGGTATACACGCCTCCTCCGAGATTATCATGCACTTCCACCTTACGATCCTGATCTACTGTGGAGAATGTGCCAAGAGCAGCGACCCAATCGACTTCGGGTATGGACTCCATATAGAACGGTTCCTTCTCTTTAGGCTCGGTATTACCACCGCCATAAATCTGGCTATTTTTAATGCCATCAAGGATCTCCCCCCTGGTCAATGTAGGGAGTAGAACGCTCGGCTGGAATTCGTCTGGCGATGCTAAGTTATCATCACCACTTGAACATGACTGGAACTGCATGGCTACTAATGCCACTGCCAGAAAGTAAACATACTTTTTCATAATTCGTATATTTTTATTGTAAATACTTCTATTTTGTCAGTACTTTGAGGAACTGCTTACCTTTGTTCGAACGGACATTAATAACCAAGAGCCCCTTATTACGGGGAAGCGCATACGTATGTGACGGATTACTGTCCATTTCCGCCAGCATTTGGCCGGCTGCGTTGTATATGGCGATGCTATAAGGATCGGTAACATTCTTTATTATCAGATTGTTCCCTGCAATCGCATAACGAAGCTCAGCATTGTCCTCCACGGACTTGATACCATCCGAAGCGCCCAGTGTCACCTTGACAGAATCAATCACCAAAGCATTGTAGTTGGTGCGACCAATGGCATAAATCCATTTCTCACCTTCAAAGCCACTCATATCGAAATGCATGACGTTTTTATCAAAGTCATAAACCACCTCGTCTTTCGACAGTACACAAAAGGCTACGGTCTTTGCCATATCGTCACTGTGGGTTATCTTCAATTCATGGGTATATTTTTGATTCTCAACTTTCTTACCCTCAATCTTGATAAAGGAAGTGGACTTAGGTTCAACAAAATCCGTAAAAAACTCGAAATTCTCTGCTGCCCTCTTACGGACGTTAGCAGGAGGCGTTCCAAATCCTGTCAGACAGAAATCACCGGATTTGGGACTTGTCAGCAGTTCGAGCAGGCGCGCCTGTATCACGTCCCATTCGGTAGCTGCACAATGATTGGCCTGCGTAATAAGGCCGCGGTAAATATATGACCTTTCACATCCTCCCTTTTGGCTATTGACAGAGACAACACCGTCTGTTCCGTCCGCATTTTCATCCAGATAGACTCTTTTATGTTTGACCTCTTTATTGAAAACATTCAACATGATTGCGCCCCATGCTTGATAAAACGGTTCTGAGACGGCATATCTTATTTCATCAGATGCAGTCCAATCTATCTCTGTACCTACTGCACACACGCGAATGCCCTTTAGTTTGTCAACTGTCCAACCTAGCTCTTGGATAGGTTGACTGTACGTGCCAAGATCCATGACGGCTTGCTTGTTTGAATCATCAGCAAAACCTATTTCCAGATAGAAATCCATCGGAGTTTTAAGGACATACTCAAATGCTGGTTCCGCACGGGCAGCATCATAAGCACGGTAGATTTCACCCAGTGGCGATCCGAAATGGGGCGTGTTCAGCGTAATCAGCTTATTCGTGTGCTTATTATCAATCTGTTGGATGTAAAGACGTTCCAGAATACCGCCCATACTATGACCTATCATATCATACTTGGTGCTTGCTATGCCTATATCGAACAGTTTTTTGCTGAGTGTTTTCAATCCGTTCTCAACAACTCGGTTTTTATGCGTATTATCATAGAAAGAGCTGGTGTTTGATGTGCTGTAATCTTGTATATAGTATTGTTGTTTCAGGTAACTCCCAGTGTTATACAGGTATTCGCCAAACGGCCAGAAACACTGTCGGTTACTATTCAGTCCGTGCATCAGCAAAAGACCGTTACGGCTGACCCCGATCTGCCTTGCGACAATAGCCTGACCCAGGCCCTTGAATTTCAAGCCGAGAACCACATAGAATGCGTACCACGATGCATCGGGATCAGGGAATACTTTAGGCGCCGTCATATGCAGGGTGACCGATTTTTCTGTTACCTCCTTTGTGAAAGTACCGGTGATGTCCTCATCTGTGATCAACATTGCGTCTTCATCATTAAACAGGTCATCTCCATTATAGAATAAAAACAAAACCTGTGCCGAATCTATTTTATGGCGTTCGTCGACTGTTTTGTATTCAAAGGTGACCTTCAGCTTCGTCTCACCATCAGCCGTCATCAGCCACGCTTCTTTGTCCTTCTTGGTTTCGTCAAAACAATTCTCTACAACCGACTTGAACGTCCACGTTTCACTGTTGTCTCCACGAGTAACAGCCTGGCTGGAGCTCGGTATCCCTTTCTCCATATAGAACTTGTTTCCCTCCACAGGGATGTTTTCAGAACCCTGAGACATGCCTTTGACGCAAAAAACCGTCAGAAGCGATAGAAGTAGTAATCGTTGTTTCATAAGCGTTTATCTTGTTGGTTATTATCATTTTCGCTACAAATATAGGAAAAAATCTGATTCATCGACTCACAATTCAACAAAATCGACTAACAAAACGCGTTTTGTGAGTCGATATTTAACATTTCACCCATAAAAACAGGAGCGACATCGCTGCCGCTACATATCCACTCTAATCAAAAAGGGGCCTCGCCATGAGGGTCTCAGCGTCTTTTCTTGTTAATGACACAGAAGTGCCTGACCCCATTGTGTCCTGGAAAGGGCTGTTAACGCTCCCACTTGTCTGTCTTCCAGGTGATATCAATCTCAACTTCGTTGTCGGGATCACTGACGTATTCGTTAGATTCAGAGAAGTACCATTGATAACCAGATGAATGTCCCTCCGGTTTATCGTACTCCCAGTAGTGCAGGTAGTTGGCTTCTGAGATGGTCACACCATCTGAAAGCGTACCCTTGATGATCATTTTATCTCCAGTGTCTCTGTAGCACGGCACATTCGATGCCTTCATTGAACCTTTATACACTTCTGTCGTCTCCTCGCTTTTTTTCGTCTTATCTTGTGAATAGACGATGTCGTTGGCTTTACTGCTCTTCTTAAAGCCTTCAGACAGAGTGAAGGTCACGTTCTTAGCATCCTTCTCATCGCTGGCCTCAATCTTTAGGCCTGAGCCCGCTGCAGTCACCGTGAATGATGATGTAGCCTTCAGGCTATACCACTTATTACCCTCGGTCGTCTCAGTGGTGGTGTCTTCCTTAACATATTTCTTCACCACGGTCTTTGTGGACTTGCCCCCACCACTGACATAGATCTCACTGAGGTTCTCAATTGAGCGTCCGCCTTCCTGACGGATGGTGAACACGGCTTTGCCGATGCTGCCATCAGGCCATGTGCCTTGCACGTTGAAGTGGCCCTCACGCTTTTTGAGGGCGGTGTTCTCATCGAACGAGTAGTAGACGACTCCTTTCTCAGTAATACTCTCAACGTGGAGGAAGCTCTCATCAGGCGTGACCTGAATATCTGTCAAGAACTTCATCTCCTCGTTTATAAAGAAACTGACGTACTTCATCCTTTCCGGCTCTGTGCGTTGGTTGCTCACGTAGCTCACAGAGTCGCTCAAATCGAGGTATGCAGGATCTTTAAGGTCCATGTAGGGCTCTGGGTAGTACGGATCGTTCTCGTCCATCTTCACCCATAAGTAACGATTGTTCTCGATGGCATATTTAAAGTCTGATGATAACTCGAAGTACCCAAGCATCGTTGTTGAACGATCGTCACTTAGCCATTTACCATACCATCTGTCGGCAACTTTGCGATCAACTTGCTTATAGCCGACAAAATAGCCTTTGTCGTATTCTTGCAGGTAATCGGTTTTCTGCATATATTCTTTGGATAACACTGTCCAATTGTCTGGATCCCAAAATTCGAATTTTCCGAACTGCCTGTCGCCGATGATCCTGCCTTTTTTATAAGAGTTAAAGCCAACACTATAATCTTCGATACAAACTTTTTTTAGCTCATAGGAGAGGTCTTCATTGATAATCAAAGTTGTAATGGCATAGTTGATATCATCCAACTTGCGCCACTTGCCGCAAAATGCTTTTTGGGTGATTGTTCTCGTATCTCCTCCTTGACCAGTACCAGCCGCCTGCGAAATCCGGATGTCGTCAGAGACTTCCTTGTCGGCAGCATTCTTGCCCTTGATAGTGATGGCAGCGAAGCGTTCCTCAGCGGTGGTGTTCTCACTGACGGTCACGGTGATGACATTGTTCTTGAGGGTCGCCTTGCAGAAGTCTTCGTCGCTGCTCACGGAGAGGTCTTTCAAGTTGGTCTTTGTGATATTGACGGTGTAGGTGCCGCCTTTGGCCTCTGCCTCTATCGACTGGGGTGTGAACTCCAACACATCCTCATGCTGCACCACAATGACGCTGTCTTCCAGGATGACATCACCTTTCTGGTTATAACCGGTGACATCGATGCGGCCTCGACGGTCATAGACATCGTCAGGCATATCCTCCCATTCCAACGACAGTTCACGTCCTGTTACAGAGTCGTCATCATAGTTGAAAGTC
>CACWSX010000044.1 GCA_902763615.1 uncultured Prevotellaceae bacterium | reverse complement strand
CCTGTTCCTTCTCTTTCAAGGTCTCCATGAAGGCCTCAAAATAGCCGCCGTATGTCCTTATCTTGCGTTTCATGGGTGCAAAGATAGTAAAAGTTGTCGGATTATGCAACTTTATTTGCAAAAAAATAGAAAACTTACATGAAAATTACCATCGTTTACAACAATAAATCACAAGAATTCTTTCGGTCTGTTATCATTAGGGCATGTAGTCAAGAACTGATAGTGGTATAAAGAAATCCCTCCCGACTGCCGTAAGGGCGGAGGGGAGGGACGCGTGCCTGGAAAAGATTAGAGTTGACCTTCGGTCGACCTTCTCCCGCCATGACATAAGAAACGAGTTCCTTCTGTGCATGGCTTAATGAGAAGGTTGCAGCGTAAACCCAAGAACCAGGTAAGCCTTTTGTGAACAGGGGTTGCCGACCACCTGTCCGAAGATGGGGATGGAGAACGAGTCTGTCACCTTAATCTCCTTTGTCGCCTTCAGTGCCACGTTGGTGACGGCGAAGCCCGTCGTACCATAGAAGTCTGTAGCGAATGGGACGGCACCGGCCGTAGCAGTCCAGTCGACTGTGGCAAGTTTGAATGGGACATTCGCCTCAACGTAACTGCTATAGGCGCGCTTGCCGTCCTTGTTCAGCCCGTCGTTGCCGGCAATGTTCGTGTACCACTGTAGTGAGGCCAGACCGAAGTCGTAGCCGATGGTGGCCTCGAACACGTGGTTCGTTCCGTGGGCATCGTACTTGAAATAGCGAGCCTCTGGGTCTTGACCAGCATTGAACCAATAGTCCGTGATGCCGATGTTGAATCCGCCAGCCGAGTAGGCGAGCGTCAGGTCGAACTCCTTCGTGTCGGAAGGGTCGGCAATGCCGTAACTGCCCCAGGCGGACAGTGAGAGTCCCTTGTATCCCACGCCCAGCGTCGGC
This sequence comes from uncultured Prevotellaceae bacterium, assembly GCA_902763615.1. Classification (GTDB taxonomy): domain Bacteria; phylum Bacteroidota; class Bacteroidia; order Bacteroidales; family Bacteroidaceae; genus Prevotella. Next base: position 25,164 of record CACWSX010000044.1, on the reverse strand, counting down.
TGAATGGCAGCGCTTCCCAGATCCTGGCCACGCCAGATATAACTACTTACGATATCTCCACTAATCGTCGTTTCAATCTCATCCTGTGCAAAGGCGGTCATTCCCATGACCATTCCCATTGCTAATAAAACAATCTTTTTCATAATTTTCATTTTTAATGCGGTAGCAAATTTTTCACTCTTCACTCTTCACTCTTCACTATTTAGTTATAGCAAGCCTCTCCGTGCTCGTAGATGTCGAGACCTTCTTCCTCAACGCGCTTGCCGACACGCAGACCGTGTATCTTCTTGATGCCATAGAACAGGGCGAAACCGCAGGCAGCAGCCCAGAGGTCGATCACCAGAACACCAAACAGTTCAGCTGCGAAGAATCCAAAACCGTGACCGTAGAACGCACCGTTCGAAGTTGACAGCAGACCTGTCATCAGTGTACCCAGGATACCGCAGACACCGTGTACAGAGCTGGCACCCACAGGATCGTCGATATGCAGCACGTGGTCGATAAACTCGATGGCATAGACCAGTACGATACCACAGACAAGACCGATAATCACAGCACCTACTGGCGATACGAGGTCACAACCAGCCGTGATACCCACGAGACCTGCCAGCACACCGTTCAGTGTCAGAGAGAGCGAGGGTTTGCCGTACTTGATATAGGTGAGGAACATTGTGGCCACACCACCGGCAGCAGCAGCGAGGTTGGTGGTCAGGAACACATGAGAGATGGCAATGCGGTTCACTTCACCGCTGGCAGCCAGCTGAGAACCGGGGTTGAAACCAAACCATCCGAGCCAGAGGATGAACACACCCAGAGCGGCCATCGTCAGGTTGTGACCAGGAATAGCGCGGCTCTTGCCGTTCTTGTCATACTTGCCGATACGGGGACCGAGTGCCAGTGCACCAATCAGAGCCAGTACACCACCCACGCTATGCACGATGGCAGAACCTGCAAAATCGTGGAACACATCGCCAAAGGTGGTCATCATAAAGCCGTCGGCAGCATCGTTGCAGAGCCAGCCGCCGCCCCAAGTCCAGTGACCTTCAACAGGGTAGATAATCAGCGAGATAACGGCACTGTAAATAAGGTACATAGAGAACTTCGTGCGCTCTGCCATCGCACCACTAACGATGGTGGCAGAGGTGGCACAGAAGACGGTCTCGAAAATCAAGAAACCCTCTACGGGCAGATCGCTCTCATAGAAACTCAGGTCGCCCCAGTTGGGCATACCGATGAAACCACCGAGCACATCGCCTCCGAACATAAAGCCGAAGCCGAGGAAAAAGAACAATAACGAGCCGAACATAAAGTCGACAAAGTTCTTCATCAGGATGTTCGCCGTGTTCTTACTACGCGTAAAACCAGCCTCACACAGCGCAAAGCCCGGCTGCATCCAGAAAACCAACATGGCTGCCAATAGCATCCATACAGTATCGAGTGATAATCCAATTTCGTTCATATCCTAAAAGTTTTTGTGTTTGTTATCCTAATTAACTATTCACTATTCTTGCGTCCCTTCGGTAGCAAGCGAGCAGAGCTCGAGCGCACTGTTCACTTCTTATCCTTAAGAACAGTGTCGCCGTGTTCGCCTGTGCGGATGCTCCAGGTGTCGATCACGTCGCTCACGAAGATACGACCGTCGCCGACATCCCCCGTATGGGCCACTTTCAGAATTACCTTCACCGTCGGCTCCACCAGCGGATCGCGACAAACGATGGTCAGTGCCACACGCTCAATCACGTCCGTAGAATACTGCACGCCACGATAGATCCTTTCCTGACGGCTCTGTCCGATGCCGTGTACGTTATGGTACTCAAACCAGTCGATGTCCGAACTGAGCAAGGCCTCCTTGACCTCCTCAAACTTCGTTTTCCTGATAATTGCTTCAATCTTTTTCATACCTTTTTACCTTATTAATTATTATTACTCTCAACCCTCTCGTTGGGTTACACTTTGATAATTATCGAGTGCAAAGGTAAGACGTTTTGATAAATATTCATTCATTTTTCTTTCATTTTGATTGTTAAAACTTTAAGAAACTGACACTTTGTAAGTTTTAGACACCTCTTTGCTTCCATTTTGTTACACTTTGCATCGAAACGCCCCTATTTCGTTACAAATCGTCATTTGTGCTACTTGTGTGTGCGAACACAAAACCCTTGACATATATCAAAAGGAGGACTCGTCTGCACTTTTCGAGGAAAAACTTTTGTGGTCTCGCAGAATTGCCGTATCTTTATGCAGCCTGCTCTGAATTGATTATCATTATATATAGGATGAAGGTCGTTGTGTTCGAACACAGTGGCCTTCATTTTTTTGCAAAATGACAATGTGTAAGGAATAGGGGAGGAAGAGAGACTGAAATATTTCAAAATGTAAGGAAAGTGAGCAAAAATCGAGCAAAGTGTCAGATGAGTTAAATTTTAAAGTAAGAAAAGTAAGTAAAAGTTTGGCTACGATTACAAAATGTCATACCTTTGCAGCCGAAATCATACAGATTGACACAAATAGTAAGGATAATATGACACATTGCAAACTTCAAACGCAAGAGAAAGGACTATACCGAAGCGAATACGAGCATGATGCTTGTGGAGTTGGTATGGTGGTGAACATCCACGGCGGCAAGAGTCACGAGTTGGTGGACAACGCCCTGAAGGTGCTGGAGAATATGGAGCACCGCGGCGCTGAGACACGCGACAAGACGGGCGACGGCGCCGGTATCATGGTCCAAATTCCCCATGAGTTTATTCTGTTACAAGGCATCCCCGTGCCGGAGAAGGGAAAATACGGCACGGGTCTGGTGTTCCTGCCCAAGGACAAAAAGGCGCATGAGCAGATTCTGAGCGTAATGATCGAAGAGATCGAGCGCGAGGATTTGCAGTTGATGCATGTGCGTACGGTTCCAACATGCCCGGAAGTGCTGGGCGTAGGCGCAAGAGAAGTAGAGCCAGACATTGTACAGATTTTCGTGACGGGCGTGAGCGAGGCAAAAGCCGAGGTGCTCGACCGTATTTTATATAAGGTACGCAAACGTATCGAAAATCGTGTCGACGATAAGGACTTCTACATCTGTTCGCTGTCGAGCAAGAACATCATTTATAAAGGCATGCTTACTAGCGGACAGTTGCGCAGGTATTTCCCTGACCTGTCGAATCCCTATTTTACAAGCGGACTGGCGCTGGTGCACTCCCGTTTCAGCACAAACACATTCCCTACTTGGTCGTTGGCCCAGCCCTTCCGCTTGTTGGCACACAATGGTGAGATTAACACGATTCGCGGCAATCGCGGATGGATGAAGGCGCGTGAGAGTGTGCTTTCAAGCGAGGCTTTAGGTGATATCAAGGATTTGCGTCCAATTGTGCAGGAAGGTATGAGCGATTCTGCCTCACTGGACAACGTGTTCGAGTTCCTGATGATGAGCGGCCTCTCACTGCCGCAGGCAATGGCCATCTTGGTGCCGGAGAGCTTCAACGACAAGAACCCCATCAGCGAGGATCTGAAAGCCTTCTACGAGTACCATTCTATCCTGATGGAGCCGTGGGACGGTCCTGCCGCGCTCTTGTTCAGCGATGGTCGCTATGCAGGCGGAATGCTCGACAGAAACGGTCTGCGCCCCAGCCGTTATACGATTACGAAACAGGGTATGATGGTTGTCGCATCCGAGGTTGGCGTGATGGACTTCGAACCAGGCGATGTGGTTTCGAAAGGTCGTTTGCAGCCAGGAAAGATTCTGCTGATTGATACGCAGGAAGGCAAGATCTACTACGACGGCGAGATCAAGGAGCAGTTGGCAAAGGCTCATCCTTATCGTGCATGGTTGAGTGAGAACCGCGTGCAGTTGGAGAAACTGAAGAGCGGTCGCCACGTTGACAACTCCGTCAGCGATTTCGACAAGAAACTCGTGAACTTCGGCTTCGGCCAGGAAGATATCGACAAGACAATTGTGCCGATGGCGACAGCAGGACAAGAACCAGTGGCCGCGATGGGTAATGACACACCACTGGCCGTGATCAGCGACCGTCCGCAGGTGTTCTTCAACTATTTCCGTCAGCAGTTCGCGCAGGTCACGAATCCCGCTATCGACCCGATTCGTGAGGAATTGGTGATGTCGTTGACAGAGTATATCGGTGCTGTGGGAACGAATATCCTGACGCCCGATGCTTCGAACTGTAAGATGGTTCGCCTGCCGCAACCCGTATTGACCAACACACAACTTGATATATTATGTAACATCCGCTACAAGGGCTTCAACACCAAGAAGCTCCCCATGCTCTTTGAGATTGAAAAGGGCGAGGAAGGTTTGCGTCAGTCACTCGACGACCTCTGCCATCAGGCTGAGTCAAGTGTAGATGAGGGCGTGAATTACATCATCCTCACCGATCGCGATATCGACGCGACGCACGCTGCGATTCCAAGTCTGCTGGCTGTCTCAGCTGTGCATCACTATCTGATCAGCGTGGGTAAGCGCGTGCAGACGGCGCTGATTGTGGAGAGCGGAGAGATTCGCGAAACGATGCATGCAGCACTGCTGTTAGGCTATGGCGCCAGCGCTTTGTGTCCGTATATGACCTTCGCCATCCTCGACGATCTTGTGAAGAAAGGCAAGATTCAGGAGGAATATGCAACGGCAGAGAAGAACTACATCAAGGCTGTCGATAAAGGCTTGAAGAAGATCATGTCGAAGATGGGTATCTCGACCATCCGCAGCTATCGAGGCGCGAAGATTTTCGAGAGCATCGGTCTGAGCGAGGATTTGCTGAGGCGGTACTTCGGCACAGAGACGAGCACTATTGGTGGTATCGGGCTGAAAGAGATTGCCCGTGATGCCATCCGTCTGCATGCGGCAGCCCAAGAGCAAACGATGCTGCAGAATCAAGGTCAGTTTGCTTGGCGCAAGGACGGCATCAAGCACGCCTGGAACCCTGAGACCATCGCCAAATTGCAACTGGCCACCCGTCAGGGCAACTACGATAAATTCAAGGATTGGGCTAAGATTGTAGATGAAAAGGAAAGCCCGATCTTCATCCGCGATTTCTTCGGCTGGAAGAAGGCTGCAACGCCGACGCCTCTCGACGAGGTAGAAAGCGTGGAGAGCATCGTGAAGCACTTCGTCACAGGTGCGATGTCGTTTGGTGCGCTGAGCATCGAGGCTCATGAGGCTTTGGCTTTAGCAATGAACAAACTCGGCACGCGTTCGAACACTGGTGAGGGCGGCGAGGATAACGCCCGCTATCATTCTGACGTCGACGGTGTGTCGCTCAGCAGCAAGACCAAGCAGATTGCATCAGGTCGTTTTGGTGTAACTGCCGAATACCTGGTGAATGCAGAAGAAATACAGATCAAGGTGGCGCAAGGTGCAAAGCCTGGTGAGGGTGGACAGTTGCCCGGATTCAAGGTCAACGAGATCATCGCCAAGACACGTAATGCCATCCCCGGCATCTCGCTGATTTCGCCGCCACCGCATCATGATATCTATTCGATTGAGGACTTGGCACAGCTGATCTTCGACCTCAAGAACATCAATCCCACAGCAGCCGTCAGCGTGAAACTTGTGGCAGAAAGTGGGGTAGGAACCATCGCCGCAGGTGTGGCAAAGGCCAAGGCCGACCTCATCGTGATCAGCGGTTCTGAGGGCGGTACGGGTGCTTCGCCTGCTTCGAGCATGCGCTTCGCTGGTATCTCGCCTGAGATCGGACTCGCTGAGACACAGCAGACGCTCGTTCGCAATGGATTAAGAAACCAGGTTCGCCTGCAGACCGACGGTCAGTTGAAGACGGCTAAGGATGTGATTATCATGGCGATGCTGGGTGCCGACGAATTCTCGTTTGGTACGCTGCCGCTGATCGTTCTCGGCTGCGTGATGATGCGTAAATGTAATACGAACACTTGTCCGATGGGCGTCGCTACGCAGAATCCTGAGTTGCGCAAGCACTTCGAGGGTCGCGCTGAGTATGTGGTGAATTTCTTCACCTTCCTCGCTGAGCAAGTAAGAGAATATCTGAGCGAGATCGGCGTGAAGAGCCTGAAAGAGATTATCGGTCATACGGAGCTCATCGAGGTGAACACGCAGAACGCCACAGACAAGCAGAAGACCATCGACTTCGCCCGTCTGCTGCATAAGCCGGAAACAGACAAACCCCTCTATTGGGATCGCGGCAAGTTTACGAAGGTGGCTGAAGTTACTGACATGGAAATCATCAAAGCTGCACAGAAGGCGATTGATGATGGCGAGGAAATTACGCTCGACTACGGCATCAGAAATACCGACCGTGCTGTGGGTACGATGCTCTCAGGTGTCATTGCCAAGAAATATGGCGAGGCAGGCTTGCCCGATAGTACGATTAAGATCAAGTTCAAGGGCTCCGCTGGTCAGTCGTTTGGCGCCTTCGCTGTGAAGGGTCTCGACATCCGTCTCGAGGGCGAGGCCAACGACTACTTCGGCAAGGGTCTGAGCGGCGGTCGAATAAGCATCCTGCCGCCAGCCCGTCGTAGCGAGACCTTCAAGGCAGAGGAGAATATCATCGCTGGTAACACGGGCCTTTACGGTGCCACGAGCGGTGAGCTCTATATCAATGGTAAGGTGGGCGAGCGCTTTGGCGTGCGTAACTCGGGTGCTATCGCCGTGATTGAAGGCGCTGGTGACCACTGTTGTGAGTATATGACGGGTGGCCGTGTGGTGGTATTAGGTAAGACCGGTCGTAACTTCGCCGCGGGCATGAGTGGCGGTGTGGCCTACGTCTATGACCCCGATCACACGTTCGACTACTTCTGTAATATGGATATGGTGGAGCTCTCGTTGGTCGAGGATAGTGTTTCCCGCAAGGAACTGCTCGAACTCATCCGTCAGCACTACCTCCACACAGGCTCTGCGCTGGCAGGGCGTATGCTCGACGACTGGCATCGCTACATCGAGGACTTCATCCAAGTGGTGCCCATCGAGTACAAACGGGTACTCGAGGAGGAAAAGATGGCGCGTCTGCACGAAAAGATCGCTGACATACAACGGGATTATTAATACTTCAAACAGCAAAAGATTATGGGAAATCCAAAAGCATTTTTAGAGATATACCGCCAAGAGGCGGGTTACCGTCCGATTCACGATAGAATCCACGATTTTGGCGAGGTGGAGCAGACGCTCAGCACCCGCGAACGCAAACTGCAGGCCTCGCGCTGTATGGACTGCGGCGTGCCCTTCTGCCACTGGGCTTGTCCGTTGGGCAACAAGGCGCCTGAATGGAATGACGCGCTGTATAAAGGCGATTGGGAACAGGCTTATCGCTTGCTTAACAGTACCAATCCCTTCCCTGAGTTCACGGGCCGCATCTGTCCTGCGCTCTGCGAGAAAGCCTGCGTGCTGAATCGTTTCAACCACGAGCCGACTACAAACCGCGAGGATGAGGCCGCCATCGTCGAGGCCGCTTTCCGCGAGGGTTATATCCAGCCGCACACAGACATTGTTCGCAATGGTAAGAAGGTAGCTGTCATTGGTGCTGGTCCTGCCGGACTCGCTGCTGCCAACGACCTGAACCTGATGGGCTATCAGGTCACCGTCTTCGAGAAAAACGAAGCTGCCGGTGGCCTCCTGCGCTATGGCATCCCCAATTTCAAGCTCAACAAGGCTATCATCAATCGCCGCATCGCCCTGCTCGAAGCCGAGGGCATCGAGTTCAGGTATAATTCTGAGTACTCTGATTACTCTGAGTACTCCGATTATGATGCGATTGTCATCGCCACCGGCACTCCCACCGCCCGCGATCTCAAGGCCCCTGGCCGCGAACTGGAAGGCGTGCATTTCGCCCTTGAACTGCTCTCTCAGCAGAACCGTGTCCTCGCTGGCATGGAGTTCTCCAAGGATGAGCGCATCACCGCCAAAGGCAAGGATGTCCTCGTTATCGGCGGCGGCGATACGGGCTCCGACTGCATCGGAACGGCTCATCGTCAGGGCTGCAAGAGCGTCACGCAGATTGAGATCATGCCCAAGCCCGTTGAAGGCCCTGAAGATCCTCAGAACCCTTGGCCCAACTGGCCGCGCACCCTCAAGACCACATCGAGTCACGAAGAGGGCTGCACCCGCCGCTGGAATGTCAACACGCTGGAGTTTCTCGGCGAGAACGGCAAACTGACAGGTGTAAAAGTTCAGGAAATCGACTGGCGGCCCAACCCAGACGGTGGTCGTCCTATTATGGTCGAGAAAGGCGAGCCCGAGATTATCAAGGCCGAACTCGTGCTTCTGGCCATGGGCTTCCTCAAGCCTGAGCATCCAGAATACCCGGCCAACGTCTTCGTCTGCGGCGATGCTCTGAACGGCGCATCACTCGTTGTCCGTGCGATGGCCAGCGGCCGTCAGACTGCCCAAAAAGTCGCAGCCTTCCTTCAGTGCGGATAATTTGGCATTCCTATATTAAAATCCCTGAACTCCGCTTGGAATTCAGGGATTTTTTGTACCTTTGCCCCCAATATGAAATCATATCTGAACACAGAGAATATCGCCCGCAGCAAGGGTGGTGTAGAGTATCACCCGCTCCGTCCTTTCCTGCCTGAGCATGCTAAGGTGTTGTTCTTGGGCAGTTTTCCGCCGCAGCGCAAGCGATGGAGTATGGATTTTTTCTATCCGAATTTTATCAATGACCACTGGAGAATCGAGGGACAGATATTCTTCGGCGACAAAAATCATTTCGTGGATCTCGAAACCAAACGTTTCAAACTCGACGAGATCGTGGCGTTCTGCCAAGAGAAAGGTCTCGCCTTCTTCGACACATCCACCGCCATCCGTCGCCTACAAGACAATGCCTCTGACAAGTTCCTCGAAGTTGTAGAACCTACGGACATTCCGGAACTATTGCATCAGTTGCCTCATTGTCGCGCTATCGTTACCACAGGCGAGAAAGCTACGGAAACCTTCTGTGCCTCGCTCAGCATTCCTGCCATACCCAAGGTCAATACCTCCGTTACCATCCCTGACACACAGAATCTCGATGGTGACCCCATTCTCCTTTACCGCCTGCCATCCTCTTCACGCGCCTATCCCTTGGCTTTCGACAAAAAGGTAGCAGCGTATCAGCAGATGTTCATGCAGACTCTATAACAGAATTGCAGAAAACGCCCTGATTTAGAACCTGTAGCGCAGGCCAGCGCAGAGTGTACCCTTTTCTCCCAGACCAGCCTCTACGAAACCACGGAGGTTGCCGCCGAACTCAATTCCTAAGGCAGTAGCCTGGAACATAAAATGGGTGATGGTCTCATCCTTGGCATCCGGATCGGCCTTCTTTGCTGCATCGTTGACAGAGATAGAGGCGAACATCACACCGGCAGAGAGGGCCGAATACATGCCGAAGCTCTTCTTGCGCAGCCAGTTGAACTTCATCGACGGCATCAATGTGATAAAGGTCTCGCTGAGATCCTCCGAATTGGTCTTTTCGTCTTCAGCCTTACAACTGGCATACACAGCTACACCACCGACAGCCACAACAGGCGAAATGTGGTAATAATACTCTGCACCGATAGGACCCCACCAAGATCCTTGGTCGCCAGCAGCAGCAGCGAAGGCACTGGTTACGATCGAGAGAATGTTTGAAGCCGATTCGACACCATAGAATACACCGATTTCATTCTTCGGCTCGTCCTGTGCATTCGTGTTCATTGTAACCATTATGGTGGCTACTACCATCCAAAATAATCTTTTCATATTAGTACACATTGATTTGCTTGTGCAAAGGTAAGGCGTTTTTCGGACATCTGCAAATTTTAGCAGGAAAACTTTGCGAACGACGCGGTTGAAATCTACTTCAGCTGACTAATGTGCTATTGGATGAGTTAAATTGACACTTTGTAAGAAAAGTAGGGGGTATGTTGGCGAAGTGTAAGAAAAATGGCCGAATATGAGGTTGAAAGCTTTACAAAATGACATTTATTTGACTTTTCTACAAACAAAAAGGCTGGTTTTCTTGGCGGTTATTGACTTTTTGTATACCTTTGCAGTCGAAAAAATAACAAAAAGACAGCAAACTTCTGAAAAAGGTATCAATATGACACAAAAACTCAGGTTTACAAAGATGCATGGTTGTGGCAATGACTACATCTATATCAATATGATGGAGGAGAAGGTTGCTGACCCGGAGGCAGCAGCCATCGCATTGAGCGACCGCCACAAGGGCATCGGCTCCGACGGACTGGTGCTGATTGGTTCATCGACTGTGCCTGAGGCAGACTACTCAATGCACATCTATAATGCGGACGGGAGCGAGGCGATGATGTGCGGCAATGCGAGCCGGTGTATCGGCAAGTATCTCTACGAGCGCGGCCTGACGGATAAGACGGAGATACGGCTGTTGACGTTGTCGGGCGTGAAGACGCTGCAGCTCCACGTGACTGGCGGCATCGTGAAGAGCGTGACGGTGGATATGCTCGAACCCGTGTTTGAGAACCAAACGCAGTTTGTGGCTGGTCGCAGTCAGGGGCACGGCACGTTCGTTTCAATGGGTAATCCGCATTATGTGATATTTACGGATTATGTGGACCAGGTGGGAGAGACTGGGCGCTTACTGGAAGCACATCCGGCTTTCCCGCAGCGCTGCAACATCGAATTCGCCTGTGTGCAGGCTGACGGCAGCATCCGCACCCGTGTCTGGGAACGTGGTAGCGGGATTACGATGGCCTGCGGAACGGGCGCCTGTGCGACTGCCGTTGCTGCGGCACTCACAGGCAGGGCTGGTCGCAAGTCGCAGATTGTGATGGACGGCGGTACGCTGAGCATCGAGTGGCGGGAATCAGACAACCACGTCTATATGACGGGGCCTGCTGCGTTCGTCTTCGACGGAGAAATAGAATTAAGCAAACTTCAAACACAATAAGAACTATGGCATTAGTAAACATTCATTTTCTGAACCTCCAGAACAACTACCTGTTCGCCGACATTGCCAAGAAGGTGAACGCCTTTAAGGTGATGCATCCCAAGGCCGACGTGATATCCCTCGGTATAGGCGACGTGACGCAACCGTTGGCACCTGCCGTTGTCGAGGCGATGCATAAGGCGGCCGACGAGATGGGTAGCATCGAAGGGTTCCGCGGCTACGGTCCTGAGCAGGGCTATGATTTCTTGCGCGAGGCCATCCTCAAGAACGATTTTCTGACACGTGGTGTCCATCTCGATATCGACGAGATCTTTATCAACGACGGTGCAAAGAGCGATACGGGTAACTTTCAGGAACTGCTCCACTGGGACAACTTCATTGGTGTGACCGATCCCATCTATCCTGTTTATATCGATTCTAATGTGATGATTGGTCGCTGTGGCACTTATCGCGATGGCCGTTGGACCAATGTGCGCTATATGCCCTGTACGGCTGAGAACGGCTTCGTGCCGCCGCTGCCCTCAGGCCGACCTGTCGACGTCATCTATCTGTGTTATCCGAATAATCCTACGGGCACGGTGATTACCAAACAGGAGTTGCGCAAATGGGTGAACTACGCGCTGAAAAACGATGCCCTTATCCTCTACGACGCTGCCTATCAGGCCTATATCCGCGATCCGGAGATTCCGCATTCGATCTATGAGATCCGTGGTGCCCGCAAGTGTGCCGTCGAGTTCCACTCGTTCTCGAAGACCGCAGGCTTTACAGGTGTCCGTTGCGGCTACACCGTGGTGCCGAAGGAGGTGAGTGTATCCACTTTCGAGGGTGAGCGCATTCCGCTGAATCAGTTGTGGCTGCGTCGTCAGTGCACGAAGTTCAATGGCACCAGCTACATCTCGCAGCGTGCCGCCGAGGCTATCTACAGCCCCGAGGGCAAGCAGCAGATTCAGCAGACCATCGATTATTACATGGACAATGCCCACCGCATGCTCACCAAATTGCGCGCCCTCGGCTTTGAGGTCTATGGTGGTGAGAATGCGCCGTATATCTGGATGCGCACCTCGGAAGGCATGGGATCGTGGCAGTTCTTCGAGGCCCTGCTCTATGGAGCGAACGTGGTCTGCACACCAGGTGTCGGCTTCGGCCCCTCAGGCGAGGGCTATGTGCGCTTCACCGCCTTCGGGAGTCATGAGAAAACAGAAGAAGCATTAACGAGAATAGAAAACTGGACAAAACAACATTAAAAACTAGAAAGATTATGGAAGCATTAAGATTTCAGGTTGTCGGCGAGGCATTCAAGAAGAAGCCGCTCGACGTAAAAACACCAAGCGCAAGACCTTATGAGTATTTTGGTAAGAAGGTCTTCAATCGCGAGAAGATGTACAAGTATCTGCCGAAGGATGTGTATGAGAAGATGATCGACGTGATTGACAATGGCGCACGTCTCGACAGAACCGTTGCCGATGCCGTAGCCGCTGGCATGAAGCAGTGGGCCACGGAGAATGGCGTGACACACTATACCCACTGGTTCCAGCCCCTGACAGAAGGCACCGCCGAGAAGCACGACTCGTTCATCGAGCACAATGGCAAGGGCGGTATGGTCGAGGAGTTTACAGGCAAGCTGCTCGTTCAGCAGGAGCCCGATGCCTCTTCATTCCCCTCTGGTGGCATCCGCTCCACCTTCGAGGCCCGTGGCTATTCGGCTTGGGACCCCACATCGCCTGTATTCATCATCGAAGATACGCTCTGCATACCCACGGTGTTCATCTCTTATAGCGGCGAAGCACTCGACTATAAAGCCCCATTGCTGCGTGCGCTGCATGCTGTGAATGTGGCTGCTGTGGATGTCTGCCATTACTTCGATCCGACAGTGAAGAAGGTGACGTCGAACCTCGGCTGGGAGCAGGAGTATTTCCTGGTCGATGAGGGCCTCTATGCCGCCCGTCCCGACCTGCTGCTGACAGGCCGCACCCTGATGGGACACGACTCTGCCAAGAACCAGCAGATGGACGACCACTACTTCGGCGCTATCCCCGAGCGTGTTGCTGCTTTCATGCGCGACCTCGAGATTCAGGCTTTAGAGTTGGGCGTGCCTTGCAAGACGCGTCATAACGAGGTGGCTCCCAATCAGTTCGAGTTGGCACCTATCTTCGAGGAGACCAACCTGGCTGTCGACCACAACATGATGCTGATGTCGCTGATGAAGAAGGTGGCCCGCAAACACGGCTTCCGTGTGCTGCTCCACGAAAAACCCTTCGCTGGCATCAACGGTAGTGGTAAGCACAACAACTGGAGCTTGAGCACTGACAATGGCATCCTGTTGCATGCTCCTGGCAAGACCGCTGAGCAGAACCTGCGCTTCGCCACCTTCATCGTCGAGACCTTGATGGGTGTCTACAAGCACAACGGTTTGCTGAAGGCCTCGATCATGAGTGCCACCAATGCCCATCGTCTGGGTGCCAACGAGGCGCCCCCTGCCATCGTATCAAGCTTCCTCGGCAAGCAGGTGAGTGAGTTGCTCGACCACATAGAAAAGGCCGATAAGGACTTCCTGTCGATGACAGGCAAGCAAGGCCTGAAGATGGATATCCCCGAGATTCCCGAACTGCTGATCGACAATACCGACCGTAACCGTACCTCTCCCTTCGCCTTCACCGGCAACCGCTTCGAGTTCCGTGCCGTCGGCTCTGAGGCCAACTGCGCCAGCGCGATGATTGCCCTGAACAGTGCCGTAGCCGAAGCACTTGTCAACTTCAAGAAACGTGTGGATGCCAAGATTCCGGAATTTGAGCAGAAACTCGCCGGCACTGAGCACAGCGCTAAGTTCCATGCCATCATCGATGTGCTGCGCGAGGACATCAAGACCTGCAAGCCCATCCGTTTCGACGGCAACGGCTATAGCGACGAGTGGGTGCTGGAGGCTGCCAAGCGCGGACTCGATGTCGAGAAGTCTTGTCCGAAAATCTTCGAGCGCTACCTCGATCAGGAGAGCATCGATATGTTCGAGAGCCTGGGTGTCATGACGAAGAAAGAACTGGAGGCCCGCAACGAGGTGAAGTGGGAGACCTACACCAAGAAGATCCAGATCGAGGCCCGTGTGCTGGGTGATCTGTCGATGAATCACATCATCCCTGTGGCTACCCATTACCAGAGCCAACTGCTGAAGAACGTGGAGAACATGGCTGCCATCTTCCCCGTCGACAAAGCCGAGAAACTCTCTGGTCGCAATATCAAGATCATCGAGGAGATTGCCGAGCGCACCTCAGCCATCGAGAAGGGTGTCGAGGAGCTCGTCAATGCCCGCAAGCTCGCCAATAAGATTGATGACGAGCACGACAAGGCCATTGCCTACCACGACAAGGTGGAACCGAAACTTGACGAGATCCGCTATGAGATCGACAAGTTGGAGCTCATTGTGGATGATGCACTCTGGCCACTGCCGAAATACAGAGAACTGCTATTCATTCGATAACCTTTTTTGGTTGTTTGAAGTTTGCGAGGGGTTCGAGACTGTGAAGTTTCGAGCCCCAATTTTGTCAATAAAGCCGGTATTTCCGCGATTTTTCCGTAAAAATGTTGGCTGTTTGGGAGATTTAGTGTAATTTTGCGCAATAATTTTGAAATTAAACCAGAAAAGGATATGAAACATCAGTTGAGAAGTGCCGTCTGCACCGAGGGCCGTCGTATGGCAGGAGCCCGTGCGTTGTGGGTAGCCACAGGCATGAAGCATGAGCAGTTTGGCAAACCCATTATCGCCATCGTAAACTCATTCACGCAGTTTGTGCCTGGTCATACCCATCTGCACGAGATCGGACAGATTGTGAAGGCCGAAATCGAGAAGATGGGCTGTTTTGCCGCAGAGTTCAATACCATCGCCATCGACGACGGTATCGCGATGGGTCACGACGGTATGCTCTATTCGCTGCCCTCACGCGACATCATTGCCGACTCAGTAGAATACATGGTGAATGCCCACAAGGCCGATGCCATGATCTGCATCTCCAACTGCGACAAGGTGACGCCAGGCATGCTGATGGCTTCGATGCGACTGAACATCCCGACGGTGTTCTGTTCTGGCGGTCCGATGGAGGCTGGACGCTGGCGCGGCGAGAATGCCGACCTTATCACGGCGATGGTGAAGGGTGCCGACCCCTCTGTCACGGATGAGGAAATCAAGGAGATTGAGGCCTGTGCTTGTCCGGGCTGCGGTTCGTGCTCAGGCATGTTCACCGCCAACTCGATGAACTCGCTCACAGAGGCCATCGGTTTGTCGCTGCCAGGCAATGGCACTATCTTGGCTACACATACCAACCGCATCGAACTTTTCAAGGCTGCAGCCCGTCAGGTGGTGAAGAATGCCTTCGCTTATTATGAGGACGGCGACGAGCGCGTTTTGCCTCGCAGCATCGCTACCCGTAAGGCCTTTATGAACGCGATGGCATTGGATATTGCCATGGGTGGCAGTACCAACACCGTGCTTCATCTGCTGGCTGTGGCGCAGGAGGCTGGTACCGACTTCACGATGAAGGATATCGATGCACTGAGCCGCAAGGTGCCCTGTCTCTGCAAACTGGCGCCTAACACACAGAAATACAGTGTTCAGGAGTGTGGCCGTGCGGGTGGAATCCTGGGTATTCTCAACGAACTGAACAAGGGCGGCCTCGTCGATGGCTCTGCTATTCGCGTGGATGGCATGACGCTCGCTGAGGCCCTGAAGAAATATAGTATTGTAGATGGCGCCATTGATGCCGAGGCTAACCGTATTTATCAGTCGGCTCCAGGCAACCGCTTCTCAACGAAGATGGGCTCGCAGTCGGAAGCGTGGGGGACACTCGATACCGACCGTGCCGAGGGTTGTATCCGCGACCTGCAGCATGCCTATACGAAGGATGGCGGATTGGCCGTGCTCTTCGGCAATATCGCTCAGGACGGCTGTGTGGTGAAGACCGCTGGTGTCGACGAGAGCCTGTGGCACTTCGAGGGTCCGGCTGTCGTGTTCGACTCTCAGGAGGATGCCTGCGAGGGCATTCTGGGCGGTAAGGTGAAATCAGGCGACTGCGTGGTGATTACCCACGAGGGTCCGAAGGGCGGTCCTGGTATGCAGGAGATGCTCTATCCCACGAGTTATATCAAGTCGATGCACCTCGGCAAGGAGTGCGCCCTTATCACAGACGGACGCTTCTCTGGTGGTACCAGCGGACTCTCCATCGGCCATATCTCGCCCGAGGCTGCCAATGGTGGCAACATCGGCAAGATCAAGGATGGCGACATCATCGTGATCGACATTCCCTCGCGCAGCATCAGTGTGAAGCTCTCCGACGAGGAACTCGCAGCCCGTCCGCAGCAGCCGCTGAAGCGCAACCGCGTGGTTTCCAAGGCCTTGCGCGCCTACGCCCAGAGCGTTTCAAGTGCCGATAAGGGCGGTATCAGAATAATCGACTAATTGGTCAATGAATTATGAAAGATAGAATTACAGGATCAAAAGCGCTGATGAGGGCGTTGCAGGCCGAGGGGGTAAAGACCATCTTCGGATACCCTGGCGGTAGCATCATGCCTGTCTACGACGCGCTTTTCGACTATACACGTGGTGAGAAGAAATGTTTCGACCATATTCTCGTGCGTCACGAACAGGGAGCCACCCACGCTGCCGAGGGCTATGCCCGCGTGTCTGGTGAGGTGGGTGTCGCTTTGGTAACCAGTGGCCCAGGTGTGACCAACACGCTGACGGGTATTGCCGATGCCATGCTCGACTCTACGCCGATTGTGGTCATCGCTGGTCAGGTGCCTATCGGGGCCTTGGGTACCGATGCCTTTCAGGAGGTAGACCTTGTGGGTGTGTCGCAGCCAATCACGAAGTGGAGTTATCAGATCCGTCATGCCGAGGATGTGGCGTGGGCCGTGAGCCGTGCGTTCTACATCGCCCGTACGGGTCGCCCTGGTCCTGTGGTACTCGACTTTGCCAAGAATGCACAGGTTGAGGAAATCGACTGGGAGCCTTGTAAGGTCAACTTCGTGCGTTCGTATGTGCCCTATCCGAAACTCGATGCTGAGGCTGTGCGCCAGGCTGCCGAGCTGATCAATAATGCCAAGAAGCCTCTGGCCCTCGTGGGACAGGGTGTGGAACTCGGCAATGCGCAGGCAGAACTGAAAGCCTTCCTCGAGAAAGCCGATATCCCTGCAGGCCGTACGATGCTGGGTCTGTCAGCACTTCCCTCGAATCATCCGCTCAACGTGGGTATGTTGGGTATGCATGGTAATTATGCCGTCAATCTGAAGGAACAGGAGTGTGATGTGCTCATCGCCATCGGTATGCGCTTCAGCGACCGAGTGACGGGCAATCTGAAGACCTATGCCAAGCAGGCCAAGGTGATTCATCTCGATATCGACCGTAGTGAGATCGACAAGAATGTCAAGACCGACGTGGCTGTGGTGGCCGACTGTAAGGAGTCGTTGCCGGCACTCACCGCGCTGATCGACAAGGCTGACCACCAGGCGTGGCGCGAGTCGTTCAAGCCCCTCGACGATATGGAACGGGTGAAAGTCATCGAGCCGGCCATCCATCCCAAGGAGGGTCCGCTGTTGATGGGTGAGGTGGTGAATGCCATCGCAGAACAGGCTTCTGACGATGCTGTCCTTGTGACGGATGTTGGTCAGAATCAGTTGTTTGCGACGCGTTACTTCAAGTATCACCACAAGCGCAGTATCTGTACCAGTGGCGGTTTGGGAACGATGGGCTACGGCATGCCTGCCGCCATCGGCGCAACCTTTGCAGCCCCTCAGCGCACCGTCTGCTGCTTCATGGGCGACGGCGGTTTCCAGATGTGTATCGAGGAACTTGGCACCATCATGGAACAGAAGGCCCCCGTGAAGATGATTCTGATGAACAACCACTATCTCGGCAACGTGCGTCAGTGGCAGGATATGTTCTGGCTGCGCCGCAAGTCGTTTACCAAGATGATGAACCCCGACTATGCGATGATTGCCAAGGGCTATGGCATTCCTTATCTGGCGCTGACCGAGCGTAAGGATCTGGCAGCAGCCATTGCGCAGATGCTGACCACCGATGGTCCGTTTATCCTCGAGTGTGCCATCAAGGAAGAGGATAATGTGCTGCCGATGACGCCGCCGGGCATGGATGTCGACAAAATGATGTTGGAAATCTGAAGAGGATAAGTTATGAAAGAAAAAGGTAAGAAGCTATATACATTGCTGGTGTATTCTGAGAACGTGGCAGGTATCCTGAACCAGGTGACGGCCGTCTTCACGCGTCGTCAGGTGAATATCGAGAGTCTAAACGTGTCGGCCTCCAGCATCCCCGGGGTGCATAAATACACCATCACCGCCTGGAGCGATGAGGATCAGATTATCAGGATTGCCCGTCAGATAGAGAAGAAAATCGACGTGGTGAAGGCCAACTATTTCACCGACGATCAGTTGTTTATCCGTGAATCAGGCCTCTATAAGCTCGCTACGGATAAGGTCATGGAGAATCCTGAGATCTCGCGCACCATCCGTCGTTTCGATGCCCATATCATCGAGGTGAATCCCACCTATACCATCGCCATGAAGCATGGCATCACCGAGGATATCATCTCGCTTTATCGCGCACTCGATGCCTTCGGTTGTGTGTTGCAGTATACCCGCTCTGGCCGTATCGCCGTCACACGAGGCATGCAGGAGCAGGTGAGCGCATTCTTGGAAGAGAGAGAACAAAAAACCCAAGAGATAGGGTAGGGAGTCTGAACAATGGAAAAAATAGGATCATACGAATTTCTGGCCGAGCCCTTCCACTGCGACTTCTCGCAGCGGCTTTTCATGGGCCATCTGGGCAATCACATGCTCAACGCTGCCGATTTCCACTCCACAGCTCGTGGTTTCGGCATGAAGTATCTGCTCACCATCAACCGCTCGTGGGTGCTCTCGCGCCTTGCCATCGAGATGGATGAGATGCCGCTCATGTATACCAAGTTCAATGTGGAGACGTGGGTAGAGTCGGCCATGCGCTATTTCACCTCGCGTAACTTCCGTGTAGTAGGGGAGGACGGCAAGGTCTACGGCTACGGACGCTCCATCTGGGCCATGATCGATACCGAGAGCCGTCAGCCGACGGATATCTTTGCCATCGACAATGGTGCCATCAACAACTGGATCGTCAAAGACAAAGAATGTCCCATCGACAAGGGCGGCCGCGTGAAGATGAGTGATGAGGCCGAGTTTGTCCGCACCATCGATACCCAGTACAACGATGTCGACATCAACGGTCATATCAACTCCGTGAAATACATTGAGCACGTGCTCGACCTCTGGCCGCTCGACTGGTATCGTGCGCATCGCATCCGCCGCTTCGAGATAGCCTACGTCGCCGAGGCCCATGCCGGCGACCAACTCTCGTTCTATCGGGAGCAGACAGCCGCCAACGAGTACTGCATCCGCATCGTCAAGACCTCATCAGAAACGGCAGACCCCGTTGAGGTCTGCCGCAGCAAGGTTACAGTGTTTTGACTAGCGGCAGTCGAAGAGAATCTTCCTCCGATTTTTGCTCTGGCAAGCGTATCCTTTCGTCGCCGAGCAATCCTCCGGTCGCACCGCGAAGTGAATCCAATAGGTGGTGCCCCGTTTCTCGAGGATTAACTCATCGAAATCCCTTCTCGTACCATCGGCGATATCCAGCAGGATACTCGCCATCCTGATCATGTGTTCCGGGCCATAGCAGCGGATATCCACCGCGCAGCCCGTCAGGTGATTCGAGCCCTTCGCGCCCCCGCACAACCTATTCACCTCCTCGCTCCTATATCCAGAGGATATAACGATCGGAATCACCCCGCTATCACCGTAAAGCGCATTATAGCTATAACGGAGGTCTTCCAGCCAGTTCTCGCAAATGTTGCGGAGGTTCTCAATCGCCACCCGACTCGGGATATTCTTATCCAACGTGTCATAACTTGTTTTCGTCAACTCCCCCAACGTAAAGTGAGGCGATAAGCGAAGGCCATCAAGCTCGCTTGTTTGGCTGAGCGTAGCCTCACTCGGCGAAGCCAAATGTTGGGAGAGTTTGGCATTCTTATTCATCATTATTTCTGTCATATTATTCTCAATTATCAAATGGTACAATGGTACATTGGTACGATGGTACATTATAGCATGATGGCCCCCGTCTTACGATAGCTTGACCTCGATGCGCCAGGCTGCCTGCCGTCACCCAGTTTTTCAATCAGGTGATCACTCAGCAACCGCTTGATTTTCATGCGGGCAGCACCCTCACTCGACAGGTTGAAACAACGCATTACATCTTCACTGTTGAACGCATCAGGCAATCGTGCGAAGCCCTCAAAAGTCTTCTGCCTGCGCTGCACGTTTACAGAGGCATCCTTCAGTTTGTTGTCGAAATAGGCCTCGGCCATGGCGCCGAAGAAGTGGCGCTGACAAGCGTACTGGATATTCACGATCAACTCTGTCAACCGCCAGTCCACATCATCCGTCTCAAACTCCCCGCACCAGAAGTCACCCTCCTGATGCATCTTGTCCCAGTGGCGCATCACAATGAAGGGCGTGGCGAAATTCAAGCCGTGATAGGCGCAGCGCTTCAAGAGCATCTCGTCAGCCTTCGAGTCATTCTCCTTAGCGTCCATCATTCGGCGGGCGGTCCAGTCGTAAAGTTCATCCACGATTTTCTGAACGCTCAGCTCCCCCTTCATCCTATCCAACTTCTCAGCCCAGGCTTTCAGATGTTCGTCGCTCTCGAAATCCACATGACTCTCACGACTCATCATCTCGAAGTTAGTGGCAGGGAGCGGAATGCAGGTCAGTCGAGTGGCTAAGCCTGATCCGAAATTCTGCTCATTCACCTTCTTCTTCAATGCATTGGGCGTACCCGTATAGATGAAGTTCCAGGTCACATAGAAGTCCTGCAGGAAATACGCCTGACCATCTTCCTCGTTGTGAAAAGCCTTCAGTTCGAGCGACTGCTTGTCGATCCAGCTTCCACCCTTTTGCACCGTCACCGTATTATCCAACTCCGTGTCGAAGGTCAGCATGTGCAGTTGCATAGGCTCGCCATCCACCTCCTCTACGGAATTTACCATATCCTGGATAAACTGCGCGTTCGAGGTACGGGCAGGATGCACGCGGACAATCACCTTCGGTTTCTTGGGTTTCTCCTTGTTGGCGCCCTTGGTGCGCATCTGCTCACGATAGGCGTTAATGGCATCCTTGCCAATCTTGTCAGCCGCCACGATGGGGGCAGCCAGCAATTTAAAGAGCCTTGTTGCAAAGCTTTTACCGCTGGCAGGATCGCCAATGATGAAGGTTGAATTATTCAGCCTGCGCAATTCCTCCGGGCGATGATAGAAACGATAGGTGCAGCGCGTCATGAGCGTCATCAGCAGACCACCGCCCACGAACATAGCCGCAGGATACTGGTTCTTTTTGAGCCCCTTGCAGATGTCCTTCAACAGCGGGAAGTCCTCGCTCAGCGCCTCAATCTGCTCACCCCAGTCCCAGAGCCAACGCGCCATGTCGTCATCCTTCAACACCGTGGCTTGAGCCACGCCTTTCGTAATCTCCTGATACGTCTTGCCTATGGCCTTCTGGACGGCTTCGAGCATGGCTTTGGATGGTAGCGACCCTGCATATTTCTTCTCTTTCTGCGCCATGCACGCCACAGCCGATTCGACTGTCTGTGCCACGTTCTCATTGCGCTCTGCGATGATCTCCTGCACCCATGGCTGGGCTTCGACGATCTGTTGTACTGCGGCCTTATCGCCGTCGAGCATGAGCAGCAGGTCGGTAGCCAGTTTGAGAGATTCCGTATGTCTGTTGCTGTCGTCAGCGCAAGGCAGCTTAGCAGCATACCTAGCATCAATAATCTTCTGTACGTCATACCCGCGCCACGTAAAGATGTCTGATGGTTGATGGCTGATGTCAGAGCCTTCCGCCGCCTCAGAGCGGCACAATGGGGACTGGCTCCCACCTGTGCTCTGCTTGCAGGGCACAGTGGTGCCTGTCCCCAGTGTGCAGCCTTGGGAATGGCCAGCACGATACTCAGCATCGAATTTCTCACCAAATTCCTTGTTCTCATACGTAAAGAGTTCCTTGTCCAAATAAAGTATATCCGATTCCTTGCAGATGAACGACATCCTCGATGCGTCCTTGCAACTTTCGTCAACCTCCACGCCAAGCACCTTGGCCATGGCATGTTGGTTGTCGATGAGATTACCCTTCGCAGCATCGGCCTTAAAGACGATCTTCAGGCCTTTGCCACTAGGTGTTACATACACGAGCAGGATCCCCAGTTTCTTCAGCTCACCATGAACCTTTAACCATTCACCATGAACCTCCCGTGGGTCTTCCACGTGATCGATGTCCATCACCACCAAGCCCGTCAGGCGGGTGGCCGCCTGCTTGCGCCAGTGTCCTATTCTTCCCTTGGCCGATTCCGTCTCGTCGAATGTCGCCTGGAAGATAAATGCTGGCAACTTGCGCTTCAGCGATGCCTCGCCTGTCTCACGATACCTGTCGATGTTCTCGTTCCACTGTGTCGCCCTGACGAGGGCCCAGAACTGGGCCTCGTCCACGGGCAACGTTGGATTACTGAAATTCTTCTGATAGCAAAATCCCATGCGATTCTCCTTTCATTAAACTTCGTCCATAATCTCCTCGATGGTCTTCATACGGAACGCCACCATCTTCTCCCTGAGCAGCGCATTCATGGCCGTTTCCAACTCGCGGGCCATGACCTCACTCACCTGTACGGCTCCCAGCTCCTTCTTCACGGAGTTGAAGAACTTGATGCGCTCGGCACTCTCCTTCAGCCATCCGTTCTCCAGCGCGCAGATCAGACGATCCTTCGGCCTGGTCTTCGGCTTACGGTTGTAAGCGTTGAATGTTATCACACCCGTCCACTGATCACGATGCAGCGAACCCTCCACGTACTTTCCTTCTACGAGGCGTACGAGCACCTCTTCTTCAATTGCAATGTACTTTTTCATAATCTTGTCGATGTTGTGAGTGAAGGTTGTGTCGGAATTTGGCCATTTTCACACGCGTGACTTCCTCCACTCGCTTCGACTCGATTAATACTTTTTACTTCTTATTTTATCACGATTTCTAGTGTTCCTCTCAGGCGAACCACCCCTCCCATCTGTAGTCCGGCGTTCTTCAGGCCATCGCTCATCTGCCAGTGGCGGCAACAGAACTGTTGATTCACCTTCAGTCCCATTTTCTTGCAAACACGCTCACCGTCGTTCTCAACTCCTTTCATGGCGCACGAGGCGCACATCTTCTTCACTGTGATACCATAGGCATTCACGCTAACTTCTGAATGTTTCATTGTTTGAAATCTTATTTGTTCTACCATAATCTTTTGTTATTTTGTTATTTTGTCATTTTGTCTGATTGACACTGCAAAATTAGCCACAAATCAGATATCTTCCAAGCTTTTTCAGTAAACCATATGGATAGCTAAATTATTGATTGAATGATAGTTACATCACATAATCCAAAACCTTTGGATGATTTCGTCCCACTTTTGGATAACACCCTGCCAATCTCTGGATTTCTCGCCATCCAAACCATCCGGGCTTTATCCATTCTTTGGATGCTGCTATCCAAAAAGGCACAAAAAAAGTGGATGGACCCTCTCGGAATCCATCCACAAAAAATCACTCAAAATCCAGTCGCGAGGCGGCGATTCTTCTAAAAAGACCTTTTTTCTATGCTATTTCTGCCAAACGACGCTCGAACGATGCAGCCAGTTTCTCATCGCTGATCTGCTGCTCTCGACGATCCTTGCGCACCTGACTCACCGAAGTCCAGCCGAGCATCTGCAATTGGCCGCCATGTTCCTTATATGCCTTACAGAAATACTGATAGAGTCGCTTCTCCAGCTTCGACTCCACCCTGCACCATTTCAGGAATTCGATAATCAGGCTACTATCCATCTTGCCCTTCAAGCCCTCTGCATCCATCTGGTCGAACAGCGGAATCACACTTCTCACCCTCAGCGCCTGCTGATGGTCGTTCGGCCAAAGCAGCGCCTCTTCGTCTGTCAGTCCGTCATTCTGTCCTCTTCTTACCACCTCGAGCACCAACATCTGCTTCAGTTCAGCAGGCGTGTACTGATGATAGTTATCGCGGGCGAAAGCCTTCTCCGAACGGGCCTGCTCTTTGCGCTTCAGCAATTTGCTCTCAGGCAACTGCTTCACGGCCCCCAGCCAATGCGACATCTGATTCACCTCTTCCATCAGCTTCGCACACGTGTCGTTGTAGATATCCAAGCAACGGTCAGCATCCTGTCGGATCTCCCGCTCTGATACAATCATCCTGTGACAGAGCCCTAACGTGCCGATAATCGATGTAAAGAAGTTCATCATCACACGAAAGAGTTCCTGCACAGAGTATTCAAACGACTCCATACCGAAGAGGTCGCCCGTATGTGAGCCTACGGTCAGTATGGAGCGCAGATAGAACAGCGGCTGCTCCTTGCCCTCCGGCTGACGATGCATGCGCCGCGGACAGGTCTTGCGCAACACCTTGCGGGCACCTGAGATGGTGCTGCGTATACGATTAAACAATTGCTCAGCCGTCTCGTAGCAGCGGTTGTTCTCAGTGGCATAGCTGATCAGGAAAGTCTCTGAAAACTTCACCAGCGCCCTTGCCTCACGATTAATCTTAGACTGATACTCCTTTATCTCATCCGTCAACTGGTCAATCTCGTAGGTCGACAGATTACGCATGCGGAGGCTCTCCAGGAACCCTCCGGCGTTAAAACTCTCCGCAGCCCGGATAATCTGCAACAGGCTGCTCTCATTCTTTTCAACTATGGTTCTGTAGCGCATGATCTGTAATACTTATCTATTTGTTTCTTACACATTTTACCAATAAACTCTTTAATGGTAGGGTCAGTCATATCCCACCATACTTCTGCCATCTCAAGCGAATCGAAATCAAGTTCATCCATCCGCTTTTCTGCTATCTTCCTGGCATCTACTAAGGTCTCTGCCTCAACCTTGAACACTGCGTCCATCACAATCTTACTTTTTAAATTGAATAACATAACAAATATTTTTAGGGGTTAAACATTATAATTGTCGGCTGCAAAATTAATCGGAGAATGTTTCAAATCTCGAAACAGTCTCCAACTTTTTTACGAAATAAAAGATTGTTTGGACAACTTTTTGGCCAGCTTCGATCAGGGGGACAGGTCCCCTTGATCTATCGGTCAAATATGTCCAAGACGAAAAATATTCCGCCAAAAGCGCTGATTTTCTCAGATTTTTGTGGTACCTTTGCCATGTCATTGATGATTTTGCTTGTC
>CACWSX010000043.1 GCA_902763615.1 uncultured Prevotellaceae bacterium | reverse complement strand
GCATACATGTAGAAGTCGTCGCCGGGCTTGACGGTCTTGTCCATCAATGCCTCATTGATGAAGTGGTCTGGCACGGCGGGCTCTCCAGGCTCTGGCACTGCCGGGTTGTCTATTGAATTGTCAACACACGATGTGAATACACTTGCGCCGCAAACGAGGGTGGCGGCGAGCACCCATTGCATGATTTTTCTGGTCTTCATATCTCTTCTTTTTTCATTTACTTTCGGATTTCGGGGGTGCAAAGTTAATATAAAAATCCCAATTCCGCAAGAAATAGGCTCAAATAAAAGCGAAGCCTCAAAAAATATAATTTTCTTGCATAATCCAAATATTTGTACTATCTTTGCAGGCAGAAAAGAATAAAAGAGAATAAAGAAGAATAAAAGAGATCAGAACGCGTTAACAAAAGAGCCGCCATGTTTGCTCATCAGGCAATAGGCATAGAATATGCACAGTGGAGGTAAGCGGAGGTGCCGCTTTTTTCCCTAATCGGTCGTGCCATCGGTTCAATTGTTTTCAAATGCGAAGGCAATGATACTAACTTATTCTCGATCATCCAAATTTTCAACGCAGAAAAATGATCAGTAGAACCGACCCCGTGATCCCTACTATGTACACCCTAAAGAGAACTAATAGCCTGAAATTATCAATTTGGCTCAAGAAAAACATTAAATGATCCCATATTCGCGTTTTAACCACAACTCAAACAATGGGTCAACGAATGAGTACTCATCCCGATTTGTCTATCCTCTACTCGGTCTATAAAACTCTTTGCATCAGCTAATCTTCCGTATTGAAAAGGTACTTCCATCGTTATACAAGTTTATAATTTGGGGGCAAAGATACAAAATTATACGCATGTGTATAATACGGCTGCGTATAATTTGTTGTTTTTTAAGAGAAATCTCCCGTAAACTCAAACCATCGACACGATGGTAATGAAGGATTTGTTCTTTCTGATCCATCTCAATCATCTTTAAACTCTTTGTACGTTAAACAGCGCTCATACGAGCTACTATTTTTATAACGTAGAGCTCTGATTGGATGGTATACTTTTCGATTATTATGGTGGTATACTTTTCAATTATTATCTACACTTTACCTCACGACTCCAGCCCTCATACTTATGCACCTCATCTAAAACAAGTAGTTTTCCACCTCTCTTATAAAAATTGCCGGCAACCTCCAAAATAGAGCGTTGACTAAAATAGACCCAGTCGAGTGAGCAATACAAAACATCTTCACTTCCTGTATCGTAATGCAGCTTGATATACTGACGAAGAAGAGTCGACTTGCCTACCCCTCTCGATCCTCTGATACATAGCAACGGAGCTTCCCAATTAATGGTATCCATATAACTCCTCACAATCTCCATACTTGTAGCACGGAGCATCGCATCTTGTTTGTCAAATAGTGTATCCATATAAAACTACTACCATTTCTGCTTTTCAGAAGAAGCAAATTATCTTTATTCTTGCTCAATGCAGAAAGCAAAAATCGCACATTTTTGCTCAATACAAAAAGCTTTTCGGGCACAAATATACGGTTTTTATTTGAATTAACCATAACTTTTGAGGAAAAAATTACCACGTTGTTTTTACGAAGGCCGTTAAAGGCTGGGCATTCGGGAACATCCTCCTTGGTGGGATCATCGGATGGAGTGTGGACCTTATAACAAACTGCGTATCCAAACCCGCACAATAACTATATCGCATTGAAGCCGAAAATAGTTCTCTGAATTTAGAAAATAAATAACGTGTGCGCAAGTTGCTGATTGATAGCAGCTTGCGTTTTTAGGATTTGTGGGGGATGGGCCTTTTCGGAGATTGTATTGGAAAAAGACGTACTTTTGCAACCGCAATCGAGAGACAGAAGGCAGTGCGCAGGCTGGATGTCCCAAAGGCGCAGAAACAAATCAAACATCAATTATTTAAGAAGTCTATTATGATTGAACTTTATCTTACTCAAAACAACAACAGCAAGAATGAGGCTTACGGCAAACACTACCCGCGAGTATCGTACAAGCAGACACTGAACATTCACGACATGGCTGTACACATGGCCGAGCACAACACCCCGTTCTCAGAAGGAACTATTGAGGGTATCCTGCGGGATTTCGTGAAGTGTACCCGTGAACAGACCCTGATGGGTAATACCGTCAAAGTGGACAATCTCGCGATCTTTAAAGTGAGTGTGGTTGGAAACGGTTGCACCGAATTGTACGACACAGCCACCGACAAAACCATCACCGCCAGCATCGGCACCCTCGCCAAGAACGACAAGACCGGTCCTGCCGTACAGAGTCTGAAACTGTTGGCGCAGGCCACTGGTGAGTACACGCGTGAGGAGTTGAACAAAGACGGCAAACTGGGCTGGACTGACAAGGCTGCAGCCGAAATTGCTGCTGCTAAGGCTGCTGCCAACAGTGGTTCTCAGAGTAGCCCCCAAAGCGGTTCGCAGAGTGGTTCCCAAAGCGGCAGCCAGAACCAGCCAACGACCTATGCACTGAGCATCTCGATTAGCGGTAGTGGTTCTGCCTCTGTGACGAAGGACGGTAATGCTATGACCTCAGGTGCAAGCCTCAGCGAGGATGACGAGGTGGCAATCAGCATCACGCCCGCAGAAGGTCTGGTACCAACGGCAACCATTAACGGATCCTCTATTGAACTCACTGAGAATAGCGGTGTCTACACCGGTAACTTCGCCATGCCTGGTCAGGCCAGCTCGCTAGTGATTAACACGGGCAGTACGAGCGGCAATGACGATGGTGACGACGGTCTTGACAAAGACTAACAAATTAAATTATGAGCAATAATTAAAAAAGGAGGAAAAATATGAAAAAGAAAGAGACTTTAAAATGGATTGTACAGATTATTGCTTCCATAGCAACAGCAATACTCACTGCGTTGGGAACAACAAGTTGTATGGGTTATTAATAATTTCCAATGAACAAAAAAGAGTCGCAACTAATTGGTTGCGACTCTTTTTGTTACTTCACTTTCCAGACATTGAGCACAATGCCATTGAAGCCTTGGGAGAATGATGGGGCGCAAAGGAAGAGTGAATTGTTGAGCCAGCCATACTTGCTATCGGCTGGTGCCTCAAACTGAGGGGCACAGCGGAAATAGAAAGATTGGTTGCCGTTGGCATCCTTCGTGTTGGCAATAATACCACGATTGCGCACGTGGATATAGATGCCATCGTCGGTCTTAATGCAGTAGATAGCTTCCAGCTCCGTACGGCCTTGCGCATTAGCGAGTTGATAGTCGGCACCACCATTGACAATCGTGCCCTTGATGCCTGGTCCCTCGAAGGTTCCGCCTGTGATGGGAATCACCGTACGACGACCATGTTGGGTGTTTTCGATAGAAAAGGCCTGTCCGAGTGTCACTTTCAACTGGAGGGCAAACTCAAGTTCTGGGCCGGCAGGAACCTGATCAGTCTGTGCATTAACCTGCAATGCCAGAACTGCCAGAAGGGCAGAAATAAATAGTTTTTTCATCATTATTAATTTTGATTGTTAGTTGAATGATCGTTGATTCTTTCTGAATTTGTCGACAAAGTTACGAATTTTTTTGTGTTTCGTGATGCTTTATGAACTTTTTTTCGTAACTTTGCAAGCAAAACATACAGAAATGACACATCCACAACTCCGATACTATGATTTTGGCGAAGGCGTCGCTGCCTTTAGCTCTACCCGTCGGGGAGGTTATAGTAAGGGGAACTATGGTGAATTCAATATCAATCGCTACTGTGGTGATGACCCTCAGGCTATCGCGCAGAACCGTGAGGCACTGTGCCGATTGCTGGGTATCAGCGACGACCGACTGGTGATGCCGCATCAGGTCCATCTGACAGAAGTGGCCATCATCGACGAAGCATTTCTGAAGCTTACTGCTGACGAACAGCAACAACGGTTAGAAGGTGTAGATGCCTTGATGACCGACGTCAGTCGTCTGTGCATCGGTGTCTCTACAGCCGACTGTATCCCTGTGCTGCTCTACGACCCTGAGCATCAAGCCGTTTGTGCCATTCATGCAGGCTGGCGGGGAACGGTACAGCGCATTGTAGAGGTGGCAATTGATAAAATGAAGAAGGTTTATGGCTCACAACCACAGAGTATAAAGGCTCAGATAGGCCCTGGCATCAGTCTAGACAGTTTTGAGGTGGGAGACGAGGTCTATGAGGCCTTTGCGAAGGCCGGCTTCGAGATGCCACAAATCACTCGGCGCGATGTAAAATGGCACATTGACCTTCCTATGTGCAATCGACTGCAACTCGAAACGGTTGGCGTGCCTTCGCATCAGATTTCCGTTGCTCCTGACTGCACCTTCAAACAACCTGAAACCTGGTTCTCAGCCCGACGTCTAGGTATACAATCCGGTAGGATCTATACTGGCATTATGCTGAAATAAATATGTTATATTTTAAATTCAATGACTATGGAAACAAAGACAAATGACGAACTGCGCAATGCGTGGGATTTTGTGGAACACACGGGACGAAGCATCTTCCTGACTGGTAAGGCCGGCACAGGCAAGACCACCTTCCTGAAGACCGTTGTAGAACAGAGTAAGAAACGTTCGATAGTGGTCGCGCCAACGGGTGTGGCCGCCATCAATGCAGGCGGTATGACCATCCACTCGTTCTTCCAACTGCCCTTTACACCCTATGTGCCAAATGCCCGCATTCAGAGCAAGTTTGATTTCGGCAAGGAGAAACGGCGTATCATCGCCTCGCTCGACCTGCTGATTATCGATGAAATCTCGATGGTAAGAAGTGATCTGCTCGATGCCATCGACTCCGTACTACGAAGGTATCGCGACCGCTATAAACCCTTTGGTGGTGTGCAACTGCTGATGATTGGCGACTTGCAGCAACTCACGCCTGTGGTAACTCCAGAAGACGAGGCGATGCTGAAACCCTATTACGACACCCCCTATTTCTTCGGTTCGAAGGCGCTGCAACAGATTGAATATGTCACCATTTTGTTGAGTCAGGTGTTTCGTCAGGAAGACGCCACCTTCCTCGATGTGCTCAACCACATCCGCGAAGCACATCCCACAGCCGATGATATCAATATCCTGAATCAGCGATGCCAGCCTGCCTTTATCCCCAAGCCAGGCGAGGGCTATATCCGTCTGACCACCCATAACTATTTGGCCGATAATTACAACGACAGCGAGTTAAAAAAACTGCCTGGCCATAGTTATACCTTCCAAGCGCAGATAGAAGGTAATTTCCCAGAATATTCCTATCCGACAAGCGAGGTGCTCACGTTGAAAGAGGGGGCGCAGGTGATGTTTGTGAAAAACGACCCCACGGGTGAACACCGCTATTACAACGGCCGTATCGGCGAAATCGTGGAAATCAGTGAGAGTCGTGTCTGTGTACTCTGTGCTGGCGATGCAGAGGGCATCGAGGTCGAACCCCTGGAATGGGAAAACGCACAGTATCAGTTGAACCCTGAGACGCGTGTGATTGAGACAAAGATTCAAGGCAAGTTCCGTCAGTTGCCTTTGCGTCTGGCATGGGCAATCACCATCCACAAGAGTCAGGGTCTGACCTTCGAGCGCGCCATCATCGATGCCAACCTCTCGTTTGCACCAGGTCAGGTGTATGTAGCCCTGAGCCGTTGTAAGACGCTCGAAGGTATGGTGCTCTCCTCCCCTATTGAGGCACGGGCCATCATTGCCGACAAACGGGTGGAGGACTATATCGACCATCAGGAGGAAGAAGCGCAGAAGAGTATCTCACGACTGCCACAGTTGAAAGAGGAATACTATCGTTTCCTACTTCTGGAACTGTTCGACTTCCATGATATCTTCTATAAAGAAGAACATCTGCTACGTCTGATGACGGAGTTCTTCTATCATAGTTTTACGGATATCACCGAGCTCCATAAGCGTGTGCTTGCCAATTTCAGCGCCCAGACGATGTCTGTCTCTGAGAAATGGTTACAAAAAATCCGCCAGTCAGCGATGGAGACGTTGCATACGGAGGATTTCCAAGAGCGCGTGAAGCGCAGTGCAGAGTGGTTCGAATCGTCGATTCACGAAGTTTTTGCCCAATCCGTCGACTTAGCCACACAGATCAAGAGCAACAACAAGCAGGCCATGAGCCGTTTCACAGAGGCGTTGGCCGATGTGCGTCAGGCTGTCCTCTCGCGTCGTTTCCTGCTCTCGAAGATTGCTGAACTGGGTTTCTCTATTCCCATCTATCTGCATGAGAAACAATATTCGCTCTTGGATGCCATCGACGAGGATAAGATTAAGAAGCCCAGAAAGCAGCGTACGAAGAAGGAAAAACCTAAGAAAGAGCCGAAAGAGAAGACGTGGAACATCACTTTCCAACTCTACAAACAAGGCCTGAAGCCCGATGAAATCGCGAAATTCCGCAATCTCACCGTTACCACCATCATCGGTCATCTGGCTCGTTTTCTCCCAACAAGCGAGGTAACGCTCTCAGAACTGGTGCCACCCGGGCATCAGGATGCCATCCTCAAGGTGATTCAGACCATAGGAAAGGGCGAAACAAAGACTGCTATCAAGAATCTCTGTCCGCCCGAAGTGACGTATCAGGAAATAGAACTGATGCTCGAATCCCTAGACTAAAGATGATCAGAACTTGTAGTCGATACCTAAGCCGAGCACATAGTTGGTGCGGCTATAGGTCTCTGTGCCTGTAAATGGCGTGCCATAAATCTGAGCCTTGGGTTCTGTCGTGTAGTCGCTGTAGATAGACATGAAGTAGCCGGCATTCAAACGGATCTTCTCGTTGATGTTCCATGCACCACCAAAGCCTACACTATAACTATCGCAAGCGAAAGAGGTATTCTGCTGATAACCGTCGGCCAGACCATAGTCCGTGCGCTGACCACCACAACTGACGGTAAACTTATCGTTGATGTCGTACTCCACACCAGCTACAATCTCATGAGTACCGTCTTTCAGTTCCTTCTGACGGTCGCCAGCCATCTTGGCATGCTTGTCGTCGAAGAAATGGTATTCGAGTGTGGCTCGCAGTTTCTCTGTAAATTTATAACCCACAGCTGCTACGAAGAGCGAAGGCATATCATAGCGGGTATTCTCACCTGGCAGATAGCCCTCGATTTTCTGTGCCATTGAACCAAGCGTCGGAGTGAGTGCAGCCACAGTAGCCTCTGTTCCCATCATATCTGCCAAAGCCTTCACATCGGTATCTTGACCCGACATACCCACGATCAACTTCTGGGTATCGTTTTCTGTAGAAATCTTCGTGCGGAACTCATAACGGGCAGCGACAGTCAATGGACCATTATGATAGTTGGCGCTGACGATAGGAGCAAAGCCCCAGCCGCGCTGGATACAGTCGAGCTGCAGATTGATAAGATTGCCAGGCGCAACAGAACTATAAGCTGGCAAACTTGCCACTACATGACCACGATTATAACCATCGTAATAGTTGGCCCTGATACCAGCGGCTACAGACCAGTGGTCATCTACCTTATAGGTCAGGTTCAATTGTCCGCCATAGATATACTGTTTTCCCTTCATCTCTGAGTCGTAGTCGTAATTGCCTGGCATCATGCCACTCTGTGCGAGCATTGCCCTCAAGGGAACCTCAAACATAGGAATACCCTCCTCGTATTTTACGAATCCACCGCTACCTACGATACCAATCATGGCCGACAGCGCGATGTTGTCCTTCTTATAGGCTGCAAACAAAGCTGGCACGATGGGGGCAGAAGCCTTACCTTCGTATTTCTTATCGAAATTGGAGCCGAGATAACTAGGTACTGAAACCTCTATGTCGCGGTTCTGCCAAGGTTTCTGGAAGTTGAGAGAGAGCTGGAAGCCATCATGTCCCCAAGCCAGTCCGGCAGGGTTCGAGTAGGCTGCATCAATGTCGAATGTTGCACCACGCGCCATCATGCGGTCGAAGGCGATATGATAGTTTGTGTTGGTCATCAGACCACCGGCAAAGCAAGTGGAAAACGCACCCAATGCCAGCACGGTCAAAGTCAAAAATTTCTTTCTCATAAAAATGATTCTTAATGGTTGAGGTTGCAAAGGTACAAAAAAGAAGTGAAAAGTGAAAAGTGAAAAGTGAAAAATTTGCTGCCGCATTTACAAATTATGAATTATGCATTATAAATTATGAATTATTATGTATCTTTGCACTCGAAATGAATCAGGCGACACTTGATTTTATCCGCGAGCATGCTGAGGCAGATGTGCGTCAGTTGGCCCTTCAGGGAACGAAAAACCCTGAGGTGGATCTGTCCTTTGCCCTTGAGCAGATTGCGGGCCGTCAGAAGGCAAAGACAAAGCTTCCCTCATGGGCGGCTGTCGATGGAATTGTCTATCCCCCTCACCTCTCGATGGAGCAATGCTCGAGCGAGCAGACGGCAAGATACAAGGCACTTATTGCAGGAAAAGGGGCACTTATCGTAGATCTAACGGCTGGTTTTGGCGTGGATATGGCCTTTATGTCGCAAGGTTTTCAAAAGGCTGTCCATGTAGAGCAACAAGCGCCACTTTGCGCCATTTCATCGGAGAATTTCAAGCTTTTGGGCTTAAACCATATCGAGGTGATTTGTGCCGATGGCATCGACTATCTGCATCAATTGGAACATGCCGACCTCATCTTCCTCGACCCTGCACGACGGGATGATCATGGGGCGCGTACCTATGGCATCGCCGATTGCACACCCAATGTCTTGGAGTTACGCGATGAACTGTTCGAAAAGGCCGATCGTGTGATGCTGAAGCTATCACCCATGCTCGACTGGCGGAAAGCAGTAGAGGATCTGGGCCACGTCAATGAAGTGCACATCGTCTCTGTAGATAATGAGTGCAAGGAACTACTGCTCATCCTATCGAAAGAAAAAAAGCCCTTAAAGCTCTTTTGTGTAAACAACGATCAAGTGTTCGAAGGAGATCAGGGGGACTGGCTCAATGAGCGTAGCATTGCGGAGATCAGAGTGCCTGTCCCCTCTATGAGTTCCCAAGCCTACCTCTTCGAGCCTAATGCCTCTATCATGAAGGCTGGTTGCTTTACTTTTTTAGAGCAGCGATTCAATGTTTCCCAGCTTGATAAGAACAGCCATTTGTTTGTTTCCGACAAAGACTGCAGCGATTTTCCTGGTCGGCGCTTTACTATTGAGAAGACCACCTCAATGAACAAACGTGAGTTGAAAACTGCCCTCGCTGGTATCGACAAGGCCAACATCACTGTGCGCAACTTCCCTCTGTCGGTAGCTGAACTGAGAAAGCGCCTGAAGCTGAAAGACGGAGGCAATCTCTATCTCTTCGCCACCACATTAGCCGATGGCCAACACCAACTGTTTCTTTGCAGGAAAACGGAATAATAAAGGCTTTCCGATACTTTTCGAACAAAATATTTGGCCGTTTAAGGAAATCTACGTACCTTTGCAAGGTTGATATTCAAACATGATAGACGAAGATTTCGACATACGCGAAGAACAGTATTCACAAGGCGAAAAGGACTTTGAGAATGCGCTGCGACCGCTGGCCTTCAGGGATTTCAGTGGCCAGAAGAAGGTTGTGGAGAATCTGGAGGTCTTCGTCGAGGCCGCCAAATATCGTGGCGAACCCCTCGATCACACATTGCTTCACGGTCCTCCAGGACTGGGAAAGACTACCTTGTCGAATATCATTGCTAATGAACTGGGTGTAGGCTTTAAGATTACCTCAGGTCCTGTGCTCGACAAACCAGGCGACTTGGCAGGCATCCTGACTTCGCTGGAGAAAAACGATGTGCTGTTTATCGATGAGATCCACCGTCTCTCGCCTGTTGTCGAGGAATATCTCTATTCAGCAATGGAGGACTACCGCATCGACATCATGATCGATAAAGGCCCTTCAGCCCGTTCAATACAGATTGACCTGAATCCGTTTACGCTTGTTGGTGCCACCACCCGTAGCGGACTGCTGACAGCGCCTTTGAGAGCCCGTTTCGGCATCAATATGCACTTGGAATATTACGACCCAGAAACGCTACAACAAATCATCGAGCGTTCGGCCAATATCCTTGGTGTGCCCATCACTGAGGATGCCGCCTTGGAGATAGCTGGTCGCTCGAGAGGAACGCCTCGTATCGCCAATGCTCTCTTGCGCCGCGTGCGTGACTTTGCTCAGGTGAAAGGTAATGGCAAAATCGACACGAAAATCACGAAGATTGCCCTCACGGCCTTGAACATCGACCAATATGGCCTCGATGAGATTGACAACAAGATTCTGCTCACCATCATCGACAAGTTCAAGGGCGGCCCTGTGGGTATCACCACTATCGCCACAGCCATCGGCGAGGATGCAGGCACCGTTGAAGAGGTCTACGAGCCCTTCCTCATTATGGAAGGCTTCATCAAGCGCACGCCTCGTGGCCGAATGGTGACAGAATTGGCTTACAAGCACTTCGGCCGCAATCCCTATGGGGGAAATATCATGGAACCCAATCTCTTTGATTAGCATCAAAAAAAGCCGCTGGACTCCTGAATAGAGTCGTCAGCGGCCTTGAGTGGATATGGCAACCGTATTTACTGTTCAGCG
Organism: uncultured Prevotellaceae bacterium; assembly: GCA_902763615.1. Lineage (GTDB taxonomy): Bacteria > Bacteroidota > Bacteroidia > Bacteroidales > Bacteroidaceae > Prevotella. The sequence continues at coordinate 36,746 of CACWSX010000043.1, read as the reverse complement.
GTGATGTCCTCGATCTGGTCGATAATATCCTGATACTGGCGCTGTGTCTTGAAGTGGAGAGAGAATCCCCAGATTGCTCCAATGATACCACCGATGCATCCTGCCCAGAAGAGTCCGTTGAAAAATGCATCGGGATGAAGCAGATAGGACTCGTACATAAACCAGCCCAGAAAGACGATAGCGATGGGAATGCCGATGAAGAGCCAGTTGGCATCGAACTTCTTGGCACGGGCCATACGGCGACGGACATCCACGAGGTTGTTGGTCATCATGTTCGAATCGCTCAGTTTCCTGCTGTTATAATAGGTGCCTCCAAAGCTAACCAGCATGGTGATGCAGGTGAAAATCCAGAAAGGAATGGAGAAACCGTTTAGCATCACGAATGCCCAGTAGCTATAGGGGATCATCAACAGGCAGAGGGCCATGATGAGATAATATCTGCGACTGATGTTGCCTGCGGTATTCTTCATTGAGCGGCGCATCAGACCGTCGTTCACAATTTCCTGCTGCTCCAGTTTCTTTTTCAGCGTGTTCATCTGCTGGCGCATGTTCTCTAATTCCATATCGGTCTGAGTATTCTGGGTGTTCTGATAATCGTTGTTCATAATGGGAAAGTTATAATCGTTAGACATGTTTTTTAATTGCTCTCTGATTCTAAACAGGCGGACACTGACGTTCTTAGTGCTGATACCGACAATCTGTCCGATCTCCTCGTACGATAGGTTTTCGAGCCAGAGCAGGACGATAGCCCTATCGAAGGGTTGCAACTTGGAGATGCGCTTGTGGAGCATGTCCACTTGTTTCGTGTCCTCGTCGCGGTCTTCAAAGAGGTTGATGTCCATAGTCAGTCGCACTTCGGATGAGCGACGCTTCTTTTTCCTGTCAATTGAGATACAGGTGTTGAGGGCGACGCGATAGATCCACGTCCGGATGTCACTGCGATGCTCGAAGCTCTCGAAACCCTTCCAAAGATTGACTAGTACCTCCTGGAACAGGTCGTTCACCTCGTCGGCATCCTGCGAGAACATGTAGCACACGGTGTAGATGGTGCTCTTGTGCTCTGCAACGGTTTGCGCAAACTGTCTTTCTAATCCATTCATTGTCTTTCTGTTTTTTGAATCATTTGCCCATTAGACGCAGCAAAGTTACGAAAAACTACACGAAATTCTATTCTTTTTTTCTTTTTCTTCATTTTTCCCCAAAATCTTTGTATCTTTGCACCCATGATAAGGACAGGCGTATTTGTAGGCAGCTTCAATCCGTTTACCATCGGACATGACTCGATTGTAAAGCGGGCTCTCCCGTTGTTCGACCGGCTGGTGATTGGCGTTGTGGGCGATAATATCCATAAACCCGACATGCCCTCGGCTGAGGCGCGCATGGAGGCTATCCGCCAGTTGTATGCCAACGACGAGCACATCGAAGTAAAGTCGTATGACGGCTTAGCAATAGACTTTGCAAAGGCTGAAGGCGCACAGTTTATTGTGAAAGGTGTACGGTCGGTGAGTGACTTTGAGTATGAGCAATGGCAGGCCGACTTCAACCGCAAGATTGGTGGCATTGAGACTATCCTGCTCTATACGGAGCCTGAACTGGCCAGTATCTCGTCGAGTGCCCTGCGCGAATTGCAGCACTTTGGTGTTGACATTACGCCCTACTTACCAAAGAAAAGTGAATAACTAATCCCAATGCCAGATGATAAGCTATAGCAGCGAAGGGGTGAAGTTCCCCAATATCAAGAAGCGTGAAACCTCGAACTGGATTAAGGAGGTGGCAGCCACTTACGGAAAGAAGATCGGTGAGATCGGCTATATGTTCGTAAACGATGACAAGATTCTTGAGGTGAACAATGAGTTCTTAGGTCATGACTACTACACGGACATCATCACCTTCGACTATTCTGAAGGCAAGATACTGAACGGTGACCTGTATATTTCGCTCGACACCGTCTTCACCAATGCCGATAAGTTCGGACGGCCCTACGATGAAGAGCTGCATCGGGTGATCATACACGGCATCCTTCACCTCTGCGGCATCAACGACAAAGGGCCAGGTGAGCGTGAAATCATGGAAGCCGCAGAAGACAAGGCACTGGCCATGAGATAGCAGTTCAGCTACCTCACAAAGTGTCAGACACCTTGTGAGATGAGCGTACGGAACTGCTGAATACCCTGATGGTTATTGTCGAGATTCTCGACTTCTGAAAGATATCTCAACCCCTTTTCCTTATCGCCCATACCGTAATAGCCAAGAGCCAACATGTATTTGCAGTGGATGAGATTCTTGATATCGAGCGAATCCTCCCAAATCAGCAGATCGGGCAATGACACCGCAAAGTAGTCCATCACCACCTTGTCGTAGATGTGCTGCTTACCGTAATTAATGAGTTTGTAGAAACGGCCATGCGCCTCATCTTCACGTCCCAGTTTCCTTAATGCCAGACCCTGATAGAAAATCTTGTCGGGCTTAGCGTCGTTGTAGTACATTGCAGCAGCAGGCTCCTGAGGGCCTTTCGTGGCCTCCTGCCAACAGGCAACAGCCTTTTCTGTCTGACCAAGGGCATCGTAAGCGACACCAAGCAGATAATAGAAATCGTTCTCCTGCGCACCATAGAGCTTACCCTCGCCAAGATGGGGCGGAAATTCGAGGCATTCCTCCAAAAGTCGTATTGCCTTATTTATATTATCTTGTCTTTCTTGTTTGTCTTGCTTTGCCAGCTCCTGCTTCGCCAGTTCCACACGACATATCTGATATTGCGAGGACACCTTGCCTTCACCACCCTCCCAAGGATGGAACTGATGAGCATCAAGCTTTTCCATAGCCTCCTCATAGCGGCCAAGTTGATTGAGCAATGTAATCTCTTCGAGCACAAGGTCATCGCGCTGTTGAATGAGTTGGGGATACTTCTGCAGGAAGTCAAGACGCACCTGATGGGGCTTATGCAGACGCTTATAAAGCTGGTCGAGCTCCATCAGCATGCGACTGTCTGTCTCATCGAGATGGAAAGCCTTCTCCATATATTCGAGAGCCTCATCCTGACGATTCTCTTTGTTGAAACGAGCCAATGCAAGATTGCGCCATACAATAGGGAAGTTGGGATCGAGTTTCGCTGAGCATTCCCAATTCCTGATAGCAACGTCATACTGACGCTTGTCGTAATAGAGACAACCGAGATAATAGGGGATTCTGGCATCTTCGACAAATGGCAGTTCCATCAGGAATCCAAGTATTTCAGCATCCTCCAGACGATTGGGGAAGCAGTAGTCGGGACTGATAGTGACGGCTTTTTCAAGATAATCATTACTCCCAGATAATTTATTCCAATAAGCCAGATAGTAATAGGTCAATGGAGATTCCTCCACATCCTTGTCAATAGCCGTCTGAAGCACTTGTGTTGCCTCGTCCGTCAACCCCGCATGGGCATAATCGAGCGCTGTCTCATGATAGTTACAGATACTGCCATGCATCAGTTCGACCATATGCTCCAAGAGTGCATGATCGTTTGTCAGCAGATATTCCTCAAACATACAGACATAGTTGAAGGGGTCTATCTTGTAACTCTCCTTGATCCAACTAAGCGCCTCGTCTTTTCTTCCGAGTTTACGCAGAGTAACGGCCTTCAGCGCACGTGCCTGATGATTATGACTGTTGCTGATCAAGGCACGCTCGAGTTCGTCGAGGGCATCCTCCCAGCGTTCCTGGTACATACTGATACAGGCTGCCTCATAATAGCCGGCATCGGCCCACGCCTTGTTCCACGTAGACTTCCAGAACAGCTCATAGGCCTCTCGCCATTGATGACGGAATCGTTTGACGATGCCCAGATAGAATAACGGTTCACCATCATAGGGATTAGGATTGCGCTTTTTCAATACCTTGACAGCCGTCTGGAGATACGGCTCCGCTTTCTCGAAGCGCGCACGACGAAGATACCACAATCCCGTCTGCATATTGCAGCGATAGTCCAACGGATCACGTCGCAAAGCTTCCTCATAATAATCGAGGGCTCTCCAAGTCGCATGACGGTATTGTTCGAGATGCAGACCTGTCAGATAGAGTTGGTCAATCGTTTTCGTCTCCTGTGGCGATAAGGCAGCCTCAGCAGCATCAGGAATGGGACGTATCTCATCAGGCTCGGCATGCCACTCCAGCAACGGGAATTGTCGGTTTTGGTCAGTGCGGTCGATGACCAATCGCAGGTTTTTCAGCGTTTCATGACCAATTGAAACGGTCTCAATGAGTACGTCTTCTGGCGACAATGTCACTACCTTATTATAATATTCTTCGCATTCCTCTCCATCGAGAACAATCCTGACCGTCTGTTTCGACGTAGCCAGAATCTTAAGAGTCACCTTACCCTCTCCGGCATCCTCAATATTGAGAATAAAGTCCTTCGAAGCCTGTTTCACAATACCGATTTCACGATAAGGCATGAAGTACTGCACAAACTGTTTCTCTTCGTAGGGCATGAGCCATGTGAAGTCGGGCTGGTTCTCCGTATAGACACCCGCCATCAGTTCGATATACGGCCGGAAGCCTTTACGGACAGTTCCGACGGGCAGACCGTCTGCTGTCGTTCCTATAGCCTCATCCGTGAGATTACGATCCCAGGCGCGCCCGAAGTCACCATTGCCCCAGGTCCATTGCTTCTTGCCTGGCGAGAAGTGATGGCTGGCCACATGCAGCATACCGCCCTTCGTATCGTTCTCATAACCGCCCTCGAAGTCATACTTCGAATTGACGGCCATATAGGACGTCGGCACAGGGATATTCTTGTAGTTCGAGATATCCACACCAGCCGAATAGTCCATTTTATAATAAGTGCCCGTGGCGATGGGGAAACTTGACACTGCTCGTTTACCATGATCGAAGACCGCATTCACATCAGGCGGGAACACACTCTGATAGGCATCATTCACCTCGACAGCCGGGTTTGCCCACCATAAGAAGGTCTGTGGCAGGTTGGTACGATTGCTCACACGACCCTGAATCTCAAGATAGGCACAACCAGGTCGCAGTGTAAAGCCAGCCATACCCTTCTGATGGAACATCCGCTCCATCTCGTTCACCCATACCGTCACTGAACCATCCGCGTTCTCCACAATGTCGCAATCAACAGGCATAAAGGTTGAAGGACGATGGTGCTGGGGCCAGTTAAACTCGATGCCGCCACTGATCCAAGGACCAGCCAATCCCACAAGTGCAGGTTTCACTACATGGTTATAATAAACGAAGTGACGCTGCTTTATCTTGTCGTAGGCCATCTGGATACGTCCACCCAATTCTGGCAGAATCATCACCTTGATATACTCATTCTCGAGATACACAGCCTTGTAGTCCTTATCTGTTTTCTCGTTGCTGATAGACTCGATGACGGGGTAAGGATAGACCACACCGCTTGACCCCTGATACACGCGTTTCTCCAAAAACATCGGAGCTTTCTCCGCCTTGCCTATTTCATAGGTTGGTATCGTCACCAACTCTCTCCAAGCCTTTACCATATTCTTTGTAAAGAGTTTAAAGTTTATCGTTTAGAAATGGTTGCTCTGCTGTCAGCTCTTGTTCCAATTCCTCCAGACTCTTACCCTTGGTTTCTGGACAACGGTTCCAAAGGAAAATGAAAGCACAAACGCAGATGGCGCTATAAATCCAGAAAGTGCCGCTGGAACCTAAAGCAGCATTCATCGAGGGGAACGAGAAAGTGAGCGTGCAGCAACCCGCCCAAAGAGCGAAGGTACAAGTGGCCATCGCGATACCACGAATACGATTGGGGAAAATCTCCGCCAACAGCGTCCAGGTAACAGGTCCCAACGTCATCGCATAAGTAGAAATTGCAGCCACCACGAGACACACCATCGCAAAGCCTTTCACTTCGAAGAAATAGCAGGTTCCAAGCATCAGATAGATGAGTCCCAAGCCACCAGCACCCAACAGTATCAAAGTACGACGACCCCACCTCTCAATCGTATAAAGTGCCACGATGGTGAAGATGACATTGGCGATGCCTGTTATCACGATGTTGATAAACATGCTGTCGACATCGAAGCCTGCCCCTACGAAGATTTCCTGAGCATAGTTGAAAATTACGTTTGTTCCACACCATTGCTGGAACACTGCTATCACCAAACCCAAGAGCAACACTTTCCTAAATGAGGACTGAGTTATCAGCATTGACAATTTTTGCTTCACCCTTGCACGAGAATAATCCATATCAAATCTATCATCCGGAGTAGAAACGATATAATCTTCTTCCGTAATGATCAATTCCTCGATAGCCTTTTCTTCATCCTCATTCTTCATCCTCAGGTATACAGGGCTCTCAGGAATAAAAAAGCTCATGACAAGAAATATGGCTGCAGGTACCGTCTCGGCCCAGAACATCCAGCGCCAGCCCCATTCCAGATTCCATGCCTGACTCTCTGCCACAGATGTGTCTCTCGCCAGTAACATATTTACCACTTGCGCCGATAAGATTCCCAACACAATGGTCATCTGATTCAATGAAACCATTCGTCCACGAATTGCTGTGGGACTCACTTCTGCGATATACATCGGTGAGAGAGCAGAAGCCACGCCGATACCCACGCCACCGATAAAGCGAGCGATATTAAACAAGGTGAAATCATTGAACAAGCCTGTAGCGATAGCCGATACCGTAAACAGCATTGCTGCCACTATCAGCAGCAACTTACGCCCAAATCTGTCGGCAGCAGCACCAGCCACCATTGCACCAATCAAACAACCCACTAAAGCTGTCGACATAGCAACACCTTGCAACACTGGCGAATCGCTGATACCAAAGAATAGCTCATAAAACGGCTTTGCGCCTCCGATTACAACCCAATCATAGCCAAAGAGCAGTCCGCCCATTGACGCTATGCAACAAACAAAATAAAGAAAGGCTTTGTTATTTTTCATTATCATTTTTCCATTATTTCTAGTGCTTTCTTAACGATCTCGCTCCGTTCGTTGATTACAGAGAAGTATTCGCTCATATCCCAGATATCTCGCGCTATTAAAGCCTTCAGCTGCAAACGGATATAGGCCAGCGACTTCTCGAGTTCAGCCTCATCCTTGGGCTCTATCTTCTGCTTCTTACCCTCAGCTACCACATCGTCGAGCAGACGCTGGGGCACTTCGAACTGCTGCTTGAAATCATCAAACGACTGCCAGCGCTTCTTCAACTCTTTACGATGGTTGTCGACATAGCGCAGGTTCTGCTGGATAATGATGCCCTTAGCTGCCAATTCACGATGATAACGGGTGTAAACAGTGGTATCGAGTGGCACGAAATAGTCGGGCATGATACCGCCGCCGCCATAGACGGTACGATGCTGGCGAAGGGTCTCATACTTCAGCGAATCGGCAAAATGAACACTATCGGCATTGGTCAGCTCACCACTCTTCAGACGGTTCACCATATCCATCGCATAGTCCTTGCCCCCGCCTTTGGTATAAGGCTTCTGGATGCAACGTCCTGATGGCGTATAATAATGCGCGATAGTCAGACGGATCATCGAACCGTCAGGCAGGTCGATGGGACGTTGAACCAGACCCTTGCCAAACGTGCGACGGCCCACCACCAGACCACGATCCTGATCCTGAATGGCTCCCGTCACAATCTCTGCCGCTGAAGCCGTATAGCCATCAACCAACACGACCACCTTGCCTTTGGTGAATTTACCGTTGCCATGCGCCTTGTATTCCGTACGCTGCACCTTACGACCATCGGTATAGACAATCATATCTCCTCGCTCCAAGAATTCGTCGGCAATATCGACAGCGGCTTTCAGATAGCCACCGCCATTCTCCTGCAGGTCCAGAATCATATCCTTCATGCCCTGAGCCTGAAGTTTCTCGATGCTCTCCACAAACTCGTCATAAGTCTGTGCCCCAAAATTACCGATACGGATATAGCCGATGCCTGGACGAATCATATAGGTGGCATCGATGGAATGAACGGGAATCTTATCGCGAACCACGGTGAATGTCAGTTTATCCTTGATGCCTAAACGGACAACACCCAGTTCCACATTCGTACCCTTCGGGCCACGCAGACGTTTCATAATCTCTTCCTTCGACATCTTGACACCCGCGATTGCCGTGTCGTTCACAGATACGATACGATCGCCGGCTATGATGCCCACTTTCTCAGAAGGACCTTTGGTTACGGGTTGGATTACCACCAATGTATCGTCCATCATGTTAAACTGCACACCGATACCCTCGAAATTACCATTCAAGGGCTCATTGAGTTCCTTCACCTCCTTAGGCGTTGCATAACTGGAATGCGGATCGAGCTTGTCGAGCATACCCTTGATGGCATCTTCCACCAATTTCTGCTCGTCGACACTATCCACATAAAGGTTTGTGATGGCCAACTCGGCATACTGCAATTTGCGAAGTGGGCTATCGCCGCCCGCATTAATCCTGAATTGCGCCGATACGCTAAAAGCAAACAATGTCAAGACAGCGGTGAGCACCAGCCTACTTACCCCTCCTCTCTTTACTCCTTCTCTCCTTCTCATATTGATTCGTTTCTTTTTGCGTGCAAAAGTAAGAAATAAATCCGAGACCACAAAATTATTACGATAACAAATCGCATTTCCGTGCTGGCGAACCCGAAGAGCAGTTCATTGCCGACTATCTGAAGTGAGAGGGAAATCGTAATCCAGATATTGCATATTGGGCTCTACGGGGTAGTTGGTGAGTCGGCCGGAGCGGGTGACAAACGAGAGAATGCCATTATAAACGCCATTGCCGAATGTGTATTGGCCACCGTAGATGTTGATATAGTGAATGCGACGGGCGTCGTAACTGAGCAGTCGCTCTGTGTTGATAACCGGCATGCCATCAATCAGCACCAATGTCGGCAATGAACTGTCGAAGGATGCTTCCGGACTGCGGACAACCAACTGAGCCCGACCATTTACCTTGGTATTTTTCACGCAGTTTACATATTCCAGCAGCACCTCTCTGATAGAAAGGAACTGACGGTATTCGTCAAGATTATAGCTCAGATCAGGCTTAGTGCCATACGCAGTTTCGTCGTATCTACTGACTACCGGCTCCTGATTCCTGACCATCTGATGCCGCTGCATATCCAAAGAACGATCTTCCACCTCACGACGGTTATAATGGAACACGAGATGTGGGAGCTGCTTTGGAAGCAGAGTGGCAAACGGACTCATCATCTCGATAGGCAGATTTGTGCCTGTGGATGACAAAGCAGAGGTCACGATCGACTGACGGCCATAGACACCGTAAGTGTAAAAAACGGCTATGGTATCATTAACCATCTTTCCCTCAAAATAATGTATCTGCTTGCCAATGACACTCAAGGACGGCGTAATCTGATTGGTTTTGAAGTTACCGACGTTTCTTACACGCGCCTTGATAATATGGCCTTCCGTCTCACGGATATCGACAGCTTTCTGGGCTGTCATGGCGACAGGCGCTTGAGTCTCGCCAAATGACAATCCGTCATCCACCACCCATTCAATATCATCATCCCCGCTTTTGCGAAGAGGATTGACGATGGCGACAAGGCGTTGGATGACGTTGGCATTGTCACGGGTATAGACCGATAGCACATAGTAGCCGCTATGGAGGTCGGCTGGCAGTTCAATCGTACCTGTACCCTTATTCTCTTTAAGACCAATCAAGACGCCAGACGCCAGACGATGCGTGTCACACAACTCGGCATAGGCTATCACGGCATCGTCGAGAGTGACGCTTATCTTCATCGCCTCGCCGGCAAGATACCATGAACGGTCGGTCTCTATACTCGCAGCAAAGCTACTCAAGGCTAGCACCAACGCAGCTGTCAGTGAAAATATTCTATTATTCATCTTTCCAAAAATCAGGTTTTTCGATATATGCACCTTTATATCTGACATCGAGTTGATTGATGAGCGCCCAGGCCGATCGCATCGTACCGTCAACGTCTTCAGTATTGGCTTCCCATTCGCAGAGGAACATGCCTCTCCACGACATTATGCAGCAATCATTCAGGTATTTCAGTATGGCCGCATCGCCATGCCCCTGAAGCTCAAGCCACACGCGGCCGTCTCTGTTGGGATGGTAGGTGGTGAAGTCGGCAGCATTGAGAAAGAACCGGTATTCGCTTGTGTTCAACGAACACCCCACAAACCCTATCGCACGTTTGTCTGATGTCAGACAACGGATATTCGTAGGCAGGAACGAGGGTTGTGGGGTAAACAAGCCACCCATCTCTGCGTCAGCCTGGCGCCGTGCCAACTCGTACTCGTACTCCACCTTTGAAATGGCACGTTGATGTATCAGGCCGCTATACCTGTAACGTATACGTTCATCGCTATTGCCTATCTCGTACATCTTGAGACCCTGAATCCTTTGACCTTCGTAATTGGAGCTGGAACCGAACATGGTCGTCGAACTCGTCCCGTCCATCCATCCACGTTCAATAAACGGATTGGGCGTAGAATCGTTAAAATAGACAGAGTCCTTTTTGGATGTGTCGAAATATATATCGGTCCTGTTGTCGGCATGAACTTCCCAAGTCTCATCGTAGGTCCACGAATAGTATTTCGCCTCATCTGCCGAAGAGGGAGCTTCAGTTGTGACGAGTATGTCAATATTGCTATAGGGCGTATTCTGTACCCCTGTTACCTCTGCTATTTCCTCGGTACGCAAGGGTTTCTGAGGCTCTGACTCATACACTTCGCCGTCTACCTCGATATGCAGACTGTATTCCACGTCAGGATTGAGGGCATCAATCCAACAGGAGTAAGATCCAAGTGCTCCAAGCTCCATATACCCAGAACCGTCATAGGATTGCTGCGCCACGTATTCGGAACCGTCACTCCCGCGTACAGAGACTTTTGCGCCTGCCACCATCTGAGTTTGATAATTGTGGGCATTGATATCCTGCGTACGCGTCAGGGTGAATCGATTTAATCCGGATGCGCAGATCGTGCCTTCAACAACGAGCAGGTTGGAATCCTCTGCAGGTATGTCTGCTTCGAATTCTTCAATACAACCTGACAGCGTAACGCCTATTATCAGACACAGGATTATATATAACTTTTCACTTTTCATTTTCACTTCCTTTAGTTGAACCGTATATTAAGTGAGACATAAGGAATAGCAGTGCCAAACACAGACAGTTTATATCCTTTTATTTCATTACCCTCGGTGACGTAATAAATGTTATAGGCATTTTTACGGGCAAGGACATTATACACACCTATAGAGAACGATGTATGAAGGAAGGATGTCAGTCGGTGAGTGGGCTCTATATTAAACGCAAGATCCAAACGCATATAGTCAGGAATACGGTATTTGTTGCGGTCTGTATAGTAGGGCATGTATCGCTGACTATACGAGTTGAAATATTTGCCGGCCGGTAGCGTCGTGGGACGACCTGTAGCATAGTCGAAGTTGCTTGAAAGACTATAGCGCTCGGTAAACTTAAAGTTGAGCACGGCTTTCACCTCATGGGGTCTGTCATATTCTAAAGGATACCAATCGCCATCGTTCAGAGGCACAGCCACACGCTTGTCATCTTGGCAGAGCAAAGAGCGTGAGAAAGTATAGCTTACCCATCCATTCAGTTTTCCTAATGGCTTTTTCGCCTGAAGCTCTACACCATATGCTTTCCCCTCTGTTGAGATAACGTCAGTTTCAAGGTGGGGATTCATCAGCAGGACAGCAGAACTGCGATAATTGAGATAATCGCCGATATGCTTGTAGTAGGCTTCTGCCGAGAGCTCGTATGCCTTGTCGTCCGTCTCGTAATATATACCGGCAGCCAATTGCCAGCCATTCTGGGGCTTGATATTCAGGTCGGAAAGCTTCCAAATATCCGTAGGTGACATGATGGAGGTGTTTGACACTTTATGGATATACTGATGCATGGTGTTGAACCCTGCCTTCAAGGAAAGGTTTTCCATAAGGGCATAGCGCGTCGACAAACGTATCTCAGGTGCATGATAGGTCTTGATGACACCTGTTTCATGGCATGTTTCCAACAATGTCTCCTCTGAGGGTAGTTCGCCGTCAGAGTAGAAATTCACATCGCGTGGACCCATTGCATTGAACATAGAGTAACGTAAACCGGCTGATACCGACAGTCTGTCATTAAACGAATGCTCATAGTCAATATAGGCCGCACTCTCCCATGCCTTTTCTTTCTCTAACTGATTGGTACGTATGCGTGATTCCTCACCCAATGGCTCATACTTACCAGCCTGAACATTGTAATGCTGCACGGAGAGACCATAGGAGAACACCTGCTTTTCTGTCAGACGGTGACGGAAGTGCAACTTCCCCCACGTCTGGTCGATACCAAAGCTCAATCGTGCTGCCATCGTTGGTGTTGCCCAGTCCTCATTGAAATAGTCATAGTGGTCGAGTCCGGCAGAAAGTGTAGCTGTAATCTTTTCATTTAGAATAGAGCGCCACTCAACAGAGAAATTCCTGTTCTGGTAGCCATAATTGTCATCCGAACTGAACGAGAACTTATCATAACTCCAGTATCCATACACCTTGAGGCGATGTATGTTATTGAGCTTCCATGTCAGTACACCACCGAGGTCATAGAAGTTGGCTTTACCGTTCCGATAGCCGCTCTTCTCAGGCAGATGCTTGAGAATCCAGTCGCTATAGGTGGTACGCCCATTCAGCAACAGCGACACATGGTCCTTGACGATAGGTATCTCCAGATTCGCCTTACTGGTCAAGACACCAATACTTGCTGAACCTGTCAGTTTCTGCATATTCGCCTCCTTCGAGGTCACTTTCAGTACGCTGCTTATCCTGCCTCCATATTCCACCGGGATACTCGACTTGAACAGTTCCACATCCTCGACAGCATCTGAATTGAACGAAGTAAACAGTCCAAACAGATGTGACGGATTATACACCGTTCCCCCATTGTAGAGTATCAGGTTCTGGTCTGTGGCACCTCCGCGCACATTATAGCCGCTTGAAGCCTCTCCAACGGTGGTGATACCCGGCAACGTGAGTACCATCTTCATGATATCCGACTCACCAAAGGCTGACGGGATATTCTTCAACAACTGGGGCTTGAACTTCTCAGACCCCATCATCGTACTTTTCACAGCCGACTGACGACCAGACACTACGACGATTTCGGCCAATTCATGATCATCGGCAATACTTTCCTTTGCTTTCTTCACACCAGGCACCACATAGACCTCTGTGTTTGCCAAACCGGTAGATATGGCAACGGTATCGCTGTCAAGAACAGGAATACCAGTGATAAGGGAATCAGAAGGAATAGAGCTAAGAGAAATGTCTGCTGCAGGATTATTCCCTCCAAGGTCATCTTTCACCTCTTGCTCCTCACCTCTTACCGCTATATCCTTAGGCGATCCCGAAAGACTCTGCACCAGCTTCGTAAGGCTTGTCTCACGCTCACGCTTTGAGAAGGAAAGACGATTCTGTCTGACAAACTGCCGAATCTGCTTTTTCTGTTCAGGAAAAAGTCTGGCTACATCCGATGCACGCTTCACAGGATACATCATTCCGTCTGGAGTCATGAGCGAATAAAAATTCTGGCTACGGAGCGTCATAACGGACCTTTTTTCCCCAACTAATTTTTTGGAACCATTATAAATCTTCCATTCATGATAATAAAGACGAATGCCATTGGTGCTACCATCACATAATAGAGCTGCATATTGTGAGCTGTCCTTAGGATTGTGCACATATCTGTGACCATCCATCTCAAACCAGTCTACAGATTTCTGATCAGGCACACCGCTGTCTATATTGGTCGAAACGTAGTAACACATCGTCATAAACCACACCAGAATAACTGATACGACCATTATACACATTTGTATTGTCTTTATAATAAGGGTTGTCATTCCACAACCAAGTCTGGTACTGTGGTTCAACAGCTCCTACATACAGAGGGGCAAAATTAGAATGCTCCTGAGCTACAACATTCTGTATGACTACCATCATACAGACAAATACTAGCAATTTCCTTTTCACGTTTGCAAAAGTACACATTATTCTATATAAAAAACAAAAGAGGGGTAGAAATCTTGCATGGAAGAGTGTTAATTATAGTTAATAGCAAGATTTACACCTTGGCAGCAAAAAGCCGGCATCCTCTTCAGACGCCGGCTAGTGTTATTAGTACGATCCGTGTGACTTTAGAATGGGATCTTATAGCCGAGGGTCAGCATTATTACGCTGTTGTATGCCTTTGCATCACCGACATCAGGAAGCTTGCTCAAGCTGAGGTTGTAGCGGGCATCAATCACGAAGTCGCTAAACTCGTATGACAAACCGAGGGGAATGGCGAAGTCAAATTTCTTGTAGAGATCCTTGATATCGGTATCATTATGCTTTGCACGAACCAGGAATCCAGGCTGTACACCTGCCTTCACAGCCAGTCCGGGAACGATGTAGTAGTTGAACAGAACAGGGATGTTCAGGTAGTCCAGATTATTATTGTAATCGGCACCCTTAGTCTTTGAACCCTCCATCGTATACAGCAGACCAGCGGTAAAGCCCATGTTCTCTGCAAAATTATAACCAAACTCAGCACCTGCTACGAGGCCAACCTTCATCTTCTGATCCGCAACATCTGAGCCACGGAATGTAGACAGCGTTCCACCGACCATGGGCTTCAAATACATACCCTGTGCACTTGCACTCAGTGTAGCCACCAACAAGGCAGCAATCATCATAATCTTTTTCATACTATACATGTTTTGTTGTTAATAATAAAAAATACACCGCAAAGATAAGAAATAATTATGAAAGTTCCAACTTTTTTCCACAAAAAGTGAATATCTAATGCTAAATTTTCGTGACCTTGGTGTTGCTCTCTGGTAGAACAAGCGTCTTTTAGTTTTTTTGATTATCATACTCACAATGTATCAGATACTTTACGACTAATTAATTTGGAATTTCGCGCGTTTATTTGTACCTTTGCAGCCACAAAACAATAAAGACATGAAGAAATTACAGTTATTATTGCTCGTAGCCAGCCTGATGGCACCGGCTATGGCACAGGAGAAATTCGAATTGGGCAAGCCCGGCAACGACGCTTACCGGTACTTGGACCAATATAAGGGGCTCAAGGAGTATATCGACCACGAGAAATACCCTAACTTCAAACTAGGTATCGCCACCGAGAATCTCAACAACTCGCTGGTGAAGAACCTGATCAGCAAGAACGCCAGCGAGACCGTTGCCGGCAACGCCATGAAGATGGGCAGCGTGGTGGACGGCAATGGCAACATGAATTTCAACAATGTGAAGACGTTTGTAAATACTGCCACTAATGCCGGCGTCAGCGTTTACGGCCATACCCTCGCCTGGCACTCGCAGCAACCTAAAGGCTGGCTGCTGAAGCTGATGGCTGACAAGCCCGACCCTAACGGCAAGGCTACCTACGCCGTGATAACCAGCAAGGACTTCACCACCAACAAGACCGTGGGCTGGAAGGCGAATGAATCGGATTACGGTTATTCCATCAAGTTCGATGCGACCAACGGTCTGAAGGTGACCACTACGAAATCGTATTCATGGGAAGTGCAGTTCGTGCCGATGGAGAATATCGTCCTAGACAAAGGCAAAAGCTATAAGATGACGATGACCGTGAAGGGTTCGAAATCGGGAAAGCTGGACGGCCGTCTGGGCGACTGGGGCGGCGGTGCGAACTTCACCATCAACTTCACCACCGAATGGAAGGATGTGGAAGCCACCGTGAAGCCTACGATGGATGGCAACTTCATCCTGTTGCACGTGCCTAACTACGTGGGCGATG
The DNA here is from genome assembly GCA_902763615.1 of uncultured Prevotellaceae bacterium. Taxonomy (GTDB): domain Bacteria; phylum Bacteroidota; class Bacteroidia; order Bacteroidales; family Bacteroidaceae; genus Prevotella. The sequence continues at coordinate 20,953 of CACWSX010000043.1, read as the reverse complement.
TCTATATCAAGAGTATCAAGTTTGAGGGTGACAAGCAGCCCACCATTCCCCAGACGCAGCAGGAAAAACACGACACGCTTGTCTACGCGATGGACAAGTGGATCAAAGGCATGATGACTGCCTGCGACGGTAAGGTGAAGGCTTGGGACTTGGTGAACGAGGCTATCTCGGGTGGCGACAGTGACGGCGACGGTTACTACGACCTCCAGCATTCCGAGGGCTATAAGAACGGCACTTGGGATGTAGGCGGCGATGCCTTCTACTGGCAGGACTACATGGGCGACCTGGAATACGTGCGTCAGGCTTGCCGACTGGCCCGCAAGTACGGCCCTGAGGATGTGAAGCTCTTTATCAACGACTACAACCTGGAGGGCACCTGGGACCTGACCACCAAAGACGGCATCAGAGCCAGCAAGAAACTCTGGGCGCTTGTCAACTGGATCAAGAAGTGGGAGGCCGACGGTGTGACGAAGATCGACGGCATTGGTACACAGATGCACATCTCATTCAATAAGAGCACCAACGCGCAGAATAATCTGAAGACCGCCATCACCGGTATGTTCCAGCTCATGGCCAAGTCGGGCAAACTGGTGCGTGTCAGCGAGATGGACATGGGCTATAACGATGCCAACGGCAAGAGCGTGCCCACCAGTAAAATGACCGAGACTCAGCACAAGGAAATGGCCAATTTCTATGAGTGGATTATCAAGGAATACTTCCGCATCATCCCCGCGGCCCAGCAGTGGGGCATCTGCCAATGGTGCGCTACCGACAGCCCGGAAAACAGCGGATGGCGTGCCAATACGCCCGTGGGTATCTGGGACATCAACTACTATCGCAAGCACGTGTATGCCGGTTTCGTTCGCGGACTGTATGGCGGCGAGCCGACGGCTATCGAGGATGTCAAGGCTGATAAGCGCATCGACACCCAGAAGGGCATCTACAACCTCAACGGCATGCGCCTGTCGGCAACTTCGCTCGATGAATTACCCTCAGGCCTTTACGTCATTGACGGCAAGAAGGTGATCAAATAAACAAAAATCAAAACCTTCAGTCCGAAGGGTTCGGACTCCCAGTCCGTAACTAGCGAACTCGCAGTCCAAAATAGAACACCTTTAACTTGCCGACAGTCCTGGCATCATGTTTTCGAGGAACAGAGAAAAATAGGAGATAGTACTGCTCTTGATCTGAATCCGAAGTACTTTTTAATCGATTTCGGTTGTTCAAGGGCGCTGAACATAAGTTCAAGGACGTTGAACACAAGTTCAAGGACGCTGAACATGAGTTCAAGGTGCGGAAATATAAAAACTATTTCGAGGGAGAAACATTTGTTGGGCAGAAGAAAATCTTTTGCAGGACGTAGAGGAAAAAAAGTAGGGAAGAAATAATTTGAATCACGGGGTCGGTTCTTCTGATCTTTTTGTCAGGAGAACCAACTCCGTGAAAGCGAATAATACCAAACGGTGCTAAGATTAACTATTTAGTTTTCTATTTCTTGCTTCTGTAGTATTTCTCAAGTGTACGATAGGCGTTCTCCCTTTCTGGAGAAGCGACTTCCTTGGATTCCACATCAATCTTCATCACAGGCGCTGCATCGAGATTTTCCTTGGTAATGGCCGTCCACTGGGGCAAACCTTGACCATTGGGATTGCCCGTCTTGCAGAAGTTGGCATAGTAGGTAAGGAAGAGTTTCGAGATGGCGTAGTCCTCGTCTTGCCAGTCGTAATATTCGTTAGTGTCGAGGGTTCCCATGGCATACTCGATGTCGGCAGAATGTACAGCCCCTGGGGCAATCTGAGGCTGCTGAGCCTTCTTCTCTTCTGCAGTCTTCTCACGTACACCTCCGGCAAGAGCTGCCACCTTATCGCCCATCTTCTCTGACTGCTGAGGACGTGGGTGCATGTAATGATAGCGATAAACGGGCAGGCCAGACTTGGCATGATAGTCGCAGAGCTTCCATGTGGGGAAGCCCGTGAAGAGGTCGGAAACGAGGTCGAAACCCTTTTGGCTCATCACGTCCTCGTCGGTCTCGATACCGTAGGCCTTGAAGATCTCATCGGTCATATCACCGAACTGTGCCTTCAGAGCGTTCTTATAGTTCACAAGAGTTGGCGCCTGACCTTGGAGTGCCTGCATGGGATGGGCTTCGAGCGAGTTCCAGCCAGCGAGCAGAGGCACCTGGGCCTGCTCGCCACGCTCGAAAACGGCGTCGGCACTCTCGGTCATGAAGAGGCCGTCGAGCACCAGCCTTGACATGCCTACGGGAGGGAAGGCCTTCTCGAGTGAGTCTGCATCTATCGTCCTGGCATCTGCTATACTGGCTATGCCTGCCCACTTGAGGAGGCGTGCACCTGCGGAGTCGGCTTCGGCCTGCGTGAGAGGCTTATTGGGCATTACCTCGGCACCTGAGGAGAGCATGGCGCCGGCAATGAGGTTCTTGGAGAGGGACGAGCACATCAGGAGCGAAACGCTGAAGGAACCGGCCGATTCGCCCACGATGGTAATTTTGTCAGGGTCGCCACCAAAGGCTGCAATATTCTCCTTCACCCACTTGATAGCAGCCACTTGGTCGAGGAAACCGTAGTTGCCACTGCCCTTGTAGTCGGAAGCTGCCGTGAGTTCGGGATGTGCGAAGAAACCGAATACGCCCTCGCGGTAGTTGGCCGTGACGCCGATGACGCCCTCTTTGGCAATGGCGGAGCCGTCGTAGCGGGGCTCACTGCCCGAACCGGCCACAAGTCCGCCACCATTGAAATAAATCAGCACGGGCAGGGCATCAGCCGTTGTGGCTGCGGCAGTCCAGATGTTCAGGTAGAGACAGTCCTCGCTGCGGCCAGGGCCTCTGAATTGCATATCGCCGAAGATATCGAGCTGCATGGGGTCGTTGCCGAACTGTTTGGCCTCGCGAACACCCTCCCAAGCCTGAACTGGCTGAGGTGCCTTCCAACGGAGCTCGCCGACTGGAGCCTGAGCGAAAGGCACGCCCAGGAATTTCTTCACACCGTCCTCTTCGAAACCTTCGAGAACGCCATACTGGGTTTTTACCTGAAGGGTGAGTGTTTCCCCCTTCTGCTGCGTGCAGCTGCACATAACAGTAGCACAAGCGATGGCCAGCATCGCAAAAACATGGTTCTTAGTCATAATGATATCTGTTTACTGGATTTATTCGTAGATATCCTCCTCAGGACGATCTTCCTCGATGACAAGGTTGTCGATGATGAAGTTCTGGCGCTCCATCGTGTTCTTGCCCATGTAGTATTCAAGGAGTTTCTGCACCTGGTCGGTCTTGTGGAGGGTTACCTGCTCGAGGCGGATATCAGGGCCTATGAAACCGGCAAATTCTTCAGGTGAAATCTCACCAAGACCTTTGAATCGGGTAATCTCAGGATCGGGTCCCAACTCATTGATGGCGTTGACACGCTCCTCCTCACTATAGCAGTAACGCGTTATGAAATCCGATTTCTTATCGGCCTTCGCATCAGCCTCAGCAATCACCTGTTTGTTCTTGATTTTCGTGCGACGGTTACGAACGCGGAAAAGCGGTGTCTGCAGCACATAGACATGACCTTTCTTGATGAGTTCCGGGAAGAACTGCAGGAAGAAGGTGATTATCAGCAGACGGATATGCATGCCGTCGACATCGGCATCGGTAGCCACAATGACCTTGTTATAGCGCAAGCTATCAAGTCCTTCCTCGATATCAAGCGCAGCCTGCAAGAGATTGAACTCCTCGTTCTCATAGACCACCTTCTTGGTAAGACCGAAACAATTAAGCGGCTTGCCTCGCAACGAGAAGACGGCCTGCGTGTTGACATCACGGCTCTTGGTGATGCTTCCGCTGGCGGAGTCGCCCTCGGTAATGAAGATAGAAGACTCCTCCTTGCGCTCATCCTTCACATCACTGAAATGGATGCGGCAGTCGCGCAACTTACGGTTATGGAGATTGGCCTTCTTGGCGCGCTCACGGGCCAGTTTGGTCACACCGGCCATCGCCTTGCGGTCGCGCTCGCTCTCCTTGATCTTGTTCTCCAGCACCTCCGCCACATCGCTGTGGATATGCAGGTAGTTGTCGACCTCCTGTTTGATGAAGTCGCCAACATATTTATTGATACTGACACCCTCTGGCGACATCACCGTAGAGCCCAGTTTAATCTTTGTCTGGCTCTCAAAGATCGGTTCCTCGACATTAATGGAGATGGCGGCAACGATACCTGTACGGATATCGCCGTATTCGTATTTATTGAAGAACTCCTTGATGGTACGGGCGATGTGCTCCTTAAAAGCACTCTGATGCGTTCCACCCTGTGTGGTATGCTGGCCGTTGACGAAGGAATAGTACTCCTCGCCATACTGGTTGGCATGGGTAAAGGCAATCTCGATGTCTTCGCCCTGCAGATGGATGATGGGATAGAGGGCATCGCTGGTCATACGGTCTTTTAGCAGATCCTCCAGTCCGTGACGGGAGAGAATGCGACGGCCGTTATACATGATGGTCAGACCTGTATTCAGGTAAGTATAGTTGCGCAGCATGTTCTCCACAATCTCATCGTGGAACTGATAGTTGTGGAACATCGTTGCATCGGGTTCGAAATAGATATAGGTGCCGTTCTCATCCTGCGTCGGCTCTGTGACATCACTTGTCAGTTTACCACATTCGAAAGTTGCCTTGCGCACCTTGCCTTCGCGATAACTGTGTACCTCGAAATGAGTGCTTAGCGCATTCACAGCCTTCACACCCACGCCATTCAGTCCGATAGACTTCTTGAACGCTTTCGAATCGAACTTTCCGCTGGTGTTCAGGATACTGACAGAATCGATGAGCTTACCTTGAGGGATGCCTCGACCATAGTCGCGCACTGAGATGCGGTGATTGTCCTCGATATTCACCTCGATACGGTCGCCAGCTTTCATCTTGAACTCGTCGATAGAGTTGTCGAACACCTCTTTCAGCAGCACATAGATACCGTCTTCTGGTGAAGAACCGTCGCCCAAACGACCGATATACATACCTGGGCGCAAACGAATATGTTCAAGACCCGTTAGGGTTCTAATATTATCATCGTCGTATAGCGGGGTGTTGGGTGATGGGTGTTGGGTGTTAGTTATATCCTCTGCCATATATTATACTTGAATTGTTGAACGTAATTTTGCCAATTGTCTGACAACTATTAATATTTTCTCATCGAAAGACTCAAACTCTTCTGTAGTAAGATACTGAAAAGAAAGAGCAAGTTCAAGCTCACTTGCAACTTCCATAAGTGAACCATTAGCTATATCCAAAAATCGAATTCTCTCCTTATTTGTATATCTCCCAAATCCTTCTGCAATATTAAACATAATAGAAGTTGAAGCACGCCTCAACTGATCTGCTAAAGCAAACTTTTCATCTTGAGGAAAACTCTTCAATAGCTCATGAACATCAATTGCCAATTGTTTGGCATTCTGATAAACATCCAATCGTCTATAATAGAATTTCTCCATTTCAAAACTATTAACCAACACCCATCACCTATCACCCAACACCTTCTTATAACATCTGCGACGTTTGTGCTGTTCGTGGTCAAGATACTTCCACTGGCTCTGTACCTGATTGTTGGTCTCCATCTCCACATTGGTCTCACCCCACTTGAAGCCATATTTCTGATACCAAGGGATAAGATCATAGAACAACAGGGCATTAGCACCCTTTTGCTGATACTCGGGCAAGATGCCCACCAGCATCATATCGACACACTCGGCCTTACGGAACTTCAGCGCACGCAGACAATGCCACCAGCCGAAGGGCCAAAGACGTCCTCTGCGACACTTCTGTAGGGCACGAGTCATTGAGGTAATGGAGATACCTACACCAATGATGTCATGATTGGGCGTATTCCAGTCTTCAATGAGACAGATCAGGTTCATGTCGAGCATGGGGAAATACATCTTCAGATATTCATCAATCTGCGCTTCGGTCATCTGAGAGTACCCATAAAGATGGCCAAAACTCTTATTGACCACATCCAGCACTTTGCGCCCTATCTGCTCCTCGCCAAACACCTGACTACGCTTGGGGTGCATCGGATGGAGGTTATAGCGCTTCATGACCATCTCCGCTATCTTCTGATACTTCTCGGGCACCCCGCCCTGAGGCACGATCAGTTTGAATTCCAGATAGTCGTTGTCTTTCTCCCAACCACCAAGTTGTTCGATGTGCTTAGGATAATAGGGATAATTATAGATGGTAGCCATCGTACCCAACTCCTCGAAACCCTCGATGAGCATACCCTCCGGATCCATATCAGTAAAGCCAAGAGGACCTACGATCTCTGTCATACCCTTCTGGCGTCCCCAGTCCTCAACAGCCTGGAAGAGAGCGCGGCTCACCTCAATATCGTCGATGAAATCAACCCATCCGAAGCGCACGCTCTTACGTTCCCATTTCTCGTTGGCTCTCTTATTGATAATACCGGCAATACGTCCTACGAGTTTGCCGTCTTTATAAGCCATGAAATACTCTGCCTCACAAAATTCGAAGGCAGCATTCTTATCCTTGCTCAGCGTATGGACCTCGTCGCTGTATAAGTTGGGCGCATCATAGGGATTGCCCTTGTACAAGTCATAATGAAAGTCAATGAAGGTCGTCAGACTCTTCTTGTCTGTTACCTTCCTAATCTCTATTGACGACATAACTATTGGTCTTTAAAGCTTTAAAACGTTGCAAAGATACGAAAAAAGGAAGAGATAAACAAAAATATTTAGGTTTTTTGTCAAATGCGAAGCTGCTCATGGGTTCTGGCAGGCATTATCCACACTCCCCGCCTCCAACAAACGCTGCTGAGCCTCGTCATAACTCAAACCCAACATGTCCTGAAGCATCCGCGTACCGCGATCCACCAGTTTGGCATTCGTCAATTGCATCTTGACCATCCGATTGCCTTCAACACGACCTAAGCGTATCATCAGCGAGGTGGATATCATATTCAGCACCATCTTCTGGGCCGTACCGCTCTTCATGCGACTGGAACCTGTAACGAACTCAGGACCTACGATGGTCTCAATAGGAAACTCGGCGGCCTCAGCCAAAGGCGTATGATGATTACTGGTGATACAGCCCGTCAACAAGCCGTTCTCTCTGGCTTGTTGAATAGCCCCAAGCACATAAGGTGTCGTGCCTGAAGCCGCAATGCCAAGAACGGTGTCATCTGCAGTAGGATGATGCTTGAGTAAGTCTTCCCAACCTTTCTCAGGGATATCCTCCGCTTTCTCGACTGCATGGCGCAAGGCCTCGTCACCACCAGCAATAAGTCCGACGACCCACGTATCAGGTACGCCGAAGGTAGGCGGCAACTCACTTGCGTCCAAAACCCCCAAACGACCACTCGTGCCTGCACCGATATAGAAGAGTCGGCCTCCTCGCTTCATCCGTTCCTCAACGGCCTCCACAAAAGGCTCTATCTGCGGAATAGCCTGTCTGACGGCCTCTGCTATGCCAGCATCCTCCTCGTTGATATGCTGCAACAACTCGGATACTGACATCTGTTCCAGATGATCAAAGCGTGAGGGGTGTTCGGTAATTTTGTCTTTAATATCCATGTAGCAGGGTTATTTGATTGCATGAAGGCGCTCCACCAACTCGCGGGCATCTGTCAACAGATTCCAGATGCCGTCTTCAGACAGCACGCCACGCTTGAGGCTAGGAGGCAGCAAACCCGCCTCATCATCAGCAAAGTCCTGCTTCCATGTTTCGCTGTCATAATATGCTTCGAGTGCTGAGATATCCTCCTTCACCTCTTCGTAGCGGTCCAGAGCAGCAGATAAAGCCATCACCGCTGCAGCACTCCTTTCCAGCCGTTGTTCCATTTGTCTGATTCGTTCTGCCTGTTCCATAATCAGCATTGATTTTATTCCCAACACTCCAGTTCATGCTCCAGTTCTGGTATCTGACTACGGTGGAAGACAGGTTCCTTAATACCCTGTTTCTTCTGTTTCCGATAGTCGTCAAGCAGACGGAAGACATAACGGCCCAAAAGTATGATAGCCGTCAGGTTACAAGCCGTCAGGAAGGCCATGAAGAAATCGACAATGTTCCACACCAGTTCAAAACTCGCCATTGCACCGAAGATAACCATCACTCCAGCAGAAAAAATGCGATAGACGGTCATCACCATCGTATTAGACGTAATAAAACGGATATTAGCCTCGCCATAATAGTAATTGCCGATAATACTGGAGAAAGCAAAGAGATAGATTGCTATTGCCACAAATATGGGCCCTACTGCTCCCACTTCTGACTGTAAGGCAGACTGGGTGAGGGCGATGCCATTCAACCCTGGTGTCTGATAAAGACCGCTGATCAGAATGATAAAGGCTGTACAGGAACAAACAAGCAACGTATCGGTAAAGACACCCAGAGCCTGAATGAGTCCCTGTTTCACAGGATGGGTAACGGAAGCTGTCGCTGCCACATTGGGTGCACTACCCTCACCTGCCTCATTCGAGAATAGTCCTCGTTTCACTCCACTCATAATAGCAACTCCAATACCGCCGCCAGCCATCTGCTGAATGCCGAAAGCATTGAGTACAATCGCTTTAAAGACGTGCGGAATCAGTCCGATGTTCATCACGATAACCACCAACGCCAAAACGATATAGCCTATCGCCATCACAGGCACTAAGACCGCACAGACCTGAGCAATACGCTGGATGCCACCAAAAACGATGAACAAGGCGATGACGGCCAGTCCTGACCCCACCCATATCGGTGGCCAGCCAAAGGCTTCCTGCATGGCTCCGCAGATGGTGTTCGACTGGATAGAGTTGTTAGACAATCCGAACTGACAGGTAATGAGGACAGCAAACAAGACTGCCATCCATCGCTGATGAAGTCCGCGCTGGATATAGTAGGCAGGACCACCGATGAAGGAGTCCTTATGCTTCTGTTTGAACAACTGCGCTAAAGTCGACTCCACGAAAGCCGTCGCAGAACCAATCAGGGCGATAATCCACATCCAGAATACGGCACCAGGACCTCCGATGGCGATTGCTGAAGCCACACCCGCCAAGTTGCCTGTGCCTACACGAGTAGCCACACTGACGGCAAACGCCTGAAACGATGAGATGTGCTTGCTTCTCTCTCCTGCCGCGTTTTCCTTGACTTGTGTCTCTACCGTATCAATAGCCGAGTCGGTCAGCAGACGTATCATCTCGCCCACCATTCGGAACTGTACAAAGCGTGTGCGCCAAGTAAACCACAGTCCGCAGCTCACAAGGGCAGCTATCAGCACATAGCCCCATACTGCATCGTTGACCGAAGATATCAGTTCGTTGAGTTCCATAAACAAAAAGAATTAATATCCATAATCCTCACCCACAAGTATCACCGTATGCTTACCGCGTGGTGAGTTTCGCAGGAAGTGGATATAATTACAGATGCTCTCAGGCGAGTTGCAATTGTGACAGACGCCATCAGTCTGACAAGGCGTCTTGATGTCGAAACGGGCAGTATTGATGGGCGAAGCCGTCGAACGGGCGCGTGCCAAAGCTGCCTCAACGGTCTGCGCCACCTTGTTCAGGCCGATGATGAAGATTACCTTTTTCGGACCCCAGGTAATAGCGGCTACACGATTGCCGTTACCATCGATATTCACGATGACACCATCTTCGCTGATGGCGTTGGCACTCGACAGATAGACATCAGCCGAGAAGGCGCGCTCATAGATCTTCACCACTTCCTCGCGGTCAGTCACCTCATCACGGTCGAGCACCTCGAGGGTCCCTCTTTCTTTCAGTGCCTGAGGAATGCCCATATCACGGATGGTCATCGAACCACCCCACGTCACACTGCTACCATCGGCAATCAGTTCCGATACTTTCTTTACTGCCTCTGCTGCCGTCGGGCAATAGAAGGCTTCCATGTTGCGACGCTTCAGATGCTTGATCATCCGCTCCGCCAATCGTTCGTTTCGTAATTCCTTGGGTGTCATTTGTTCAGTATTTGTTCTGCATGTTCTTTAGTCTTCACCTGTTTGCCAGCAAAGATTTGTTCGATGATGCCATCCTCATTGATAATAAAGGTGGTGCGGATGGTGCCCATCGTCTTCTTGCCATACATGACCTTCTCGCCCCAGGCGCCCATCGCCTCCATCAGCGTCTTGTCCACATCAGCTATCAGCGGGAAGGGCAGCTCATGCTTCTCCTTGAATTTGACGTGCGAGGCAGCAGAGTCCTTACTCACACCTACCACCTCATAGCCGTCCCCTTGCAGCTCGCCATAGTGGTCTCTCAGACTGCACGCCTCAGCCGTACAACCGCTGGTATTGTCCTTCGGATAGAAATACAGCACCAACTTGCGTCCTTTGTAATCACTCAGACGGATGTCCCGTCCCTGTTCGTCTTTGCCCAGAATCTCAGGCGCCTTGTCTCCGATGTTCATAATTATAATCGTTTAAGTATTATTGCTCTGGGAACTGCTGATAGATGCGCAGGCCATAGTCGGCGCTGGCAGCATAGATATACTCCATGATATCGCTGGTATCGTGCTCATAGTCTATAGCAGCCTGCGAGCGCAACCAGAAGATAAATTCCACACAGCAACCTGCCTGTGCCGCCTCTGCCTGACGCACAAGCGGATTCTTCTCACCGATTACCTTCGGATTATCGCAAAGCCATTGCTCGATATGATGGCGAAACTTGGTGATATTGGCCACTCCGTCGTCATCAACGGTGAACGAGCGGAAATCGAAATACACCTTCCTGACCTGCTTGCGGCCCTCGCGCTGCTCCATCCCCAGCCAGTTCTGGAAAGAGCCATCTACCAGTGTCTGTGGGGTGACTGTGATGATAGTATTGTCAAAGTTCCGGATCTTAACGGTGGTCAGACTAATCTCCTCCACCCTTCCGTTGGCACCGGCAGAAGGCACCGTCACCCAGTCGCCGATGTGGATCATATCATTGTTGGTCAGACGGATGCCTGCCACCAAACCCTTAATGGTATCCTGGAAGGCGAGCATCAGGATGGCTGAAGCCGCACCAAGTCCGGCAAACAGCGTCGTGGGGTCTTTGTTGATGATGATGGCGATGATTACGATGACGGCAATGAAGACTACGATGATCTTCAAGACACCGCAGACGGAATAAAGATACTGCTGGCGTGCCGTCCTTTTGCCATCTTCAAGCAGTTTGAAAGAGTCGGCAAACACTATCAGCGTGCGCACAGCCATCACAGTGATATAAATTGCCGTGAGACGGGTCAGCACTTCGCGGACCGTCGGGAAATCGTAGAATGTCCAGGGCAACAGCATCCAGATGACGATTGCTGGCACAATGCTGCATGCTGTCATCAGCACCTTGCGACTGAAAATGACATCGTCCCACTTCGCCTCCGTCTTCTTCGTCAGTCGCAGCACGATTGGCACCAGTATCTTCTGACACAGCAACCCAGCCACCACTGCCAGCAATATAGCCAGTATGACCAGCACCGTATGGCTGACATAGGCCACGATATCTCCCTCCAAACCGCAGGCCTCCACCACCTGCCGAACCCATAACTGAATCTTATCCATTGTCCGTACCTCTCATTTGGTTGCAAAACTACAACATTTCTTTGAAAAGAACAAATATTCTGCAAGAAATATGGTCAACATATACCTTCATCGCAAGAAATGCCTTACCACAAAGGCCATCCGAGAAGGTATATGGTTGCCTAAAATCGATGCAATTCTTTTTTTATAGCATTATTTTGGTGGTGTGTATATCCGTTTCAGTTTTAGTGCGCATATTGCGCACTCCAGTACGGATAGGGGCGCACTCAAGTGCGCCGCCTACGTACTAAATAACCTGCCCTTATCCGACAATAATGGCAGGTTATTGAAAAATAAGAATCCCTTATTAGTAAATAAGGAGCCAGTATTGAATCTTGTAATCTGTCTGACGTTTGTCTCCCGTTATTTCCCGCCTCACCAATAACCGTAGTTGATAATGCCTTCTTTTGAATTATCAGAAAAATCCAAAGTTATAAGCCAATCGTGTTGCCCTTTTCTACATTTTGGGGTTCTTCCTCCATCTCCATAGCATGCCTGAAAAGTATATCGATGCTCATCATGTTTCAGCCAACGTTTATCGTCTCTTAATGTATCTGCTATTACCCTCTGGTTTACATTGTCAATAAACTGTTTAGAGGGTATCTCTTCAAATTCAATAACAATCTTATCGCTAAAATCACCATGACAATCAATAATAGGATCAGAAATGAATTTCTTCACCTTATAATTGGGGAGCTGCATTTCCATTACATCCTCTAATGTCGCCTTATCGTCAAACTCGGAATGTTGGGGAAATAAAGAACAACCAATATAAAGTCCCAACCCAATGCAACACGCAATAACAACCTTCTTATTCATAATAATACCTTTTCGTTTAATCTTCAACGTCCTACGGATTCTCTGAGATCCTTCTTCCTTGATAATCAATGTAGAACCAATCGTCGCTCACCCATTCCCAATGTTCATCGTTGGGGTCGTTCTTATGACCTATATATGTAACTTTAGCCTTCCCTCCTTGGAAAGGATATGCATACATAAATTGGGGGTTAACAGTAACATTTCCCAAAGAATCTGCAAAGCCCATAAGGCCCTCTTCATTGACGATACGAAAATGCCCCTCGAACAAATAGTCGGGAGTGAAATTATCAACTACCAAAGCATGACACATCACTTCACCTTCAGTATTGATACATGTAATACCTCTTACTCCTGCCTCACAGACAAAACCTACTGGTGAAATGCTATCACTCACACAATAGTTAAAACGCCCAAAGGGTACTATTGTGTCGCCCTTTTCGTTAACGTAACCAACGGAAGACAGCCAATCGTCTTTATCTTTGCAAACAGCATAGAGCCGCTTGCCTGTATAGCCACGTACTTGTCCTGCATGATGATGCTCATATATCGGATCAGGATTATATAGTAGTTCTTCGTCTGTCCTGATGACAATCTTCGTCAGCAAATTATTAGCAAAATAAAACGTGGCAGCCGCATCAAAATCAGCAGTCAAACATATCTTCTGAATATTCTCATTGATACTATCCAAATTCAGAATACGAAGCGCCTCATTTCTCGAAAGACCTACATGCATGTTTTCTTCAAGACAAATCCTGCTATCTGTAATACTGGCATATATTAGTGGATAACTATGAACCTTTCCATCACAAATGTATTCATAGAAAATCAACTGATTACCACTATCTTCGAATATGAACAAATGCTTCGACTTCCAATAATCATCCAGTACAGAACATGGAAGAAATGACAGTGACTTAACAGGAGAGAACTCCATCCCAAAAGGATGGGTGCTATCATAAGTAAGACGACTTGGAAAAACCACTAGCGAATCACCATAAGCTTTTTGTTGCCAGTAATCTGGTATTTCTCCATTTACCGCTGCATAACTTCTATAGCCAACAAAAAAACTTGTAGAAATCATCACTGTAACAACTATCATATATTTGATAAAGTTCCTCTTCATGTTCTCACTCATTATTCATGATTATCATTTTGTTAATTGTATCTTTGGCTGCAAATATACGAATAATGTCTGAATAAACGAACGAAATACAAATATTTGTATCTTTACATTATAAAGCCGTGGATAGAGCAACGTTTGAAAGCCAGAAGGCATTTGCGGGCGAAAGCCTTCAGCCTAAGAAGAACAGGCTGACGCCAACGACGGAGATAAAGGCACCAACAATAGCCTTCCAGGTAATTTTCTCATGGAAGAGCCAATAGGATGGCAGAAGGATGATGATAGGTGTCATAGCCATCAGCGTGGAGGCGATGCCTGCTGCCGTATATTGTACAGCCATCAGCGAGAAGCCGACACCCACGAAGGGCCCAAAGATGGTGGTGGCAGTAGCAACGGTAAGTCCTTTCCTGTCGTGCATGGCCTCGCGTAAAGGAGCCATTCCATCGCGAAAATATAATAATAAGGTGAAACCTATGATGCCCGCAACGCAACGGTAGAAATTGGCACTGAAGGGCACCAGCCATTCAGGTATGCCCAAATCGGCCAATGCTGCCATATCGTAATGGTCCATACCAATCTTGCTGAGCACCAGTCCCACACCTTGACAGACGGCAGCTCCGATTGCATAGAGTACTCCATTAAGAGGCAATTTCAGCGATAGCTTATGATGCTCACCTCGTCCGAGCACGGAGATACCGATACCAAAAAGCGTCACCAACATAGCGACAACACTCATCGCCTTCATCTGCTGACCTAAAGTCACCCAAGCCATCAGCGCAGCGGATAACGGTGCCAGCGTCATGAAGAGCTGACCAAAGCGCGAACCTATGATGATATAACACTGGAACAGGCAGAAATCGCCTATCACATAACCCACCAATCCAGACAACAGCATCCAGCCACAGGCATCGCCAGGCACACCCATCGGTAGCGGATGGCCCGTCACCACACCAAAGAGCACCAGCGAGAACAGCAGAGCCAGCGCCATCCTCAGCACATTCAGCGTGAGATTGCCCAGACGCTTCGAGCCGAACTCACTCAGCAGCGCCGTCGCAGTCCACGAGAACGCGACACCAATTGAAATCAGTTCACCTAAATAGGTCATCGTTTAGTTCTGTATGGTCTGGTATCTAATCTTGTTTCTTCTGGGGGTGTGTAACATAATGTTCATATCATTCCACTGTTTTGGCTGCAAAGGTACAACTTTTCTTAAATAAAAAGCCAAGATAAGAAGAAAAACATTATCTTTGCACCAGAATATGAAAAAAATAGGGTTACTACCACGTATTGTTATCGCCATCGTTATGGGGATACTGATTGGAAACGTGCTACCTGAGGGATGGGTGCGCGTATTTGTGACGTTCAACTATGTGTTCAGCCAATTTCTAGGTTTCCTGATTCCGCTGATCATCATCGGATTAGTGACGCCTGCCATTGCCGATATCGGAAAGGCTGCAGGCCGGTTGTTGCTGCTGACAGTCGGACTGGCTTATGCCGACACCATCATAGCCGGCCTGCTGGCTTTCACCACAGGATCGATGCTCTTTCCGCTGCTGATAGACACAGAGGCCTCGACGGCAGCGATAGAGAAAGCAGATGCGCTAGTACCCTACTTCCAACTGAATATTCCTGCCATTCTCGATGTGATGGCAGCATTGGTGAGTTCTTTTGTCGTTGGCATCGGTGTTGCTTATACCGATTCGCCAATTCTGAAGAAAGGCTTCTCAGAGTTCCGCACTATCATCGAGAAGACCATCCAAGTGGCCATCATCCCACTCCTGCCACTCTATATCTTCGGTATCTTCCTCGGCATGACCTTTACGGGCGAGGCCTATCACATCATCGCAGTGTTTGCCAAAATCATCTGTATTATTTTTGTGCTGCATATCGTTATCCTCACGTATGAATTCCTAATAGCTGGAGGGCTCTCTAGGAAGAATCCGCTACGTCTGCTTATCAACATGCTGCCTGCCTATATCACCGCTTTAGGAACCTCATCGAGTGCTGCCACGATACCTGTCACCCTGCGGCAGACAAAAAAGAATGGTGTGAGCGATGAAATAGCAAGTTTTTGCGTACCACTTTGTGCCACCATCCACCTGTCTGGCTCAATGATGAAGATCACTTGCTGCGCACTTACCGTCTGCCTCATCGGCGGTCTGCCTCATGACTTGCCGCTATTTCTCCATTTCATCATGCTTCTAGGTGTCTGTATGGTTGCTGCTCCTGGCGTGCCTGGCGGAGCAGTGATGGCTGCCTTGGGACCAATGGCAGGCGTATTGGGCTTCAGTCCTGATGCTCAGGCTCTCATCATCGCCCTTTATATCGCAATGGACTCTTTCGGCACTGCCTGCAACGTGACGGGCGACGGTGCACTCGCCGTTATCATCGACAAACTGCACAAAACAAACGCTTCACTTTCCCCAAGCTCTTCTGGTCTGCACCATTAGGCGATGCCCGAAACAACGAAACGAGTACCTCCGGTATACGTCAGGTCGAGGGTGATGGTATAACCCATCGAGATGGCGAGACGGCGGGCCAACGGCAGACCAATACCAAGGCTATGCTCATTAGGCGAGAGGCGCACAAAGGGGTCGAAGATACGCTCAGCATCAGCAGCGGAAATCGACAGACCTTCATTGCTGACAGAGATGGCATAAGTGCCATCCACATTAGCATGACAGCTCATCAGCACAGTACCACCAGTTGCATACTTATCGGCATTGTCGAGCAGACAGTTCAGCAGCTCTTGCAGTAAATGGTTGGTATTAACCATCACATCGTCAGCCACTTCTGTCTTGAACGCTGTGGTCAGCGTACGTTGCTTTTCTATAGCTGAGGGGTGCAGGTCATAGCTGTTCAGGATGGAACGTACCATTTCGTTGAGCCCGATTCTGTCCTGCTTAGGTGTGGGGATATCATCGCCATAGATACTGAACAGGATGAGCTGATGCGTAGATGTAGCCACACGGTAGGCATCTCGACATACGCTTGCTCGAAGCTGCATATATTCATCGCGTGGAATTTGTCCGCGCCCATCGATAATCACCTCCGATATATTGATCAATGAGAGCAGTGGGGTACGAAGGGCATCCATACACACTTGCTTCTCCTCATCAGAGATGCCAACTGTTCCTCTAGCATAGGAATCGAGCACGGGATCCATCAGCGACTCTATGGTACAGGCAGCAGTGAGGATGTCGTTGTAGCGCTTGGGGCGTTCATCTGGATTCAGGATAAAATCAGGATTGTTGAAAATACGAGCATAGCCTCTCAGCACGTTGATGGGCGATTTCAACTTCTCTTGTATCGTACTGACAAAAGCACGACGGATGGCCTGTCCTGCCTCAGTGCGTCTACGAGCCTCCTGCAACTGAAGAAACTGCTCCTTCAATCGGCGGTTCTTGTTGTGGCGATACATAAGCATACCGATGAGCAAAGCGATGATAGCCAATGCCATCAGTCCCACTATAAGCAATTGTACATGTCGCATTTCAGCCTTTTCCTGCTCTGCCTGAAGCAGATCGATGTCGCGTGCCATATCTGCCGTGTGCAGCTCCAACGCTTCACGCTCAGCAATGAGCAGAAGGCTATCCTTCTGTTCTGAAGCACGAAAGGCCTGTTTCCAATCGCCCATCTGCTCATAGACATCGATGCGCAGCTCTGTGGCCGTCAAGGGCACATCGATAGAGTCGCACCAGGCGAGAGCACTTTGGTAGTCTTTCTGTATAAGACTATGGCAGACCATCACCTGCTGGAGATTTGTTGCATTGAACTGGTCGGGTAGATTTTGGCGGATGCTGTCATACTTAGTGAAATAACGCTTGAAGGCATCGTAGTCGCCCATCTTGTTGGCGATGATGCAACGGTAGCCCAGCACACCACTATCGTACATCGGGTTCTCGAGCATCTGCTGGGGCAGACTGTCGAGGCAAGCCATCGCCTCGGCAGGACGGATAAAGCTGAGCGACTGCGCTATAGAGAGGTAGGAATTAAATACCGACACAGGATCCTTCTCGACGTCGATGCCCTGCAAGGCCCGCCTAAAATACTTTTCACCCATCTCAGGTTGGTTGCGACCATTATAGAAAAAGCCCAATGACATGTTGGCGATATAGAGATAGCGCTCTTGATGGCGCTTCTTGATGTCGTCTGTAATGTAGTTAATCTCAGCGAAGGCACGATGGAAATACTTGTGGTTCACATCATAGATAACACGGTTCATCCACGTGCGATAGTATTTTTCCCAATCTTGCCGCTCCTCCAGATAGTCCATAAATGTCTGATGCGCCTCATAAAAGTCCGTATCGCTACCACTGGTCTGCGTCTCATAAAGGCGCTGAACCAAAGCCTGCTCCTGAGTTGGGGATTGCTGTTTACCCTGGTCAGCAGACTTCTGACGGGCTGTGAGAGTTACACTTACCATCAATATGGCCGCTATAAAAACAATCTTTTTCATCCTTATATATTATAGTTTTTGCTACAATTGTCTCATCGCTTATCTACTTCCGAATTCATAGTCGGAAAAAGCGAGGCAAAGATAACAAAAAAATCAGGAAGATGCAACTCTCAAAAGACCCTTCTCGTCAGATTTTGCATATTCTGAGACAATTTTTGCATATTCTGAGAGTAGCAAGATAGAACACAATCCATCACCACTAATTTATGAGGGTTACTTTGCAGCGTTACGCATCCACATCATGACCGTCTGGCCCATACGCTGCTTGAAGGCTGCTGCAAAAGTGCTATAGCTCCTGAAACCGCTCTCCTGAGCCAGTTGCTGGGCAGTGAAAGGGCGATCAGCAGCGACCGCCTCTTGATAGAGACGAACGAAGTGCTGGATGCGCAGACCATTTATATAGGCATTATAGGTAGTTTCCTGTCGTGTAAAATACTGACTTAGATAATAGCAGTTGGTACCGATAGCCTTGCTAAGCTCGCTGAGCGTGATATCTTGTCGCAAGTAGAGTTGTCCTCCCTCGCAATAGTGCTCCAGCAACTGTCCGATGTTGTCAGGAATGTTGGCTTGGGGCACACTGGATTGTAAGGCCATCACCTCCTCCAGGCCCGTCGCCCCAGTGATGTCATCATTGTCGTTATTGTTTTCCAGCGTCTGCAACGTCTCCACACGCCAAAGCAGGATAGCAATAAACAAGTAGTCGAACACTTGAACGGCATACTCGTAAGTCATGCCACTACTGGAGTATATGTAGAAACTAAGAACCAGCAGACAGATGGCCAGCACCATAAAACTCTGCCACACCTCCTTGTTCTCCAAGTCGGCATAGTTGTTACGAAGCCACAGGCTATACTGCCTTACCGCAAAGGCCATATATATGAACATGATAACGGTCATCAACATAAAATAGCCTTGTACCCAGGGCACCAGAACTGTGTCATGACGATAAGCTATCACTACAAAAAAGGCTGCAACAGGCAATGTGGCTAAGAAAAATGGCCATAGCGGGCGACGACGGTCTTGCAACATGGCCTGAAGCATACCCATGATAAGGGGTATCAGCACCATGCAGTCGAGCGCCGCAGCCACGATGATACCTGTCAAAGAGTCGCCAAAGAAGCCATACTTGACAAATACATACCACGAGATATGGCTCAACAGCATAACCACAAAGAAAGCCGCCACCCAGTGACGCAGTCGCAGAGGAGGCGTGACTTCGGGCGCAAAGGCATTGCTACGACGGAACAACAGGTAGATGCAGCCGATGAGCGCCAGTATCATTGCCCCTCCATAGACTATCAAGTAAAGTGAATCTGAAAAGACTTGCTGTTGATCGTACATTTAAAAATAATATATTTAGTCCTATCTCGTAAAACTAATGCAAAAGTACACATCTTTTTTCATTTAACCAACAAAAAGGTCTATAAATTAACACAAAAAAAAGAGCGTCACAAAATAACCTGCGACGCTCTTTATAATAAAAATAATGTATTAGCCGATATAATTCAATATCAGATTGGCAGCCTGTTCCTCAGTCTTGCCATCCATATTTATCACTAAATCGTAGTTACGTGTATCGTAACGTGAGGTCTGGGCATAGTTCTTAACATACTCCTCTCGCATCTTGTCCACCTTGTTGATGACCTTCATAGCTTCCTTCCGACTCAAATTCTGCTTTTTCATCACGCGCTCTATGCGACTCTCCATTGAGGCCTGGATAAGTATGCTCAGGCGGTTGGGATGACCATTCAATATGAAAAAAGCGGAACGACCAGCAATCACACAAGATTCTTCTTCAGCAATAGCCATCAAGATCTCCTTTTCTGCCTTAAACAAAGCCTCGGTGGTCAGCAGATCTGCATCAGAACCCACATGGTAAGAAGTGGAGTTTGCGGCATCCTCACCTACAATCATCACACGTTTGAAGTCGGCCCACCAGCTACGCTTGCGGCTTTTCAGACGTTCTATTTCATCAGTGGTCAGTTCATACCTATCTTCTAAAGCTCTAATCAGTGCTTTGTCGTAGAAAGGAACACCCAGCTTTTCTGCTAATAAGCGGCCAACGGTACGACCGCCACTACCAAGCTCACGATTAATGGTGATGACAAATTTCTCGTTTTTGTTCATAATATTTATAGTTGGTTTCCTTTTAATATATTAAGGTAGTGAGGGCATAAAGCCTCCACTACCTATACAATCATTTAGTCTGCCAGTTTGGCCTTGATCATCTCGCGGTTTAGACGAGCGATATTGGCGATGGTCTCGTTCTTCGGGCAGACAGCCTCGCAAGCGCGAGTGTTGGTGCAGTTACCGAAGCCGAGTTCGTCCATCTTGGCAATCATGTTCTTCACACGGCGGGCAGCCTCTACGCGACCCTGCGGAAGCAGGGCAAGCTGAGACACCTTAGACGATACGAAGAGCATAGCAGAACCGTTCTTACAAGCAGCGACGCAAGCGCCACAGCCGATGCAAGAAGCGCAGTCCATAGCCTCGTCGGCATCCTCCTTAGGAATCAGAATGGCGTTGGCATCCTGAGCCTGTCCGGTACGGATCGTGGTGTAGCCACCAGCCTGGATAATCTTATCGAAGGCATTGCGGTCTACCATACAGTCCTTGATTACAGGGAAGGCAGCTGAGCGCCAAGGCTCTACTGTAATAACGTCACCGTCGTTGAAACGGCGCATGTAGAGCTGACAGGTTGTTGCTCCGCGCTCGGTCTTACCGTGAGGCGTACCGTTGATGTAGAGTGAGCACATACCGCAGATACCCTCGCGGCAGTCGTGGTCGAACACGAAGGGCTCCTTGCCTTCGTTGATGAGCTCCTCATTCAGGATGTCAAGCATCTCGAGGAACGAGGTATCATCGGGAATGTCGTGCATCTCGTGGGTGTCGAAATGTCCCTGGTCCTTGGGGCCGTTCTGGCGCCAGAACTTTATTGTAAAGCTTATATTCTTAGCCATAATTCCTTAGTTTTTATAGTTACGTGTCTGTACC
>CACWSX010000042.1 GCA_902763615.1 uncultured Prevotellaceae bacterium | reverse complement strand
GTAAGTGAAAATTCTGACATGGCAAAATCCTGGGCAACTTTTTGTTGCTCAGGCACTTATAAATAATGTTAAACTATAGTGTTGCGGAATTAAGGTTAATAATAAAAAGGTGCGCAACCCGATTGAGTTGAAGCAGCTGAAATCTGTCGACATCAAGAGCGTTGACATCATCACCGCCCCTGGTGCCAAATATAATGCTGAGGTGAATGCCGTCATCCGCATCAAGACCCTGAAGCCCCAAGGCGAGGGACTGAGTCTGATGGTGACCAGCGATACGTGGAAGAACAACAAGTGGAACAACTTCGACGACCTGACGCTGAAATACCGAACTGGCGGATTGGAGGCTTTTGCCAATGTGGCCCTCGACAATGGGCACTACAGTAATGATCAGGACCTCTGTCAGGAACTGCATATCAGAAAAGACTTTTTCAGTGTTCATGCCGACCTGCCCGTAAGGAGCCGTTGGACGCAACTCCAGTATAAGGCCGGCCTGAGTTACGATTTCAACACCGACCATTCTCTTGGACTGAGTTTCTCGTCGCAGAAGATATTCGATGATAAGTTCAAGTCAGACATGAAGCAAAACTATCTCAAGAATGGCGCTTTCTATGGTGACGTCGTTCTGAAAACAGACATCGACGAACTCGATAAACCCGTGTGGGAACTGAACACATATTATGTAGGAAAGGTGGGGAAATTGGACATCGACCTAAACGCGACGATGTTGCAGCGCAAAACGGAGAGCCATCTCAACCAGCAGGAGCTGAGTAAGGAACTTGGCGACCGTACCATCACTACCCTCAACAATGATGATCGCAGGATGGTGGCAGGAAAACTGGTGCTGACTTATCCCGTCTGGAAAGGCATGCTAAGTGGCGGATCGGAGGCTACCTCAACACAAAGCGAAGGCAGAAATGTCAATCAGGAAGGCATTATACCAGAGGCAGACAACGAGATGAAAGAAAAAAATATTGCTGGTTTTGCTGAATACGAGTTCCAGTTAGGCCAGTGGCGCCTGAATGCCGGTCTTCGCTTTGAACATGTAAAAGCGGATTACTACTCGTTTGGCGAATGGCAGCAAGAGCCCAGCCGGACCTATAACGACTGGTTCCCCAATCTGTCGGTAGCGTGGCAGAAGGACAAGTGGAGTGCACAGTTGAGCTATAACAAGCGCATCACCCGTCCGCCCTACCGCATGCTGGAATCTATGATCGTCTACGACAGCCGTATGTTCTATGAGGGCGGCAATCCGCTATTGCGCCCATCAGTACGCCAGAGCGTCGACCTTAATCTGACCTATTCGTGGCTGACTTTCGTCGCAGGCTTTACCCGCGAGAACGATCTCTTCACCCATATTGGCAGAGTGTATGATGAGGAGAAGGAGATTGCTATCTTCCAGCCCGTCAACTTCGACCATCAGGACCGCGTCTATGCTACTCTCGTTGCTTCGCCAAAACTTGACTTCTGGCAGCCCAACCTTACGCTGCACTACTATCAGCAGATGTTCGATGCAGAGTCATACGGTGCGCCGAAGAAACTGAACAAACCCGAATTCAGCTTCGACCTGAAGAACTGGTTTGTCATCAATCCCACCATGAAGGTACTGGCGCAGGTCAGTTATACTGGCAGCAACCATTGGGGATTCATGTATCGCGGCAGTAACTTCGCTGTCAATGCCCGCCTGCAGAAATCATTCCTGAAGGAGCGGCTTTCGTGTACGCTTTATGCCAACGATATCTTCCGCACGTCAAAGAGTAAGATGACCACTTACTATGCCATCGGCCTGACAGACCAAGATGTGTACACTTATACACAATGTGTAGGTCTGACGCTGAGTTACAACTTCAACGTCTCTCGCTCGAAGTACAAGGGCACTGGCGCTGGAAATGAAGAGAGGAACCGATTCTAGTCTTTCTTGCCACTCTCGTCATATAAATTGCGAATAGTTTTCGATTCTACCCATATTTTATGCGAGTGATCGCCACGAGTGGTGATGCCCGAATCGGGATCGGCTACTATTTGTTTGAGGTCGTATGAAGCGGCCGCTTTGGACTGCCCGGTTGCCACAGCATAGTCAGTAAGCGTCATGAATCCATAGCTGCCAATAATCGCTTTGGCCTTTGCCAGGCGCTCTTCACGGCTGTACTTGCACTTCTTGGGGACTTCAACGTCTACACCGGTGCAGTCGAAAGTAGCCTCCTTGTTCATTTCCTTCAGCAACTCCGGGTCGGGCTTGAAATTGATGCCCTTGATGCACACGTGCCTGTATTTCAGCTTGGGGTCGGCATCGTCATCACATTCCTGCTGCTGTGCAATTTCCTTTTCTGAAGGCGTGGAGGTATCGAATCCTAAGGAAAGGGAGAATACCCCCAATCCGTCAATCTTGATGTTGTGCCCCCAAGGCATACTACTCTTCATTTCTGATATCAGCGCATCAAATGCGGCCCGGATAATCCCCTCGTTAAGGATTCTGGATAACGCGCACATATGTTGAATGACCAGATCATAGTCGTACAGCGAATATGTCTGCATCTTGGGATAGACAATCGTCTTTCCTTCTGTCATTTCCCCTGGAAGCTCCTTTAATATGTAATTTGCCATCTCCTTATTTTGTTTGATTACTATTCAGATCGTCAATTATTTCTTCCCTACTTTTTTCCCCTCTACATCCTGCAAAAGATTCTCTTCTGCCCAACAAATGTTTCTCGCTCGAAATAGTTTTTATATTTCCGCACCTTGAACTCATGTTCAGCGTCCTTGAACTTGTATTCAGCGCCCTTGAACTTATGTTCAACGCGCTTGAACAACATTTATGACGCCGCAAAGATACATTTTTAATTCGATTCCGCCAAATAAATCAGCCGAAATCCCTCAAAAAGTACTTCGGATTCAGAAAAATAGCAGTTCTGACAAAAATAAAATCGAGAAATATGCAATAATTTTCCTTTTGGTGTGTATATATAAGTAGAAGGCATCAAAACGGACGAAGTCAAAGTCAAATGGAACATGAATCGACCATCCTGATTCGCGACCTGAGGGAGCATAGGCCAGCAGCCTGTCAACGGCTGTTCACGGAGTATGGGCCGATGGTGTTCCGTATGGTGCAGCGCATCGTGACGCGCCGCGAGGATGCCGAAGAGGTCTATCAGGATGTGTTCATCAAGGCGCTGCGTGGCATAGATGGCTACGATTCCCGTCAGGCGACGCTTGCCACATGGCTAGGTCGCATTGCCTATCACGAGTCGCTCAACTTTGTCAGAGGCAAAAAGCCCACCTTATTATATATAGAGGACAGCGACCAAGGTCCTGACATATTGGAGGCTCCCGACGATGCACCTCAGGACGATGAGACCATCCGACAGTTGGAACAGGCGCTGGCGATGCTCCCGCCCCATGAGCAGGCCGTCGTGAGCATGTTCTACTACGACAATATGAGCCTCGCCGACATCGCTTTTGTCACAGGCTCCATCCCCTCTACCGTCGGCTCCCAGTTGAGCCGTATCCGCAAGAAACTCTATCGAATCATCAAAACGCTCTGAATTATGAACGAACTCAAAAACGATAACAACCTGCGCCAAGCCGTCAGCCGACGGGAACAGCAGTTGCCGCCGATGCCTGCCGACCTGAACGAACGGCTGATGCAGCGCCTCGGGGAAACAGAGCAGGCTCGACCAAAAGCCAAGCAGAAACGCCTGTGGCTCTATACTGCCATCGCCGTTGCTGCCAGCATCGTCCTGCTCATCGTGTTCAACTTCGGAAAGGGGCAAACGTCGCAGGAACCCCTCGTGGCGCTGCGAGTTGGACAGCCTACAACCTCGGTTCCTGAGCCTGTCGAAGGAGAGTCTGTCATAGAGGAGCCTTCAAATGCAGTTTCTGAGTCTGTCGAAGCGCCCGCGCCACAGTCTTCTCATAAGCCTGCAAAGAAGCGTCAGGAAACGGTCATGAAACTCGTTGAACTGATACCCACCCCAGAAGTAGAGCCTGCCCTCACAGCAGAAGCAGAACCAACTCCTGAGGCAGCAGCAAACGCCGAAGAAGACCCGTTAGTAGCGATGGCGGCTCAGTTGGAGGACATCCGTTCTCGCGGCCAGCGCCTTCAACAGGAAATCACAGCAATTATGAATAATTAAACAGGATATCATCATGAACAGACGCTATACGCTTATTTCCCTGGTTGTTTGGGCGACGATGGCATTTGCTCAGCAGCCCAATCCGCGCCTCAGCCAATTGGACGACTATCTCCAAAAGCAGAGGGGAAATGTGAATGTCGACTCCATCCGCCATATCTTCGCCAGTGTGAGCAAAGAGGCGTCCGACAGCTATCGCTACGAATCTCACAAGGGGGGTGCTGACACCATCAAGTATGAGTTGGCTTTTCGTTATGACGGCAATGGTGACCATCGAAGCCCCATCCGAGAAGTAGCCAGATTCCTTTGCAGCGGCACTCAAGGTGAATACTATCATGGGCGTAAGAACCTCATGTCAGACAACGAGATGAAGGCCATTGAAGTCTCTCCCCTTACGGTATCGAAACAAATGGTAGCGCCTCTATCCGGACAGGGTCAGAACCCGCGCCTCAGACAGTTGGAGAACTATCTGCAGGATCAGGGTCTGATAAAGATGACCGATCACAAGCCGAATGCCAGTAAGACGAAGAAAAGGCACAACAAGGGCGGGCAGCTCACAACGCCCCCCAAACAGGCTGTCATTGACTCCATCCGTACCGTCTTCACCGATCTGAGCAAGGAGGCGATGGAGAGTCATCAGTACGAAAAACATGCCGACGGTACCGATACCATCGAGTATGCCCTGGTGTTCAGCGACACAGAAGCCGTCAACTTCACCTATAAAAAGAACGCTGCCAACCAGGCCAAAGGCCTCTACACCCATACGTATGAGAGAGAGGAAGTGAAAACAACCGACGCCATCGCTGCCAAAAAGTGGCGTATCGACATCCGTTCGATGAACACCATGCGCTACGGATCGAGGATGGTGACGCCCGACTTCTATCTGGAACTGCGAGGCGACACGCTATGCAGCTATCTGCCCTATCTGGGTCAGGCCCGCGTTTCACCTATGCTCTCACCCTCGATAGGCCTGAACTTCGAGAAACCTGTGCTGAGTTATAAGGAGAGCCAGCCGAAGTCGAAGAAGTACACGCAGATAGACATCGACGTCAGGACGCAGGAGGACAACTACCACTATGTGATTCAACTCTACGACTCTGGCGAGGCCTATATCCGTGTGCGCTCGCTGAACCGCGACCCCATCAGTTTCGATGGCACAATGACAACTTCTCAATAAAACCGACAACCCTATGAAGAAAAGTTTTACCATCATTGTGCTGGCTCTCATCGCCAGCATGGCTATAGCACAGACGGGTGTCAGCTTTGAAGTTGACAAAGACCTGCCCGCCCCCAAAACGAAACTCCAGAAATACAACGATAAGGAGATTGCCAAACAGATTGTCAACATCTCAGGCGTACCCCAGGAACTTCACCGTGTGAAGAAGACCAGTTTCGAAGGCGAGCGCCTGTGCTACCTGGGCGACGACAACTTCTTCAAGTGTATGGTGCAGGCCTATGCCGACCATCGCCCTCTGGTGTTGTCGCCTGATATGGTGTGGCTCATCATCAGCCAGGGGTTCTCCCGCTATGTGAATGCGCATACTGAGGAGATGCGCGACCTGTTGGTGTTTCATGAGGGGAAGATGGAACTCGTGACCATCTCCAATAATAATATTCTCTTGCCTAATGGCGACTGGAAACTTCTGCTGAACGACTTCTCTGCCTGTATTGCCAAGAATACCAAGGGCGAGTTGGCCGACCTGATGACTGCCAATTTCTCCACCACGGGCATCACCGAACGCATCGCCTCGCAGGTTTCTCTGATGGATGTCGTCAAGAAATATTTTATCTATACCAGAATCTCAGCCAGCTGTGGCATCCCCTCCATCACGCTCAAAGGCTCACCTGAAGACTGGCAGAAGGTGCTTGATAAGGTGTGCAGCCTGAAGAAATACAATCTGGAAAAATGGGCTTCCGATCTTGAGGACATTCTGAAAGAGTTTGTAAAGGCCTCCAAGGGGAATCACAACACCTCATTCTGGCAGAGTATCGTCAAGAAGAGACGTATCGACCAGATAAAGGCCGGTAATTGGTGTCTTACCGATCCGAAGAAGATTACCTATCTGGATGGCTGGTTCCTGAAGTTCTTTCCCAATGCGCTGGGTGAAACTCCCGACAGTGTGGTGTGGAACCATGACATGCCTCAGGAGATGGTGCGCGTGAGTTTCCGCCAAGTACTCACCGACCCCGATAGCGGCATGCCGCTCGATACCATCCCCATGCAGTTGTGGGCAGGTTTCGTGGGCGTCGAGGAAGACGCCAAGACGCATGCCCTCTCGCCCAAGATAGGTTGGCTGGCCCGCATTGCCGATGAGGAATCGGATGAAGTCGCTCGTCTGAAGGAAGAAGGAAGTGCCCCATGCACTCTCTAAGATGGATCACATCCGTTCGCTGCGTCTCGAATTCGGGAACAATCCCGTTGTCATCCCCGAATGGCTGGACAAGATCCAGATAGACAAACTCCGCATTATGGGTCAATTCACCGAAGAGGAAGAAACGCAGTTGCGCCAGCGGTTCCCCAAAGCTGAGATCCAACGATTTGAGGACATTTTCAAAAGGTCAAAGTTGGTGCTAATAAAAGAATCGAAGGAAACGGAACATGTGAAGGCTGGCGACAAGATCAGCGGCCTGCCTGCCGATGGCAAAAAACAGACTGGGCTGCCTATTCCGGTACGAGAGGTGGACAACGCCACAAAGCCTATCGATATGTCGGAATTTGAATACGAAGGATTGGTATTTGTAGCAGACTCCCTCGTCGGTCATGCACCGCCTCGCGACTTCCCATTCGCAGAGGTTAATGATGAAGGGGTGACGAATGAGAACAACCCACGTGTTCAGGTCAGTCTGACGGACGAGGAACAGGCTTTGGTGACATCTGTTAATGATCTTGGTTTCAATATGTTCCGCAAAGTCGGTGCAAAGGAGAGCATCCTCCTGTCGCCCTTGGGCATGACCTACGCCCTCGGACTGATCAACAACGGGGCTGCCGGCAAGACGAGGGCTCAGATTAATCAGGTGTTGGGCTTCGATGGTAAGGAAGACAAAGTCAATGCATTCTGTCGTAAGATGCTCACGGAGGCGCCCCGACTCGACAGGCTGACCAACATGGAAATCACGAACGAGTTCTTCTCGCCTAAGAGTTTCCCCCCCAAGCCAACCTTCACGAAGGTGGCTAAAGACATTTATGACACAAAGTTCAATGAATCGGAGTCAGACCAGTTGACTTTTACCCTGGTGAACACCATCTACTTCAAGGGCATCTGGACGGATAAGTTCTCTAAGGCCTACACACAGGACGAGATGTTCAAGGGCGAGGACGGCAAAGAGCAGACGGTGCCGATGATGAACCAGACACACCAGTTCTTCTATACCGAGAACGACCTCTATCAGGCACTCTGTCTGCCTTATAGCAATGGCGCCTATCAGATGATTGTCATGTTGCCGAAAGAGGGTAAGACCGTTCAGGAGGTGGCGCAGTCGCTGACGGCTGACAGTTGGGAGAAGATGTATGATCAGATGAGAAGAGTTCGTGTCGATGTGAAACTGCCACGCTTTGAGTCGGAGTCAGAGGTGAATCTCACTGGTATCATGTCGGCACTCATGCCTAATGCTTTCAATATGAAGAAGGCTGACTTCTCCAATCTCTTCGATTTAGAATCCTGCATCAAAATGATCAAGCAGAAAGGCCGTATCAAGGTCGACGAGACAGGCACCGAAGCGTGGGTTGCCACTGCTTTGCAAGGGCGTATTGCGGGGCTGGATTTCACGAAGCCTGAAACGATCGTCTTCCATGCCACACATCCTTTCCTCTATTTCATCAGGGAATGGTCTACTAGCACCATCTTCTTTATCGGACAGTATATGGGAACAACATCACCAACCAACCTATGAAGAAATGTTTTACCATCATCATGTTGGCACTCATCGCCAGCCTCGCCACAGCCCAGAGCACCCAGCGTTCTGAGGACCTGAAGAGCATACCTGGCACTTGGTGGTTTATGGCCAAGTTGGACAACCCCGTCGATACGCTCCTGCTTATCAAGTCGGATGCCCAGCCGCCAATGAAAGTGAAAACGTTGACGAAAAACGAGCATGGCATGTTCTTATTCTACACCCCACTCACCGAGCCGTGCAACTTTCTGATCTTCACGCCCCCGAGTGATGACATGGACAACTTCTTCGATTTCAATGTCCATGCCGAGCCAGGCGAGGTGCTCTCGGTGCAGGGCTGCTACGATGTCAACAAGCCCGCCTATGGCCTCACGTTCGGTGGTTCTCGCTACTATGTGGACTATGCCGAAGCCTTTATGCGCCTGAATAATCCGCCGAAGGAAGAGGAGGAAGAAGGCGACATCATCGACTCCATTCTCATCGTCGTCAACGGCAAGGCGCTCCCGAAGGCTATGAACAGGCAGCTCATCAACCCTTATCGACGCATAACAAAGGTCGGGGGAAAGCCACCCCTCTCCTTCATAGAGCAGATGAAGAATCAACATGAGTACTACGACCTCGAACTGATGAGGGATCTTCGGGCCTACTTCCTCCGACACGACGAACACGTGAAAGATTTCAGAGTGTTATCAGACACGGCTGCAACGGCGATATATGGAAGTATCGGAGCCTGCGGAGCCATAGAAGTCACCACCCGGCCCTTCCTGTCCGTCGCACCGCTTTCACCCAGCGAGTCGAAAGCCCGTCGCCTGGCGTCCCTCATAGATATTTATGACACCTATCACCAAGGCCATGTCATCGGTTCCAGTTCTGCGTTCAAACCCAACGGCTTCATCTATAACGGTGAAAACAATGCCCTCGACCCCGACCTGTTTGCCACGCCTGTCGAGGAACAGTTCTTCGGACAATTCACGCGCCAACATGGCCATATGATCAACGAATACTTAGGTCCCTTTGGCAGCGATGCCCGTGGCATCTACGTTCCGCTCATCCGCGAGGTAGAGATCAAACTTCCGGCTAAAGTCGATCAGAATCATACCGACTCTGTCGTCAATGCCATCCGGCAAGCCTCCAGGCAGGCCGACAAGTCCATCGAGCGCACCGACAGCCTCGTCCGTCTGGCTTTTATCTTCGGAGGAAAAGTCAAAACGGGCAAGCCCCATGCTTTCTGGACCTACCCGCTGAAGGGGGATGGTTCCTTCGACATAGAGAGCAGATATTATTTCACGCCCGATGCCAAGGCCGAATCCTCCTGGTGGGCAGAAGCCTACTTCAGGACCACCCATCCGCGACAGTTAGTCATGCACCTGATCTCCGTCGATAAGCTCTACGCCTCCGACTGTCCCGCCATCCTCGATAACCGTCGTTACATCGAGGGCGTGGTTCTTGATGATGAAACCGAAAAACCCGTCGCCGATGCACTTGTCTTTATCCACCATTCCATGGGGATATTCGATGCCGGAGGGGTCAGAACAGACCAAAAGGGGCGTTTCGACCTCTGGTTGCCGTACAAAAGCGAGACGCTCAGAGTGAGAAAAGCCGGCTACAAAGATGCTATTTGGATCCAACCTGCCGACACAGCCCTCACCATCCGTCTGATACCTGGGACATCCCCCAAGACTCAAGAATCATTTCCCAAGGCGTCCATTGTCATCGGAAATGGCGTGAACGACGGCGACACAATCAGCGGCATTGTGAGAGACAACAACGGTCCGCTGATGGGCGCTACCGTCTGTGAAATCAACAAGTTAGGGCGTATCATGTCATCGACTGTCACCGACTTCTACGGTCAGTTCAAACTCAAGGTTGTGAGTACCCAAAACGAACTCCGGTTTTCCTACTTAGATTGCAAAACCGTGAAACTCGACATCAATGGCATAAGGTACGACGTCGAGATGCAGCCGGTTGAGAAGACTGTTCCTGATAAAATACAAAAGAGGCAAGTCGGCTACTGAGGCTAATTATTGTAAGAATCCCCGAATTGTTTGGCAGTTCGGGGATTTATTTGTAATTTTGCACCAACGATAGATAATCTTTTTAAGATGGAACAGACGAATCCTTATATCAAGCAGTTCCCGGAGTTGTTCAAGGGAAAGAAGATCATGTATGTACACGGCTTCGCATCGTCGGGACAAAGTGGAACGGTGACGCGAATCCGTGAGGTGTTTCCTAATGCGACGGTGATTGCCCCCGACCTTCCGATTCATCCGCAAGAAGCTATGGATCTGTTGCGGCAGGTGTGCGAGACGGAGAAGCCGGACTTGATTATCGGCACGTCGATGGGAGGCATGTATGCCGAGATGCTCTATGGCTACGACCGCATCCTGGTGAACCCGGCCTTACAGATGGGCGACACGATGAAAGATCACGGGATGATCGGAGCCCAACACTTCCAGAATCCCCGACAGGATGGAGTGCAGGACTTTATCGTCACAAAGGCTCTGGTGAAGGAATACAAGGAGATGACAGAGCGGTGCTTCTCGGGTGTCACATCCGAAGAAAGGGGCCGCGTGTGGGGACTCTTCGGAGACGAGGATACAACGGTAAACACATGCGACCTGTTCCGCAGTCAATATCCCACCGCTATCCGTTTTCACGGGGAACACAGAATGAACGACAAGTCGTTTATGCACTCGGTGGTACCTGTGATCCGTTGGGTCGACGATCGGCAGGAGGGTAGGGAACGTCCTATAATATATATAGGTATGGAAACGCTCTCTAACGTTGGCGGCGATCCGAGAAGCTCAGCGCAGAAGACCGTGCGGGCGCTGATAGAGCGTTATCAGGTGTTCTTCGTGGCGGCAGCGCCTCCTGATGCAGTCTATTACGCTGAAATGTGCGATTGGCTCTATGAATATGTCAACGTGCTGGCATGGGGACATACCGTGTTTACGGTGCGTCGCGACCTGCTCTATGGCGACTACTTCATCGGTATGGAAGATGAATGGTCGGGAATGACCACCCATCTGCAGTTCGGCAGCGACACTTTTAAGACGTGGGATGATATCGCCACGTATTTCGAACGTCTTGGTGGACAATGAAGACGGCAATCATCGGCGGCGGCGCAGCGGGATTCTTCTTAGGCATCAATCTCAAGGAGATGTGTCCGGAGATGGAGGTGACCATCTTCGAAAAGTCGAAGCGGGTACTGGCGAAGGTAGAAATTTCCGGCGGCGGGCGCTGTAACTGTACGAACTCCTTTGCTGAGGTGAGGGATTTGTCGGAGGTCTATCCCCGAGGTCATCGGCTGATGAAACGACTGATGAAAGGCTTCTCACAGGAGGATGCCTACGAATGGTTTGAGCGTCACGGGGTTCGGTTGACGACACAGGATGACCAATGCGTGTTTCCGATGTCGCAAGACTCGCATACCATTATCAATTGTTTTCTTACCGAAGCCCGAAGATGTGGTATTGAGATCCGTACAGAGACGAAGATCGATTCGCTCGACCTGCTCAGCGGCTATGACTTTATCGCTGTCACGACGGGCGGTTCTCCCAAGGCAGAAGGTCTGCGGTGGTTGGGTGATATGGGACATGAATTGGAGTCTCCTGTGCCCTCGCTCTTTACCTTCCAGATTGCTGATGAAGCCTTGCATGCCTTGATGGGAACGGTGGTTGAGGATGTGGTGACGATGATTCCCGGCACGAAACTGCGGGCTCAGGGCCCCTTGCTGATTACCCACTGGGGGATGAGCGGACCAACCATCCTGAAACTATCGAGTTACGGGGCCCGACTACTGGCAGATCAGCAGTATCGCGCTCCGTTGGCTGTGAACTGGACCAACCGTCGTGATACCGAGGTGATGACAATGCTCGATGAAATCATCATCTGCAGCCCCCAGAAACAACTCAAGACGATATCCCCTTGTGGTTTGCCCTCGCGGCTTTGGACCTATTTGGCGGAGAAATGCCTGGGTGAGCGGGCGAATGGCCGATGGGGAAGTCTCAACAAGAAAGAAATGAACCGTCTGGTGAATCTTCTGAGCGGAGGCGACAGCTATCAGATTGCAGGGCGTGCGGCATTCAAGGATGAGTTTGTGACCTGTGGCGGTATCGCGCTGTCTGCTGTCAATCCTTCGACGCTTGAGAGTCGTCATGTGCCTCATCTCTTTTTTGCTGGTGAGGTTCTCGATATCGACGGCATCACGGGAGGCTTTAATTTCCAGGCCGCCTGGACTACAGCTTATACTGTGGCTTGTGCTATTCACAAATTTTTGCCATAATATTTGGCAGCAAAGGATTTTTTTCTTATCTTTGTGCCCTAGAAACGAAAATTCATTAATCATCAAAACTATAAGCATTATGAAAAAGTATTTAGCAGAAATGGTGGGCACGATGGTGCTCGTGTTGATGGGTTGTGGCGTTGCCGTCAGCCTGGGTTGTGATCCTGTAAACAATATCCCCGCTGTGGTGGGTACGTCGCTGGCTTTCGGTTTGTCGGTTGTTGCGATGGCTTATACCATCGGCGGCATCTCCGGTTGCCACATCAATCCGGCCATCACCCTCGGTTGTTATCTCAGCGGTCGTATGAATGCCAAGGATTGTGGTATGTACATGCTCTTTCAGGTAATCGGTGCCTTTATCGGCTCTATCCTGCTTTATATCCTCACCGAGAATGTTCCAGGTCTCGATGGAACCGGTGCTAACGACCTGCAGGCTAACGTCAGCTGGCTCGGTGGTTTCCTCGCAGAGATTATCTTCACTTGCGTGTTTGTGCTCGTTGTACTTGGTGCAACCGCAAAGACCAATGGCGCCACCAACAACTTCGCCGGTTTGGCTATCGGTCTGTCGCTGGTATTGGTTCATTTGGTATGTATCCGTTATACCGGTACTTCGGTGAATCCCGCCCGTTCGATTGCACCTGCCGTATTCCAGGGAGGCACAGCACTGACCAACCTTTGGATCTTCATCGTTGGTCCATTCATCGGTGCTGCCTGCGCTGCCGGTATTTGGAAAATGATTGACACTAGCGAGAAGTAATTCCTGATGAAAAGACTAGTTATTATTGTATTGTCTGTCTTGGCAGTTTGTCAGGTGCAGGCAGAAGATCGTCGCCTGTGGTATGATAAGGGCGCTTCGCATTGGTTGGAGGCGCTGCCGATAGGCAACTCTGCCTTGGGTGCGATGGTGTATGGCGGTGCCGACACAGAGCAGATCCAGTTGAACGAGGAAACTTTCTGGTCTGGCTCCCCCCACAACAACAACAGCCCTGAGGCGAAGGCACATCTTCAGGAAGTTCGCCAACTGATCTTTGAAGGTAAGGAAGGCGAGGCGCATAAGTTGCTAGACAAATATTTCGTCAAAGGTCCTCACGGCATGCGTTTCCTGCCGTTGGGCGATCTGTTCCTTAAGTTCTGGAATCACCGTAATGCAACCGATTACGAGCGCGATCTGAATCTGGAGAACGCCACAGCGAATGTGAAGTATAAGGTTGGCGGTGTGAACTATCGTCGTACGGCGATTGCCTCGATGGCTGACCGCGTGATCGCTGTCAGAATGGAAGCTGACAAAGGTGGAAAACTAGATTTCTCGCTGTATTATGAGTGCGGTTTGAAGAATACCCAGCGGGTGAACAATCACTGTCTGATTGCTACGGTGAGTGGTGATGCCCAGGAGGGTATCCCGGCCGGACTGACAGCAGAGTGCCGTATCTGGGTGGATACCGACGGTAAGGTGACCGACGAGGCGCAGAGCATGATTGTTCAAGGTGCCACGCAGGCAACGGTCTATATCACCGCTGCCACCAATTACATCAACTACCATGATGTCAGCGGTAATCCTTCTGCCAAGAATGAACAGGTACAGAAGAGCCTGCAAGGCCGTTCCTTCCAGGATCTGTTGGCGGCTCATATCGCCAAGTATCAGGCCCAGTACGGTCGGGTGTCGCTCTCGCTGCCTACATCCAACAGTTCATCCCTTCCTACGGACCGACGACTCGCTGCTTTCTCCCGTGGTGGCGATATGGACCTGGCAGCCCTGATGTTCCAATACGGCCGTTATCTGCTGATTTGTGCTTCTCAGCCCGGTGGACAGCCCGCTAATCTGCAGGGCGTGTGGAACGACAAGATGAATGCGCCTTGGGACTCGAAGTATACGATTAACATCAATACCGAGATGAACTACTGGATTGCCGATGTCGGTAATCTGAGCGAGGCCGCAGAGCCTTTGTTCTCGATGATTGATGATTTGAGCGAAACCGGCGCTGTGACTGCGAAGGAGATGTATGGCTGCGGTGGTTGGGTGGCTCATCATAATACCGACCTGTGGCGTATCGCCGGACCTGTGGATGGTACCACTTGGGGTATGTTCCCGACAGGCGGCGCCTGGCTGACCACCCATCTCTGGCAGCACTATTTGTTTACTGGCGACAAGGCCTTCCTGAAAAAACAGTATCCCGTGATGCGCGGTGCCGCAGAGTTCCTGCTCGACTATGTGCAGCGTCATCCGCAGTATGGTTGGCTGATGACGGTGCCTACGGTATCGCCGGAGCATGGACCGGATGGAAAGGGCACTACGGTGACGGCAGGTTCGACGATGGACAACCAAATAGTCTTCGATGTGCTGAGCAACGCCCTCTCCGCCATGCAGGTGCTGGGTGTGAAGGATGCCGCTCTGAAGAAACGTCTGACCGCCACGCTGGCTGATCTCCCGCCGATGCAGATCGGTAAGTACGGGCAGTTGCAGGAGTGGTTGATCGATGCCGATAATCCTAAGGACGAGCATCGTCACGTTTCTCACCTTTATGGACTCTATCCTTCGAATCAGATATCTCCTTATCAGCATCCGGAACTGTTCTCTGCTGCTGCCACAACATTGGCGCAGCGCGGTGATATGGCGACGGGTTGGAGCTTAGGCTGGAAGGTGAATTTCTGGGCGAGAATGCTCGATGGAAACCACGCGTTGAAGATTTTATCGAATATGCTCCATCTGTTGCCCGATGACCGTAGTGCAAGGCAATATCCTGATGGACGTACCTATCCGAATCTCTTTGATGCCCATCCGCCTTTCCAGATTGATGGCAACTACGGCTGTGCTGCCGGTATTGCTGAGATGTTGCTCCAGAGCCATGATGGTGCCGTCCATCTGTTGCCTGCCCTGCCCGATGCCTGGTCGAAGGGCGAAGTGAAAGGTTTGCGGGCGCGCGGCGGTTTTGTCGTCGACGAGATCTGGGAAGGTGGACAGTTGACATCTGCCAGCATCAAATCAGAATTGGGTGGCGTGTTGAGAGTCCGTTCCTATGTACCTCTGAAGGGCAAAGGACTGAAACCGGCAAAGGGTGACTGTCCGAATGCATTCCTGTCAGGTGCCAAGGTGAAGACACCGCTCGTTTCGAAGGAAAAGAAGGAGCAACATAGTATCGATATCCGTAAGGTTTATGAATATGATGTCAAGACCCAGAAGGGCGAAACACTGACATTAGAACCGTTAAATTGATTAACTATCGTATGTTTTATCGAAGAATTGGCGGTTAAAGTCTATTAACCGCCAATTCTTGTCTATAACATTCTTTTGTTTGGTGGTTTGTTTGTACCTTTGCACCCATGTTATTGTGTAAACGTTATTATTAATATAAAAAATGTATATGGAAAAAAGACTTGCGCTGCTTTTTGTGCTTATCCTTTCGTGCTCCGCTTCTTTTGCGCAGAAGCGATGGACGCTGCAGGACTGTATCGACTATGCAATGGCGAATAACATCACGCTGAAGAAGTCGCAGCTGCAGAAACAGAGCGCTACGGAAGATCTGAAAGGGGCGAAGGCCGCATTGTTACCCACACTCAGTGCATCGACCAACCAGAGTCTTGGCTATCAGCCTTGGAAGGATACGGGTATCTCGACGGTGACCAATGGTGTGGTAAATACAAAGGTGAACAAGACTTCGTACAATGGAAGCTATTCGTTGAGCGGGCAGTGGACCGTTTGGAACGGTGGCCGTAATACCAACACCGTGAAACTCGACGCTATTGCAGAGCAGCAGGCAGACCTGCAGGCTCGTGAGACTGCAAATACCATTCAGGAGCGTATCGCACAGATATTCACGCAGATACTTTACATCGACGAGAGCGTAAGGGTGAGTGAGCAGACGCTGGAGACGGCTAAGAAGAATGAGGAACGCGGACAGGAAATGGTGAATGTAGGTAAGATGTCGAAGGCTGACCTTGCCCAGTTGACTTCGCAGCGCGCCAACGACGAGTATAACATCGTGGAAGCCAAGAGTCAGTTGATGACTTACAAACTGCAGTTGAAGCAGTTGCTGGAGATTACCGATGAAACAGACTTCGATGTGGCAATACCCGAGATCAGTGACGCGCAGATCCTCGCACCCATCCCCTTGTTGCATACCATCTATGAGCAAGCGCTCCTGAGTCGTCCGGAGATAGAGCGTTCGCAGCTTGCCATCAAGAGCAGCGACGTGAGTCTGAATATCGCGAAGGCCGGATGGATGCCGAATATCAGTCTGAACGGCGGTGTGACCACCTCGACGAACTCGTTGAATAGTAGCGGTTGGGGCAATCAGGTGAAGAACAATGTGAATACATCGTTGGGTCTGGGTGTAAGTGTACCCATCGTAGATGGACGTTCTACAAAGACGGCTGTGAATAAGGCCAAGATTCAGCAGTTGCAGGCACAGCTCGACTTGCAGGATCAGCAGAAGACCCTCTATAGCGACATCCAGCAGTTCTGGGTAAATGCAACCACCAATCAGGAGAAGTATAAGGCCGCTTCACTCAGTGTGGAGAGTGCCCAGCAATCTTATGATCTGCTTTCTGAGCAGTTCCGTTTGGGTCTGAAGAACATTGTGGAACTGATGCAGGGCAAGGACAATCTGCTTTCTGCCCAGCAGAACCAGTTGCAGTCGAAATATCAGACCATCTACAATAAGCAGATGCTGAACTTCTATGCGGCGGGAGATATTCTTGAGAGAAGTAAGAGGTAAGAAATAAAAACAAAAATAGGATATGAAGAATAAGAAACTTTGGATTGCCATAGCAGTGGTCATTGCGCTGATTATCGCGTATAACCTGCTGTCGGGCGGAAAGAAAGAAGAGAAGGTGTCGTTTGATACGGCGAAGGTTGAAACTGGTAATATCCAGACCTCCATCACTGCAACGGGAACCATCGAACCTGTGACGAGTGTGACTGTCGGTACACAGGTGTCGGGTATTGTGAGTCATCTCTATGTAGATTACAATTCTGTGGTGAAGAAAGGTCAGGTGATTGCAGAACTCGACCGCACGAACTTGATCAGTGAATTGAATGCTCAGAAGGCCAGTCTCGCTTCGGCACAGAGTTCGCTGAACTACCAGCAGAGTAACTTTGAACGCTATAAGACGCTCTTTGAGAAGGGTCTGGTGAGTGCCGACGAGTTTGAGAGTGCCCGTCTGCAGTACGAACAGTCGAAGCAGCAGGTGGCACAGTCGCGTGAGAGTGTGCAGCGCGCTCAGACGAACCTTGGCTATGCTACTATCACATCGCCTATCGATGGCGTCGTGTTATCGAAGGCTGTGGAGGAAGGCCAGACGGTGGCTGCATCCTTCAATACCCCTGAGTTGTTCACCATTGCCCAGGATTTGACAAACATGCGTGTGATTGCTGATATCGACGAGGCCGACATCGGTGGCGTAAAGGAAGGTCAGCGTGTGAGTTTCACGGTTGATGCTTTCCCCGACGATAAGTTTGAGGGCTCAGTGACGCAGGTACGCCAGCAGGCTACGACCGAGAGCAACGTTGTTACTTATGAGGTGGTGATTTCTGCACCCAACAACGATCTGAAGCTGAAGCCCGGTCTGACGGCCAATGTTACCATATTTACACTTGAGAAGAACAATGTGCTTGTCGTTCCCGCCAAGGCGCTGCGCTTCCAGCCCAACGAGGCCCTGTTGCAGAAGGATGAGACGGTGGAGGACTGCGAAGGCCCCTTCAAGGTATGGACGAAGGAGGGCAATGTGTTCAAGGCCCACAAGGTGGTGACCGGTACGACCAATGGCGTGCTGACAGAAATCGTCAGTGGTGTCGCTGCCGGAACGGATGTCCTCACCGACTTTACGATCTCCGGCGGTGAGATGGGTATGCCACAACAGCAGACCCAGAACCCCTTCATGCCGCGTCCGCGAGGCAATAACAGAGGCGGTGCCCAAGGAGGACAGGGCGGACAGAATGCTAACGGTGGTGGTCAGGCACCAAGAAGACAGTAAGGTATGGCAGAGGATAATAGAAAAGTCGTCATCGAACTGCAGAATGTGAAACGCTACTTCCAGGTAGGCGAGGAAACGGTGAAGGCTCTTCGGGGCGTCTCGTTCAAGATCTACGAGGGTGAGTTCGTGACTATTCAGGGAACCTCCGGCTCCGGCAAGTCGACGCTGCTGAACCAGTTGGGCTGTCTCGATACGCCTACCAGCGGTGAATACTTCCTCGATGGCATCAGTGTGCGTACGATGTCGAAGACCAAGCGTGCCAAACTGCGTAACCGTAAGATCGGCTTCGTGTTTCAAAGTTATAACCTGTTGCCGAAGACGACAGCTTTGGAGAATGTAGAACTGCCGTTGATGTACAACTCCGAGATTTCTGCTGCCGAGCGTCGTGAGAAAGCCATCAAGGCTCTGCAGGCCGTAGGACTGGGTGACCGTATGTATCACAAGTCGAATCAGATGTCGGGTGGTCAGATGCAGCGCGTCGCCATTGCCCGTGCTTTGGTGAACAATCCGGCCGTGCTCCTTGCCGATGAGGCTACTGGTAACCTCGACACCCGTACTTCGTTCGAGATGCTCGTGCTCTTCCAGGAACTCTACAAGCAGGGTAACACGATCATCTTCGTGACCCACAACCCTGAGATTGCCGAATACGCCAGTCGTAACATCAATCTGCGCGACGGTAAGATTCGTGAGGATACCATTAATACGAATATCAAATCGGCAGCTGAGGCCCTTGCCAAACTGCCTGCACCACAAGACGATTAAATATGAATATACTGAATCTCATAAAAGTTAGTCTGAAGGCGGTAGCTAATAATAAGATGCGCTCCTTCCTCTCGATGTTGGGTATCATCATCGGTGTGGCAGCTGTCATCATTATGATGGCTATCGGACAAGGCTCGAAGGAGAGTATTCGTACGGAACTCTCCACGATGGGCACTAACCTGCTGACCATCCGTCCGGGTGCTGATATGCGAGGTGGCGTGCGTCAGGATCCTTCCGCCATGCAGACGTTGAAGATGGCCGACTACGAACGTATTGTCCGCGAGAAGAAATTTGTGTCGAAGGTGTCACCTGAGGTCACTGCCAGCGGACAGGCTATCTATGGTAACAACAATACCAATGCCTCGATGTATGGTGAGTCGATCGACTATCTCGATATTCGCCAGTGGGTCATTGAGGAAGGTGAGTGCTTTACTGAGGAGGACATCAAGAAGGCCGGTAAGGTGTGTGTCATCGGTGCAACCGTCGTCAAAGAACTCTTTGGCGATCATACCGACCCTATTGGTAAGACCATCCGCTTCAAGTCGATCCCCATGCGTGTGGTGGGCGTGCTGAAGTCGAAGGGCTATAACTCATGGGGTATGGACCAGGATAATGTGATTATCGCGCCCTATACGACGGTGATGAAGCGTATTGCTGCCCAGACCTATTTCTCCAGTATTGTCTGTTCTGCCCTTACGGAGGAATTGTCAGATGCTGCCATCGATGAGCTGACGCAGATGCTGCGCGACAATCATAAACTGAAGGATGAGGCAGTCGATGACTTCACCATCCGTTCGCAAGCTGAGATGATGGAGACGATGTCGTCGACGATGGACACCGTGACCATCATCCTCGTGGTGGCTGCAGCCTTCTCGCTGCTCGTAGCCGGTATCGGCATCATGAACATCATGCTCGTCTCTGTGACGGAGCGTACAAAGGAAATTGGTCTCCGTATGGCCGTCGGTGCCACCGGACCCGTCATTTCCTTGCAATTTCTCATCGAATCGGTATTGATATCAGTGACGGGAGGCCTGATCGGTGTCCTTGTCGGGGTAGGGGTGAGCACGTTCATCTCCTCCTTCGGCATGCCGTCGAGCGTGCCTGCCTGGAGTATCTACGTGTCCTTCCTCGTTTGTGTGTTCATCGGTGTGCTCTTCGGTTATATTCCTGCACAGAAGGCTGCAAATATGGATCCTATAGAAGCTATTCGCCATGAGTAAGAGGGAAGTAATAGGTAAAGTGATGTTGGACAAACGGCTGAAGTATTTCCTTCACGTTGTCTTTTGGGCCTATATGTTCTTGTCGCCGATGCAATATATGCGCGGTACCGGCATGACAATGCTCCAGTATGTGATGAACTGTATGTCGCCATTATTGCTGATGGTGGTCTTCTATGTCAACTATTTCTGGCTTACGCCCAAGTATTTCGTGCAGGGTAAGCATCGCTATTACCTGATGATAAATGTGCTGATGGCGGTAAGTTTCTCGATCCTGCTGCACTATTGGATGGACTACTCCCGTGTGCTATTTCAGCCAGGTGTATTGATGCCCAGAAATCCCGATGGCATCGATGAGTTCTTCTTCTATGTGAGAGACCTGATCAACTTCGGTATCTTTGCGACAGCCGCCACCTGTATCGCTTTGGCGCAACGGTGGTTCTGGGCCGACAATGCCCGTAAGTATGCTGAGACGGCACGCGTCAGGGCTGAGGCCGACCGTACGGAAGCCGAGTTGAAAAGCCTGCGCTCACAGATCAATCCCCACTTCCTCCTGAATACATTGAACAATATCTATGCGTTGACGGCGATGGACACCTATCGTGCCCAGAATGCCATCCAGCAGTTGTCGAAGATGCTGCGACACATGCTCTACGATAATATGTTGGACTCTGTCAATTTGCAGGATGAGATACAGTTTCTTGAAAATTACGTCAACCTGATGAAGATCCGTCTTCCTAATTCGGTGGATGTGACATTTCAGAAGATTGTCCCGGATGCCGATATCAAGGTGGCCCCGTTAATCTTCATCTCTCTGTTTGAGAACGCTTTTAAGCATGGTGTCAGTCTGACAGAACCCAGTTTTATCCGCATTCTCATCAAGGCCGACGTACCACCTGGAGGTGACGAGAAAAAGTTGATTTGCTCTATCGAGAACTCATACTTCCCGAAACCAGAACAAGATCGTAGTGGTCACGGCATCGGTTTGGAACAGGTTCAGCGACGTCTTGATTTGTTGTATCCGAACCGCTATGTCTGGGAAAAGGGAACCGGTCCTGATAACTGTACTTACTATTCGAAAATAACCATTCAATTATAAACATTTTTTAATAAGAACTGGAACTATGACAATTAATTGTGCCATCATTGATGACGAGCCATTGGCTGCAGGTCTTCTGGAAAGTTATGTAAAGAAAACACCCTATCTGAATCTGACGGGTACCTATAATAGCGCGATTACCGCCATGCGTGATTTGCGTGACAACCCCGTACCGCTCTTGTTCCTGGATATTCAGATGCCTGAACTCAGCGGTGTTGAGTTTGCTAAGATCTTGCCCAAAGACACCAAGATTATTTTTACAACGGCCTTTCCCCAATATGCCCTTGAAGGCTATAAGGTGAATGCCCTCGATTATCTGTTGAAGCCCATTAGCTATGAGGACTTCCTTCGTGCGACGGAAAAAGCGCAAGACTGGTATAATATGCTTCAGAAGCGTGAGGCCTATAACGATGACCGGATCATGTTTATCAAGAGCGAATACAAGCTTTTGCGTGTCCATCTTGACGATATCCTTTATGTAGAAGGTTTGAAGGACTATGTACGCATCTGCCTGAAAAACGGAGAGAAGATCATGTCGCTGATGAGTATGAAGAAACTGGAGGATTATCT
This sequence comes from uncultured Prevotellaceae bacterium, assembly GCA_902763615.1. GTDB lineage: Bacteria > Bacteroidota > Bacteroidia > Bacteroidales > Bacteroidaceae > Prevotella. The sequence goes on along the minus strand of CACWSX010000042.1, from coordinate 8,339 downwards.
GCCTCGTCCGGAGTTCCTGCGCACCCATCGCTCTTATATCGTTCACATGCCGGAGGTTCGCTCTATCGACCGCTTCCGTATCGTCTTCGGGGATATCTTTATCCCCATCTCTGACAACTATAAGGAGGAGGTGCAGCAGTATCTTGACATGCATACGCTGTCATGATCGTAAATAGTGGAAAGTGAATATTGAAAAGTGAAAAGTGAATTTGGCAAAATCAGCCGTTCTGCTCGTCGCCATTGCAAATAAAATAAAAAATCCCCTTGGCAGCAGCAAAATATTCACCATTCACTATTCACTATTCACTTTAAATTTGTACCTTTGCACACGATTAAGAAAAAAAACGTAAATCGTAAATATTTAAATTTTAGATTGTTATGGTAAATTACAAGGATTTGGGTCTCGTGAATACCCGCGAGATGTTTAAGAGAGCAGTTGCCGGTGGTTATGCTATCCCCGCTTTCAACTTCAACACCATGGAGCAGATGCAGGCCATCGTAATGGCTGCTGTTGAGACAAAGTCTCCTGTTATCATGCAGGTTTCCAAGGGCGCTCGTAACTACGCCAACGCTACGATCCTCCGCTATATGGCTGAGGGTGCTGTGGCTTATGCTAAGGAGCTCGGCTGTGAGCATCCTGAGATCGTGCTTCACCTAGACCACGGTGACAGCTTCGAGCTCTGCAAGGATTGTATCGACATGGGCTTCTCTTCAGTGATGATCGACGGTTCTTCACTGCCTTATGAGGAGAACATTGCACTGGCTAAGAAGGTGGTTGACTACGCTCATCAGTTCGACGTGACCGTTGAGGCTGAGCTCGGCGTGCTCGCTGGTGTTGAGGATGAGGTTGCTGCTGCAGAGTCTCATTACACCAAGCCTGAGGAGGTGATCGACTTCGCTACCCGTACAGGTTGCGACTCTCTGGCTATCTCCATCGGTACTTCTCATGGTGCTCATAAGTTCACTCCCGAACAGTGCACCCTCGTGAACGGTGTGCTCGTTCCGCCCCCATTGGCATTCGACATCCTCGCAGAGATTGAGAAGAAGCTCCCCGGATTCCCCATCGTGCTTCACGGTTCTTCTTCAGTTCCTATGGACGAGGTAAACACCATCAACAAGTTCGGTGGCAAGCTCGAGGCCGCTATCGGTATCCCCGAGGAGCAGCTGCGTAAGGCTGCTAAGAGCGCTGTCTGCAAGATCAACATCGACTCCGACTCTCGTCTGGCTATGACGGCTGCTATCCGTCAGCACCTGGCTGAGCATCCTGGAGACTTCGATCCTCGTCAGTATCTGAAGCCTGCTCGTGAGAACATGAAGAAGATGTACATCCACAAGATCGTGAATGTGCTCGGTTCTGACGGTAAACTCGCTCAGTGCTAATCAGTTTGGTACTACGATATGCAAGAATGGGGCTCTAAGGAGTCCCATTTTTTTGTGTTTTTATACGCTGATTATCCTCATATTCTTTTGTTTTTTCATTAAAATGGCCGGCTTTTGGGAAGTTTTTGCCTAAAAAGTTGGCTATTTCGAAAACTATTTGTATTTTTGCACAATCACTAATTAATCACTGAAGGTGTATGAATCTGGGTCGATTGCTTGTCAGCATGTGTCTCTTGATGGCGATGGTGAGTGTCTTTGCAACAGACACCGACGACATCAAGAAGAAATTGGAGCATGCTCAGGGTAAAGACCGCTTGGAATGGTTGTGCCAGTTATATGAGCAAAGTCTGGAAGGTGATGACTATGATCTCATGTGGCATAACTTGAACGAGTATCTGAAAGAAGCCCAGCGTCAAGGTGATAAGACCGAAGAGAGCGATGCCAGGTATTTCCGCATTGAACTGTTCTATAACAATGACCAGAACGACTCTATCTATCAGTATGCACCCGAAGATTTGTCATTCATCCACGAGAACGGCTCTTCTGAGCGGTTTTACGAGGCCTGGAGTTGTCTGGTCAATACCTATGTTTACGATGGCTCTCTGACGGCAGGTCTGAAGGAAGCCGAGAAGATGTATAATCAGGCTAAAGAGCATAATAACGACTTTGGTAGCGGACTCGCCTGTTATGTGATGGGTAATGCCTATTACAACATGAACAACCTCGATGAGGCCCGCGAGATTTACCAGCGAGGCATTGATATCCTGATGGAGCAGACGCCGATCCCCTTGGTGTTGGCAGAACTGTTCTCGTCGGAATGCGATGTCTTGGAGAAACAAGGCCGTTATACCGATCTGGAGAAGTTGACCGTTCGTTGGCGAAATTTCCTGGATACATTCATAGAAGAAAAGCAAATCAGCAGCAATCATCCTGGTATGCTTCCCAATTGGGCTTATTATTATCTCGGGTGTGCGCAGGCGGCCCTTGGCCTTGGGAAGATGGAGCAGGCTGAGAAAATGCTTGAAGAAGCCCGTGGTTTTATTTCTATAGAAGATTCTCCTTGTTATCGCGCCTGGCTTTTCTATCGTATCCGTTATCTCATCATGCTTGAGTTCTATCCGGAAGCCCTGTTGCAGAGCGACCAGCTGTTGACGCTTCATGAGGGGGTGGGTGATATGGCAGAACTCATTCGTGTCAAGCAGCAGAGAGCCGAAATATTAACGCATCTGGGTCGTCATGCAGAAGCTGCCATGCTCTATAACGAGATGTATCAGATCAACGACTCTATTAACACCAGCGACACCAAGCGTCAGCTGGCAGAGATGAATACCAAATACGCTCTCGATGAGGAACGCATGAAGCGACAGGAGGAACAGATGCGCAGTATCATTGCCATTGCCGCTATTGTCGTGCTTTCGCTTGCTATTTTCCTCTACTTCCGCATTCGTTCAGCCCGTCGTCTGAAAAAGGCTCACGAGAGTCTGGAACAGGCGCATGGTAAACTGGAGGAAACCCACCAGCAACTGCTGACGGCATACGATCAGCTGGAAGAGACGACGGCTGCCAAGGAGCGTATCGAAAGCGACTTGCGTATTGCCCGAAATATCCAGATGTCGATGGTGCCAAGCCAGTTCCCGGAGCGCGACGACCTCGATCTCTTTGCCTCGATGACGCCGGCCAAGGAGGTGGGAGGCGACCTGTATGGCTATCTGCTTCTGGGCGACCTGCTCTACTTCTGCCTCGGCGACGTATCGGGCAAGGGCGTGCCTGCCTCGTTGTTCATGGCTCAGGCCACACGTCTTTTCCGCACGCTCGCAGCACAGAAGATGCAGCCGGCAGAGATTGCTACGCATATCAACGATGCGCTATCAGGCGATGACAATGAGCAAGGTATGTTTGTCACTATGTTTATCGGACTGGTTGACCTCACGACAGGTCATCTGCACTTCTGCAATGCCGGTCACAACCCGCCGGTACTCATTGGCGACGGCAAGACCGAATTCATCGAGATGATTCCCAACCTGCCTATCGGCCTGATGCCTGAGTTTGAATACGAGGGCGAGGAGATTGCAGATATCAGCAACCAGCCGTTGTTTGTCTATACCGACGGCCTTAACGAGGCTGAGAATCGTGAACAGACGCAGTTCTCTGATGAGCGCCTGCTGGAAATCCTTGAGACGACACCTTTCGAGAGTTCCCGACAGACCATCGAACTGCTGGCCTCTGAGGTGGAAAAGCATCGTGATGGCGCCGATCCTAACGACGACCTGACTATGCTTTGTCTGAAAGTAATCAAGAAATAGCTAATAACAAAATCTATAAGTGTATGAGAAAGGAACTCCGCATCAAAAATCAGATCAGCGAACTGGAGAAGGTTGCCCAGTTCGTTGAGGAAATCGGCGAAGAACTTGGGCTCAGCATGGAGTTGCAGATGAACCTGAACCTTGTCATGGAGGAAATGGTGACCAATGTGATTTTCTATGCTTATCCGCAAGGAGAAGTGGCCGACATTGAATTGCTGGCTAAGAGCGACGGTAAGGAGTTGACCTTTGTCTTGAGCGATCAGGGCAAGGAATTCGACCCTACGGCCAAGGAAGACGCCGATCTTGACGTCAACCCGGCCGACCGGGAACTAGGCGGTATGGGTATCTTTATCGTCAAAAACATCATGAACAAGGTGACCTACCAGCGTCTGGAAGGCAAGAACCTGTTGACGATGACTAAGGGAATCGATGATCAAAGTAATTAACAAAACAATAAACAAGAAAGATTATGACACAGATTTTGAAAGAGAATGGTAAGACCATCATTAAGACAGGTAGTCGTATCGACACAATGAATGCGAATCAGTTTGAAGCCGACATCCAGCCGGCATTGAAGGATGGTGGCGTGGATTTGGAGATGGATTGCTCGGAACTGACCTACATGGCCAGCTCGGGTCTCCGTATCATCCAGAAGACCATGCGTACCGTGATGCAACAGCGCGGACAGTTTAAGATGACCAACGTCAGCCCTGAAATCTACAAGGTGCTCGCTATGACGGGCTTTACGAAGTTTATGAAGGTTGAACAGAAAAAGGATTAAGCACTATGACAATCATTATTATCGTTTTGGCCGTTGTTGTAGGTGCATTGGCTGTGGCCTTGTTCCTGCAAGCGAAGTCTGTCAAGAAGCAGAATGAGGATAGAGAACAGCTTCTGAAGGACTACGAGAAGCGTGTCAACGAGCAGCAGCGTCTGTTGGAGGATTATGACTCGCTTTCGAAAAACTTTGACAGTATTGGTAAGGGCTACGAGCAGGCTCTGCTCTTGTTCGACAAGATGGCCGATATCCGCCACAACCTCGAACTGATTGCACAGAACGACAAGGATCCCGATAGCGTGGAGCGCATCAACGCCCTGCTGAAGAAGTTCGATAGCTTGCAGGGATAACGCTAGTTCGTCCCTCGCTTTTCATATTAACTGTCGCTGTTTCTTACGGCGACAGTTTTGTTTTTCTTTTGGATTCTTTGGCTGCTGTGTAAATATATTTCGTTATTTATATTGAGGGGGTAATTATGTGCGAAGCCTATGAAACAGGTGCTCGTGCGCTAGGAAAATTTTGTTACCTAGTTAGGTCGCAAATTTCGTCTTTTTTCTTTGACAATGCAAAGGTACGAAAAATTCAAAGCACTTCCAAATTATTTCTCAAAAAAGGCAGTGTGTCTTATCTCGCAATGTCTTATAAATGTGGTCATTATGGTCAATTGTCATTAACGTTTTTGGGAATGCAAAATTATCTACTATAATATATATATTTATATATTATAGTAGAACAAATTCCCTACCTCAGAATCCTTAATGACAATTGACCATAATGACCATTTTGACCACATGTCACATTGGTCAGGATGACATTTTCTGTCGTATTTCACAAACAAATTATATGAACGTGCTTTTTTAGGGTTATAATTTGGTCGTTTCATAAATTCTTCGTATCTTTGCAACCAGAAAGAAATCAACTGAAATTATAAACATATAATATAACCATTATGAAAAAATTACAGACTAGAATCCTTTTGGTGCTCTTTACCATGATGCTCATCCCGCAAGGAATGTGGGCGCAAGTATCAACTGTAATTACGCAGACTTTCAATGCCAATTCCATCACGACAGTTACTGAATATCAAGCCACTATACCAGCATTGTCAGCCGTAGAAGGAGGAACTTGGAGAGTCACTGGTGGTGCTTCACCTTCTTACAACAGCGGCATTCAGATTACACTTCAACATCAAAGCAATCCTAATGCGCCGCTGCACAACTACTACCCTGTCTATTATGCCCATTTTAGCCCTATGACAGGTTCTCTCAATCTTGTTATTGACCAGATTGACCTTTATTTTGCTGCTGCGCTGCAGAATGTGTCGATTGATGCTGCGAATGCTGGTTTCCAGGTTAGCGGTCCAACGACTACTTCAGATGGCATCCGTTATCAATTGCAAGCTTCATCCTCACAGAGTGCTTCTGGTGTGTTTTTTATCCTAACCAATGGCAGTAATACTTCTGACGAGACCATCGTCCTAAAAAAGATTGTTATGACAGGAAAGGTGACTTTGAGCGCCCCTTACTTGTCTTATAGTTATGATAGTGATAAGGCTATTTTTAGCAATTTTACAAATTATAATGGATTCTTGAAAGGTTATTATTCAATTGACTATGCCAGTGCTTCGCTGGCTGATGTCACTAACACTGAGTATAATGGAACAGGATTTGGCTTACAGGGCCCTTGCACCGTCACCGTTTATGTCCAGTGTGGAACGGCAAAGAGTAGTAATGAGATAGGGACGTTATTTGGCTTTGCGGAGAGCGCAATGACTGCTACTTATCAGCCTAACGGGACTGTCAATGCTCCAAACATTGTTCCAGAACTGCCGAACGGTGCTACGGTAGCATATTCAAACAATACGAATGGAACAACAGCACCTACAAACCCAATCAATTCAAGTACCGGAGTCATTACTATCAATGGTGCTGATACAGAAAGCTATTCCGCATCATACCTTCCATCTCCATCACCTAGTGGTGTGACAGTTCTTAATCAGACAAATAGCAATGGAGCTGCTTTGTCGTACAAATTGGGGAGTTTTAGTCTGACAGTTAATAAGAAATCGTTGTCAAGCGATATGATTCAAGATATTCCGGACCAGACTTATTCTGGACAAAACATTACTCCAGGAATCACGGTTTATGATAATGGCGTCTATGTACCACCAACGGAGTACAGCTATGAATCCAATAATCTCAACGCAGGTACAGGTACGGTAAAGATAACGGCATTGGCCTCAAGTAAGAAGTATACAGGTTATGCAACCAAGAGCTTTAATATTTTGCCAAGATTGTTGACAGCTAACGGGACAACGTATTCTTTAGCCACCGATTCGTATGTCTATGATGGTACCGCTAAGACACCTGCTGTTAATATTACTGTGGAAAAGGGAGAACCTATGCCTGTTCTCGATACCGATTATACGGTGAACTATTCCGACAATACCAATGTTGGCACAGGCAAGGCTACTATTACGGGTAAGGGAAACTTTACCGGTACCGTTGAGAAGTCGTTCACGATTACTGCAAAGAGCCTGACTGGTGCACAATTCAGTACCATTCCTGATCAGACCTATACGGGTAACGAGATTAAACCGGAGCCTACCGTGACTTTGGGATCTGCGACACTCGTGAAAGGTACTGACTTCGACTTCAGCTATTCCAGCAACACCAATGTTCCTGTTACAGCAAATGATGTGCCTACTGTGACAATCACAGGTAAAGGAAACTTCACAGGTACGGCCTCTACGACCTTCAAGATTGTGAAGGCAACGCCGACAGTGACGGCTCCGACGGCAAAGACCGGCCTTGCCTATACGGGAAGTGCTCAGGCTCTTGTTAATGCAGGAAGCGTCACTGCAGGAACCCTGCAATACAAGTTGGGTGCAGGTGGCACCTACGGTACAACGATTCCATCAGCTACGGAAGTGGGAAGTTACGCTGTTTACTATAAGGTTGTAGGTGATGCCAATTACAACGATGTTGCTGAGGCTGGCCCCATCAATGTCACTATTGGCAAGGCCGCTGGTAGCATCAGCTATGCAACATCCAGCATCAGCAAGACCTTCGGCGATGCAGCCTTTACTAATGCCCTTACAAAGACTGGTGACGGCGCAGTGACATATAGCTCGTCGAACACGAATGTGGCTACCGTTAACGCAACTTCTGGTGAAGTGACCATCGTGGGTAATGGTTCTGCCGTTATTACGGCTACCGTAGCAGACGGCACGAATTACACCTATGCGACAAAGACGGCTACTTATACGCTCAGCGTGGGGACAGCTGCGATGACAGTGAGCGCCACAGGCTATACCGGCGCTTATGACGGTCAGGCGCACGGCATCACTGTGACTGCTCCGGCAGGTGCAACCGTGAAGTATGGCACGAGTGCCGGCACTTATAACCTCAATGCTTCGCCTACATATACGAACGCTGGCAGCTATACCGTCTACTATGAGGTGACGAAGGCTAATTATACGACGGTTACCGGCAGTGCGGTTGTCAGTATTTCAAAAGCGTCAGCCAGCATCAGCTATGCAACAGCTAGTGTGGGCAAGACCTTTGGCGATGCTCCTTTCACAAACTCGCTCACCAATACCGGTGATGGCGCAGTGAGTTATAGCTCGTCGAACACGAATGTGGCTACCGTAAACGCAACTTCTGGTGAAGTGACCATCGTTGGTAATGGATCAACCACCATCACGGCAACGGTGACAGACGGCACAAATTACACCTATGCAGCGAAGACCGCTACCTATACGCTCAGCGTGGGGACTGCTACGATGACAGTGAGCGCCACAGGCTATACCGGCGCTTATGACGGTCAGGCGCACGGCATCACTGTGACGGCTCCGGCAGGTGCTACGGTGAAGTATG
>CACWSX010000041.1 GCA_902763615.1 uncultured Prevotellaceae bacterium | reverse complement strand
GGTGCGGTCCAGAACGGCAATCTTCTTGACGGTCTTGGGAACAGCAGCCAGCAGGTGCTTCACTGAGAACGGACGATAGAGGTGAACGCTGATCATACCAACCTTCTGGCCGTTGGCATTCAGGTAGTCGATAGCCTCACGGGCTGCATCGGTAGCAGAACCCATCAGGATAATCATGCGGTCGGCATCCTCAGCTCCGTAGTATGAGAACAAGTGATACTCACGACCGGTAATCTTAGAGAGCTCGCCCAGATACTTCTCAACCACCTCGGGAACTGCATCGTAGTAGGGGTTGCAGGCCTCACGGTGTGTGAAGAAGGTCTCGGGATTCTCAGCGGTACCGCGAGTGATAGGACGCTCAGGCGACATAGCACGATCGCGGAAACGCTTGATGTACTCTTCCTTGACGAGCGGACGAACATCCTCCTGGTCGAGCAACTCGATCTTGTGATACTCGTGAGAGGTGCGGAAACCGTCGAAGAAGTTTACGAACGGAACGCAGGTCTCGAGAGAAGCCAAGTGAGCAGCGGCGGTCATATCCATTACCTCCTGTACACTGCCTTCGCAGAGCATAGCGAAACCAGTCTGGCGGCAAGCCATCACGTCCTGGTGGTCACCGAAGATACACAGAGAGTGTGAAGCCAGCGTACGGGCAGAAACGTCGAATACGCAGGGAATCAGCTCACCAGCAATCTTGTACATGTTAGGAATCATCAGGAGCAAGCCCTGAGAAGCGGTAAATGTGGTGGTCAGCGCACCAGCCTGCAGTGAACCGTGAACGGCACCGGCAGCACCAGCCTCTGACTGCATTTCCTGAACTGAGACGGTCTGGCCCCAGAGGTTCTTGCGACCACGGGCGGCCCACTCGTCAACGTGCTCAGCCATTGGTGAGCTCGGGGTGATGGGGTAGATAGCAGCTACCTCCGAGAACATATAGCTCACATGAGCTGCAGCCTCGTTACCATCACAGGTGATAAATTTCTTTTCTTTTGCCATTTGTTTAGATAAATATAAAATAAAAACCTAATAATTATTACTAACTAATATAGGAAGCCGAGCAACCAGAGCGGAATCTGATTGCCTCGTCCGATTTCTGTGTTATATCGTGCGTAAATCACGTCGTTCTGGAACTTTGTGCGCTGCGTCTGCTGGGCATCCATGATGCGGAACTTCAGATGGCCGTCGACCAGATAGTTGCACTCGCGACTGCCGGTGTTCACCTTATGGTCCTTCCACATCGAGTTGACGAAGAAGGTTTCCATCGCTTCCTGTTTCTCCACCTGAATGGGGTAGATGGCATAGAGCAGATTGGAGTTGTGGAGCATCACCTTGGCTGGCTTCTTGGGGAAGTCTTCGCCAAAGGGATAAATAAGGTTGAGCAGACGGGCGTCGGTGAGATACTTGATATAGTTCATCACGGTGGCGCGTGAGGTCTCGATGTCGTTGGCGAGCTTGCTCACATTGGGGGCTTTTTTGGATCCTTCCTCGGCAATCTGGTAGAAGAGTTTCTTGATCTTGGTGAGATACTTCAACTCGATTTGCTTGATGAGCAGGATATCAACCTCGGTCATCATGTTCATGGTCTTCAGCAGGTTCTCGCTATAGTTGCGATGCTCCTGGAAGAAGGGATAGAAGCCGTGGTGGATATAATCCTGAAAATAGCGGTTGGGCGACACCTTGGGGAGTATCTGCTTGATGATGCGCTCATGATCGTTCAGAATCTCATCGAGGGTATAGGCACGGAAATTGTTACCTGTCAGCAGATTGATAAACTCGCGGAAGGAGAAACCTCGGAGATTGTAGGATTTTACGATGCCGTTGAGTTCTGGATTCTCATCCTTCAGACGCATCACACTCGAACCTGTAAAGATAATCCTGAGGTTGGGGTAGAGGTCGTAACACTTGCGCAGTTCAGTACTCCAGTCAGGCTGTTTAAACACCTGGTCGATGAGGAGTGTTCGTCCACCATGATGATAGAATTCACCTGCGAAGTCTGCAATGCCGTGTCCTTGGAAGTAGAAATTGTTCATGTTGATATACAGACACTGACGGTCGTTAATATCAAACTTCTCTCTGGCGTATTGCAGCAAGAAGGTGGTTTTTCCAATACCTCTGGTGCCCTTGATGCCAATCAGCCTGTCGTTCCAGTTGATCTCGTCCATAAGGGTTCGACGAACTGGTGCATTGACATGCTCCACAAGGTACCGATGTGTCCTGAAAAAAGCCTCCATTTGCCGTGATTTGTTTTAAAACGTGTGCAAAGGTACAACTTTTCTCTCAATTTGCAAAGTCTAAATTGCAAAATCTATATTAAATAATGTTATTTTTGCGCTTAATCAATAAAATGGCGGGAAAATAGGGATTATAGCTTCAGAACTTATAGGCAATGTCGAACATATACCAGCGTCCTTTCTGAGGAATCAGCTTGGTGTTCATACCGCTGCGCTCGTATTTCGTATTGAAGAGATTGCGCACATTGAGTCCTAAGGTCACCTTGCCCAACTGATATTCTGCTCCAATGTTGAAAATGGCACGGGCTTTCATGTCGTTTTTGAGAATGATGTGTTCTTGGGCTTCTTGTGCGAGCGGGATCATTTCCGCTGCTCTTTCCGTCATTTGTTGCTCCAACAGATTCGCGATCATAGAAGATAATTGTTGGAAACGGATTAATTGTACAATATTGATATTATAGGAGGTCGTTTTACTCTCGAATGCGATATTGGAGAATAGCTTCAGCTTTGGTGCTGGCTTCCAGGAGAGCGTGGCATTCGACGTAATGGCGGGGGTGTTGTTGTTGGCGTCGATGCTCATCGTAAACAGGTTCGACTTAATCGTATTTGTCCATGTGAGGTTGAAGTCGGCAGTGAACTTAGGCTTGCGGTAGCTCGTCATCAGCTCTATACCTATCGTCTTGTTCTCTGCTTCATTCAGATGTTCGATAATGTGGGTCATAATCAGGTCCTGGGCCCTATTATAGAAACCGTTGATCTCGAAGTTGAAACCTTTTGCCCATTCAGATCCTGCGAAAGTGAGTTGGAGGGAATTGACGAACTCCGGATTCAGGACAGAGAAATCATCTCCGGCCCGCTCGCTTGATAATAATGGCAACAATTCATTGGTTTTACGATAGAGATAGGGGGCATCGACAAACGACCTCGAATAGCTGAACTTGATGTTCCATTTTGGCTGTAAGAGGATGAAGGCAATACGGGGAGAGAACTCATTCAGAGTTCTGCCGTCAGCACGTTTCTTATGGTCGAATCTCAGTCCTGCATTAAGGATGATGGAGTGCCATCGGTGCTTCAGTTGCAGAAAGGCATTATAGGAGTTCTCATGTCCCTTTCCGCTTTCAGGAATCAAAGGGTTCTCAGGGGCTATCATGACGAAGTTATAGCCGAGAGCATATCGTACGTCTTCGAGTTGGAAATGGGAGAATTCTGTACCGAAACTCAGGTTTCCATTATGATGAGCACTGCTGATATAGCTGTAGTCGCCCTTCAGTTGAAAACTGTAGTTCTGCTCCTGACCGCTGATATTTCTGAACAGTCCGGGGTAAATGAAGATGTTGTTGGGGTCATTTGCATCCAATCCCATCAATTGACCTAATTCTTCAAAGCTATTGTCACTAATCACCTGGTAATGCGACAAATCTGAGTTGTCGTAGGCGATGTTGCCCTTGAGGTAAAGTTTTTCAAACTGTCGGCTGTAGCTGAGGTCTACATGGTGCGATTCTGTTGAATAACTTGGGGAATGGCCGTTGAAGGTCTTATATCGGTCCCAGTCGTATGTCTTAGCCAGCGTACTGATGGTGAATGGTGCTATGATTTGTGAGAATTGTGCATCGTAAAAGAACTGCAGGTCTTTCCATTTCAGTTGTATGCCGATGTCGTGAGAGGGCTTATTGCCAATACGACCTATCGTGAAATGATCTTGTTGCATGTTGGATGTGTCTTCATTGAAACTTTCTTCCGACACATCTTTCTTTTCTCCATTATTTTTGTAGATGCTTCCCCAGACGAGCAGGTCGAGGTCGAAATAGCGCTTACCGAAGACGAGGTCGCCACGCATCTGTCCGTAATTACCAATGCCGACTTTTGCCTCGATGCCATCGATATCAGCTCCCTGTTGGGTGATGATGTTTACCACACCAGTCAGGGCCACCCCGCCATAGAGCGATGAGGCTGGACCGCGTAAAACTTCTATTTGTTTGATTTTCGCAAGACTGATGCTGAAGTCGGGTGAGGCAATGTTCGTACAGTAACTGTTCATACGATGGCCGTTGAGCATGATGAGAATCTTCTCCTGACCATTGCTGTAGATGCCTCGCAACGCGATGTTGATATCGTCGTTGCAGTCGACGATGTTCATACCTGGCACATAGGCTGCGAGCACTTCCTGAAGGTTCTGGCCTCCACAGTTACGTATCATATCCTCTGTGATGAGGGTGGTGGGTACAGGTACCTCAGCGAGTGTCTCAGCATGGCTTGATGCTGTGGTAATCTTTGCAGTAAGTCCTCGTTTGGTGTTTTCTACCAGAGCGATAAAACGCTGCGGGTCTTGAGGCGAAGCCGTGTAGTAGGGGTCTTCGGCCAGGAGCTTTGCCGTCCATTCCTCTGCTTTTTCTGTTTCATCGAGTCCAATCCAGCAGAGCACCAACAGTCGGATACTACTTTGGCGGAGATTGCCATGAAACTCTTTCATGTTGTCTAAGAGGGCTGTGGAGGCCTGCTCAATGCGGCCTAAATTGTAATCGTTCTCTGCTTGGGTATACACCTGACGGAGAAAGCTCTCCTGGGCTATGGCATTATGACTTGATGCACAAAAAACTATTAGGATAATCAGTATTCTCATATACGAATAAACTTGTAAGGGTTCAGAATAGTGCTATAATTTCGTTTAAATACTTGGGTTGGAGCAGTCCGAAGTGGTCTGTATCGAGAACGAGTTTTGTGATTTGGGGATATATATCATTCCACACTTTATGGTTCTTTTCTACAATGGCCTCTGACTCTTTGAGGAATTCTGTGTCTCTATTACCATTCAAGAACAAAGAAGGGGACGGCCTGTTTTCTAGAACCACTTTCAGTTCACCGTCAAATACTAATGACGGCATGGTCTTCTCCATCTGTCCGAGGATGATATGATGATTATGGAGGTATTTTGAGATGTCAGGCAGCTTAGCCAGTGAGGTCCCTATGGCTACTACTTTTACATCTGGATTATGCTTTTGTCGAATTTGTTCTGCTAGCAGAAGACCGAGTTCAGAACCAATGGAATGTCCTGTGACCATGCTGACAGTGGTGTTTCTTTTCTTTATTTCAGCAAACACGACCTCTTGCATGAAGTCTGTATAGTTTCTCGCATTGCATGGTTGGTCTGGGTGTGCAGCATAATAGATGGCGAATGAGTCGAAGACTAGAATAGAATATGATTGACAGAGTCTCTTAATGAAGTCGTCGTAGTAAGGCGACACTGGTGTATAGCCGCAAACCAGTACGGCTATAGGTTTATCAGTCTCGTCGTTATGCCAGTACCAGGCTTTGGAAAGTCCGTTGATGACGAGCTGACGTATACTTTTGTGCTTGTAAATGTCGGAATAGCTGTAGGTGAGCCCAACCTGTGTCATTTTCCATACAAGATCCATAGCGAGAATGGAGGTGAGCCCTTCAAAGAAGAGATTGGCTGTGACACTGATTTGTTCTTTGCCCAGCAATTGGCACACGATATCTGCAATTTGCTGTTCTGCTCCTGGCATTGGAGCTACATAATGTGACGAGATACTAGGCTTTGGCAATTGGCTCACGTCAATCTTGTTGTTGATGGTCAGCGGGAAACTATCCATGAAGACAATAGCTGCGGGAATCATGTATTGAGGCAGCAATGTAGATAACTTGTCATAGACATCTTGCTCGCTGATATTTGCTCCTTTGTCTTTCACGCAATAGGCAATCAGTCGTGCCTGAGAGTTCATGCCTTCTATGATGACGTGGGCCTGATGGATTCCAGAAATGCTTTCTATGGTTCTTATGATTTCTGATAGTTCTACACGGAACCCTCTGATTTTTACTTGTGAGTCGATGCGTCCGAAGAAGATAAATGAACCATCATCAGTACGCATGACCTTGTCGCCTGAACGATAGAGCCGTCCCCATATGGGATGGTGAATGAAATGCTCTTGGTTCTGTTCTGGATTGTTGATGTAGCCTGCTGACAGTTGCTGGCCTCCTATACAGAATTCTCCGATGGCGTAATTGGGCATTTGCCGTAATCTGTCATCAAGGACAAGACACTGGACACCATCGAGCGGATAGCCAATATTATTATGAGGCGTATCATGCTTCATCACCATCGACGTAGCCATCACGGTGTTTTCTGTAGGACCGTAGGCATTGATGAGTGTACGGCCTTTGCGCCAACGTTCTTGTAGGTCTTTTGAAGAAGATTCTCCACCGACAAGAAGGGTGGTAAGATGTGGTAGTTGCTGATAAGGTAGGATAGCCAGTAGTGAAGGCGGTATGAGCGCCAAAGATATCTGATCATCTTCCAATAGTTTGAGCAGTAATTGAGAAGAACGCCGCTGGTCTTGAGTCGGGAATATCACCATTGCACCAACCGAGAGCGTTGGGAATATCTCCAGGATGGATGCATCAAAACCTATGCTGGCAAACTGAAGTGTTCTTGTACTTGCCTGAAGGTTTGACAATTTGATGAAGTTTTGGCAGAAAGCAGCAAGGTTGGCGTGTGAAATGGAGGTACCCTTCGGCTTGCCTGTGGAACCTGATGTGAATATGATGTATGCAGGAGTTTCTGGCGAGGGTATCTCACGTGTCGTGGCAATGGACGGCTGTTTGAAAAGGCGCTCTGTGATAGGTATGATGTGAATATCGTCAAGTTCTTTGCAGACCTCATTGTCAGAGATGACGGTATGGATCTGGGCGTCTTCCATCATTTGTCGGATTCGCTCTATGGGTAATGTGGCGTCGATGGGTACATAGCAGCTTCCTTGACGGAAAAGTCCAATGATGACTGGTAACAGATAGTCTTTTTCCTTCAGACAGACACCGATGTTCTTCAATTCCTGGCCTTCTATGATTTCCTGCAAACTGATGGCTACAGACTCAGACATTCTGTTGAGTTGTTCGTAGGTGAAATCCCTTCCATTGATGCGGTATGCAATATTTTGTGGATGTTCTGCGACTTGCTGGAAGAAACAGGACATGAAACTGCTGACGTCTGTTTTTGACTCTCTGTAGGGAGCCGTAATCTGTTCGGTTGGACTTGTGACCAGTTCACATTGATCTAGCGATAGGTCTGGGTGGTTAAGTATCTGGTTCAATACATTGTCGAAACACTTGAACATACTATCGATGGCCTGATCCGGGAAGAACTGTCTGTCATGTTGAAAGGCCAGAGATATTCCCGAAGGCGTGGCGCTTGCATAGAGGGTCAGGGCAAATGGTGCAGGCTGAATAATGGTTTCTGAAAGCAGATCGTCAAGTCTCGTATTTTCCATTCCGAAGCCTATATTGATAAACTCCGGCTCATCTGCAGCTTCAGTGATTCTCATGATCTCACTTAATGGCATGGGATTCTGTCTGGCTTGCAATATTTGCTGGGCTACATGTTGCACAGCCATCATGAAGGGAAGATCTGTTTCTTGCAACGTGCGAATCGGAAGCATGGAGACCATATAGCCCATGGTATTCATGAACCGTACTTCTTCTCGGTCGGTAGAGGCAATTGCGATGGCAAAGTCCTTCTGCCCGACAAATTTTCCCACTATATAACCGAACAGCGTTAGTATGACAGATGCTGGCGTGAGACTCTCCTGACAGCATAGTTCTATGAACTTTTTATCTTTGCTATGACTCAGATGGAATATCTTTGTCACTGCATCCGATGCAGAATGACTCATGGTGGGTTTTAGGAAGAGGGGCTCTTGTTGATGCAGGTAGGTTTTCCAAAAAGACAAGCGAGAATTCACGTTCGTCTTTTCCTGCCGGACTTTCCATTCCAGATACTGTCTATATGAGATGGCATCATCGGCAAAGGGCCTGCTTTCTTTCATTGCTTCATAGTATGCTTTTAGTTTCTGATGCATCAGCTGATATGAAAGACCGTCGGTAATCAGGTGATGAATGACGACACATAGCTTAATATTCCCATCAGATAAACGGAAAAGTCGGGCATTGTAAAGCCGCTCTTTAAATGAGAGCTCCGTCTGGGTATAGAAAATTTTGCTCTTGTTTGAATAATCCTTCGCATCAATATTTTCTGCAGGCAGTGTCTGATAGGTATAGGGAATAAATTCCCCTACCAGTCTACCGCGGTGCTGAATGATGGTTAGTCGCAACGCATCTTGATGCTCAACAACTCTGTTCCATGCTTTTTCCAGAAGTGATATGTCGGTGTTCACATCGAACGTGACAACAAAGAACATCTGATATGCCTTGTTTTTTTGAGGTGACTTTTGGCAACTGAACCATAAGTCTTTCAACGATTGAGGCAACTCTGCCAGTGTATCATGGTTGAGGCGCTCTTCTCTGGGCTCGTTTTCATCTGAAACAGGAATGCTGTTGTCAAGATAGTCTGCGAGTTCCCTGATGGTCTGATGCTTTTGCAAATCCCATACATTAAGATTGGTATGGAAGGCCTTATTGATTCTGTCTGCAAAGATGATACTGGAAATAGAGTCGCCTCCCAAGGAAATAAAGGTGTCAGAGAGGTCTTTAGGCTTTTGTTCGAGTAGGTCATCGATGATATCTGAAAGGCGTATTTCCGTCTGTTTCCAGCCGCTTCTGTCTACATCATGATCCTCAACAACTGGTTCTGGGAGTTGGCTTCTCATCACTTTGTTATTGATGTTTACAGGAAAGGCATTCATCTTGACAAAGATAGAAGGGCACATGTAGTCGGGAAGAAGGGCTGCCAAATGTGATTTAAAAAGATCTGTATTCTCGTCTTTGCGTAGTTTGACGTATGCTACCAGTCTTTTTGAATTCTTGATGGTCTTAGCCACTACAATTGCTTTCTCTACTGAAGGATGTGATTCAAGGGCTATTTCTATTTCTCTTGTTTCAATCCTCATTCCCCTTAACTTTATTTGGTCGTCTGTTCTACCTTTGTGCAGCAATGATCCATCAGGCATCTTTTCAACATAGTCGCCAGTTCTAAACAGTATTCGGCAATGTGTTGACAGCGATGGATATTTGTTTTCAATAAACTTTTCGGCATTGATTTGCGGAAGGTTCCAATAGCCAGCCGTTATCGAGGGACCGCTAATACACAATTCACCTGCTGTTCCGTCAGGCACCTCATGCAGATCTTCATCCACGATGATACCTTCAAGTGCGGGGTTTAAGCGTCCTACGTTGTTCACAGGTGTATCTGGGCTTTGAATATCCGATCCCATGCATATAGTCGTTTCTGTACATCCATAGGTGTTCACTATCATATGTTGCTGAATCCAGTAGTTTCTTACATGCTCTGGACATGGTTCCCCAGCAATGACAATCGTTTTCAGGAAAGGCAGCTTGATATGTGGCAGGACGGTCAGTATGGCAGGGGCAATGAAAGCACGCTCTATACGTTTTTCGTTCAGCCAATTTGCGAGGTAGGAGGGGTTCTTCTTCTCATCATCTCCTATCATGAACATGTGAGCGCCACCCACGAGAAACGCAATCGTCTCCATAACGGATATATGGAAATTCATGCCAGCCATCTGTAATACATGTTCACCAGCTGATGTGTGGAACACGTTTCTTATCCAGTACTGTGGAACAAGACTTAGTTGTTGGTGTGTGGCAGGAATTCCTTTCGGGCGTCCAGTCGTGCCAGATGTATAGAAAATATAGGCTAAATCGTCTGGAGCAATCATGGGCAAATCTGTTAGGACACCTTCAGTAAGTATATGAGTGATGTCTTTTGAAGGAATATCTCCAAAGTCCATCGGGCAAACTTCGTCTGTGATGACAAAGCCGATGTCTGCATCTTCAATGATATCTAGGATCCTGGACTTTGGATTGGCTAAGTCCAATGGGGTGTATGAACATCGGGCTTTTAGCAATCCAAGAAGAGCAATGACCCACAAAGACGTCCGTTTCATGCAGCATCCCACATGACAGGATGTAAGGCCTTTGGAAACCAGATAACTGGCCACAAGGTTGCTTCGCCTGTCTATTTCATGAAATGTCAGGTTCTTGCCCTTCCATGTTAGTGCAGTTTGGTCACCATATTTACATACGGTCTGGTGAAACTGTTTGACGACGTCTGTGCTCATCTTTGCTTATAGGTGTATTCTTGCCTCCAGCGATATACTCCGGCCTAATTGAGGAATGTCGATGTTGTAGGTTGTTCCTCGAGTATAAGAAGTATTGAACAGATTTTTACTCAGTAGTTTTAAAGTCAGTTGACGTATCCTGTATTCGAGTGATATGTCGACAATGAAAGACGGCTTGATTTCATATTCGGTATCCGTAAATTCCGTGCCGTCCAAGTATGATGATGCCCGCATGAGCTGCTTGCTCCAATATGACATTTTTACATTGGCCCACAGACTTTGCTTCCCGTCTTTATCAGCAAAGATCTTTTTGGCTCCTACGGTATTGATGGTCAAGGAAGGCGTAAGATGTATATCCTTTCCTGATGTGTGATATTTGTCGGCTTCCACCACTTGTACATACGAACAGTTCATATGGGCTCTCAGTCCGGGGCCGTTGTAGTATATGGCATTCTCCAGACCGATGAGTTTTACCGAACCGGCATTCATGTATGCAGGCAGTCCGCTCAGTGGCGCCGATTTGTCGTAGTAAATCAGGTCGCTTAGTGCGTTATAGAATGCGGTGACGTCATAGGTCAGATGCAGTTTGGGTGAATTGAATATGGCGCAGCATTGTATGGCATCCATATATTCGGGTTTCAAGTGTGGACCACCCTTGTAGGATTCAACTGTGCTGGCCCTGTTCAGATAGGGCGCGTCTACAAACGATTTGGAATAAGAGAGCTTAAAGCTCCAAAGTCCAGGCGAATAGATCAGACAGAGACGTGGGCTAAGAGCCGTCTGATCAGACTCATCGTACCGGCGTTTAAAATCATATCTGAAACCAGCGTTCAGAATCAGGTTCTGCAAAAAACGATGTTTGGTCTGGGCATATCCAGAGAGTGAAATCTCATGGCCGTATATCAGTTTGTTAGCACTTTCGGCATGTTCGACCAATATGCGGTCAAACAAGTCGCCTATAGACACATCGGCATTGTAGAGATTGAAGTACTCATATTGCACGCCTAATAGTAAATCACCATTGCCTAGTCCTCCCAGATTGTAGTTGTAACTGGCATTCATGTTGATGCCAAATGTATAGTCATTCCATTTGGGCCGTTGATAGACACCGGTGCGTAGAGAAATCGTGTCGAGCAACTCAACTTCCGGGAGCGGCAGTCTCAGTGCGAAAGGCAGACTGTCGGCAACTACATCGTAGTCGCGATATTCGTCAAGGTCAAAATAGCCGGCGAAAGTTAAGTCCCAGTCTTTGATTGTGGTGCGATATTCCAATTCGTTGCTCCATACCTTCCTGCCGCGTCCGGGCTTCTGTCCATCGAATATACGATATCTATCGTATGAATAAGGTGCAGACATGCCTGAGGCTGTAAAGGTGAATGGCGATTGCATTTTGCTATACCGGTGATTCGTAAGGAATTTCCAGTGATTATTCAATCTTACCGTCACACCCATATCATAGGATGGAATTTGGTTGAACCCTTGAAGATAAACGTGTCCATCTGTGGGTATCACTCTCCAGACCCCAGTCGCATCGGCAGGATAATCAATCTCTTGACCATCAGAAGAATAAAGCGATGCCCATGTCATAATGTCAAGTCCTGATCTGGTAAGGCCAAACAAAGCGTTAGCATGATAGGTAGAGAAACTTCCGTATTTGCCGCTGATGTCTAATCCGTCGACATTACTACCTTGCTTTGTTATGATATTGACTACTGCCGTCAAGGCCACATTCCCATAGAGTGACGATGCTGGACCTCGTAGCACCTCAATTTGCTTGATTTTCTTTAGGCTGACGGCATAATCAGGCGCAAAGGCATTAGTAGAACGTGCATTTAACCGATGTCCGTCGAGCATGACCATTATCTTTTCCTGTCTTGATGAATAGATGCCATGCATGGCAAGGTTAAACTCGCCCGTACCCTCAACTATATTCATGCCTGGTACATAGGTTGACAGAACGTCACGCAGGTTGTCTGCACCGCAGTCTGCAATCATTTGTTCGGTGATCAGCGTCACAGGCACAGGCACCTCTTCCATCGACTCTTCTCTGCTCGAAGCAGTGGTGAATGTAATTTCTTTACCGTTTTTCAAACGATTGATGATGTCTTCAAATCTAGCGGGATCCTGAACCGAGGTGTAATAAGGGTTCTCCTTTAGCAGCAGCAACGCATATTTCTCAGTAGTCTCCAGATCATCCAGTCCCAGAGAACAGAGTGCCAAAAGACGGTAGGCGCCTTGTCTGACAGTTCCTCTAAACTGGTTGAGATGACCGGTTAACAGTTCCTGTGCCTGTTCGATACGGCCTGCCTGATAGTCACTCTCTGCCTGTGCAAATATCAGCCTGCTGGCACTCGTTCCCGTATCTGTCACTGCCAACGGCCTTTCCTGCGCTACGGCTGGTAGTGTCATTGCCCATAATAATAATATGTATAGGCTTCTCATCGTTTGGCGGGTATGGTGAATATGAACGTAGCTCCCTGGCCTTCTGACGACTCAAATGTCAGTTTACCGCCATGCCTGTTCTCGATGATATCAAGCGTAATGGCCATTCCAAGACCCGTACCCTCACCGATGGGCTTGGTGGTGTAGAATGTCTCAAACAATCGTTTCTTGGTCTCCTCGCTCATGCCTTCACCATTGTCCTGCAACTTGATGACAATGTTCCCATCGTGAAATTCAACGCTGACATTTACTTCTGGGTGATAATCTTCAGGTGCTGTCTGCGCTTTCTTCCAGACTGCATAGCAGGCATTGTTCATCACATTCAGCACGGCGCGGCTCAGATCTTGTGGTATGACCATCACCTTAGGAATGTCGGCATACTGCTCATGGATGGTGATATTGAAGCCTTTATGGTTGGCACGCATGGCATGATAGGAGAGCCACACGTACTCTTTTACAAGGTGACAGATATCAGTTGGCAGGAATTCACCGTCCTTTCCCCGCGAAACGAGCAAGATGCCTTGTATGATACTGATAGCACGCTCACCATGCTCCGAAATCTTCGACATGTTTTCCCTCAGGTCGGCCACAATGTCGTCGAGATCCTCGCGATCGTCTTCCGGCAACTTGTCCTCGTTGTCGGCTACAATCTCTTCGAGGTCTTTGAGAAGTTTATCCGATATCTTACTGAAGTTGATCACAAAGTTCAGCGGATTCTGTATCTCATGGGCAATACCCGCGCTGAGAATACCCAACGATGCCAGTTTCTCCTGTTTCTTGAGTTGCTCCTTGAGCTGTTCAATCTGTTCCACCTGTTCCATAGCGCTATGCTTTATTGATGGGTAATGGTAATGTAAAGGTAAACTCGCTATACTCGTCCTTTACAGACTTGGCGTGTATGTCACCACCGTGATTCTGTATGATTTCACGACTCAGATAAAGTCCCACACCAGATGCTTCGCCAGTGGTCTTCGTTGTGAAGAATGGGTCGAATATCTTGTCGATAATCGTGTCTTCAATGCCGATGCCATTATCGTGGATAGTCACCTGAATGTGGTCTGCTGCTGGTTTCACACTGAGGCTGACGGTTGGTGTGAAGTCTTTTTGGCGTTGGGCTTTCTTCACGATGGCGTAGATGGCGTTGCCCAGTAGACTCATAATGGTCTTGCTCAGCTGTTCGGCATTTCCGTCGATGGTCAGCTCACCGTCAGGACAGTCGACAATCACCTGAATGCCATACTGTGAGATGTCGTTCTTATAATACTCTTGAAGCATTTTCTCATCCTGTCTGACGACGGCTGTGAGGTTCATCGGCACGATGCCGCCACTGCGGTCTTTCAGCATCTCTTCCATCGCTTTTAGCGTGCGGGTAGTGTTCTGCCCATGTTCACCTACTTTCTGAAGGTTGCCCTCGAGCATACCCAGCACGTCGACGGTATCCTCGTAGTTCTCAGGATCCATCTTCTCCTTGTCGTCATTGATGTTGGCTTCGATGTCTTTCACTAGACCTTCAGAGAGCTTGGCGAAGTTGTTGATGTAGTTCAGCGGGTTCAGAATACGGTCGATCAGTCCCTGCGTCAGTTTACCCACAGTGGCCATCTTTTCCTGACGGATCAGCTCGTGCTGGGCTTCACCCAGTTCTTGAAGGGCGGTCTCCAGACGATTCGACTTCTCTTCGATTTCGTCTTTCTGTTTCACTACCTCTGCAGTACGCTTTTTTACCACTTTCTCCAGTTGTATCTTATCTTTCTCGAGTTGTCGCAGCCTCAGCTGGATAATCATGTAGACGATGGCAACCAAAATGAGGGTATATAGCAGAAACATGTACCATTGCTTATAGAAAGGCGGTGTGATGTAAAACTTTATGCTGACGATTTCCGACTGTCGGTTCATTGCATCGCGAGCCTGCACATAGAAGATATGGGAGTAGTCGGGTATATTGTTAAACGTGGCGTGGGTAGCAGTTGACCATGCACTCCAGTTATTATTGTCCATCCGATATCTATAGAGTGTCTTTCCCACGATGGGGGTATAGTTCAACGAGAAGGTAAACGTCAGGTCGTCATCCGAGTATTTCAGGTCTTGTAATTTGTCGGGCATCGTGCCGAATCCGCCCCATAGCACGCTGTCGCCGTTTAAGACCACCGAACGGATAAAGAGCTGCGGCTGGACATCGAGCATCGGATCCTTCACCCGTGTGTCGATTACTGTCAGGCCGTTATCACTGCCCAGCCATATCTGATCGTCGTTGACAAACAGCGCGCGGATGATGGTCTCGTGCAGGGGGAATAGCAGTAACTCCATATCTCCCAGCCGCTTGCCATCCTTCCAACGGTAGAGAGCCTTCCCCTCGTTGTTCGTAAGCCAAGTGACACCTTTGTCGTCGGCAAACGAGTAGAGAGGGTAGGGGAAAGGCTTTGTGTCGTCGGCATCGACCACTGTTACCTTATTGCCCGTTACCACGATGGTTGACACAGTCTCGGCCATTTTGTCTGAACGGTAATGCGTGAACATCTGGTCGTCTTTCTTCTTCGACCATATCATCCCGTAGAGGCTTTGTAGCCAGATGGTACCTTCGCTATCCTTCACAATCTTCCTTACATTCTCCAGTCTGGAGATTTTCTTCCGTTGCTTACCGTCGGCGCTTATGAGGTATACACCATCCTGTTCTCCGCAGTAGATGTTCTGCCCGTCTTCCATCAGGGCCGTCGTCGTGCGTATCGACAATTGTCTGGCCGTGCCGTTGGGTAATAGCCTGAACACACCCTCTGCCGTAGCGGCCAATAGTCCTTTGTCGGTATTCTTCAGATCCCAACAGGCATAATCCACGTTGTTCACATGCTCGAACTGCCGGCCGTTGAGGCGGTACAGACCGTTGTCGGTGCCCACGTAAATAGTGCCGTTGGCCTTTTCTATCGACAGCACTTCGCCGTCGAGTCCTTCATGCTGCGTAAACCGTGAATAGGCCGATGGTACCTGTATGGCGAAGATACCCTTCGTTGTTGCTCCCCATAGGTGGCCTTGACCGTCGTAGGAGGTATACGACACGTTGTTTGAACAGAGGCCGTTTTTGTCGGTGATGCTGAAACTACTGCTGGTTTTCTCATTGGCAATTCTCATGCCATTGCTCTTGGGCAGAATCGCCAGCAGTCCATTACCTAATTCATCGGTCTTCACCGTATCGTTTTTGACCAGGTCTTTACTTCCCTTGTCGATGGCATCGACATCAACCACGTCCATCATACCGATCTTCATGAGGTTCTTGTCAATTGACTTCACCTCCTTTACCTTGTTGTCGTCAACCTCATAGATAGCGCCGGTACTGACGATAAACTGCAGTTTGGGCCCCTTCTCGTAGATCTCGCTCACTTCGCCTATGAAGAGTTCTGGCTCACCGACTCTCTTGATATTCAGCTTGCCATTGTTTTCTACAACCACCTTACCGAAATAGTTGTAGCCGCCCACCCAAATCACATCGTTTGACGCTTTGTATACCACGGTGACACGTGTGATGCCTGGTGTACGTATGATTCGCCACTGGGCATGGTCATAATACATTAGTCCCTCGAAGTTGGCTACCAGGATATTGCCTTTTTCATCGGTCTCGATGTCGAAGTTTATGTTGTTACCATGATACTCCTCCGGCATGTAGTTGCGGATAAAGGGTATGCCCTGGGCGGAGGCGGATAAAGGCAAAAGGGTAAAAAGGTAAACAGGTAAAAGCCTTTTCACCAGATTGTTGGTTATTTGGATAATTTTAGATTTCATCTTTACCTTTTTACTTTTTTACTTTTCCACGAATTTCTCATATGGTACATTCGGACCGATATAGTAGTTCCATTCTTCTGTTGTCAGGTTGCGCTTCAGCTTCTTCTTCATGGCGTCCACCATCTTGTTGATACTGATGTTCACTGCCGTCAGGTTGCCCTTTGCGTCACACATCCACACGGTCTCTTTTGTCGAGTCGAGTTGGAAATTCATAATCCAGTTATTGGTTTGCAACAAGGTCATAGGCTCAATCTTCTCGCTATCGCTGATCCACAGGTTCACGCTGCCGTCGTAGCTTGAGGAAATGAGGCGTCGGCCGTTCATTTTCATCTTCGAGATGCGCGAGCGGTGACCTACTAGTTTCTGGATCCTTCCGTTCTTGTCTTTTAGCCAGATAGTGCCGTCGCTCATGCCGTAGGCCTCCATTCCCGTGTTCTTCGATTCGCAATAGGCCGTCACGCTGCCTTCCACAGGCACCTGTTCTGTAGAGATGTCGGTTAATCCTGAAACCTGATGCATCTTCCCCTGATCGTCGAACAACAACGGCAGGCTGTTCCGTCTTGCTCCCATGGTAAACTTAAAGGGCAACTGTTTGACGGAGATAATGATGT
Source organism: uncultured Prevotellaceae bacterium (assembly GCA_902763615.1). GTDB lineage: Bacteria > Bacteroidota > Bacteroidia > Bacteroidales > Bacteroidaceae > Prevotella. The sequence goes on along the minus strand of CACWSX010000041.1, from coordinate 21,190 downwards.
TACGCTTCATGTCAAGCAGCCCGATGCTCGTTTCCCCGATAATCAGCAGGTTGCTTCCATTGACGTCGTGTACGCGCATCGGGTGTTCAATACCTTCAAGAGTAATCACTTTCGGTGTCATGTTTTGCTTGGTAATGACTACCAGATGGCCCGTACGACTGGCGATATAGATATTACCAGTTTTTTTCTCCACGTACACATCGCGAAAGTCATAATTAGGATTGTTGAAGAGGATGGTATTTTTCAGTTGGTTGCCCTGTCGCTCGCTCAACAGTATTTCGCCGTAGTTGCTCACGCTCACCACCTTGTTGTCCTCGTTGGGCATAAATTCCACGTTGGTCACCACACCCGCATGCTCTGCCCACACGTTGATACTCTGGCTTGAGCGCATCAGCGATTGCAGCACGGCAGGGTAATAGACATCGCCTTTATAGCGCTGGGTATAGAGATAGGAAGCGTAGCTCAACAAATCGGCCACTTCGTCGTTGCCTGCCTGATACTGGATGGTGGAGATCGAACCGAGCGAACGTCCCAAGGCGATATAACTCAACGTGTCGGCCATACGTTTTGAGAATTCTGCCTGTATGCGCTGGTGTTCTGCCATCTGTCGCTGGGCTTCAGCCACTTCCGATGCCTCGAGGGCTTTCTTCTCTGAAGCTACGGCGTTTCTCTCGGCGATGAGGGCGTTCTGCCGTTCCACTTCCGAACGCAGGCGCATCTCGTTGGCGATGCGTGTCTGCTGCAGGGCTTCCTCTCGTTTCTCGTCAGATATCTTGCGCTGCTCATTGGCAATATCCTCCATCTGGGCACTCACGCTTCTATCAATGGCCGAGCGCATCTCCTGTTTCCGAAGGGCGGACAGTTGCTTCTCCAGGTTTTCCACTTTCAGACGCTCTGACTTCCATCCCCAGAATCCTACAGCAGCCGCTCCCCCTAACAGTAGCCCTACGCATCCTGTTATAATCGTGTTCTTATTCACTCCTAACGATTTTCTATTTGTCTCTCACCACTTATTTCCTCTTCAGTGCCAACAGCGTGATGTCGTCGCTCTGTTCGGCTCCGTTAGCGAAAGCCTTCACGTCGGCCTTGATGGTGTCGATCATCTTCTGACAATCCGGGTTCACCATGTTCTTCAGCGTCTGCTCCAAACGCCTCTCCTGGAATTCCTCCTCATAGGTGTTGATGGCTTCCGTCACACCGTCGGTGTAAAGTAGGAGGGTGTCGCCATGTTCCAGTTGGAGCGTATCCTCTGTATATTCGAAATCGCCGAAAATACCGATGGCCATATTCTTCGTCACAGGAAGCCTTTCCAGCGTGCCGTTTTGTTTCAGCACATAGGGCGGGTTGTGGCCCGCATTGGTATACTTGATTTCGCCTGTCTTGATGTTGTAGATACCATAGAATGTCGTTACAAACATGTTGTTCACTGATTCCTTCTCCAGCAGGGTGTTCGAGTAGGTGATACATTCCGATGAACTGACGCCTCTGATACCTGTCGCACGGAGTAGCGTGCGGCTCACGGCCATGAAGATGGCTGCAGGCACGCCCTTGCCGCTGACATCGGCTATCACGAAACCGATATGGTCATCGTCGATACGGAAGAAGTCGTAGAAGTCGCCACCTACGTCTTTGGCGGCATTCATCGAGGCAGCGATGTCCATGAGGTCAACATTCTCGGGGAATGGCGGGAAGATGCGTGGCAGAATGGCCTGCTGAATCTCGCGGGCTACAGCCAGATCGCCCTTGATCGACTCTAGCTGGGTGTGCTCTTTCTGCATCTGCTTGATGTAGGTGATCTGCTCTATGGCCTTTTCGATGGTCACACTCAGGTCGTCGAGGTCGATGGGCTTGGTGGCAAAGTCGAAGGCACCGTTGTTCATGGCCTGACGGATGTTCCCCATATCACCATAGGCCGATACCATGATACACTTCAGGGCTGGATTCTGCATCTCGTTGATCTTGGTCAGCAGCGTCAGACCGTCCATCTCGGGCATATTGATATCACTAAGGATAATATCGAAGTCTTTTTCTTTTAGGAGCATGGTCAGTGCCTCCAGTCCATTGTGGGCAAACTTAAATTCATATTCTCCTTTTCGGATCTGTCTACGGAAATACTGGGTTAACAGCAACTCGAGATCGATCTCATCGTCTACACTAAGTATTTTAACTGGCATATCTCTTTTTTGAGGTTATTGATTCGTTTAAACGGTGCAAATATACAACTTTTATTTTAAACAGCCAAGTTTTGCGCTTTTTTTTGCTTTACAAAATGGGTAAAACCATTCAAAATTTGTCCAAAAGAGCGAAATCCAGAGCGTTCTGGCTACAATCAGTACCAAGGAAAAGACGCTCTAAGTTCTACCAAAGATAGTCCTCAACGTAATCGTTGAACTCGACGGGGGCGGTCCAGCCGAAGCGGACGATGGCTTGGCGGATGTACTGCTCGTGGTCGGGTGGGACAGGGCGGTAGCCGCTGTGGTATTCGTAGTAGCGCTTGCGGTTAAAGTATTGGATAAGGTGCTGTTTCAGGGGATGGGCAATGCGCTGTGGCATGTCGTAGTACATCTTTGCAATGCCAAGGGGCATGCGGACGGGTTGGTCGTCGCGGTACATAGGACATGTCTCGGTCTGCATCGCTGGATTGTTGAGGTTGACACAGGACGAGATGCGACGGTCTTGGGGGACATAGGCGAGCAGTTGCGAGCGGAGACAATGTGCTCGTAGGGGACATGTCTGTGAGTAACAGATGGCATAGCTCTTTTCTGCCTTCTCCGCGAAGAGTTGTTCGCGTGTCTTCGGTGTATTGTCTTCTTTCTTCATTTCCAGATGATTTTATCGTTTATTTTGCAAAGTTAGTGAAAATATGTGATACTACAAAATTCTTTCATTCCAAATTTTACTTTTCTCTATTCATTTATTCATTTTTATATATAATTCACTTATTATTAGCTAATTATATAATGAATAGTATCATTATTTCTTTTTCAACTATTCATCATTAATAATTTGTATGTCACATTTTATAGTTAAAGATATATTTAAACTATTAAAAATATGATAGTTACCCTATAGTAACTATATTTGTAACACTTTGTAAATGACCTTGTAATAGAGTGTCACAGCCTTTGTGACAAAGTGTTACCAATGTGATTTTAGTTCGGTGACAATATTTTTGCTCGATAAAGAATAGAATGCTTTTCATCGGAAAGCACGAAATGATGAATAGTCGCATCACTATTCATAGGCACTATTCATTGTTTAACTTTCTGATTACCTGCATATTATTATAAATAATGAATAGTGAATAGATATTTTATCATTTTTGCTTGGAGATTTGAAATGTTTTGATTACCTTTGCAGAGTGAATTCTAAAAACAAAAGATATGACTAAGGTAACTATCGTCAAGAACTATCGTAATATGGAGACACTCAGGGTGTTAGAGCTCTCCGAAGTCGTCCGTCTGATCCAGACGTGTGAATACTATGAGGCTGTGAGGGAGGTGATGGGCATCTCGCTCTATACAGAACTCAAGCGTCAGGACGATGGCAGCGTGTGGGGTGCGAACAATTTCACCGACAAGGTGCCACGCGTCTGTTTTGCCTCTGTGATGGAGAACCGTAATCGTCAGAAAGTGCGTAAAGCCTATACCGGATTGGTGCTCCTGGAGGTGAACAATCTGACGAGCCATGATGAGGCCGTTGCCATCCGTCAGGGAGCCGCTATGATGCCCCAGACGCTGTTGGCATTTGTGGGAGCCAGCGGACGATCGGTGAAGATCGTGTGTCGTGGAGAACTGTTCAAGGGCGGTCTGCCTGAGATGGAAGAGGATATCAAGCGGTTCCACCTGAATCTGTATGAAAAGGCGCGGATGGTGTATAATGCCCAGCTCGGTGTGACCATCGACAAGCTTGAACCGCATCTGGAACGTACCTGTTACCTTGGCATCGACTCTGACCTGTATTACAATCCGATGGCGCAGCCTTTCTATACCGACACCTCCGATTTGGAGCAGGCCCTCAAGCCCATTCAGCCAAAGGAGATGCTGCCTGATGAGATTGTGCCAGGGCGCAACCGTTACCAGGCACAGTGTCTCATCTATCAGTACAACCTCACGAAAGCCTACGATGATGTGACGCTCCTGGTAGATGATGACAACGAAGAGAGCGACACGCTGATTATCACCCGTCTGGCGGAATACTGTCGTGAGACGGGACTCGACATGGCCTTCGCCAAACGGCAGACGCTGATGAGCCTCACATACGGCAAATATCCCGATGTGGTGACGAAGATCTTCGAGAATGCCTATCGGGAGGAGCACGAGAAGCAATACTATAAAAAGAAGAATCAGGTGCGTCCCACGAAGAACATCCCGCCTGAGACATTGCTGATGATGAAGATCGAAATCTTCCTGAACAGCAACTACGAACTCCGCAAGAACGTGATGCGTGGTGTGGCGGAATACCGTTTGAGGACGGGTCACGGCTTCGCCTTTCAGGACCTGACCACCGAGGCGCGTAACTCCATCACGATCAGGGCTTTGTCGCAGGGCATTAAATGTTGGGATAAGGATATCATGCGCTATGTCAACTCCAATGATATCATGCTCTACGATCCGATGGACGACTTCCTGGAACATCTGCCCAAATGGGACGGGAAGGATAGGGTAGAGGCCCTTGCACGCAGGGTCAAGACCGACTACGAGGACTGGCCTCACCTGTTTCATATCTGGATGCGCTCGATGGTGGCTATGTGGAAAGGCAAGGGACAGTTGACGGGCAACGCGCTCGTACCTCTTTTAATAGGTAGGCAGGGTTGTGGCAAGACAAGTTTCTGTCGCATCCTGCTGCCAAGAGCGCAGCGTGAATATTATAATGACCGCATCAACTTCAAGAACGAGCACGACCTGAACTTAGGTCTGACATCGTTCGCCTTGATCAACCTTGATGAGTTCGACAAGATAACCCAGCGCCAGCAGATTGTGCTGAAGTATCTAGTGTCGACGAACGACCTGAAATACCGTCCGCCCTACGGAACGGCCTATTCCTCGCATCGTCGCTATGCCTCGTTCATCGCCACCACCAACGAGCCGATGCCGTTGACGGATCCCAGTGGTAGCCGTCGCTTTGTCTGTATCAACGTGGATGGCAATATCGACTTCGAAACGCCTGTGGATTACGGACAACTCTATGCCCAGCTGAAATACGAGGTGGAACAGCAGCGTGAGCGCTATTTCCTGACAAAGGAAGAAGAGGCTGCGCTGATGCAGCACAACCTGCGATTCCAGAAGGTGAGCGGCCTTGGTGAGATGTTGCTCTCGCTCTTCGAGAAGCCCGAAGGTTCATCGAAAACCAATCCGGAGAACGGCTACTGGATTTCTGTGAAGGACATCTCCGCCCGTCTGAAGGCTACTTTCAAAGGTGCCTACAAGCCAGACGATGGCACGCTGGTGAAGATAGGCCAGTTCCTGAGCCGTCCTGAATACAAGTTCGAGAACGATCGCAAGAGCATCGGCTGGTGCTACTGGGTGAGGGACAGGGGATAGATGAATCATCAAAAATAGATTGCTTATGAAACTCTCTCTATATGTAACAGACCTGTTGAAGCAGAAATCCGGTAGGGATTTCAGGCTTTCTGGCGATTGCGAGTATCTGGCACTCGATATCGAATCGGTGACGGGTGAGCATATTGGTGTCAATACGCTTAAACGACTGTTGGGCTTTATCGACGATGAACGGGAGCCCCGTATTTCAACCCTTGACGTGATTGCCCGCTATCTCGGCTTTGAGAGCTGGGATGTGCTCAGCATCTATTAGAAATAATCGATACGAAGTGGCTAAAAATAAGAAAAATAGCCAACTTTCGCTAAAAATACGGCTCAAAATGATTGTAGTTTGCAAAATTATTCTTATATTTGCAGCGTTAACGTTTCATTAAATAAATAGAATATGGAAAAAATCAAAAGAACCCGTGAAGAGGTCCGTGCAGCATTCAAGGACTTTATGCGCAGAAAGAAAGAGCGCCAGATGCAGGCAAGAATGGAGTTGGAAGCAATGAGTCAACAAGGATTCTTCGATAACTAATTTCTAACACTTTAAATCTTGCTTACTATGAACACGCTCAGATTGGAAATTATCAATCTGCATGCCCCCTATACGGTAAAGCAGAGAGAAGACAAACCTCAGCATTACTATTTCAGAACAGATTATGGCGTAGAATACGACATCAGTTTGGAAGAAGAATTCTCCCTCGTTCCAAGTGGAGCCTATGCTCTTGATATTACAAATCGAGAACATAAGCGTTCGCCGCTCGATCCCAAATTCCGAATGACGCTAATTGCAATTGTTGAGGAGTTTTTTGAAAGGAATAATGATGTGATGCTTTATGTGACAGAGACTGGAGACGAAAAGCAGTCGTTTCGTGATCGTCTGTTTGTACGATGGTTCAATACTTATGAACACCATGACAAATATTATATTCAAACTGCAGAGGGAAAGATGGAAGGTCAGATGAACTTCATGGCTATCATATCTCGTAAGGATAATCCCAGGTTGCCTGAAGTCATCAAGGAGTTTGAAGATACTATATCGTTCATTTTTGATTAAAGCCGTAGTCAGTATAGCTGTATATATAAAGTGGACGAAATGGATGATTGGCGTTTCGTCCATTATTTGTATCTTTGCATGTGCTATCAGATATTAGAGGGGTGTGAAGAGACGGATAAGCATGCCTTTGATGATTGCATGATGCTTGAATGCTGTATGTGCCAGAGTCGTATAGCGTTCAGGCTGCTGAGGACACGTTTAACAATATGCCAAATACCGTTGAAAATTTCTGCCATTGGGACAGACCATACGTGGAGGAGGTATATGATGTGAATGACTATTGGTATGATGAAGGCGAGACGGAGAAAGACGAGTTTGGCGTGACATATGCCAATGAGGGGCAAAGGCTGATAAGTGCCAATGGATCTGCGAAGATTGGTAAGTATTACTATGTACCAGATGGTGTAGTTACCATTTGCGATGGAGCGTTTATGGGCATTGATGACTATCTTGAGCTGTCTGTGCCAAGAAGCATCAAGGTTATAGGTGACTATATATTTGGTCAGGAGGGTGGAAAAATAGTATTTCGTGATTGATATGGCGGAGAGTACTTTCAGATTTAGGATATCTTTCTTTATGTATTCTGGCATTGATCTTTGGATTGAGATTCCAATGGAACTTTACCAAAGGGTTTGCGATAGCGTTGGCTCAAGCAAGATGGAAAGGCTTGAGTTCGGATTCAAGTTCGCAGATATCGTTAAGGAGAGGTTTCCAGAACTGAATGCCTTGATTCTTCAGGAGATAGACAAATGGAAAAGCGAGCACTTTGGCGTCAACGTTTCAGACAAGGTGCTTTATCTGTATGGTCTGACTTCGCCTTGGTTTGAGGAGGAATAATTGTGCCCCTTGTTAGATGGGGCCTGGATAATCAGTGACAGTTACAAAATGACTTGTTGTAACAATATAATGACGAGAAAAGATAAATGAAAAGGCCGCTGGACTCTCGTCCAACGGCCTCCAAATTCTCTCAATTTGTTCTTTCTGCGAATTACTCAGCAGCTGCAACTGTGTCAGCAGCAACTGTGTCAGCAGCGATGCTGTCGATAACGCTATCAACAACCTCCTCGATAGTGTCGGTGTCAACCTGAGCGGGGATAGCTGCAACAGCTACGAACATAAATACTAATTTCTTCATTTTTCTAATGCTTTTAAATCTGTAAAACAATCATTTGTTTATTAAAACGCTGCAAAGTTAGACATTTTTTTAATACGGCGTATCATTTTTTTTGTTTTTTTTTAGGTCTTTTTTGTAACTTTTTTGTAAATTGCTGAAAACTAGACAATTACGAAATGTTAAAAATAGTGCAATTTTTGCACAAATATGAAAATATACCAAAAATGCACGTTTTTTAGAAAAAAAACAGTACCTTTGTGCTCGCAAACATGATACATTTGGGGATATGATTGATACTTCTGCCTTTCAGGGTAAAACGGCAGCTTATTTCACACTTGGATGTAAGCTGAATTTCTCCGAGACTTCTACTTTCGGCAAGATGCTCCAAGATATGGGCGTCAGAACGGCTGATAAAGGGGAGAAGGCGGATATCTGCCTGATCAATACCTGTAGCGTGACGGAGGTGGCAGATCAGAAGTGCCGTCAGGCCATCCGTCGACTGGTTCGTCAGCATCCTGGTGCTTTCGTGGTGGTGACTGGCTGCTATGCTCAACTGGAGGCCGACGAGGTCGCAGGAATAGAAGGCGTAAGTCTGGTGCTGGGCTCGAATGAGAAGGCCAGTTTGGTACAGTTCCTGTCGGAGGCATGGAGTTCGGAGGATCAGGGGGACAGGTCGCGTGATTCTATGCAGAATCATGGACCTGTCCCCCTGATCCTCCGTCAGAAGACGAAGGATATCAAGACGTTTGCACCAAGTTGTTCGAGGGGTAATCGGACGCGGTTCTTCCTGAAGGTGCAGGATGGTTGCGACTATTTCTGTACTTACTGTACGATACCTTACGCTCGCGGGTTCAGTCGTAATCCATCGATTGCCTCATTGGTGGCACAGGCTGAAGAGGCGGCTCGCGAAGGGGGCAAGGAGATTGTGCTGACGGGTGTGAACATTGGTGATTTCGGTAAGACGACGGGTGAGCAGTTCCTGGATCTTGTGAAGGCACTGGATGCCGTCGAGGGTATCAGTCGCTATCGTATCAGTTCGTTGGAACCCGATCTGTTGTCGGATGAGTTGATTGACTATTGCGCCAAGAGCCCGGCCTTTATGCCACATTTCCATATCCCTTTGCAGAGCGGAAGCGACACGGTTTTGAAGCTGATGCACAGACACTACGACCGACAGTTGTTTGCGGATAAGATCCATAAGGTGAAGGCTGTGATGCCCGATGCTTTTATCGGTGTCGACGTGATGGTGGGTTGTCGTGGTGAAACCCCTGAGTGTTTCGAAGAGACTTATCAGTTCTTGAGTGAGCTCGATGTGACGCAGCTGCATGTGTTTCCCTATTCAGAGCGACCTGGCACCTCTGCGCTGAGCATACCCTATGTCGTGAGTGAGCAGGACAAGAAACTGCGCTCGAAGCGGTTGCTGGATCTGAGCGATGAGAAGACCATCGCCTTCTATCAGAAACATATTGGCCAACAGGCTGAGGTGCTGTTTGAGAAAGCACCTCGGGGCAAGGCGATGCACGGATTCACAAAGAACTATATCCGGGTGGAGTTGCCAGCACAGATGGCCGATCCTGCGTTGGACAATCAGATTATGAAAGTGAGGCTCGGTGAGCTGACGCACGATAAGCAGGCGCTCCGTTGTTCCCTTATATAATAAATAATGTACGCGCGTATGGAAAAACTGGCAATCGTCATATTGAACTGGAACGGCAGTAAGATGCTCTCAGCCTATTTGCCCTCCGTGTTGCAGTATTCGCAGGATGAAGCTACGGTCTATGTGGCGGATAATGCCTCGACCGACGATTCGCTGGCGATGCTGAGGACGCATTTCCCACAAGTCAGGCTGATAGAACTTGAAAAGAACTGGGGTTTTGCTGAGGGCTACAATAAGGCTTTGCATCAGATTGAGGCAGACTACTATCTTCTGCTGAATTCCGATATCGAGGTAACCCATCATTGGCTGACACCGATGTTGGAACTGTTGGATGCTCATCAGGACATCGCTGCTTGCCAGCCGAAGTTGCTTAGTATCTATGATCGCGATGCATTTGAATATGCTGGCGCGAGTGGAGGATTTATCGACCGACTGGGTTATCCCTTCTGTCGAGGCCGCATTTTTGAAACGGTGGAGCGTGATAACGGGCAGTATGATCATCAGACGGACTGCCATTGGGCGACGGGCGCTGCACTGCTGATTCGCTCGAAGGACTATTGGGAGGTCGGTGGCCTCGACGGACGGTTCTTTGCGCACAATGAAGAGATAGACCTCTGTTGGCGACTGCGAATCCGTGAAAGAAGAATTGTGTGTGTACCAGATAGTTATGTGTATCACGTTGGTGGCGGAACATTGCCAAAGAGCAATCCGATGAAGACCTTCCTGAATTTCCGCAATAATCTGACGATGCTTTATAAGTGTCTGCCTGAGGAGGAACTACAGGCGGTGATGCGCTGGCGCTGGTGGCTGGACTATCTGGCTGCCTGGGAAACGCTGATCCTGAATCGTAACCTGGGCGATTTCAAGGCTATCTACCGTGCGCGTCGCGCTTTCAAGCAGTGGCGGAAGGATTTTGAGGCAGACCGAAAGACGATTCAGGCCAGTCGTGTGGCCAATAAAAAACCAGAGCGGAAGATGTTCTCCCTGCTCTGGCAATATTATGTGAAGGGACGGAAAACTTTTAGTACTTTACCTGAATAGGCTTTTCGACTTCCTTCTTCCATTCCGTCAGGAACGCAAACCACTCCTTGGCACTGTGATAGCCGAACGATTCGTTGTCGGAACAATAGATGACCTTGTATTGCAGGTGCTTGTCGGGTGTTCCGACAACGTATGCATAATTATCCTTATTGGCCGGCTCCTCGCTGCGCACATATTTCATGGGGATGTAGATGCCTAGACCGACGGTCTCGCGCTTGAAGTTGATGGTATCGTTTGATGGCCAGTCAGTACCCCAGCAGGCACGCAGACCCTTCTTGTCGCTGAACTCGACGGAGTTCTTGACGTTGATGATGCCCGTAGAGAACTGGTAGTCGGCCACAGGACGGTTGAAGAACACGTCGACATCGGTATCGCGATGACCAGCATATTGGGTGTAGCGAAGTGTCATGTTGATGGGTGTTGGGTGTTGGGTGTTGGGTGTTGGGTGTTGGGTGTTGGGTGTTGGTGGTTGCCAGCCTTTGTCGATGACCTCGACGATGGTGCGTAACGGCCCATAAGAGATGATGCGCTGCGTGCGGCTCCTGACAGGCGCCACTAGTGTGGGCTCCTTACCGTTCCACCCTCTGAAGGCACCAAGACCAAAGGTCTGTCCCACCCAGAGCACATCATTGCCGTAGCCCTTTGCTTTCTGATCTTTGTCGGTATAGAACTGCGTCTCTTTCAATTCCAGTTGTTTCTTGAACTTGCCATAGAGGTCGAGAGTCTGCCGTTCGTCGAAATAGATGCGGATGCCATTGAGCTCGCTTTCGAAGTCGACACCATGGTGGTGCTGGATATTATAGGTGTAGGCGGCATCGCCACGAGCGGTGATCGACTCGATGTAATTGTTCTGCTGGTTCTTCTTCAGGTTCTTGTCCTTGCTGTTACTCAGCACCATCTCTGCGAAGACACGAGCAGGGTAGGGACGTGGCTCCCCCTCGGTGAGGAGCGTCACGGTGTACTGCTTCTTCTCGTTGCCCTGAAGATTGACCAGGAAACAGAGCTCGTCGAAGGTCTCATCCTGATTGAGGTCGTCGAGCTGGCAGGGTATCTCCTGGCCGTCGACGGTAACGAGGGCTGAACGGATGTCGCCATAGGGGGCAATGTTGATGACGACCGGCTCATCGTTGCGAACCGATTTTGATGAATTGCTAACACTGACCGTGAAGGTCTGCTGGGCAACAGCTGCCAAGGGCAACATAAACAATAAGGAGAGTATTCGCTTTGTTTTCATATCGCTTTGTTTTAGTAGATTACAAAAGTACACAAAAAGTCGGAAAATGATCTCCTGTTTTTACACAAATAAACAAATTTGTGCACTTTTGGGTATTATTTTTAAAATAATTAGGTTAAAATTTGGATTTGGAAATAATTTTTAGTAAATTTGCAGAAATTTTAAAGAATTGTAAAACTCAGACTTGCCGTTAGTGCGTAAGATATATTTCATATTGTTTTTGACGATGCTTGGTTGTATCGGGTGTGAATGGCAACTCAAGTCCGATGAGTCGGACATGGAGATTGTCGTCGACCGCTACGACCGTATCCAGAGTCTTTATCTGACGACTGGCGACTTCTCAGCCCTTCAGCAGATGAACACCGCCTATCCCACGCAGACGCGCACCTTGATAGAGGATGTGCTCCGTATCGGCAAGGTGAATGAGACGGACATCAACATGAAATTCCTGCGATTCTATCAGGACTCCACGCTTCAGATGTTGATCAACGAGGCTGAGCAGCAGTATGCCAATATGGATGACATCAACCAGGAACTGACCACAGCCTTTCAGTATCTGCTACAGTGTTTGCCGAATATCGAGATTCCCGTGGTCTATGCGCAGATAGGCTCGTTGGATCAGAGCGTCATCGTAGGTAACGGTCAGATAGGCATCTGTCTCGACAAGTACCTGGGTGCCGACTATGCCCTTTATCAGAATGAGAACTACGGCTATACGCAGGAGCAGAAACAGATGATGCAGCGCCAGTATATCGTGCCCGACTGCATCGGCTTCTATCTGTTGAGCCTTTTCCCGATGCCCTTCGACCGTCAGATGTCACAGGAAGACCGTGACGTCCACATGGCGAAGATCCAGTGGGTGGTGAACGAGGCGTTAGGGCGCACTGTTTTCAATAATGCCTTTGTGAGCCGGGTGGATGAATACATGAAAAACAGCAAGAACGTGACACTTGAAAAACTATTGGCTGATAACCAGTATAAGCTATTCCAATAGGTCGCCTTGGTGGATATCGTGTGCCTTAAGATAATTATTCAGAAGATCTGTAAACTCGTGGTTTTTCAGTCCCCAGTGGGGTGCAATGCACATCTCTTTCGGTGACTGTGAGACAAAGCGTTCGAGTACCAGATCTTTTCGAAGCCGCTGTATGTAACGGGCAATCAGACGGATATACTCGTCGATGTCGTAAATATGGAAGGGTTTCTGCTCGAATTCATTTGCCAGACGGGTGCCTCGGATGATCTGCATCTGGTGGATCTTGAGAATGTCGATGGGGAGTGCAGAAATGATGGAAGCCTGACGAAGATTTTCCTGTGCGTCCTCGCCTGGCAGACCTAAGATAATGTGGGCGCCTGTGAGGATGCCATGTCGATGGGTCTTTTCGATGGTGAGGCGCGACTGCTCGAAGGTATGTCCGCGGTTGATGCGTCGCAGCGTCTCGTCGTTGGCACTCTCTACACCGTATTCCACGATGAGGAAACAACGCTGGTTCAGGTCTTCGAGATAGTCGAGGAGTGCGTCGGACACGCAGTCAGGACGTGTACCGATGACGATGCCTACAACGTCTTCCACCTGTAAAGCCTCTTCGTAGAGCTTGCGGAGGTGATTGATGGAGGCGTAAGTATTGGTATAAGCCTGAAAGTAGGCCAGATATTTCATTTCCGGATATTTGCGGGCAAAGAACTGCTTGCCGGCCTCTAACTGAATGGTGATGCTATCTTGGCGCTGACAATAGGCGGGGTTGAAGGTGCGGTTGTCACAGTAGATGCAGCCACCCGTGGATAGACGGCCGTCGCGGTTCGGACAGGTGAAGCCGGCATCGATGGAAATCTTCTGCATACGGAAAGGGAAACGGCTGCGAATCCACGTGCCGTAATCATAATAATAAGGTGTATTCACTTTATTTAATTCCATCAGCGTGCAAAGTTAAGGAAAAAATCGCTATCTTTGCACAATCAAACAGAAAAATCAATTATATCTATGGTAAATATAAGACTTTCATTGATTGGTGCCGCCCTGCTGATGTCGTCTGTCTGCATCATGGCGGGTGAGAAACTGGACTTAGGCGATATCACACGCGGAGAGTTCCGTCAGGAGACATTGTCGGAAGTGCATCCGATGGCTGATGGCGAGACCTATGCACAGATTAGTGCCGATGGTAAGCGTATCGTCACGTATTCCTTTAAGACAGGCAAGCAGGTGGGCGTTTTGTTCGATGCTGCAACGGCCAGAGGTGCTCAGATTGGTCGTGTGCAGGGTTATATCGTGAGTCCGGACGGACGTCGGTTGTTGATTCAGACGAACACCAAATCAATCTATCGTCGATCGTTCACGGCGGAGTATTACATCTTTATGATTCAGAACAACAAACTGGAGCCGCTTAGTGATGGCGGTCCTCAGCAGACACCTGTGTTCTCGCCCGACGGTAATCAGATTGCCTTCGTCCGCGACAATAACATCTACCTGGTCAAGTTGCTTTATGACAATGCGGAGAGTCAGGTGACGAAGGACGGCAAGCGCAATGAGATTATCAATGGCATACCGGATTGGGTTTACGAGGAGGAATTCTCGACTAATTCATCGATGGTGTTTTCAGCTGACTCCAAGCAGATTATCTGGATCCGCTACGACGAGACCGATGTGCCACAATATTCCATGCAGTTGTTCAAGGGACTGGCTCCTGAGCAGGAAGCGTATCGCGATTATCCCGGCTTCTACATTTATAAGTATCCTATACCAGGTAAACAGAATGCCAAGGTGAAGGTGCTCTCGTATGACATCAAGAGTCATCAGACACGCACAATCGACCTGCCTTTGGAAGCCGACGGCTACATCCCCCGCATCAAGATGACCAACGATCCGACACGCATCATGATTTTCACCTTGAACCGACATCAGGACGATCTGAAGATCTATATGGCTAATCCGCTCTCGACGGTTGCGAAACTCATTATTGAGGACAAGGTCGACAAGTATGTAAAAGAAGAGACCTTCGAGGATGTGCAGATCAGCGACAAATATATCCTCCTGCCCAGCGAGCGTGATGGCTATAACCATCTCTATCTCTACAACCATAATGGTCAACAGCTGCGTCAGATTGTCAACGACCGTTATGTAGTGAAGCAAGTCTATGGTGTGGATGATGCGACGGGAGATGTCTACTTTGCTGCCAATCCTACAGGTGCGACGGAACAGCAGGTGATGGTGGCGCATCAGAATGGCAAGATTGAGACACTGACGCAGAAGGCAGGTGTCAGCAATGCCATCTTCAGCACGAATTTCAAATACTTCATCCATATCTGGAGCAATCTCGACAATCCCTTGCAGTATACACTCTGCCAGAACAATGGTAAGGTGCTGCAGACGCTCATCGACAACCACGAACTCAAGGCGCGGTTGGCGAAGTTTGACCTCGGTAAGAAAGAAATGTTTCAGTTTAAGACCTCTGAGGGTGTGACACTCAATGGCTGGATGGTGAAGCCTGCCGACTTTAATCCTTCGAAGCAATATCCTGTGATTATGTATCAGTACGGTGGTCCTGGCAATCAGCAGGTGCTCAACCAGTGGGGAATCGGTATGAGCGGTAATGGTGCCCTCTTGGAACAGTATCTTTGTCAGCAGGGTTATCTCTGTGTCTGCGTGGATAATCGTGGCACTGGCGGCCGAGGGGCTGAGTTTGAGAAATGTACCTATCTGCGGCTTGGTGAACTGGAGTCACGCGATCAGGTGGAGACGGCAATCTGGCTGGGACAGCAGTCGTATGTCGACAAGAATCGTATCGGTATCTGGGGCTGGTCGTATGGCGGTTGGAACACGCTGATGTCAATGTCGGAAGGACGTCCGGTCTTCAAGGCTGGCGTGGCCATCGCACCACCCACCAATTGGCGCTTCTATGACACCATCTATACAGAGCGGTATATGCGTACGCCTCAGGAGAATCCCAAAGGTTATGACGAGGTGAATCCCATCGCCCGCGCCTCAAATCTGAGTGGAGCATTGTTGCTCTGTCACGGTCTGGCAGACGACAATGTACACTATCAGAATACGGCTGAATATGTAGAGGCTTTGGTGCAGGCCGATAAGGATTTCCATCAGTTGGTCTATACCAATCGCAATCATAGTATCTTCGGTGGTAATACTCGTCGACATTTGTTCCGACAAGCTATCAATCATTTCAACGCTGAAATGAAATAAAAAATAAGCCCCACCAAACGGTGGGGCTTAATCTTCTTAGTATGCGAAGAGCGGATAGTCTTTCATTTTCTCGTTGACGCGTTTACGAACGGAAGCGATGACCTCTTCGTTTTCAGGATCATTCAGAACTTCCTCAATCCAGGCAGCAATCTGAACCATCAAATCCTCCTTGGCACCACGGGTAGTGATGGCAGGTGTGCCAAGACGGATACCACTGGTTTGGAAAGCCGAGCGGCTATCAAACGGTACCATATTCTTGTTTACCGTGATATCAGCTGCAACAAGGGCATTCTCAGCCACCTTACCAGTCAGGTCGGGATACTTCGAACGGAGATCGACGAGCATCGAGTGGTTGTCGGTACCACCGCTGACAATGCCGAAGCCGCGCTTTACCAGTTCCTCTGCCAGCACCTTGGCATTCTTCTGAACCTGCTTGGCCCACTCTTTGAACTCAGGCTGCAGCGCCTCACCGAAGGCAACGGCCTTGGCGGCGATGACATGTTCCAACGGCCCACCCTGCTGTCCGGGGAAGACAGCGGAGTTGAGCAGGGCCGACATCTTCTTGACGATGCCCTTAGGTGTGGTATAGCCCCAAGGATTGTCGAAGTCCTTACCCATTAGGATGATACCGCCACGCGGACCGCGTAGGGTCTTATGGGTAGTAGAGGTCACGATGTGGGCATATTTCACGGGGTTCTCCAGCAGTCCGGCTGCAATCAGACCTGCGGGGTGGGCCATATCGATCATCAGAAGAGCGCCAACCTTGTCGGCAATCTCGCGCATACGCTTGTAGTCCCATTCACGGCTATAGGCAGAGCCACCACCGATAATCAGCTTCGGCTTGTGCTTGAGGGCAAGCTGCTCCATCTCGTCGTAATCCACACGACCTGTCTCTTTGTTCAGATTATAGCCGATGGGGTTGTAGATGATACCACTGGTGTTCACGTGTGAGCCGTGAGAGAGATGGCCACCGTGATCAAGGTTCAGTCCCATGAAGGTATCACCGGGCTTCAGCACTGCGAGCAATACGGCAGCATTAGCCTGAGCACCTGAGTGGGGCTGCACATTGGCATATTCAGCACCGAAGAGTTTGCACACACGGTCGATAGCCAATTGCTCCACCTCGTCAACCACCTGACAGCCGCCATAGTAACGGTGTCCAGGATAGCCCTCGGCATACTTGTTAGTCAGATAGGAGCCCATAGCTTCCATCACCTGATCACTTACGAAATTCTCACTGGCAATCAGCTCAATGCCTTTCAACTGACGCTGATGCTCTTTCTCAATCAACTCAAAGATTGTGTTGTCTCTGTTCATTGTCTTTGTTTATTGGGTTTATACTAATTCTACCTTATTGATATCCTGTTCTTTCTCGCAATAGTGACAAGTCAGGATGCCATCTGCCACATGGAAATGGGTGGCCATCGGCTCGTTGTTAGTCACACATTTGGGATTATTGCACTTCACGATGCCCTTGATTTCATCGGGTGTCACGACGGCCTTCTTCTCCACAACCTCATAATCGCGGATGATACTGAGGATGACATTTGGTGCCACCACGGAAAGACGGGAAATCTCGTCGTCGGTGAAGAACTTATCCGACACCTTGATGATGCCTTTGCTACCCACTTTTTGCGAGGGATAATTGAAACCGATGGTGACAGGGGTCTTCAGGTCGAAGAGGCCTAAAAGACTAGCCACCTGATAGGTCTTGGCAGTGGGTATGTGGTCGATGACGGTGCCGTGCTCAATAGCGGCAACCAAACGTTCTTTCTTGTTCATATTCTGAGTATTCTGGGTTGTCTGAAATCAATCGATGATAGTCTTGTCATTTCTCACTTCTTCAAGCGTGATACCGAGTACGTCGCAGAAGATGGCTTCACGAGCGAAGAGACCATTGCCTGCTTGCTGGATATAATAAGCATGGGGATTCTCGTCCACATCATAGGCGATTTCATTAACGCGGGGTAGGGGATGGAGAATCTTCATGTTAGGTTTGGCGCTTTTCAACATCTCGTTGTTGAGTACATACACATTCTTTACGCGCTCGTATTCCATCAGATCCGAAAAACGCTCTTTCTGAACACGTGTCATATAGAGAATATCAGCATCGGCGATGACCTTATCGTTGAAGGCGGTATGCTCCTGGTATTTGATGCCGTGCTCGTCACAATAGAGCTTGTACTCTTTCGGCATAGCCAGTTCCTTTGGGGCCACGAAATGGAATGTCGGGTTGAAATGGCGCATGGCCATCAGCAGGGAGTGAACCGTCCTGCCATACTTCAAATCACCCACCATATATATATTAAGGTTGTCGAGCGTACCCTGTGTCTTATAAATCGAATAAAGGTCGAGCATGCATTGCGAGGGGTGCTGGTGAGCTCCGTCGCCAGCGTTGACAATAGGAATGGGGGCTACCTCGGAGGCATAGACTGCCGCACCCTCAATATAATGGCGCATAACGATAACATCAGCATAGTTAGAGACCATCAGAATCGTATCTTTCAGCGTCTCACCTTTTGTACCGCTGGTGATTTTGGGGTCAGCGAATCCGATGACACGTGCGCCAAGACGGTTTGCTGCAGTCTCGAAAGACAGCCTGGTACGGGTCGAGGGCTCAAAGAAAAGTGTCGCAATCACCTTCCCCTTTAGTAATTCCCTATTAGGGTGCTTCTCAAACTCTTCTGCCATCTCAATCATATAGAGGATTTTCTCTTTGGTGAGATCGGCAATTGTCACAAAATTATGCTTTTCCATCCACTATTTTCGTTTTGTTGGCACAAAATTACATATTATTTCTGATTTCCGTGCGATATTTTCAAAGAAAATCGTAATTTTGCACCAAGATAATTAAAAGAGACGTATTTTTGGGCTTATGATGAAGTGGTTTGTGCGTTTTTTATGGACGTTATTGATATTGGTAGTGCTGGGTGCTGCTACTGCATTTTATGCGATTGACCAAGGATGGATTGGCTATATGCCGCCCATTGAGGATTTGCAGAATCCAATCAACCGTTATGCCACACAGGTGTATTCATCTGATGGAAAATTGCTTGGTACGTGGAACTACAACCGTGAGAACCGCGTGTTGGTGGATTATACAAAACTGTCGCCATCTTTGGTTCAGGCACTTGTGGCCACAGAAGACGTTCGTTTCTACGAACACTCCGGCATCGATTTTTATGCCTTGGCGCGTGCTGTCATTAAGCGTGGTATCTTGGGGCAGAAGAGCGCGGGTGGTGGTTCTACTATTACCCAGCAGTTGGCTAAACAGTTGTATTCAGAACATGCCAAGAGCACAATGGAACGTGTGTTGCAGAAGCCTATCGAGTGGGTAATTGCCGTCAAGCTGGAACGCAATTATACGAAGGATGAGATTATTACTATGTATTTGAATTATTTTGACTTCCTTCATAATGCGGTCGGTATCAAGACGGCATCGAATACGTATTTCAGTAAGGAACCTAAGGATCTGACGGTTAATGAAGCGGCTACCTTGATAGGCCTCTGTAAGAATCCTTCTTACTATAATCCTGTAAGAAATCCAGAACGTAGCCGTGAGCGTCGTAATGTGGTACTTGGACAAATGGTAAAAGCTGGTTGTCTCTCTCAGACCGACTATGACAAGTACAGTGCAGAACCCATCCAGTTGCATTTCCATGTGAGCGATCATAAGGATGGTATTGCAACTTATTTCCGTGATTTCCTACGTCGTTACCTGATGGCCAGAAAACCGGAAAGAGTAATGTATGCTTCTTGGAATATGGCTAAATACTACGTTGACTCAATTAATTGGGAATCAGATCCTTTGTATGGTTGGTGTAACAAAAACAAGAAGAAAAATGGTGAGCCTTACAGTATCTATACCGATGGCCTTCGCGTGCATACTACCATCGACTCGCGCATGCAGAAATATGCTGAGGAGGCCGTCGAGAAGCATGTGGCAAAATATCTCCAGCCTGCTTTCGACAAAGCTAATCTCAAGAAACCCAATGCACCCTTCTCCAAGGATCTTTCAGTATCCCAAGTGCAGAAAATTCTGATGAGATCCGTTCGTCAGTGTGAACGTTATCGCGCGCTGAAAGAGAATAATGCTTCTGACGCAGAAATACAGAAGTCGTTCCATACGCCTGTGCGTATGTCTATCTTTACCTATCATGGGGAACTGGATACGATAATGACGCCAATCGATTCAATAAAATATTACAAATCCTTCCTTCGCACAGGTTTCCTGAGCATCTGTCCTCAGAATGGTCATGTAAAGGCTTATGTTGGTGGATTGAACTTCTCTCATTTCGCGTATGATATGGCTATGGAAGGTCGTCGTCAGGTGGGTTCTACCATCAAGCCGCTTCTTTATTCATTGGCAATGGAGAATGGTTTCTCTCCTTGCGATGAGGCACCGAATGTGCAGCAGACTTATATGGTGGCAGGCAAACCATGGACACCGCGAAACAGTAGCCGTTCTAGATATGGTCAGATGGTGACCTTGAAATGGGGACTCCAGCAGTCTAATAACTGGATTTCTGCCTATCTGATGAGTAAGTTGAACCCGCAGGCTTTTGTGGATCTGCTCAGACAGTATGGCATCAGCAATCCCGATATTCATCCGTCGATGGCGCTTTGTCTCGGCCCCTGCGAGATTACCGTTGGCGAGATGGCCAGTGCCTATACGGCTTTTGTGAATCACGGTATTCGTGCTGCTCACATGTTCGTGACACGCATTGAAGATGGAGAAGGCAATCTGATTGCACGATTCCAGCCGCGAATGAATGAGGTGATTAGCGAGGAGAGTGCCAACAAGATGCTCTATATGTTGAAGGCTGTTGTGGATGGCGGTACGGCTGGAAGACTCCGTCATAAGTATAATATGAAAGGTGAGATTGGTGGTAAGACTGGTACGACCAATAATAATAGTGATGCCTGGTTCGTTGGCGTGACACCTTCGCTTGTCAGCGTTTGCTGGGTGGGAGGCGATGATCGCGACATCCATTTCGATTCGATGGATATGGGGCAGGGCGCTACGATGGCATTGCCGGTTTTTGCCTACTATATGCAAAAAGTTTACGCCGATCCTCAACTTGGAATCAACGAAAGTGCTGTCTTCGACATGCCCGAAGGATATAACCCCTGTTCGTATATCGATGACGCACTCGGTGACAACGAAATTGAGGAAATTTTCGAGTAGTTTTTATATATAAATAAGGTATAGGTCTTTTATTTTGTCAATAATCCCGAAAACTTTTGTTTTTTTTGAAAAAAAGTCTTCGAAAAATTTGGAGGGTATCAAAAAATGTAGTACCTTTGCATCCGCTTTCGCGCAAAAAATCAGTGCGGGGGCATGAAGAA
>CACWSX010000040.1 GCA_902763615.1 uncultured Prevotellaceae bacterium | reverse complement strand
CAGATATTTTATAGAAACCTCTATATATATTTTATATATATTATAATATATATAAAATTAAAATATAATAAATAATAAGATGTTTCATCTTCCTCCATCTGAAGGTCACTATCAATTCCATCCGAATTCAATTATGAATTTAGCAAATGTTTCATTGTTTCATTGTTTCAACCCTAAAGATCACGGGGACTGGTGATTGATCTTCACGCGCTGAGTATGGTGAGGGCTTTACATGGAGTAATTGGGGACACGAAAGGGGCTGTCACTTTTGTGTCATGGCATAAAACACATCATGCTCGCACTGACGCTGGCACTGATAGTCGTAGCAGCCTGCTTCAACTGGTTAGAAGCCGACGTCTTTACACACTATTACAAGGTCTACTGCAATATACTGCTGGACGTCAAGAACGAGACGGTGAGGAAGGCGCTCTATGGTGTAGAGGTTGCCGTCGTGAACAGTACCGATGACATAGAAGAACGGCTTCAAAGTCCTGACTCCGTCTTCAGCGCCCTGCGCGATGAGCTGCAGCGTAACCCGCAAATCGTGGGCTTCTTCGCCTGCTTCGAACCCGACTATTATCCCACCGAGGGACGCAGTTTCCAGCCTTACGCCTTTTGGAGCGGCAATCGGATTGACACCATGCAGATAAGCAGGACAGGCAACGATTATTTAGAGGATGACTGGTACGGACGGGCCTTGGCTGTCGACAGCGGCTACTGGTCGGAGCCCTATATGGACGATGCAGGCAGTGGTAAGCCGATGTGCACCTACTCCGTACCCATCCACGATCGCACAGGGCGCAAAGTGGGCGTATTTGGAGCCGGTATATCGATGAGCTGAAGACTACAACCGCCCGGAAATCGGCCATCGAGAGCGAGCAGTCTATTGCCCGCGATATCCAGATGTCGATACTGCCACACGCCCAAATCCCGTCGCTGGGTGCTCAGCTGCAACTCTACGCCTCGATGACCCCTGCCAAGGAGGTAGGTGGTGACCTTTACGACTACTTCGTGCACGACAACCGACTCTACTTCTGCATTGGCGATGTAGCAGGCAAGGGTGTTCCTGCCGCATTGTTCATGACGACTGTCTGCGGTGCCTTCCGGCTGTTGGCAGAGAGTGAGACAGAACCACAGCGCATCATCAGTCGCATGAACGATATGCTGACACGTGACACCAGCATGACCATCTTCGTCACCTTCTTCGCAGGGGTGCTCGACCTTGATACCGGACGGCTGCGCTACTGCAATGCAGGCCACATCGCCCGAGCCGCGCACGCTCATTACGGAGATAACTGAGGCTGTTGCCCACTTCGTAGGCGATACTGAACAGAGCGACGACCTCACCATGCTGGCTCTGCAATATGTGTAAAAAAGCCTGCGTCAACGCAAGTATCGTTGACGCAGGGATTTTGTAGGTTTAAACTGATATTACTTATTGTCGACAGCAGCCTGCTCAATGGGCAGACAGCGCTTGTAGTTTTCGATGTACTTCTCGAAGCCTGCCACGTCTTCGGCAGTGGGGGCGATAGAGACACCCGTGTTGCCTGCGAAGACAACGTTCTCAAGATAGTCAGCGAGATTCAGTTTGTTGGGATTATTCACAGCGTAGCCGGCCAGCAGAGCGATACCCCAGGCGCCACCTTCGCCAGCGGTCTCCATCACGGAGATGGGACTGTTGAGAGCGGCTGCGAGCATGCGCTGACCAACGCCTGGTGTCTTGAAGTAACCACCATGACCTGTGATGCGGTCGACGCGGATCATCTCCTCCTTGAAGAGGATATCATTACCAATCTTAAGCACACCAATGGCACCGTAGAGCTGGGCGCGCATGAAGTTGGCAAGGTTGAACTTGTCGTTGGCAGAACGTACGAACAGGGGGCGTCCCTCAGCGAGACCTGTAACAGGCTCACCGCTGACGTAGTTGTAGGCCATCAGACCACCGCAGTCAGTGTCGCCTTCGAGGGCTTTATTGAAGAGCTTGCCATAGAGTTCGTTCATATCTACCTTGATGCCAAGTAGTTGCTGATATTCCTTAAAGAGACTTACCCAAGCGTTGATGTCGCTGGTGCAGTTGTTGCAGTGAACCATAGCGACCAGAGATCCATCAGGTGTGGTGACCATGTCGATCATCTCGTAAGGTTTGCTCAGCGGCTTCTCGAGTACGATCATTGAGAAGGAAGAGGTGCCTGCGGAGACATTACCCGTGCGCTGCTTGACAGCGTTGGTGGCAACCATGCCAGTGCCTGCGTCGCCCTCAGGCGGACAAACGGCACAGCCAGGCTTCAGGTGACCGGATACGTCGAGCTTCTTGGCGCCTTCAGCGGTGAGGAAACCTGCGTTCTCGCCAGCATTGAGCGACTTGGGCAGAATGTCGAGTAGCTTCCATGGGTAGCCCTTCGGTGCGATCAGCTCGTCAAATTTTTTCACCATTGTGGCGTCGTAGGTCTTCGTGGCGGGATCGACGGGAATCATACCTGATGCGTCGCCTACACCGAGGACGAACTGACCAGTTACCTGCCAGTGTACGTAGCCTGCAAGGGTGGTGAGATACTTGATGTCCTTCACGTGTTCATTATCCTCGAGTATGCACTCATAGAGGTGGCTGATGCTCCAGCGGAGAGGGATGTTGTAGTTGAAGAGCTTGGAGAGCTCGGCAGCGGCCTTACCGGTATTGGTGTTACGCCAAGTGCGGAAGGGTACGAGGATCTCCTGTTTCTCGTTGAAGGCCATATAGCCGTGCATCATGGCGGAGAATCCGATGGCGGCAAGGGTTTCGATTTCGCAGTCGTACTGCTTCTGGACGTCCTTGCGGAGGTCGGCATAGCAGTCCTGCAGACCATACCATACGGCCTCGGTAGAATAGGTCCAGAGACCGTCGACCAACTGGTTCTCCCACTCGTGTGAGCCCTGTGCGATGGGCTTGTTGTCCTCGTCGATAAGGACGGCTTTGATGCGGGTAGAGCCAAACTCGATACCGAGAATGGCTTTACCTGCTTCGATAGTCTGTTTTGCGGTCATATCTTACTTCAGTGCTTTGTTCAACATGTAGTAAACCTCGTTGTTGCGGAGGGTCTGCTTGAAGTCGGCGATGTTCGTGTTCTTATTGATCTTGACGTACTCAATGCCGAGCATTTCAGCGAAGTCCTCCCAATACTCTTCGTTGATATCGTAAGAGAAGGCGCTGTGGTGTGTACCACCTGCGAGGATCCACGCTGCAGCACCAATCTCGAAGGTGGGCTGGGGGATCCAGAGTGCAGAAGCAACGGGCAGCTTGGGCATGGGTTTCGGTTCGATGCACTCTACCTCCTGAGAAATCAGGCGGAAGCGGTTGCCAAGGTCGACGACGGTAGCCTTGATGCCACGACCGGTCTTTGAGGTGAACACGAGGCGGGCAGTCTGCTGCTTGCGGATACCGATGCCGAGGAAGTGAACCTCGAGTTTGGGTTTGTCGGTAGCGATGAGCGGACAGATCTCGAGCATGTGACTCTGCAGGCAAGAGGAGCGGTCGCCAGCGAAGTTGAGGGTGTAGTCCTCGAGGAAAGAACAGCCAATAGGCATGCCCTGCTGGATGACCCAGAGTGTGCGATAGAGACAAGCGGTCTTCCAGTCGCCCTCTGCACCGAAGCCGTAACCTTCCTGCATGAGACGCTGTGAAGCGAGGCCAGGAATCTGGTCGAAACCGCAGAAGTTAGGATCGTCGATGTTGGCATCACCCAGATCGTCGAAGTTGGTGGTGAAGGCTGTAGCACCCTCATCCTTCAGCACGCGACGCAGGGCAATCTCGGCCTTGGCAGAATTCTTCACCTTCTCCCAGTAAACGGCTTCGCCACTCTCATCGATCTTGATAGTATAGAGCTTCTTGTATTCTTCTACGAGTTCGTCGGCTTCCTTGTCGGTGACCTTCTTGTAGTACTCCATCAGAGAAGAGACGGGGTAGTAGTCGACATGATAGCCGAGACGCTGCTCGAACTCTACGCGGTCGCCATCAGTCACAGCCACGTTGTTCATGTTCATACCGAACATCAGACAGCGCACGTTGTGAGCATCAGCCACACCAGCAGCGACGCGTGCCCAGACGGCAATCTGCTTCTGAGCCTTCTCGTCCTTCCAGTAACCGCAAACCACCTTGCGTGCGATGCGCATACGGGTGCAGATGTGTCCGTACTCGATATCGCCGTGCGCACTCTGGTTGAGGTTCATGAAGTCCATGTCGATCTCGTTCCAGGGGATTTCAGCGTTATACTGGGTGTGGAAGTGGAGGAGGGGCTTCTGCAGCTGCTGCAGACCTTTGATCCACATCTTGGCAGGCGAGAAGGTGTGCATCCAGGTGATGATACCTACGCACTTCTCATCGTTGTTGGCAGCGAGCATAATCTGCTCTACTTCCTTACTGCTATTGGCAGTGCCCTTATATACAATCTTCACAGGGATGTTGCCGCTGGCGTTCAAACCCTCGACCATCTCCTTAGAGTGTCCATCAACAGCAACTACTGCGTCGCCTCCATAAAGGAGCTGTGCACCAGTTACCCACCAAATCTCAAAATTTTCAAATGCTTTCATTGTTGTTATTGTTTTTGTTGTTAATAATTATTTTTTCTTTTGTCCGTAGTAGGCGTTTGGGCCGTGCTTGCGGGAGAAGTGCTTCTCGATAAGGAGCGGATTCATTGTGAGTTCGGGATTCACGGAGTAGGCGATGAATGCCATCTTCGCTACCTGCTCAGCGACTACAGCATGATAGACAGCCTGGGCGGGATCCTTACCCCAAGAGAAGGGACCGTGGTTCTTGACCAGTACGGCTGGTGTGTGCACGGGGTTGATGTTGTCGCGACGGAAACGGTCGACGATTACCACACCTGTCTCCTTCTCGTACTCGGGCATCTGCGCCTCCACCATACTGTCGGTGCAGGGAATGCAGTCGTGGAAATAGTCGGCGTGGGTGGTGCCGATGTTGGGGATGTCCTTGCCTGCCTGCGCCCATGCGGTGGCATAAGTGCTGTGGGTGTGGACAATGCCGCCCAGTTCAGGGAATTCACGATAGAGCACCAGATGGGTAGGGGTGTCGCTGGAGGGATTCAGGTCGCCATCGACGACATCGCCTGTCTCGAGGTCTACAACCACCATATCGGAGGCTTTCATCACGTCGTAATCGACACCAGAGGGTTTGATGACCACAAGGCCGTGTTCACGATCTATGCCAGACACATTGCCCCAGGTGAAGATCACGAGGTTGTGCTTCACAAGGTCGAGGTTGGCCTGGAATACTTTTTCTTTTAATTCTTCGAGCATGTCTTTTTAAAGTTTAAAGTTCTGATCCTCGTTGTAGGCTCTCCTATTGAAACGGTAGAGGAAGGCCCCACGTTTGGATCCTGTTTTATCAATTAATTCGGTCTTCTCGATGAAGTCCATTTCCTTGATACGTTTGCGGAAGTTGCGCTTATCAATGGGTTCGCCATTGACGGCCTCATAGAGTCGCTGAAGCTGCGTGAGCGTGAAGAGGCTGGGCAGCAGGCGGAAGCCCACAGGCTCGCTGGCAATCTTCTGCTTCATCAGCTTACGGGCCTTGAGAACCATCTCGTTGTGGTCGGAGTAAAGCTGGGGGAGTTCGTCGAAATTCACCCATTCCACACCATGTTCATGACGGAGATGGTCGTCGTAGTCCTTGACATTGATCAGCGCATAATAGGCGATGGAGACGACACGCTCACCAGGGTCGCGGTCGACATTACCAAAAGCACCCACCTGCCGCATATAGAGGTTCCGAAGTCCGGTGAGTTCGTAGAGCACGCGGTTGGCTGCATCGTCAATACCCTCGTCGCTGCCAACGAAGCCTCCGTAGAGGCTCCATTCGCCACGACCCGGTTCCATCTTACGACGACCAATCAGAATCTTCAGTTTCCCTTCATCGAAGCCGAAGATGATGCAGTCGACAGACAGCCAGACTTTGGAATGTTCACTATAGAAAGAGGTCATTTCATCTGCTATTGATGATTACCAGAAGTATGCATAGAAGCAAGCGCAGCAGATGATGACACCAAGGGTGGCAACGACATCCCATACGCCCCAGCTCTCGCGGATCTGCTTGCGGTAGTCGCCAGTGAAGGTGATGGCCTCGACCTGAGCCTTTGAAGGAGCAGGTGTGAAGAAGGATACAACCACCATCAGCAGTATGATGAAGACCAGCAGCCAGCACTCGAAGATGAGCCAGTTGGTCTGCCAGAACCATGCTGTAGACTCCCAGAAGCCACCTTCCATAACGGCTTTGCCAGAATCGGTCAGCACATTGGTGAGCAGACGGAGCATACCAATCAGGAAGCCTCCGATAAGTCCCCATTCACCAGCCTTCGGTGTGATTTTCTTGGAGAAGATACCGAGCGTGAAGACGGCTACCATCGCAGGTGCAATCAGCGACTGGATATCCTGCAGATAAGAATAGAGGTTGCCCATGCCCATCATGATTGGCATCCAGAGCAGACCTAAGATCACGACGACCACTGTAGCGATACGGCCAACGAGAACGTAGTGTGCCTCGCTCATGCCTTTCTTCATGGGCTTGTAGAAGTCCTCGGTGAAGAGGGTGGCACAGCTATTGAAGAATGCAGCCAGCGAAGCGACGAGGGCGCAGATGAAGCCGATGGTCACAATACCCTTGACACCAGCAGGCAGAATGTTCTTCACCATCATGGCGAAGGCACCATCGGTATCGTGGGTGTTGGTGATATCCATTTCAATACCGCTACCAGTCTTGAGCGACAAAGCATAGGCTACCATACCAGGAATCAGGAACATGAATACGGGCAGCAGCTTGAAGTAACCAGCGGCGATGGTACCACGACGAGCACGCTTCATCACCTCGGTATTGTCCTCGCCCTTGGTCTGGCCAAGCACACGCTGAACGATATGCTGGTCAGTACACCAATACCAGAAACCGATGATCGAAGCACCGAGGAATACTACGTAGCCAGGGAACTGCGGATACATGGGGTCTGCCTGATCGGGATGGAACATGTGGGTTGTTCCGAAGCCATCGTGGGCTGCGTTACAAACCTTCATCATCTCACCCCATCCGGCAGCAATGCTACCATCACCGAGCATATTCAGTCCTAGGAACAACACAAGGAATGAACCTATAATAAGAATAGGTGTCTGGATGGCTGACAGTGTCATCACACCCTTCATACCACCAAAAACGGTGAAGACAGCTGTGATGGCAATCAGACCGATGGCGCCATACCAGAAAGGCAGGCCCAACAGGTACTCGAAGAAGATACCACCTGTGAAGGCCGTTACAGAAACCTTCGTCAGCACGTAGGCAATCAGCGTGATGATTGAGAGCCACGAACCTGTGCGCTGAGTATAGCGGAACTTCAGGAAGTCGGGCATGGTGATGATTTTGCCCATCTTGTTGTTGAGCAGCTGATAGAAAGGCACAAAGAGCCAACCGAGAATCAGGATCATCCAACCCTGCATCTCCCAATGGGCCATACCCACACCGTCCTTGGCACCAGTACCGGCGAGACCAACAAGGTGCTCAGAACCGATGTTGGCAGCAAAGATTGCTGCACCAATGACATACCAGGGTTCACCCTTACCGAACAGATAGTCCTGAGAGTCGGCACCCTTCATCTTTTCTTTGTCTTTCTTGATGGCGCGATAGATCGCCCACACAATGGCACAGACTCCGATAGCGAGTACTACCCAGTCGAGCCATAAAAATTCATTTGAATTCCAATTCATGATTTTGTTTTTGATTTGTTTGTTGATTTTATTTTACAGAGAACTTGTAAGCAGCGTGGCTGAAGTACTTCTCACCGGGATTTAAAACGGGCTGTACCCACTCAGGCTTGTTGGGAGAATCTGGATACTTCTGGCTCTCCAGACAAACGCTGACGTGCTGTGGATAAGGACCGTGCTTGTGCTGGATGTTCAGCTCGTTGCCAACACCCTGGAAGTTACCGCTGTAAACCTGCACACCAGGCTCGTTGGTATACATCTCCATGAAGATACCGGTCTTGGGAGAATAGAGGCTGGCGCAAACCTGTGTGTCGTCGCCCTTGCCGTCCTTATAAGTATTTAGACACCAGTTGTGGTCGTAACCGCCAGCATTCTGGATCTGGTCGAAATCCGACTTGATGCTGTCGCCAATGGCGTGGGGTGTACGGAAGTCCATAGGTGTGCCCTCCACCGACTTTATCTCGCCTGTGGGGATGTAGAGCGTGTCGCTGGGCGTGAAGTTGTCAGCATTCACATAGAGCACCATGTCATAGCCGGGCTGTGTGAAGTCACCACTCAGGTTATAATAGTTGTGGTTGGTCTGATTGATGATGGTTGGCTTGTCGGTCTCAGCTTCCCAAGTGATGTCGAGTATATTGTCAGCAGTCACCTTGTAGGTGGTCACAGCCATCACCTTGCCAGGGAAGCCGTTCTCACCGTCAGCAGCTACGATGGTCAGCTTCAGGATTGAGTCGCCAATCTGCTCTGCTTCGTATACCTGATTCATCCAACCTGTGGTACCACCACCATGCAGGCAGTTAGGGCCATCGTTCTGCTTGAGGGCATACTCTGTGCCATCGAGGGTGAACTTGCCATTCTTGATACGGTTGGCATAGCGTCCTACGCTGGATCCGTAGTCAGTGGGGGAGTTAAGGGTATCGGCATACTGGGCGATGTTGTCGAAGCCGAGAACAACGTCTGTAGGTTTGCCGTCCTTGTCAGGAACGACGAGCGATACCACACGTCCACCATAATTGGTGATGCACACCTCCATGCCGTTGGCATTCTTCAGGGTATAGAGCTTCACGGGCTTGTCCTGAAGGGTGGTGTCGAACTTGGCGGGGTCGAGACCCGAAACCGTTAACACAGGTGCCTGCTGGCCTCCTGCACATGATGCGAGCATCAGCGCTGCTGCGCCAAGACTCAGAATGCTACTTTTCAGTACTTTCATTGTTACTACGTTTTAAGTTGAATTTAATTATAAGTCGATTTTGGGTGTAAATTTACAACTTATTTCTGAAATGACAATGAAAAAGGACATAAAAATTAGCGGTAAAGTGTAAAAAATACACCTTACCGCCCATATTTAACCTTTATAAACACATTTTGTGTGTTTAAAGGTGCCTTTTAGCAGAGTTTACGAGAGCCGTCGCTGATGACAACATCATAGACTTTTGGCTCGTGACCATATTTCTCGTTGAACTTCTTCTTGGCATTCTCTACGAACTGCTTATACAAATCGTTGCGGACGAGATTGATGGTACAGCCACCAAAGCCACCACCCATGATACGGGAACCAGTAACACCATTCTCCTTGGCAAGGTCGTTCAGATAGTCGAGTTCCTCGCAGGATACCTCGTAGTCCTTCGACAGACCTTCGTGAGTCTTATACATCAGTTCACCAACCTTTTCGTAGTCGCCTTCATTAAGGGCATCGCAGACGCCCAGCACACGGTCTTTCTCACCGAGTACGAATTTGGCGCGCTTGTAGTCTTCAGCGCCTACCTCTTCCTTCACTTCCTCCAGCTGCTCCCAAGTGCAGTCGCGCAGAGTCTCATACTTGCCCTCCGGATGTTTGGCCTGAATGTGTTTTACCACATTCTCGCAGGAGTTACGACGGTCGTTGTAAGGCGAACCTGCTAACTGATGCTTCACTACAGAGTCGAGCAGCACAAGGCGATAGCCATCGGGTTTGAAGGGGAAGTATTCAAACTCACGGCTGCGACAGTCGAGACGCATCAGACAGCCGGCCTTACCGAAAACAGAGGCAAACTGGTCCATGATACCACAGTTCACACCACAGTAGTTATGCTCTGTGGCCTGTCCTGCCAATGCCATATCCCATTGTGAAACCTTGTTGTCGCCAAAGATATCGTTCAGGCCGAAGGCGAAACAACTCTCCATAGCAGCTGAGGAAGACATACCGGCACCTAAGGGCACGTCGCCAGCGAAGGCGATGTTGAAACCTTTAACAGGAACGCCTAACTTCTTCATCTCAAGGGCTATACCGTAGATGTAGCGAGCCCAGCTTGCACGTGGACCATTGGGGTCGCTCAGTTTGAAATCGACACGATCCTTCAGGTCGATGGCGTAGGCCATCACAGTGTCTTCTGTACCATTGGCACGCATCTCTGCCAAGATGCCCTTGTCGACGGCACCTGGGAATACGAAACCACCATTATAGTCAGTGTGCTCACCAATCAGGTTAATACGGCCTGGAGAGGTATATACATTGCCGGTCTTTCCATCGAAATGCTTGATGAAACGGCTTCTTACAAATTCAATATCCAACATGTTGATTTATGATTAAATTAGTCAATCTTAATGTCTGTATTCACATTTTTGCATCCTATGAGGGCATAGAACAGAATGTAGGCCAACATAGCGATAACAAGCCAGTAACTGAAGATAGGACCAGCTGATTTGGCTATGGCCTCCTGGATAAGGGGCATCACACCACCGCCAACAACCATCGTCATAAAGATTCCGGAGGCTGCTTCTGTGTATTTGCCAAGTCCCTCGACAGAGAGGTTAAAGATACCACCCCACATAATAGAGGTACAGAGACCGCAGGCAGGGATGATGAAACTCTTGGCAGGCACGTCGTGACCATTGAAAGAAATGGTTATGCTCTCGGGCATGAAGATGGCAATGACTAATAAGATAATGGCAACGGTGCTTACTGTTGTCAGCTGAAGTTTGGTGGAAACCTTACCTGAGATGGCACTTGAACAGGCACGTCCTATCATCATGAGAAGCCAATAGGCAGCGGCCAGTGTACCACCGACAGCAGCAGCGCCCTCAAAGCCGAGATCTGTCACATAGAAATTGAGCTCCATTGGAATACCGATTTCGATACCCACGTAGAAGAAGATGGCGATGACACCCAACAGACAGTGGCGGAAGGCTAGCGGACTGCGCTCATACTGCGGAGCCACCTTGCCAAGTGTGGGCTCTGGGATATCCACACGGCTGATAATCAGGAATGAGATGGCAAATACGGCCATACCGATAAACAGCAACGGAGCCACATCGCTCATACTGGTGTCTTTTGTCACGGTACCAACCAGGATACCTGCCAGCAGCGGAGTGAGTGTGCCAGTAAGAGAGTTCATTGTACCACCGATCTGAATCAGCTGGTTACCCTTGTTTCCACCGCCTCCTAAGAGGTTCAACATCGGGTTCACCACCGTGTTCAGCATACAGACACAGAATCCGCAGATGAAAGCGCCCAGCAGATAGATAATCAGGTTGAGTGCCACAGGGATATTGTCATATGTAAATACATAAGTACCTGCGCCTACGAGACTCGACAGATATTGGAAGATCAGGCCCACAATACCGACAATCAGAGCTGTCAGGGCAGTCTTCTTATAGCCATATTTTGTCAACATCTTACCTGCGGGAATACCCATAAACAGGTAGGCAGCAAAGTTCATGAGGTTACCCCAAGCCTTGGCAAATGGGTACTCAAATCCCCAAATATTGCCGAAAGGTGCACCCATGTTTGTCACAAAACTGATCATCGCGAAGATGAAACACATGGTGATAATGGCAACCAGCTTGCTATTATTCTTTTCTTGACTCATAATGTTTATAATTAGTGTTGGTCAAACGAAACAAATTATTCCACGACACCAAAACGATAAATCGTCTTATGTTTGTAACGCTCACCTGGTCTCAATATTACGCTGGGGAAGTATGGACGGTTGGGTGAATCGGGGAAGTGCTGGGTTTCCAGACATACTGCTGAACGGTATGGGAATGTACAGCCGTTGGCACCCTTGTAACCAGTAGCGAAGTTTGCAGTGTAGAGCTGCATGCCTGGCTCTGTGGTGTAGCACTCCAATGTACGACCGCTCTTCGGCTCAGTGATTCTAGCAGCAAAGCTGAGTTCACCTTCTTCGCGCTTATTCAGCACATAGTTATGGTCGTAGCCATGTCCGAACTTGATCTGCTCGTTGTCAGCATTGATCTCTTGACCGAAGGTCTTAGGCTTGCGGAAGTCGAATGGGGTTCCCTCTACTTTCAGAATCTCACCGGTAGGAATGGCAGTGGCATCGGTTGGCAGATAGAAGTCTGCATTAATCTCGCAAATCTGATCCTCAATCGTTGGTGTGGGATCTGCAGTACCAGCTAAGCTGAAGAAAGCATGATGCGTCAGATTTACAATGGTCTTCTTGTTTGTGGTTGCCAAATACTCGATAACCAACTCGTTGAGGTCAGTAAATGTGAACTCCACTGTCACGTCCAACTCGCCTGTGTAGCCTTCCTCGCCATATGAAGAAATACGGTGGAGAGCCAATGCACGAGGCCCCATCTGGCGGGCATCCCACACTTTAGCATTGAAACCTACAGCACCGCCATGAAGGTGATTGGGACCATCGTTGAGTGCCAACTGATAGTCTTTGCCATTCAGCGTGAACTGTCCCTTGCAGATACGGTTACCCCAACGTCCGATCAGTGTCGAGAGATAGGGCTCGTTGCCGCTCATGAGCTGCTGAATGCTGTCATGACCTTGGATGACGTTCGCTACTTTTCCATCCTTATCAGGCACCATAATAGCACAAATGGCACCGCCATAGTTGGAGATTGCCACTTCATAACCCTTACGATTCCTAAGAATGTACAGATCTGTTTTCTTACCATTGATAGTGGTCTGGAAGTTCTCTCTCTTCAGACCACACAAATTCGCATTTTCTGTTGTTGCCATAATTGAAATGTTTTTAGTTACAAACTATTTTTTGCAAAGTAACAGAAAAAAATCCAATTAGGCAAAGGAATCAACGAAAAAAATGTTGCGGATGTATTAAAAAAACCTAAAGGCAGTTTTTTAAGAAGTCTGCGACGACATAACTGCTACCTCCAATAAACACAAAATCGCCTTTTTTTGCCTTTATCTTTACTGCAGAGTAGGCCTCTTCAACACTGGAGTAGGCGTCGCCATTCAGTCCAATCTGCTGCCCCGTCATCTGAAGTAAATGTTCAGAAACAGCGCGCTTGCTATTGGTTTTGGTGAAGAAATACGTAGCATGTTTGGGCAACAGAGCCATGATGCCGTCGATATCCTTGTCTTCCACCACGCCAAACACAATATACATATTGTTGCATTTTACCTCGTTGAGCTGCTGACTCAGATATTTCCAGCCTGCAGTATTGTGACCAGTGTCGCATACTACCATAGGGGATTCGCTGACCACCTGCCAGCGTCCCATCAGACCTGTTGTGGCACAAACATTCTTGAATCCAGCCTTGATTTCAAGTCCTTTGGCGGGTGACTTCGAATCGTCGGTGAAGCGGTAAAGATAACCAAGATCCTCTAGTTTCCTGATGGCCCAGAGAATGGTATTGGCATTCTTTGTCTGATAGCTTCCACAGAGTTCGCCTGAGATTTTACCGTAGTTGCGGGTATTGTAGATCATCTCTGAGAACTGCTTTTCTGCATATAGCACCTCTGGTTGGTCTTCTGCAAAGATGATGGGCGCCTTATTCTCATCTGCAATGGCTTCAAAGACAGGACGCGTCTCTGGCTGTGTTTCGCCAATCACTACGGGTACATTTGGTTTGATAATGCCTGCTTTCTCCATTGCAATCTGTTCAAGTGATGAGCCTAACAGTTGCGTATGATCCAAACTGATGTTTGTGATGACTGACAGGATTGGGGTTATGATGTTCGTGCAATCAAGCCTGCCACCGAGTCCGACCTCGATGACGGCGATGTCAATCTTCCTTTCACTGAAATATTTGAAGGCCATAGCCGTCGTCAGTTCAAAGAAGGTTGGCTTAAGGGGCTCGAAGAAAGACCGTTCGTTCTCAACGAACTCTATGACATAGCTTTCAGGAATGGGCTGTCCGTTGATGCGGATGCGCTCACGGAAGTCCACAAGATGTGGAGATGTATAAAGCCCGACCCTGTAACCGCACTGCTGGAGGATGGCAGCAATGGTATGCGCACAAGAACCTTTGCCATTGGTACCCGCGATGTGGATGCTGCGGAAGTTTTTGTGAGGATGACCGAAATGCTTGTCGAGAGCAAGAGTGTTCTCTAAGCCTTCCTTATAACCGCTGACACCCTGTTTCTCGAACATTGGCGTCTGCGTAAACAGATAGTTACAGGTCTCTTGATAAGTCATATCCTTTAATTGAAGTAGTTCTTGAAGCGCTGGAAGATGGAGTCCTTCGTCTGCTTATCGCCTTTAAAATTGTCCGAGTTCTTGAATTGCTCTATCAGTTCCTTTTCCTCGCGACTGAGGGCTTTGGGAATATACACGCTGATATTCACCACCAGATCGCCCTTTCCAGAACCATAACCTTGAACAGCAGGCAGACCTTTGCCCCTCAGACGGAGGGTTTTCCCAGGCTGCGTACCATTTTCTAATTTCACCTTCAACTTCGTGCCGTCGATGGTGGGTACTTCTATCTCACCGCCTAAGGCTGCTGTGGGGAAGTCGAGTAGCAGATTATAGATCAGATCATTGCCGTCGCGGATGAAAGTATCGTTTTCGACCTCTTCGATGAATACCTGTATGTCGCCAGCGATACCGTTGTGCTTGCCTGCATTTCCCTTGCCAGGCACATTCACCACCATGCCCTCTGCAACACCTGCAGGGATGTTGATCTCCACCACTTCTTCACCTTTTTCGACGCCAGTTCCACCACAGTGCTTACATTTGTCCTTGATGACCATACCCTCACCATGACAGTTTGGACAGACACTCTGCTGTTGCATCATACCGAAAATGCTCTGCGTGGTATGGGTGATGACACCGCTACCATGACAGGTGGCGCATTGCTCCTTACCACTACCGGCTTCTGCACCTGAACCATTACAATGGGGACATGAGATATCCTTGCGCACCTTGAATTTCTTGGTAACGCCTTTGTTGATTTCCTCTAGCGTCAGTCTCACCTTCAGGCGAAGGTCGCTGCCACGATGTTGTTGCGGACGACGTGCGCCGCCTCCGAAGCCTCCGAATCCGTGACCACCGAAGATGTCGCCGAACATCGAGAAGATATCGTCCATATTCATCGAGGCTCCACCGAAGCCGCTGAAGTCGAACCCACCCATACCAGGACCGTTAAAACCAAACTGGTCGTACTGCTGACGCGTCTTCGGGTCGTGCAGCACGTTGTAGGCTTCTGCAGCCTCCTTGAATTTTTCTTCAGCTTCCTTATCGCCGGGATTACGGTCTGGGTGGTACTTGATGGCTATCTTTCGATAGGCTTTTTTTATCTCGTCTTCCGAGGCGGTCTTCTCGACCCCAAGCACCTCATAATAGTCTCTTTTTTGTGCCATGTGTTATTGTCCTACTGCCACTTTGGCGTGGCGGATTACTTTGTCGTTTAGTTTATAGCCTTGCTGCAGACAGTCGATAACCTTACCTTTCTTGTCGTCGCCCATGCCAGGCACCATAGCCACAGCCTCATGTACATCGGTGTCGAAGTCGGCGTTTTCTGTCTCTATTTTGCTCACACCTTGAGATTCAAGGATCTTCAAAAATTTCTGATGAATCAGTTCCATACCCTCGCGTAGCACTGCTGGGTCGTCGGTCTTCGCGCCATTCTCAATGGCACGTTCCATATCGTCGAGCACTGGTAGGATGGCTGTGATAAACTTCTCACCGCCATTAAGGATCAGTTCTGCGCGCTCTTTCAGGGTACGCTTGCGATAGTTCTCAAACTCAGCCACCTTGTAGAGCAACTGATTTTTCAAATCGGCAATTTCATCCTGGGCTGTCTGCAAGGGATCCTTTTCCTCGGAGTCCCCAGAGTTTTCCGTATTCTCAGAGTTTTCAGAGTTTCCTGTTTCTTCTGCTGCCTCATTGGCAGTATCTTCTGAAGGATTCTCGTTCAGAGTTTCCTCATCTTCGATATGAATATCTTTTTCTGTCATAATTGCGTATGTTTAAAACTTCTGTAAGTCAACAAGCAAATATCGTGCCATTAAGCATACATTTTAGCTTTTTGCTCTTTGATCTGCTCATCGTATATATAGTCATCGTAGGTCATCAGCTTGTCGATGGTACCCTTGGGTGTCAGTTCGATAATACGATCGGCCACCGTATTGATAAACTCGTGGTCGTGCGAAGCGAAGATGATGTTTCCTTTGAATTGTATCAGATTGTTGTTAAAAGCCTGGATACTTTCCAGATCAAGGTGGTTCGTGGGCGTATCGAGAATCAGGCAGTTTGCATTCTTCAGCTGCATTCTGGCAATCATGCAACGCATTTTCTCACCACCGGAAAGTACATTCACGTGCTTCAGCACATCTTCCTCCTTGAAGAGCATACGCCCAAGGAAAGATTTCATGGTTACCTCATTGCCTGGTCCCCATTGCGAAAGCCAGTCTACAAGGTTCATCTCGCTTTGGAAGAACGATGTGTTGTCGAGTGGGAGATAGGCGGTGGTGATGGTGACGCCCCACTTATAAGTGCCGGCATCTGCCTCACGGTTACCGTTGATAATCTCAAACAAAGCGGTCATTGCCTTCGGGTTGTGCGAAAGGAAAACAGTCTTCTGCCCTTTCTCAATAGTGAAGTTCACATTGTCGAAGAGTACGGTGCCGTCTTGGTCGACAGCTTTCAGTCCCTCTACCTCAAGGATCTGTGTGCCAGGTTCACGTTCCATTGAGAAAATGATGCCAGGATATTTGCGGGTTGAAGGGGTGATCTCCTCCACATTCAGTTTTTCAAGCATCTTTTTTCGTGATGTGGTCTGCTTTGATTTAGCAACGTTGGCAGAGAAGCGACGGATAAATTCCTCCAGCTGCTTACGTTTCTCTTCGGCTTTCATCTTCTGGTTCTGTGCTTGTCGAAGAGCCAGCTGCGAACTCTCATACCAGAATGAATAGTTGCCAGAGAATAATGTCACCTTACCGAAATCGATGTCGACTGTCTGTGTCGAAACGGCATCCAGGAAGTGACGGTCGTGGGATACGACCAACACGCACTGCTCCAGATTAGAGAGATACTCCTCCAACCATTGCACAGTGTCGAGGTCGAGGTCGTTGGTAGGCTCGTCAAGCAACAGGTTGTCGGGATGGCCGAACAGGGCCTTAGCCAGCATCACACGCACTTTCTCGTTGTTCGAGATATCTGCCATTTGCTTATAGTGCTGTCCTTCGCTGACACCAAGATTCTGCAATAACTGTGCAGCCTCGCTCTCGGCCTCGTAACCATTCATCTCAGCGAAGGCCATTTCCAGTTCTGCGGCACGGTTGCCGTCTTCTTCTGTCATCTCGGGCTTGGCATATAAAGCCTCGCGCTCCTTCATATTGTCCCACATAGGCTTGTGCCCCATCAGGACTGTATCCATGACTGAGAAATCGTCATATTTAAAGTGATCCTGCTCCAGCACACTCATACGTTCGCCAGGCAGCATCTCCACAGATCCCTTGTTAGGCTCCAATTCGCCGCTGATGGCGCGTAGCAGGGTAGACTTGCCCGCACCATTGGCACCAATGATGCCATAGATGTTTCCACTTGTAAACTTCAGGTTCACATCCTTATAGAGAACCTTCTTTCCGAATTGGATAGCCAGATTTGTGACTGTAATCATCTCTTCTTTATACCTTATTAATATATATACTATTGAATCAGGCTGCAAAGGTACGCAAAAAAATCGATACTGCCAAGAAAATCCTCCAATCGTTTGGTGTTTCACTCGATTTACACTACCTTTGCATCCAAAATCAGCAGATATGAGATATAACGCAGGATATAATCGTGAGGGTGAGTACGACCATTTCGTCGTCTCTGAACCGATGCCATTGCTTGAATGGCTCTTTGCCAATGTGCCGCAATCGAAGTCGAAAATCAAGGCTACGTTGCAGGGACGGGGCATCAAGGTAAATGGTAAGACTGTCTCGCAGTTCGACTATCCTTTGGAGAAAGGTATGAAGATAGCCGTGAGCAAGACCAAACGTAACCAGCAGGGTTTTAAGAGCCGCTGGGTGAAGATTGTGTATGAAGACCGCTGGCTGATTGTCGTCGAGAAGGCTGAGGGCATACTCTCGATGGCAGCCGGACATTCGACGTTGAATGTAAAGAGCGTGCTTGATGATTATTTTAAGAAATCACGTCAGAAATGTACGGCGCATGTGGTGCATCGTCTTGATCGCGACACCAGCGGGCTGATGGTCTATGCCAAAGATATGGAGACGGAGCAGATTCTCGAGCATAATTGGCATGACATCGTCTACGATCGTCGCTATGTAGCTGTCTGCTCTGGAGAAGTGCCAGAAGATGACGGTACGATTGAGAACTGGTTGAAGGATAATAAGGCCTACGTCACCTATTCCTCGCCTGTCGACAATGGTGGCAAGTATGCCATTACCCATTATCATGTGTTGGCCCGTACGGCTGAGCATTCGTTGGTGGAATTCAAGTTGGAGACCGGTCGTAAGAATCAGATCCGTGTGCATTCTGCCGATATGGGTCATCCTGTCTGTGGTGATCCGAAATACGGCAATGGTGACGATCCGCTTCATCGTCTATGCCTTCATGCGTGGCTGCTCTGTTTTCATCATCCGGTGACTGGGGAGCCCATGGAGTTTGAGACACCCTTGCCAACTGCTTTTAAGAAAATGTTCTGATTATGGAGAATATAGGTATTTATATTTTTATTCTGGTGGCCATCATTGTGGCTTTTCTGATTATCAAGAAAGTGACCACATGCCTTATCCGCTCGATTGTGCTAATCGTGCTGGCAGCTGTGTTGGGATATATCTATTGGATGTATCTTAGATAAGGAGTCAGGAGTCAAGTGTCTCTTCTGTGAAGATCGTCTCAAAGGTCTTACGCAGTTCCTGGGGATTGGCAATGAGTTGGCGCAACTCGTTAAGGTTTTTCTCATTGGGTGAGTGGGGGAGCCACAGACGAATATAGCCGTTCACTGAGTATTTCTCATCCAAGTGTTTTTTGAAGCGCTTCCAATGTCCCTCTTTGTCGAGTTGCGGATAGTTGCCAAGACCATACTGGATGGTGCGACGGATGACGATGTCGACACTGATGTCTCTGTCGGCCTCTGCTACGATTTTGCCATAGAGGCTTCTGGGCGAATGACTGGCTGAGGCGCGATGATCCTCCACCGCCTCTTTCATTATTTTGATCTGTTCCGGTGAGAACCATTTTTTCAACCTGGCATCGTTGGCGAGTATTTTCCCGCCCGTGATGTGGTGTACGGCTCTTGGGCCGGACATACCCAAGTCATGATAGGCAGCTATGACATAGGCCATATTGATATCGGCGCCTGTGGTTTTCACCATTTCGAGCGAACGGCGTATCACACGGGTAACGTGCTCCAGATTGTGGGCACGGTCAAAGTCTGCGTATCGAGGGAGAATCTGGGTTTCAACGAATTCCACCAGATCAAGGCTTGGGCTATTGGTTATCATAGATAAAGTCTGTATTTTGTTGCAAATATACGATTTTTTTCAGACATAGGAACTTTTTTTAGACATAATAACATAAGAACATAATATTTTTTGTAATTTTGCACGAAAATAGTGGAATTTATGATGGAAGAGAATCGAATCAGGACCAATTCCCCGAAGGCTTGGCTTTTGGCTGCTCGTCCGAAGACGTTGTCTGGTGCAGCTGTTCCCGTGATGATTGGTGTGTCATTGGCATATGTCGATGCGAAGACCTATGGCGACGATGTGTTCAGTTGGATGGCTGCTGGGCTCTGTCTCCTTTTTGCTTTTATCATGCAGATTGATGCCAACTTTATCAACGACTTCTTCGACTTTGCCAATGGTACGGACAATAATGAGACGCGTTTAGGCCCTCGTCGTGCTTGTGCGATGGGATGGGTGAAACTCGATGCCATGAAGAAGGCTATCGCTGCTACTACCTGTCTGGCTTGTATTGTGGGCTTGCCTCTCATATATTGGGGCGGACTCGAGATGATCCTCATCGGCCTTGTCTGCATCGTGTTCTGCTTTCTCTATACCACCCATCTTTCGTATTTGGGATTGGGCGATGTGTTGGTGTTGGTGTTTTTTGGCATCGTGCCCGTCTGTATTACCTATTATATCCAACTGCACACTGTGACGTGGGAGGTGTTCCTTGCTTCAGTGGCCTGCGGTATGGTGATCGACGCCCTGTTATTGGTGAATAATTTCCGTGACCGAGATACCGACCGCGAGGCGGGCAAGAATACGCTCGTGGTGCATATTGGGGCCAAAGGTGCCCTGCAGTGCTATCTTGGTGTGGGTATTGGGGCGATGATTTTAGGCGCTACCTTCCTTATGAATGGTCATCCTTTAGCTTTCTTTCTACCCTTTGTCTATCTCGTCTTTCATATCTATACTTATCTGAAAATCAAAAGGATAGACAGAGGGAAAGCACTGAACATCTGTTTGGGAGATACAGCGCGCAATATCTTTATTTACGGTATTTGTGTTGCAGTGGGCCTGCTCTTAGTCTAGGATAC
This sequence comes from uncultured Prevotellaceae bacterium, assembly GCA_902763615.1. Taxonomy (GTDB): domain Bacteria; phylum Bacteroidota; class Bacteroidia; order Bacteroidales; family Bacteroidaceae; genus Prevotella. The sequence goes on along the minus strand of CACWSX010000040.1, from coordinate 7,246 downwards.
AATATTCTCCAGGACTTCTTAGGATATTCTAGTTGAAGAAGGGCCAGGAAACACCCATGTGCATTACACTGCCGTTCATCGGGTAATGGGGTGTCGTGAAGTATTTCCGGTTGGCTGAACTGTAGAGCACGTTACTCATCATCACGAAGAAGCGCACGCCCTTTAACTTCAGGTTGGCGTACACTTCCACAAACGGGAACTCTCCTAATTCCACACGGCTGGCTGTATTCTTCTGCACAGCAAACTGGTTGATCATCGGGCAGAAGTCTGGCGCCTCATATTTTGTGAAATAGGTCACATTGCCACCCAATTCCACATCAAGCACGCGAGCGATCTTGAATTTCAGATAGAGGTTCGAGAAGATGTTGAGAGCAGGTAGCGGCAATACATCAGTATTGCTGGAGTTTTGATAAGTGATGATATTCTCCCAGTTCAAGGGCCCGAGGCGGAAGTCTTGATACAGTTGCGCGGTAAGCAGGTTGATGTTGCCACCTTCCTGATAAGCGCCTGCCGTCAGGTTTTCACGCCCGATGATGTTGCCGTTGCCATCTTTGTTGGTGTCGTAGCTCATGCCAAAGTAGGTGTAGTTCTGTATCTCCTCGACGGCCAGACGCAGACGGGTGTTTGTCAGCGAATACGACAGCATTCCTTCAATCCTTGTACGCATCTCCTGCTTGAACTCATTCTGCTGGTCCCACCACATGTGTTGCGAGTGGTATCGGCGGTAGAAGAACGACGGGTTCATACGGTGGAAGAATGCTTTGGCGGCTACGCGCACAGTATCCTTGAAGAGTGCGAAATTCAGGTCGGTATCGAAGTCGAGCTTCAGTTGACTGGCATCCTCGCCAGCTAGCCAGAACTCACCAGTAAGGTTGAAATGCAAGGTCTTGCCTTGCGTCTTGTTTAATTGTCCGCCTACGCTGACGTTATGCTCCGTCCATTGCTGCTGGAATACGGTCGTTCCCAGAGTGTCGGGCATATCATAACGGCGGTATTCGTGGGTCACGAAGGCTTTCAGGCCTGCCTTCATATATTTATTGAAGCCCTCAAGCAGCGCTAGTCCCAATGTATTCTTCACCTGAAAGTGTTTGTTGATGTCTTCAATACTATCTCTTTCGAAAACCCTATAATAACGATCAAAATAGTAGTTCGCAGGGGCCTGATAAGCCTGATAGATGCGTTTGAAGTTATGTAGTTCCAGCGTATGGATGATACTGGTCACAGGCACGTACTCCTTCTTCATTGTAGCATCGATGGAGTCTTGGATGGCCTGCAGACGGTTCAGACTGTCGAGTTTCTCCTGACTGTCCACTTGGATGCGGGTGGTGTCTACGGCTTCGCTGGTCTTCTCCTTCGGGGGCTCTAGGCCTGCGATGACAGCACCTTCCGGTCGGCCTTTGGGGGCAGTTGTCTCTCGCCCCTTCGGCGCATCGGCACCCTCTTTCTTCATTTCCAATTCTTCCTTTTCCTTTTGTGAGGCCTTGGCAAACTCACGGGCCTTGAGCTCTTCTTCGGTCATCGGTACCTGACGGTAGAAACCGATGTTGTAGCGATGACTTAGAAAAACGTGGAGGTTGTCGTTGCGATTCCAATTCTGCGTCAGCACTGTGGGGATTTCATTTTCTGCGAAGTCATCATTAAACGATTCGGGATGCTGGATGTATTCATCATCGGTGATACCGCCGTTCTCGGTGGCCTTTTGGTGATTCGTCGAGAAGAGGAAATGGGCGTTATAGCGGTCGCCTAGATAAGTGGCGAAGATTGAACCGTTGAAATGTGACACACTCTGGCTGCTATAGTAGCCGCGCGCATAGTCGTAGGTCATCTGGAAACCTATGCCTAGACGTTTGTTCACATTCACGGCAAATTTTGCATCAAGCCTGTCTTCGCCGTTCTGCTTGTCGCCGCAGTTGTCGTAGGTCAGGTAGGTGAGCGGCGAGAGGGTGTTGGTGAACAGAAACTCGTCGGGATCTACCATAAAGAAGGAGTAGGGGTCGGTGAATATGAACGAACTACTCTCTTTACGGTCGATGAAGATACGGTTCTGCCGGGCGGAATAGTTGTTACCGATGGTGTTGTACTGACCATATATTCCCGAATTGAAAAGAGAGTTCGGGAACAGGTGGGGTAGGGTGTCGGGTGTCGCGGGTATCACATTGCCGAACTTCCTGTCTACAGTCCAGACCTTCATTCCCTTAGGTACCTCTTTGTTTTTCGAGGTTGTGTCGTTGTTATGTTTGTTGAAGTTCTGATTGCGCTGTGTCACGTTGCCCATCTCGTCAATCTGATTATACGTGTCTTGGGCCATCAGGGGGCTGACGGCTAGCATCGTGAACAGCAGGAATAGTATTCTTATCTTCATTTGTTAAACATTCGCATGGAGGCTTCCGCCATCTTGAAACACATGGCGATGAGAATGACTATGATACCTTTCGTCTTGTCGTCGGTGAGGTAAATGATCACACCCACTGCAGCCACAATCATAAAGATCAGATTCAGCACGTTGCGTATTTGATCCTTGTTCATTTCTCGTTAAGAAGTGCGGTGAATTTGTTGAAGATGTAGTCCTTGCGGTCGATGGTCTTCCTACGGAACTTGGCCGAGAGCTTGAGCAGTTTCGTATGCTTCTTATTTACGGCATACTTGTCGGCAATCCATTCCTCAGCTGTGTAGTGGGTAGGGTCACGTTCCAGTTCGTAGTCGTAACTGATACGTGTCATCTGCACATCAGCCTTGCCGTCGCTACAATTCACAATGAGCTGGAAGTTCATCACCGTGCGGTCGAGGTTAAGGGCTGTACTCTTAAAGACGAGCCACTCGTGGAAGGTGGCACCCAACTGGTGATTGGCCTGATCCTGAATAGCTACCTTACTCTTTTCAAACAACTGGTTTTCCTCATTTGCCATCTTGTTAAGTTGCGCCAACAGGATGTCATAGATTTGTGAGGCCGATTTGCCGGGGGCGTCGATGACTTTTTGCCAGCATACCTTTCCGTTTACCTCGGGCACGGCGCCTTCTGCCAGGTATTTAGCATCGGGGTTGGTGCTTTTGGAGGGTGCCTTATCAACTCTCTCCCATGTATTGTCCTGAGCAGCAGCCATCATTGGCAGCACCATCAGCAAACTTATTAAAAACTTTTTCATCTTTACCTTATTATTAATTATGGCTGCAAAAGTACAAAGATTTTTTCAATCTGTTGTCCCTTTAACTACCCTTTAACTTCTCTTTAACTACTCTTTAACTCCAATTGTTCCTGCAACTTAAATACTTCATCGCGATATTGAGCCGCCTGCAAGAAGTCTAATTGCTTAGCAGCCTCCTTCATTTTGCGGGTTGTCTCAAGCAGCGACTTCTGAAGTTGTTCGCGTGTCATCTGTCCGATGATAGGGTCGGCCGTCATCATCGCACCTGTATGACCGCTCTCTGCTGCCACACCAATGTCGCGTAGCATCTCCTTGGTGTCGGCGCGGTTTTCCTTTCGAAGAGCGCTCACGCTCAGATTCTTCACTATCTGCTTCGGGGTGATACCATGTGCCTCGTTGTATTGTATCTGCTTCATCCGTCGGCGTAGTGTCTCGTCGATGGTCAGCTGCATCGAGGCGGTGATGGTGTCGGCATACATGATTACCTTTCCGTTCACGTTTCTTGCTGCACGACCGGCTGTCTGGGTCAGACTGCGGTGGTTGCGCAGGAAGCCCTCCTTGTCGGCATCGAGAATGGCCACAAGCGATACCTCCGGCAGGTCGAGACCCTCACGCAACAGATTCACGCCCACGAGCACGTCGTAAGTGCCTTGTCGCAATTCGGTGAGAATCTTCACACGGTCCAATGTCGACACATCGCTGTGGATATAAGCGGTGGCGATATGGTGGTCGAGCAGATAGCCGCTCAGCTCTTCGGCCATGCGTTTGGTCAGCGTGGTGACAAGCACACGTTCGCCCCGATGACTGCGGGTGAGTATCTCGTCCATCAGGTCGTCGATCTGATTCTCGCTCTTGCGCACCTCGATCTCTGGATCTAGCAGGCCTGTGGGTCTGATTACCTGTTCCACCACCACGCCCTCTGCCTCTTCGAGCTCATAGTCGGCAGGGGTCGCTGAGACGTAGATCACCTGGTTTACCATCTCATGGAACTCTTCGAACGTCAGCGGACGGTTGTCGAAAGCGGCGGGCAGGCGGAAACCGTATTCCACAAGGTTTGTCTTTCGGGCCCTGTCGCCACCATACATTGCCCGAATCTGGGGTACCGATACATGACTCTCATCGATGATCATCAGGTAGTCGTCGGGGAAGAAGTCCAACAGGCAGTAAGGCCTTTCGCCCGCCTTTCGACCATCGAAATAGCGGCTGTAGTTCTCGATGCCCGAGCAGTGTCCCAGCTCCTTGATCATCTCCATGTCGTACTCCACGCGCTCCTTGATTCTCTGTGCCTTGATGCCATCGCCCAACTCCTCGAAGTAGGCTACCTGCTGCATCAGGTCGTCCTGAATCTCACGGATGGCGATGTTGGTCTGCTCCTGCGAGGTCATAAAGAGGTTGGCCGGGTAGAGTTTGTATTCCTCGAAGCCCGCCAGGCGGTCGAAAGTCACGGCATCCACCTCCTCAATGGCATCAATCTCGTCGTCCCAGAAAGTCACACGTAGCACTACTTCGCTATAGGCCATCGCAATGTCGACGGTGTCGCCCTTCACGCGGAAGTTGCCACGTTGCAGATCTACGTCGTTACGCACATAGAGAGCTGCTACCAAATTCCTTAACAGCATGTTGCGATCCAACTTCTGACCAACGTGTAGGGTAATGACATTTTCCTGTAAGGCTACAGGACTGCCCATGCCGTAGATGCATGACACCGATGATACAACGACTACATCCTTTCTGCCTGATAATAAGTTGGATACAGCTGATAGTCTGAGACGGTCTATCTCCTCGTTGATAGCAAGGTCTTTTGCGATATATGTGTCGCTGGCAGGCAGGTAAGCCTCCGGTTGATAGTAGTCATAATAACTGACATAATACTCTACGGCGTTTTCGGGAAAGAAACCTCTCATCTCGTCGTAAAGTTGAGCTGCCAATGTCTTGTTGTGGCTCAAAATGAGGGTAGGGCGATTTGCCTGGGCAATGACATTCGCCATTGTGAAAGTCTTTCCCGAACCCGTCACACCGAGCAGCACTTGCGACTTGTCGCCGCGCCGCAAACCCTCTGTCAGTTCCCTGATCGCCTCAGGTTGATCACCGGTCGGCTGATAGGGTGAAGTCAGTATAAAATCACTCATAACAAAGTGCAAAGATACGAAATAATTCCTAATTCAGAGTCGATAATGCATAATTTTGAAAAAAAACTTTGTTATTTTGCCGAAAAATCGTAACTTTGCACCCCGATATGAAAAAAAGTATCATAATATGTTCGTGCGTGATGCTGTTTCTGAGCAGCTGCGCCGGAGAGTTCAACAAGGTCTATAAGTCGGCAGACGACAGCTACAAGTACGAGTATGCTAAAGAGGCCTTCGCCAATGGTAAGTTCCAACAGGCCTCCGTCTTGTTGGAGCAGCTCGTGACTGTCAAGAAGGCGAGCGATGAAGCCCAAGAGAGTCTCTATATGCTTGGCATGTCGCAGTACTGCAATGGTGACTTCGAGGCCGCCTCTGCTACTTTTAAGAAGTACGGTAGCAGTTATCCCCGTGGTATTTATGCTGAGGCTGCTTCATATTACGTGGGGCAGGCGCTCTATCAGAGTGCTCCTGAGCCACGTCTCGACCAGACGCCTACTGTTGGCGCCATCAATGCCTATCAGAGCTTCCTCGACCTCTTTCCCGATTCGAAGTTGCGTCCCGATGCCCAGAAACGACTCTATGAGTTGCAGGACAAGCTTATCATGAAGGAATATCTCTCCGCTCAACTCTATTATAACCTTGGCGGTTACTTCGGCAATATCAACAAGAACGATGAGAGCAATTATACCGCATGCATCATCACGGCTCAGAATGCACTGAAGAGCTATCCTTACTGTTCCATGCGCGAACAGTTTGCTCTGCTCATCATGAAGAGCAAGTTCGAGTTGGCTGAGAATAGTACCGAAGATCGCCGCCTCGACCGATATCGCGATGCTGAGGACGAGTGCTACGGCTTCATCAATGAGTTTCCCGACTCGAAGGACGTGCGCACCGCGGAGAAGTTCATCGCCAGATGTAAGAAAGTTATTAAGGATTAAAAAATATGGATTACAAGAAATCAAAAGCACCGGTCAATACCGTGACCCGCAACATTATGGACCTCTGTCGTGATACCGACAATATTTACGAGAGTGTGGCCATCATCGCCAAGCGCGCTAATCAGATCAGCAGCCAGATCAAAGAGGATTTGTCCAAGAAACTGGCTGAGTTCGCTTCTTACAACGACTCTCTCGAGGAGGTGTTCGAGAACCGCGAGCAGATCGAAATCTCACGCTATTACGAGAAACTGCCGAAACCCACGCTGCTGGCAACGCAGGAGTTTATCGAGGACAAGGTCTATTGGCGTGACCCCTCTCGTGAGAATCCCCTGTTCGATTAATCATGTAGTAGGTTTTTGTTCTTATGTGGCAACGTAAACAGACTATTTTCCTGATAGTGGCCGTCGTCATGACGGTCATTTGTCTTTGTACGCAGATTGGTGCCTTCAACTTGGGAGGAGTCGATGTGGCAAGGGTCTATAACCTCTGGTTCACCGACCCCATCGGCAAGCGTCATTTCGATGTGTGGCCCCTGATGGCCATCCTGCTGCCCACTGCTGCTCTTGGCGCCTATACCATCTTCATCTTCCGCAACCGCAAGGCGCAGGCACTCTTCTGTGCGCTCAACGCTTTGCTCATCGTCGGATGGTATGTCTGCTTCTTCGTCGTAGGCCAGATGGCCGGCAATAAGTCGTGGGGCGCCGTTGAGTTCCGTCCTGAGTGGCCTGCCGTGCTGCCTGCCATCGCCCTCATCCTCTATCTGATGGCCCGTCGCGCCATCAGGGCTGATGAGAAGCTTGTCAGATCGCTCGACCGCATCAGATAGATAAATTAAAAGTATTTTGGTTTTTTCTTGGAACTAACGAAAAAAAACACTATCTTTGCAAAGTATTCTTTTTTTATTAACATCAAAACGTGTATTGTATGAAAAAAATTATGTTGATTGCCGCCCTGATGCTCATGAGTGTCGGCGCGTTTGCACAAGAAGCAGGTAAGTTTGCAATTGGTGCTAATGCAGGTATTGCTGCATATGGGAATG
>CACWSX010000039.1 GCA_902763615.1 uncultured Prevotellaceae bacterium | reverse complement strand
GATTGACGACCAGCAGCCTACGGTTCAGGCCGTGAAGATTTCGCCTACAGAGACGGGCTTGCTGGTGCACGAACGCTTCGACGTGAGCCGCGTGCTGAATCTCCGCGCCAAGGGCTTGAGCCAGGCGCCGAGGGAGACGACGGTTGACGGTATCCGCTACTTTGTGTTCTACGACAACGGCCCCGATACACCTAACCTCGTGGGTTCGGACTGCGGTTATGAGTACGAGACGAAGTGGCCCTATCCTTGGGTGGAGGAGAACTCGAAGGACAACAACCTGCCTGTGAAGCTGAACGTCTACAGTTGGACGAAGCATCAGGCTTTCCTGACACTCTCGGAGAGTGCGGTGCGCGGCAAGTATGCTGAGCCTGCTCCTGCAGCGCCGACAGTGACGCGCTCGCAAGACTATGACGGCAAGATTACCTTCTCATCGTCTAACGAGAACGTAGTCAGGGTGAACCCCGATACAGGTGAACTGACTGTCGTCGGTGCAGGTACCGCCATCATCAGCGTGAAGGGCGCGGAGACCGACTACCGTCTGGCTCCCGTGACGAAGACCTATACCGTCATCATCGAGAAGGCTTCGCCCGTGTTCGCCTTTGAAAAGGCAGCCGTTGAGGCTGAGGTCGGCAAGGCTGCGCCTGAGAACAAGCTGACTATCCAGATGTATGACGGCACTGTGCAGTATTCCAGCAGCAACGAGGAAATCGCCACCGTCGACCAGAACGGTGTGGTGACGGCAAAGGCAGAGGGCGAGGTGACCATCACCGCCATCGGTCCTGCTACCTCTAACTGCAACGAGGCTCAGAAAGCCACCTACACGCTGACAGTGAAGGAGGAGGGCGCAGGCATTAGTGCAATTGACAATGGACAATTGATAATTGATAATTATTTCGACCTGCAGGGCCACCGCGTGAAGGCCAGCGCAGCCCACAAGGGTGTCTACATCTTAGGAAAGAGAAAGGTGGTTAAGAAGTAAATATAAGCCTCGTCAATCGGCGAGGCTTATTTATTTCTTGATATTCGGTAATTGTAGACCGTAGCCTTTCTTGCGGTCGACTAGGAGCATCGTGATGGCGACGATGGCTGCACCGAGGGCGGTAAAGCCGAAGATAAGCATCGATGTGGTGTAGCTGGGGTCGGTTTCGTTGGCGCGGCCTACGAACATGGGGATGATGGCTCGTCCGAAATTCTGGATGAAGAAAATCATAGAATAGGCTGTACCTAAACATTTCAGGGGGATAATCTTCGGTACACAGGGCCAGAGGGCTGCGGGTGCCAACGAGTAACCGATGCTGAGAACTACCATCAGAGCGATGGCGACGGTACTGTTATGGATTGGAAGCGAGAACCCGAAGTGGACGGCTGTCAACATCAGGGCTCCGATAATAACCAACGTTACGCCCTTGCCGTATTTGTCATAGACAAAGCCGAAGAGTGGTGTCATTAGAATGGTGCCGAAGGGGGCAATTGACGAGAAGAATCCTGCAAGGTCAGGATCGACACCGTATTTCATCACCATCAACTTTGTGGAGAACTTCAGGAATGGCGAAACGGCGGAATAGAAAAGCACGCAGAAAAGCGTGATGAGCCAGAAGCCGGGGTTGCGCAAGGTGACGAAGATGTCGGAGAAGTGGAAGTCATCATAACTCTTTATTCTTAGTTCTTCACTCTTATCTAACCTGCGGTCCATGACGCAGAATACGAGGAAGGCCAATAAGCCGATGATGAGGAAAGCCAGCGCTACAAGCAACGGCGCAGAGAGCGTAAAGTGGCGGGCAATGGGGGCTGAGATGCTTAAAGCTGCAGCCGTACCAAAGCGGGCCATCGCCAACTGGAGGCCCATGGCGAGGGCCAGTTCATGACCTGTAAACCATCGTACCATCGCTTTTGAGACGGTGATGCCTGTCATCTCATAGCCTACACCGAAGATGGCAAAGCCTAAACTCGCCATCGCTACCGATGGCGGCAAATGAATAGCGAAGAGTGAATAGTGAATAGTATCGTCGAGGTCGGCGGTGATGGCGTAATACTTTATCAGTGTGCCGAGCACCATCAGGCTACAGGCCAATGTGCCTGTAAAGCGGATGCCCATCTTGTCGAGGATGATGCCCGAGAAGAAGAGCATGAGCAAGAATACATTGATGAAACTGCCTGCTCCGGAGAAGAATCCGTAATCTGACGGTGTCCAGCCCAGACCGCCCTGGCTTCGGGGCATCTCGAGCAACGTCTCAAGGGGCGACATGATGTCGTTGACGAAATACCCCATCATCATAGCAGTGGCCACGATGAAAAGCACCGTCCACCTTGCGACGGGAGAGTCGTTAAGCCGTTGTCGGAGTGCCTCTGACATCAAAGAACCTTATTGCTTCTTGACAGGATCGCAGGTCAGGCCACAACCAAGCTTCTTGAAGATCTTGCGGTCGACCTCCGATAGCATCACGGTGGTGTGAACCTGACAGTCGCGCAGCTTAGGTAACTGCTCAAGTGCCATGCGGCAATTCTCATCGTGGGTAGAGAGTACACTGAGGGCCACGAGCACCTCGTCGGTATGCAGACGGGGATTCTTGCCGCCCAGATATTCTATCTTCGTCTTTTGAACGGGCTCGATGAGACTCTGCGGAATGAGTTTGGCCTCATGGTCGATGCCGGCAAGATACTTCGTGGCATTGAGCAGCAAGGCAGCACTGCAACCCAGGAGTGGTGATGATTTAGCAGTGATGAGTGTGCCATCCTCAAGTTCGATGGCAGCAGCAGTATGTCCGCTCTGTATCTTCTTCTCATAGGCGGCAACAGTCACCTTTCGGGTGGCGGTAGAAATCTTGGCCTGATTGAAGAGCAGACGGATTTTGTTCACTTCGCTCTCGTTGTCAGCACCGTTAGCCATCTTGTTGGTGGCATCATAGAATCGGCGGATAATCTCGTTGCGACTGGCATCGCAGCAAACCTCATCGTCGCTGATGCAGAAACCGATCATGTTGACACCCATGTCTGTCGGCGACTTATAGGGATTCTCACCGTAAATGCCCTCGAAGAGCGCATTGAGAACGGGGAAGATTTCTACGTCGCGATTGTAGTTGATGGCGGTCTTGCCGTAGGCTTCCAGATGGAAGGGGTCGATCATGTTCACATCGTTGAGGTCGGCAGTGGCTGCCTCATAGGCGATGTTCACAGGATGTTTCAGGGGCAGGTTCCAGACGGGGAAGGTCTCGAACTTGGCATAACCGGCACGGATGCCACGCTTGTTCTCGTTGTAGAGCTGGCTCAGACAGGTGGCCATCTTGCCGCTTCCAGGACCCGGGGCAGTGACGATAACCAGCGGACGGGTCGTCTCCACATAGTCATTCTTGCCAAATCCTTCGTCAGAAGCGATAAGCTCAACATTGTGTGGATAACCATCAATGGGGTAGTGGATGTATGACTTGATGCCTTCGCGCTCCAAACGGTGACGGAACTGATCGGCAGCATGCTGACCATTGTAGTGGGTGATGACCACACTACCTACCATAAACTGACGGAGCATGAACTCGTCGCGCAGACGGAGCACATCCTCATCGTAGGTGATGCCGAGGTCGGCACGGACCTTGTTCTTCTCGATGTCCTCTGCACTCACCACGATGATGATCTCGATGGAGTCGCGCAACTGAGCTAGCATGCGGAGTTTCGAATCGGGCTTGAATCCTGGGAGCACACGCGAGGCATGATGGTCGTCAAAGAGTTTGCCGCCTAACTCCATATAGAGTTTGCCGTCGAACTGGGCAATACGCTCCTTGATATGCTCAGACTGAATCTTGAGATATTTCTCGTTATCGAATCCTATCTTCATATTATTCCTGAATATTTGGGAGTTCAAGACCAATACCCTTCTTGCGGTCGATGACTTTCAACACGAAGCCGAGGATAAGGGCTGCCACTCCAAGACAAGCAAGCATCACCAGTGGCGCTGTGTAATCGAACTGCGTCGGATCGGTGACACCAGGGTTCGTCTTATCGAGCACCTTGCCAATGAGCAGCGGGAAGAGCCAGAGACCGATGTTCTGAATCCAGAAGATCAAAGCGTAGGCCGAACCGATTACCTTGGCATCAACGAGCTTGGGTACTGAAGGCCAAAGCGAGGCAGGAACCAATGAGAATGATGCGCCCAGCACGAGGATTGTGGTGTAGGCTATGATGATACCACCTACGGCATTGCCCTTGAACATGGGCAGGATGAAAGCAAATGTCAGGTGGCAGCCGATAAGCAGCAGCGAACCGAGTACGAGCATCGAAGCTGCCTTGCCGTGATGGTCGAGATAGGAACCGAGAATCGGCGTAATCAGCACGGCCAGCAGTGGGAATACGGCGAAAATCGACTCAGCCGACTGGCGCATGTAACCCATATAGCAATAGGTGACGAGAGCGACTATCGATAGTCCTAATAAGCCATACTTCATATTGGCTTTCTTTTGGAAATTCGAAGCGAAACCGGCTGCTGCTACGATGAGCATGATAATATACTGCACGATTGTTACATCAGGCTGAGCCCAGAACGAATCAGCATCGGGAGCTGTCAGTGTCAGGTTGCACTGCAGCATGTTCACTGCATACTTCTGGAAGGGGAAAATGGCTGAGTAGTAGAGCACGCAGAGCAGGGCGACAATCCAGAAACCGCTGTCGCTGAGGATCTTGCCGATGTCGGATACCTTGAACGGATCGTCCTTCTCTTCAGCCTCGCCAGTCTGTGCATCGAGTTTCTGGTCCATGAAGAAATAGACGATGGTCATAATCAGGGCGATACACATCAGCACGACACCGAAGGCTACAGAACGGCTCACGCTCACTTCACCACCCAAACGGGCAAAGAAGGGCGAGAAGATCATACAAGTGGCAACACCCAGACGGGCGAGTGCCATCTCAGAACCCATGGCCAGAGCCATCTCGCGACCCTTGAACCACTTCACGATTCCTCTAGAAACGGTGATACCTGCCATCTCGCAGCCACAGCCGAAGATCATGAATCCGCAGGCAGCAAACTTAGCCGAGGCGGGCATGCCCTCGTAGAAGGGTGATACGCCGAGCTCGTCGAACACGGGGATATAATTCAGGTTGTTCGTAAACCAGGCCTCGAGTCCGTTTCCCATGAAGCTCTCACTCACGGCATACCATTTCACACAGGCGCCGACGAGCATCACGGCTGCACTCAAAATGGCGGTGAAACGAACGCCCATCTTGTCGAGGATGATACCAGCAAAGATGAGGAAGAACACAAATACGTTGAGGAACACTTCAGACCCCTGCATCGTACCGAAGGCCGTAGAGTCCCAGCCGCGGGTCTCCTGCATCAGGTCCTTGATGGGTGAGAGGATGTCCATGAAAATGTAGCTGCAGAACATCGCCAGAGCGAGGAGCAGCAGAGCGGTCCACCGCATGCCGGCAGAGTCGCGAAGGGTTTTCTGAATAGCTTGAGTCATATTTAATTTTCAATTATCAATTTTCAATTATCAATTTTACTTCAGCCAGCGGTCGAGCCAGTTGAAGAATGTGCGCTGCCAGAGCACGCCGTTCTGTGGCTTCAGCACCCAATGGTTCTCATCGGGGAAGATGAGTAACTCGGCGGGGATGCCTTTCATACGGGCGGCATTAAAGGCCGACATACCTTGAGTGGCGTTGATGCGATAGTCTTTCTCACCGTGGATGCAGAGAATAGGCGTATCCCAGTTTTCCACCATCTTATGTGGTGAGTCGTGATAGGTTTTCTTGGCATTGGGCAGTTGCGGACGGTGCCAGTAGGCTTCATCGTATTCCCAATTAGAGAACCAGTTCTCCTCAGTCTCAGTATACATCGCAGCGAGGTTGAAGGCACCGTCGTGGGCGATAAAGGCCTTGAAACGCTTCTCGTGGATGCCGGCAAGGTAGTAGACGGAGAATCCACCGAATGAGGCGCCGACTGCACCTAGATGGTCTTTGTCGACATATGAAAGATGATTGGATGCATCATCGATGGCAGCCAGATAGTCTTTCATGCACTGACCCGTCCAATCACCAGAGATTTCTTCAAGCCATTCTTGTCCGAAACCTGGTAAACCGCGACGGTTAGGCGCTACAACAATATAACCTTGCGAGGCCATGATCATAAAGTTCCAACGATAACTCCAGAACTGAGATACAGGACTCTGAGGACCGCCCTCGCAGAAGAGCAAAGTGGGATATTTCTTGGTCTCGTCGAAGTTCGGGGGAAGGATAATCCATGTGAGCATTTCTTTCCCATCGCTGGTTTTTACCCAACGCTGCTGAACGGTGGGTTTAGCCAACTGATCGAGAATGTGTTTGTTCTCAAAGGTCAGTTGGGTGATTGCTGTCTTTTCGGGTTTCTTGAAATTCGGAGTGACGATATACAAATCAGCAGGTGAGGTGAAATTATGACGCTCCATCAACAGTTGCTTGCCATTATTCATCAGATGAATGGAACCGAAGTCATCCCAAGTCTCAGTCATTTGTTTGAGTTCGCCCTTCCAGTTGACGGCATAGAGATTCTCTGTGGCGTGCCAGACACCGATGAAATAAATCATGGCATCCTTGGAGTCGCTCCAAACGAAATCATCGACATTCGAGTCAAAAGACTCAGTGAGATATTTCTTCTCGCCAGTTGCTAAGTCATAGCAACACAGACGGTTGCGGTCTGCTTCGTATCCATTTCGTTCCATTGAGAGCCAGGCCACATATTTGCCGTCAGATGAAAACTTGGGGTTAGTGTCATAACCCACATTGTTTTTCAGATTCTCGGGTGCATTCACCTTCTGATACTTCATCGAGGTGGTCGGATCTATCTCTGGTTCCACATATCCCTTAGGCTTGCAGAGGTTCTTGGTCTCACGCGTACCTATATTATATATATAGATGTCGGAATCAGTAGAGATGGAGTAGGCGAGACCGGTCTTTTTGCGGCAGGTATAGGCGATGGCCTTCGAGTCGGAACTCCAGTCCAGCTGCTCCATGCCACCAAAGGGCTCCATCGGACATTCATAGGGCTCGCCCTCAAGGATGTCGATGCCGTCCTTGATGCCTTCTGCAGTGACATCTGCTACGAAGGGGTGCTGGATCGACTCAACATAGTGGTCCCAGTGGCGATACATCAGGTCGGTTACCAGACGACCCGTAGCTTTGGGTAGGTCATCGGGATTCTTCTTGATGATTTCGTAGTAGTCGATGCTATGTAGCAGAATCGCTTTCTTACCATCTGGCGAAAACTTGAAGCCTTCGATATCTTTTGTGGTCTTCGATAACTGCTTACGGTCAGAGCCATCGGGATTCATTGTCCAGATTTGTCCGCCTGAGAGGAAGGCAATCTTTCCTTGATACCACGTTGGATCGGTCTCTGATTTCGAACCCGTCGTTAAGGTCGTATTTCCAGTCCCGTCGGCATTGATGATAGCAATCTTCTGCTGGCTCTTATTAGCCTTCACACTATAATAGCCCACTTGATAGACAATCTGCTTGCCGTCGGCTGAGGCTTCGCAACCTCCGATACGCCCCATCGCCCAGAGGGCCTCGGGGGTCATCAGATTGCTGGTGAGCTTGATATTTTGTTTGCCGATTTTCATGTCGTCTTGGGCTTTGCTGGGAGTTCCTAGAAGTAACAGACCAACTAGGATGGCTAGATATTTATTCGTTCTCATATCGTTATTTCTTTTGCTGGTTCATACGTTGACGCTGTAGTTCCTCAGCCTGCTTCTGCATGGCCTCAAGACGGGCGGCTAAGCCACTGGTCTTTTTCTTGGGGTTGTTCTTGTTCTCCTTATACTTGGCCTCAAGAATGGCAAGGAGCTTCTCGTCGTTGGTCGTTTTGCGGAGTGTCCACATGATGATGGATGAGAAGAACAGTGAGATGAAATAGTAGAAATTCAAACCGCTGGAGTAGTCGTTGAACATGAAGAAGAACATCAACGGCATGAGATACATCATATACTGCATGTACTTCATCTGTTCAGCCTGGGCACCGACCATCTGGTCTTTCTGCTGACGCATGGTAAACCACGAGTAGAGAATATTGGAGCCGCAGAACAAAAGACATGACAACGACAGGTGATCACCGATTCCCCAGATGTGTGAGTTCCAGGAGATGATGGGATCATAGGTCGCAAGGTCTTCCATCCAGAGGAACGACTGGCCACGTAACTGGATGGCATTGGGAACGAACCAGAACATCGCAATCCAGATAGGCATCTGAATCAGCATCGGCAGGCAGCCGCTGAGTGGTGAGACACCATATTGCGAATACATCTGCATCATGGCTTGTTGTTTCTTCATCTGATCCTCGGGCTTGTCATACTGCTTGGTGGCTTCGTCAAGTTTCGGTTTCAACACGCGCATCTTGGCGGATGACATATAGCTCTTTTTCACCATTGGGTAGGTAATGGCCTTCAGTAAGAGGGTAATCAGAATCAGCACGATACCCATCGAGAAACCCCATGAAGCCAACCAGTCGAAGACATAGAGCGTGAACCAGCGGTTGATGAGACGGAAGAGCCACCAGCCAAGATTCACTAACTGCTCCAGATCGAGATCCTTGCCAAATTGGCTCTGCTTCTCCACGTCTTGAATCAGACGGAAATCATTCGGACCGATATACATCTCAAATTGTGAAGGCTTCTGACCTGTGGGGTCGAAAGCTGTGCGGAGTTTGGCGTCAAACTGTTTCAGATAGCCCGATTCCTTGGGATCCTGAACACTGCTAAGGGAGGAGCCTCCGGCAAAGTTGTCTTTCGAGATAAGGGCTGCACTGAAGAACTGGTTGCGAAAAGCTACCCAATCGAGCGTTTCTTCGATAGTTTTCTTGGTGCTTTCCTCAGTCTCTGACAGGTTGTCGGTAGAACCGCCTTGGGCTTCTTTATAAAACAGTGCTGTATAACGGTTCTCAAAATAGAAACCTTTTTCCTGCTGACGGCTGTGACCATTCCACTCGATGTCCATTTCCTTATAGGTGGGGGCAAACATACCATTAAGCCCGTTGGCTGTGAGTGAGAAATGCAGCAGATGATCCGGACCGAGGAGATAATCCAGTACGATACTTCCGCCATCCGAAGACTGAGCAGTCATCGTGACGGTTGAGTCACTGACGTTCGATGGGGTAAAGTATAGATCTTGGGTGATGATATTGTCCTGTTTGCCTGACAACAGAAAATTCATCTGCTGGTCTTTCTTGTCAAACAGGGTAACGTCTTTGTGGCCGTCCTTGTCGGTAAAGTTCTTGATGACGGCCTTGGTCAGCGTACCACCCTTGGTCGAAAGGGTCAGTTCTACTTTCCCGTTCTTCAAGATGATATCTTCTTCGCTGCCATTCAGCGCACCAAAGAACAAAGCGGTGGAATCTTCCTTTGCAGCTTCGGCCTCTGCCTTTTTCGCTGCTGCCTCTGCTTTTTGTTTCTTGTCTGCATTTTCTCGCATGACAGCAGCTATACTGTCTTCTTTCCGTTGGGCCTCTATCTGTTCGGCAGAGGGCTGGTTGTACCAACTGAAACCTATGAGCACTAATGCTATCAATACAAATCCGATAATCGTGTCTCTATTCATTGTTTATTTTGTTTTTGTTTCTATTATAATTAATGTACGCGCAAATCAAGGTGCAAAATTACAACTTTTTTTTGGCATTACGGCAGAATAACCAAAAAAAATCGTAACTTTGCACTCAGTTATGAGAAAAGTCGCATTATTATTTGCGGTGACTTCAGCGCTCAGCGCAAGTGCCGCGCAGCCCAATGACAGTCTGAACGGACAGTATTATCGCCTGTTCACACCGTTGACGTTTTATCACAATGTAGCTGGTCATGCCTTGTCTTTTGATGAGACAAATGTGGTTGATGAACAAGTCGACAACGCACTGATGGCGGTGTATCTGAACCGTCCTGATCTCGTGAAGACGACGGAGTCTGATCTTCAGGAAACAGGGTCTATCCGCGAGGATGTGGACCAGCCGATAGAGAATACGATCGATTTCGTTGAACAGGTAGAAGCGCCCGTCATTGAATTACAGGATGAGGCACCTGTCGAGGTAGAAGTCCAAAAACCTAAGTTCTGGACGCGGAAGGGTGACGGGTTCTTGCAGTTTATGCAGAATTATGTGTCAGACAACTGGTACAAAGGTGGTGAGTCCAACTACTCTGCCGTTGGTTCGCTGACATTGGAGGCCAATTATGACAATAAGAACAAGTGGAAGTGGGATAATAAACTGGAGTTGAAACTTGGATTCCAGCGTACCCGTACCGATTCCGTACATAAGTTCAAATCAAACGAAGACCTGATTCGTTATACGGGTAAGGTCGGCCTTCAGGCAACCAAGAAATGGTATTATACCCTTCAGCTGATTGCCTATACGCAGTTTACCCGTGGTTTGAAGGCAAATGATGTCAAAACCTATTCTGATTTTATGTCGCCTTTCAATCTGAATGTGGGTCTTGGTATGGATTACAAGGTTGAGGCTTTCGATAAGAAACTGACAGGAACGGTGAACTTGTCTCCGATTGCACTGAACTATCGTTATGTCGACCGTTCTTTGTTTAATGGAAAAGACTGGTTCCCATCGCGTTATGGTATTGACGAAGACAAGCACTCCAAACTGGATTTCGGTTCGCAGGTTACGGCCGATTTGGAATGGAAACTGAATGATGTCGTAAAGTGGAAGAGCCGTTTCTATGCCTTCACTTCTTATAAGCGTGCAGAAATAGAGTGGGAAAATACTTTTACTTTGCAAGTAAGCAAATACATCAGTGCGAATGTTTTCCTTTATCCTCGATTTGATGATGCCGGTAAACGTGATTCTGATTTAGGCTACTGGCAGTTTAAGGAATATAGTTCAATAGGTTTCAATTATACATTCTAAAAACAAATCACCCGCCAGGAGGCGGGTGATTTCGTTTATTCTTTAGCTTCTGTCATGTCTCCTTCTATATAGAGTCGGGTCATTTCAACAGCACCATTCGTTCTCACTGTGATTATCTTCTTGAAGTGGCCAGGGAATTTACCGGTACCATTGTAGGTTACCTTGATTTCTCCCTTTTCCCCAGGCTTCACAGGCGTCTTGGTGTACTCAGGAACAGTAC
Organism: uncultured Prevotellaceae bacterium; assembly: GCA_902763615.1. Taxonomy (GTDB): domain Bacteria; phylum Bacteroidota; class Bacteroidia; order Bacteroidales; family Bacteroidaceae; genus Prevotella. The sequence continues at coordinate 16,788 of CACWSX010000039.1, read as the reverse complement.
AGCCACAACTTGCCACAGCCTGGTTGATAATCAGGGGCGACTCTCCCACATTCGTGTAGGTAAAGGTGCAGGTAACTACGGGATTCTTCTCGGAGAAAGTCCCGAAATTATGAGTTAACTTATCGAATTTTATTTCTGCTGGTTTTTGTGCCAGCGCTGCCGTCATTCCACAGATGAGCAGCAAAGTCATAACTACAATCTTCTTCATAATTTGACGAATTTATTTAATTTCGCGGCAAAGATACGAAATAATTCATAATTAATAATGCATAATTCATAATTTTTATGTAATTTTGCACCTCAAAAGGATAAAAAGTTAATAAATATGTATAGAAGTAAGACTTGTGGAGAGCTTAGACTCTCAGATACCGGCACAATAGTGACACTTGCCGGATGGGTACAGCGTAGTCGTAAGATGGGTGGAATGACCTTCGTCGACCTTCGCGATCGTTATGGACTGACGCAGCTCGTTTTCAATGAGACTGACGATGCACAACTCTGTGAACGCGCCAACAAACTGGGCCGTGAGTTCTGTATTCAGGTCAAAGGTGAGGTGAGTGAGCGTCAGAGCAAGAACCCTAAGATGCCTACAGGTGATATCGAAATTCTGGTGAAAGAACTGAATATCCTCAGCGAGAGTCTGACACCTCCATTCACCATTGAGGATAATACGGATGGCGGTGATGATATCCGTATGAAATATCGTTATCTCGACCTTCGTCGTACGGCTGTCCGTAAGAATCTGGAATTGCGTCATCGTATGACAATCCTCATACGTAACTTCCTGGATAGTAAGGATTTCATCGAGGTTGAGACACCGATCCTGATTGGCTCTACGCCAGAGGGTGCGCGCGACTTCGTCGTACCTTCTCGTATGAATCCTGGCCAGTTCTATGCCTTGCCGCAGTCGCCTCAGACATTGAAACAGCTGTTGATGGTGTCAGGTTTCGACCGTTACTTCCAGATTGCTAAGTGTTTCCGCGATGAGGATCTCCGTGCTGACCGCCAACCTGAATTCACACAGATCGACTGTGAAATGTCGTTTGTAGAACAGGAGGATGTGCTCCAGCTCTTCGAGGATATGGCTCGTCACCTCTTTAAGGAGGTGCGTGGGGTGGAACTTCCGCCACTGCAGCGCATGACTTGGCATGAGGCTATGCGTCGCTTCGGTTCTGATAAACCTGATCTCCGTTTCGGTATGGAGTTTGTCGAACTGATGGATGTGCTGAAAGGAACTGGTACGTTCCCCGTATTCAATGAGGCTGATTATATCGGAGGTATTTGTGTGCCTGGCTGTGCTGACTATACTCGGAAACAGTTGGATCAGTTGACTGATTTCGTGAAGCGTCCGCAGGTAGGGGCCAAGGGGCTTGTTTATGTGAAGTTCAATGCTGACGGCACTGTGAAGTCCAGCATCGATAAGTTCTATGAGCCCGAGGTGTGGGCTAAGGTGAAAGAAGCGATGGGGGCTAAGGATGGCGACCTCGTACTGATCCTTTCTGGTGACAATGCCAACAAGACGCGTATCCAACTTTGTACCCTCCGTCTGGAGATGGGTGATCGTCTCGGATTGCGTGACAAGGATAATTTCGTTTGTCTGTGGATTGTCGACTTCCCGCTCTTTGAGTGGAGCGATGAAGAGCAGCGCCTGATGGCGACGCACCATCCGTTCACAATGCCGAATCCGGATGATATTCCTCTGCTCGACACTGATCCTGCAAAGGTCCGTGCGGTGGCTTACGATTTTGTATGTAATGGTGTTGAGGTCGGTGGTGGATCTCTCCGTATCCACGATGGCAAATTACAGGAAAAGATGTTCGAGATTCTGGGCTTCACGCCAGAACGTGCAATGGCACAATTTGGCTTCCTCATCAATGCCTTCAAATATGGCGCACCGCCTCATGCTGGTCTTGCCTTCGGTTTGGATCGTTTCGTTTCCTTGATGGCTGGTCTCGATAGTATCCGCGACTGCATTGCTTTCCCGAAAAACAACAGTGGCCGTGACGTGATGTTGGATGCGCCTGGCGAGTTAGACCCCAAACAACTTGAAGAGTTGAATCTCGCTATTGACTTACATCAAGAATAATTACACTTCTGCTAAAAAATGCCTAATTATCAGTGAGTTGTCTGAGAAAATAGCGGTAATTTTGCACGCGAAATTAAAAAGAAGTATAAATCTTCAATAAGAGTATTAATTTTTTTAAGTATTATGGCAGAAAAGAAAGCAACAGCTAAGAAGGCTACTGAGACAAAGGCAGCCGCAGCTAAGAAGACCACAACTGTAAAGAAGGCCGCTGCTCCTAAGGCAGCTGCAAAGGCAACTCTCGTAGTAAACGCAGAGAATGCAGGTTTCAAGGCAGGAGATGTTTATCAGGCACTGGCAGCAGCAGGTAAGGCTCTCACCCTTAAGGAGATTGCTAAGGCTGCAAAGATTTCTGAGGAGGAGACGCTTCTCGGTCTGGGTTGGCTCTTCAAGGAGGGCAAGCTCGCTAACGATGCAGAGAAAGTTACATTGGCATAAGACAATTAACAGCAAATAAAAGAAGGTCGGTAAGCACTGTTTTACCGACCTTTTTTAATATGACATACGACCAGCAGATATTAAGTATTCTAACCGATGTAGGTGAAAAAGGCATTAGCGTGCAGCTATTGTCTAAACATCTGTATAATCTGAATACGTCTTTATTCGCACCTTTGGATATTGAGGAGGTACGCAATTATGTACAACAATATCTTTTAAAGAATTCCAAATCACCGCAATCATTAATTGAGAATACCGGACGTCGGGGCGTCTATCGGTTGAATACCCGGAATAACGCCGATGCCCGCCAATTGATGTTGGATTTCAAAAAGCATGCAGCACAGGGGGATGCTGCTGAAGCTGAGGAAATCCATCACCCCGATCTTTCACTTGATTTATTTGGATGATCGGCCGATCTCTTGGTAGACTTCTACGTAGAGCTCCAGCAGTTGTTCTGCCGTTTGTTTCCAGGAGAAAAGTTTAGCGCGATCAATACCTATTTTCTCTTGTTGACGATAGAAATCATCGTCCGTCTCCAACTTGAGCATCATCTTTGCAATCTCGTCAGGATCTTCAGGATTAACCAGGATGGCATATGGTCCGCCAATCTCTGGCATGGAGGATGTGTTCGAGGTGACCACGGGGGTGCCACATGCCATTGCTTCCAACAGCGGAATACCGAAACTCTCCCTCAATGATGTATAGAGAAATGCGAACGCGTTATTATAGATGTTCGGCAGATCGCTATTTACGATATAACCTGGCATGACAATCATCTTTCGGATATGTTCAATACCGTTTCGCATCAGGATGTCATTCAGATATTGTCTGTCCAGATCCGCCATCAGCAGTTTTCGCTTCACATCCGATTTCTCCAGGTATTTCGAATAGGCAATCAGTGTACGTTCGGTATTCTTTTTCGGGTCTGTATTCCCGAGGAAGAAGAAATAGCCAGCGTCGGAAATGTATTTCTGATAAGTGAATTCTTCAACCACTGAAGGCTTGAACCATTCGTTGTAACCGTTATAGATCATGGTCATCTGTTCACGGGGAATCGATAGCTTTGAAACAATGTTGTTGAGTTCAAAGTCAGAAACGGTGATGATACGTTTACATTTCTTTAAGATGCGCGGAACGACAAGTCTCCGATACAGCCAGCCGAGATTCTGATAGAATGAATGATTCGCCTTGTCCCTTGATTCTAGGAAGATGATATCGTGAAGGGTCAGAATCAGCGGGATCTTGCAACGCAGAGGAGCGGTATTGCTGGTGCAGTGAAGCATGTCGAGATTCAGCTCTTTGATAGCTCGTGGCAGGGCCAACTGTTCCCACGCCGGGTAGAAACCATTACCGATTTCTATGATATGAACATTCCTCGTATCTCTTAGACATCGGTCTTCGCCAGGCGCTACAAATACGAAGTATTCATTCCTCGTATCCATCTTCTGCAGTTCCTTGATTTCCTCAAGTACCACATAGTCCATGCCATGCTTATTCTTCCTGAATATCCTTTGTGCTTCTATGCCAATTCTCATATCTGCTTGATTACTTTAGCGGGCACACCAGCCACGAGAGAGTGGGGTGGTACGTCCTTTGTTACGACTGCACCGGCGGCAACCACAGAATGCCGTCCGATGCTCACACCGGGTAAGATGGTGGCATTCGCCCCGACCCAGATGTCATCTTCTAGATTAACTGGTGCCGTTGAGATGCCTTGTTCATCGATTCGCTTCTCCGGATTAGGGAAATTATGATTCAAAGCTGTGACCGTAATCCCTTGCGCCAGATTCACATGGCTGCCTATCGTCACAGGACCGATAATCGTGTTATGAAGCCCAATGCGGGTATGGTCACCAATCACCACATCGCCCACGGCATTATTAATACAACTGAATGATTCGATGACACTATAGTCTCCTAAATGGAATTTCCGGTAAGGCGGCGTGTCCATCCTCACAGAACCGTGAATCACCGAGTGCTTGCCTCTGTGTTGATAGAGAGGGGCCAACATTCGGACATACCAGCGAGGACGCGTCTGTACCTGATTCATGATGAGCCAGTCAACGAGCCTTTTCATCTTCGGATTGCTTTTGAAGTTATCCCTGATACGTTCACTATCCATTCTTTTCCATTTATTTTTGCAAAGATACGAAGTTTTATTGATAGTTCCAAATTTTTTTTAACTTTTCTAGACTGATTCGCCTTTTGTCTTTACAAAGAATCTCACAAACAGAAAATTAATGGGTGCACTGATGGCATACATCGGCCACGGGGCCCAGACTTTATCCACGCCAACCCATAGAAAGAGATTGAGCAACAGTGTTTGGATGCCCCAGTTCATCAGATGGCTAAATGCAAATCCACCCGCTCTTTTTTTGTTAGGTTTAACCTTGAAAGTAAAGTAGGTGGTCAATAGAAAATTGCAGCAGAAACTGACGATATAGCCAATGGTATTGGCAATCGTTTCATTTAAATAGTTGATTAAAAAGAGATAGATGGTATATTGGATGGCGATGGCTAAACTACCAACGATCCCGAATCTCGCGAATTCTATGAGTTTCTCTTTCTCAATCATTTTTCTATCAATTCCTTCCAGCGTTGGATAATGTTGTTGATATCGAATCGTTTAGCGATTTCAAATGCTTCCTGTGATTTCGTTTTCCAGTCAATGTGAGTCGCATCTTCCAGTTTCTTTGCTAAGTCTTCTATATCTCCATTTTTGAAATAGAGGCCGAAATTACCCATAATTTCTTTACTGGTCGGGAGGTCAGAAGAGATGACGGGAAGTCCGTGTGCCATCGCCTCTACTAAGACAAGTCCGAACCCCTCCCATCTGGAGCTAAGTACATATATTTGTGCTTTTGAATAATAGTCTTGTATTTGATTGGTGAAAGGGTGAATCGTGACTCTTTCCTCCAAGTTGTATTTCTTAATCAGCGATCTGTACAAATTTTCTTCCACACCTTCTCCCACAATATCCAGTTTCCATTCCTTATTCCTTTGCGAGAACAGATGGAATGCTTCTATTAACAAATCAAAGCCTTTGTGCTGATGCGAGAAACGTCCCACTGCTAAAAACGACTTCGTTGTTCCGATAGAGGGAGCGCCCGGTACTAAGGTCAGGGGATTATAAATCACGGTGGGGTTGAATGCTGGATCATATTGGTGGTAGGTTTCTGCATCATGTTTACAAAGAACGATTGTATGATCCAGTTTCCTAAATTGATAAATATAGTGCCTTTTGCGTTCTGGTCCAATGAAATATTTAGAGCCTTTGTCAAAAAGAGCATGATAAGAATTATGTATCCAGCCAAGACATTTTACCTCGGGTAGATTGCTTTTCATTGTGGCTAAACGACAGGCTAATGGTGCATGTACACCAATGATGACATCATAATTGCCATTCTGTAACGTTTTAGTTAGTGCTTTCTTCAATGGAGCAGGGAAGGAACTATGGGCATAGATGTTCGAGGCCCATTTTGATTGCAAACCATATTTAAGATAAAAGCCGCTATAGGCTTTACATATTTTTTGATAGATGTAGCCTACAGAAGGATAGGCAAAGAATCTATAATGAATAGATGCTTCATCAAGTCCATAAAGATTCGTGTCCTGATCCTTAGGATGATCAAAGGTGACGATGGTCACATCATATGTCTTTGCTAATTCTTTGGCAATGACGGCGGTGACACGCTGCACCCCACCAATGCTGAAAATGCTGTCAACAAGGAAACAGATTCTTTTCATGTCTCAGATACTTTTGATTACGTGTTCCATCTGACATTTCCAGGACAGATCCTGAATAGAATCCCTGATCTCAGATGGTGTCATCTTGATTGTTTTATAGAACGCGATAATCCGATCGATATCAATCGGCGTTTCGTCTGCAGGTGCCTTTAATATATAGGGTTTGTTGTCAAAATCGCTATCTGTTTCAGAATAAATAAATGGAATGCCGCGGGCAGCATACTCTCTGTTCTTTAAGGTCTTAATCTTGTCAATGCCTACACGGTGTCTGCCTAGACTTCCGATGCCAAAATCACAATAATCAAATATCGTGTCCAGATCGCCGCCATGCTTTTTGCCATAGAGAATCACGTATCTCTCCATGTGGTGGTCGGTAATCACCTTTCTGAATGCTTCTTCCCCCTCTTTAGAGAAGAAATAGCCTACGACATGAAATTTGACGATATATTTCTGTGGCTTAGAATAATAGATGGCCATTCCTTTCACCAAGCGGTCAAAACCATGCCAGGTATGGATTTCAGCCACGCCTATCAGGTTCAGTTCTTTTGAAGTATTGTTGACAGAAGGCTTTACTTTCACGTTGTCAAAGTCAATACCATTAGAGATACGAATGGTTCGTTGCCCGAATATCTCCTCATAATCTGAGAAAGTCACAATGGCGTCCAGATGCTTTGCGAGCTGATTACGGAAAATTTTGTCTTGGAAAATCTGACGACTGATGCCTTGTGCCTTATACTCCGCATCATAAGGATAAGTTGGGATTTCCATCACAACCTTCATTCCGTCTTGTTTCATCTGTTTCACCATCTGTATCGTAAAATAGCTGGCATTGTGGTTCGAACGTAAATAAACGAAATCTATGCCATTCTCTTTGGCATATTGGGTGACAGAGGCTAATTCGGTTCTCTTCTTGATTTTGCTGATGATCCCATTGCCATAATCAGCAATGACTTGATTATCTATCAGTCGCTTCTTGCCAGAAGTCTCATCCATATAGCAGAGATGAACCTCCAGTCCGCAGGCCTTTAAGGCATTCACCTGGTAGAATATCTTCTTGCTGATGCCATTATTGGGGTCAAATCCGTGGAATATGACAAATAAAGCTTTCTTCATCCTCAAAATTTTTGGCTAAGGTAGTGATTTTTTTATAAACATCCAAATAATCTTGCAATTTTTTGCGTTTTTAGAAATAAATGAGTACATTTGCAATCAAAAACAGATGCAATCAGTTCATGAGTGATAAGAAATATAAGATTTGTTATTGTACGCCGGCATTGTATTCAGCAGGTGGTGTTGAACGGGTTGTAACGACTAAGGCTAATTATTTTGCAGAGCATTTCGGTTATGAAGTGACGATTATTGTCACCGAAGGAAATGGCGACCATTCTTTCTTTCATCTGTCAAAGAAGGTTGAGGTTATTAATCTGGGCATCGCATTCGAAGACTTATGGAAAAAGTCCTTTTTAAAGAAATTATTGTTATATTCAAAAAAACAGCGACGATACAAAAAGTTACTAAAACGTGAACTGCTAAGGATAAAACCCGATATCACGATAAGTACCTTGCGGCGTGAGATTAATTTCATCAATGACATTCAAGATGGAAGTGTTAAAATAGGTGAACTGCATCTGAGCCGTTCAAACTATCGGGGAATCGAAGACGGTGAATCCTTCTTTTTGAAAAGATTGTTTTCTAAATGGTGGAAAAGAGATATTGTTTTTCAATTAAAACGGCTTGACAAGTTTATCGTCTTGACAGATTGTGCTGTTAGTGATTGGCCGGAACTGAATAATGTCCGGATGATTCCTGACCCTTTGCCTATTGAAGGTTTTCGGAAAAACAGTTCTGATCTAAAACGTATTATTTCCGTTGGCCGTTATTCCTACGAGAAAGGCTACGATCTGTTATTGCGTATCTGGTCGATTGTAGAGAAGGAATGTCCAGATTGGCAGTTGGATATTTATGGTATGGGGGATCCGACACCATACGTCAAGATGATGGACGACCTGTCTATTGATCAGCGCCGATGTCATCTGAGGAGTAGTCTGGTAGATGTAGAAAGCGAGTACCTTATGAGTTCTATCTTTGTACATCCCTCTCGTTCAGAGGGTTTCGGACTGGTGATTGTGGAAGCCATGGCATGTAGTCTGCCAGTGGTATCATTTGATTGTGAAAATGGTCCACGGTCTATTATAACCAATGGCGTAGATGGTTTCTTGGTCCCCCCCTTTAATATCCGTTATTTTGCAGATCGAATTATCATGTTGACAAGAGATGAGAATTTGCGAAAGCAGATGGGGGAGAAAGGCCTGTTAAAGTCTCAGCAGTATGGCATAGAAAAGATTGCCATGCAGTGGAAGACGTTATTTGATGACTTGATGCAGAATCATGAAGTATGATGTAACGATTGGTATTCCCGTATATAGGTCTGAAGCTTATATTCGTAGGGCACTTGAGTCTGCATTAAATCAGACCTATCCCTCAATTGAATTCTTATTGATTGATGATGCTGGAGGTGATGGGGCCATAGCCATCATACAGGAGATGCAGCAAACACATCAGAGGGGAGCAGATATTCGTATCATCTCCCATGATAGCAATTGGGGCGTTTCTGCATCCCGAAATCAGATGATAGAAGAAGCAAAAGGTGAATATCTTTATTTCATGGACTCTGATGATAGGATCGCTGCGCATACCATTTCTCTTCTGATGCAGAACTGCCGTCAGTATGAGGCAGAGGTCGTCTTTGGTTCTTATGAGAAGATTGAAATATCAGGTGAGCTGATAGTTTGCCAATACCCATCCTTGCAACTATTGGGTAAGGATAAACTGGCAGAGTTCGCTTACCGGAAATATGGAGGAATTCAGGCCTCAGCCTGTAATTATCTTGTCAAGACCTCTTTGCTGCGTGAAAACCATCTTCGTTTTATCGACACCAATTATTGGGAGGATCTGGCTTTTACTTTTGATTTGGTGACCTATATTTCACGAGCTGTTTTATTGCCCGACATTACTTATACTTATATGTGTAGAGAAGACTCTCTTTCTCATTATCAGCAACGTAAGGCTATTTCAAAGGAAGAAGTGATGCAAGGTATAAAAGCCATTAATTATCTGAAGGATACTTCTTCTCTATTATATGATAAGGAATATTATCCTAATCGTTGTTACAATATAGTAATGTCTGATTTTTATATCGTTTGTACGATCCTGAAACAGAGAAATTGCATCCAGCCATCGTTTACCAACCGTGAGATTAAGGCCCTAATGAATCATCCTGCAACATGGAAGCAGATAAGCACATTCCGTCAGTCTCGTTTGAAAAATCAATGTCTGTATTTGATAGGCAGATTACCCTCTTCGTTATGTGTTGCAGCTGTTTGGAGTCTTGGCAAACTTAAAAAGTTGGTGTAAAATTTGGAGATATGCAGATAAATGCGTATCTTCGCACACGAAATAAGCATATAATGGCAAATTGGTACGATAAATATCTTTCTATCTATGGGAAACCCTTCAGTGAGGTTCCTCAGGAGGTCATTGATGGGACGCGAAAACGATTGGCTGCTTTGCAGAGTGACAATCCAATAGCCTCTATTGTCGTGATTGGCTATAATGAAGAAACTCATTTGCAGGCCTGTCTATGGGCTATCAGTGAAATCAAATGCAAATATCCAGTGGAGATTATAGGCGTAGATAATGACTCTAAGGATCGTACTGCAGAAATTTATGAGAAATCAGGTATCCCATATTATACAGAATACCAACACTCTTGTGGATATGCGCGTCGATGTGGTTTGCAACATTCTCGTGGCAAGTACTATTTCGATGTTGACAGTGACACTATCTATCCGCCGATGTATTACGAACTGATGTTAGACCAGTTGATGAAACCTGGAATAGTCGCCGTTTCTGCGACATGGAGCTACTTCCCGGATGAGAATCATAGCAAGTTGGGATTGAGACTCTTTGAGATGTGTCGAGACCTCTTTCTGTGGATTCAGCACTTCAAACGCCCCGAATTAAGTGTGCGAGGATTAGTATTTGCCTATAATGCTGATTATGGTCGCAAGGAAGAGTATCGGGTGGATATTATCCGTGGCGAAGATGGATCAATGGCTCTGTCATTGAAGAAATACGGTAAGATCAAGTTTGTTCGTGACCGTAGATGCCGTGCTATTACGGGTTATGGCACGATCGGCAATCAATCCATGTGGCAGAGCTTTGTGCAGCATGTAAAGATCCAAAGTAAAGGCATTACCCGGATCTTCTCTAAGAAAGACCATTACGAAGATAGTGAAGATAATCTTGTCAAACCTAAATCTCCACAATGAGACTCCTCTACATCTGTGATGCGTTGGCTGTCTATGGTGGCTTGGAACGGGTTTTGATAGAGAAGGCAAATTGGCTGGCAAAACAGGAAGGCTACAAAGTATGTTTGCTAACTGTTAATCAAGGTGAGCATCTTGTTAGCTTTCCATTGCATCCTGATGTGCAGTTTGAGGATCTGGGTATCCAATTTCACCAGCAATACCAATTGCCATTTTGTAGACGCTTTTTTCTCAATCGACAACTTCATCGTCTTTTTCGTGAACGCTTAGCGTACCAAATCCAAGCGAAGGCTTCTGATGTTATAATCTGTACGCGTTTAGACTATATTCGTGATGTCATTAGCGTGAAGGGCGATAAACCCCTAGTTTTTGAATCTCATTCACTATGTTTAGCCAGCCATTTTGAGTGTGATGGTCTTTTGCGTCGGCTTCATATCCGCTATCTTCAATTGGCAGTTAGAAAGGCTGCGATGACGGTCGCATTGACGCAAGGTGATGCTGAAGAATGGCGGAAATTGACACCTAGGGTTTGTGTGATACCCAATGTGGTTCATCTGAACGATAGTGGCTTATATAGTGACTGCACTGCAAAGTCTGCCATATTTGTAGGTCGTTTCTCCAAACAGAAAGATGTTGGTAGTCTTCTGCGTATTTGGAGGCTTGTTCACGAGCGCTTTCCGGATTGGTGTTTGCATATCTATGGCGGATATGGCGAGGAGCAGGATTCTATATTGGCCAAAATTCAGCAGATGGATGCTGATATTCAAGTTCATGAAACAACCTCGAATATGATGGCGGAATACAGAGAGAGCTCAATTTTGTTAATGACCTCCAGTTATGAACCTTTTGGCCTGGTTCTTCCAGAGGCGATGAGTTGTGGTTTGCCTGTTGTGGCATTTGATTGTCCCTATGGTCCTGCAGATATCATTACCGATGGTACCGATGGGTTCTTGGTGAAAGCAGGGGAAAAGAAATACTATAAGGATAAGGTATGCTATTTGTTAGATAATGTGACCTTGAGACAAAAGATGGGTAGAGCTGGTCAACAATCCTCTCAAAGGTTTGATGCAAGCAAGGTCATGCCAATTTGGAAAAATATGTTTGAACAAATAATGAAAAGATAAGTTATAGAGATAGTATGAAGAAACGGATTGTATATATTGTTGGCGACTTGTCATATCCCAATGGCATGAGCCGGGTTTTAAGTCAGAAGGTGAATTATTTGGCTGAACATAGTGATTTTGAAATGTATGTTGTGTTGACAGAAAATGCGTCAATGCCACATTATTATGAACTTTCAAAAAATGTGCAATATATCAATTTTGACATTAATTTTGAGGTTATCCAAACTATGCCCTTATACCGCAAAGTATGGTACTATTATAGGAAAACGCGCCAATACAAACGGCAGTTGACTGATTATCTGATGCAAGTCCAACCTGATATAACTGTATCTGTATTACGTAGGGAAATAAATTTCATTAATGATATTAAGGATGGTAGCAAAAAAATAGGAGAGATTCATTTTAATCGCAAAAGTTATCGTGTGTTTAATAAGTCTTTCTTGCCTTCCTATATTAATACATTTATTACCAATCAATGGAAGAAGAGCCTTGATAAACAAGTTCATCGCCTTGAGCGTTTTGTGGTTTTGACCAATGAAGACGCAAGGAACTGGAAAGGATTTAATAATCTAAGTGTTATTCCTAATCCTATAACAAAATTTCCAGATGTCGTTTCTGATTGTACAAGAAAGCATGCAATAGCCGTAGGTCGATATACATGGCAAAAAGGATTTGACATGTTAATAAGCGCATGGAAATCTGTTTATGAGAGACATCCGGATTGGGTGTTAGATATCTATGGCGCGGGTAATCCGGCAGCCTTTCGCAAGCAGGCGGAAAGAGATGGTGTTTCTTCAGTTGTTCATTGTCATGAAGCAGATGCCGATATCTACGGTCGATATGCCGAGAGTAGTCTTTTTGTGTTGAGTTCTCGTTATGAAGGTTTTGGCTTAGTGATTGTAGAAGCCATGGCTACAGGCCTTCCTGTTGTCTCGTTCCGTTGCCCATGTGGTCCGGAGGATATCATTTCTGATGGGGAGGATGGCATTCTTGTTGAAAATGGAAATATTGAAAAATTGGCTGATGCTATTTGTTATTTGATAGAAAATGTAGATATAAGGAAACAATATGGATTAAAAGGTAAAATTAATTCAAGACGTTATCAAGAAGATGGTATTATGCAGAAATGGATGGAACTGTTTAATAATTGTTAATCATGCCTATTGCTTTGGTATTAATGATTCAAATAGAAGTTTCCATTGATTCATAATGGTATCTACTTGATATGAATAGGCCTTATTGACTGCCGCTTCTGAGAACTTCTTTCTTATCTCATGGTTGTTAATAAGGTAACAGAGTTTTTCTGCAAATAGGCCTATATTGCCATTGTCAATAACATACCCGCATTTTTCATGATCAACAAGATCTTTTGGGCCGTATGGACAGTCAAAGGTGACGCATGGAACACCATGACGCAATGCTTCGAGGAGTACGAGTGAAAAGCCTTCATATCTGGATGTTAGGACACAGATGGAACTTGTTGCGTATTCTTTGCTGATATTATTTGTGTAGGGATGAATTGATATGTTACTGAGTTTAGCTTCTTTAATGTCTTTTTTCAATTCTAATTCTAAATCCCCTTCGCCAAAAATGTCCAATTGCCAATCTGGATGTTTTTTTGTGACTATTGTCCAAATGTAAATGAGTCTATCATAGCCTTTCTGCCATTCTAAGCGACCTACGGCAATTACCCTTTTGGACTCGCAATCACTTAATTTGCTGATGGGCATAGTCGAAAAATTGGGTATAGTTTCTACACGCTTAGCTTTTTTCCAATTCAGTGCATCACCTTTTGTTAATGTTACTACTACATCTGCTTTCTTGTCAATCGTATGTAAGTATCTTTTTCTGAAGATTTTGTAATAGCTTTTTTGTAAGGTGGAATAGTCCCCATATAAATAAAAGCTCTTGGTATAGATACGGGCCTCGTGAGATTCAATGATTTTGACTGCTTTGCATTTAAGCTGACATACAACATCGGCCATTGTGTATCCTAATCCAATTATAATATCAGGGTTAATTGAATTGACTGTTTCTTCTAACTTAGAACGTAACAGACGGGCGTATTTCCATTCAACCCATAGACGTTTGGGGTAACTGTACTTATATCGTGAGTGTGAAGTGATGCATAAATTGATTTGCCTAACTTTGTCAGATAAATAGTAACTGTTAGGCATGGTTTCTGGAAATTGGTAACAGGTGATAATTGATATATCATACCCCCAATGAGTAGCCATGTAGTTCATCTTTTCTGAGATGATTCTTTCAGCTCCTCCTTTATAGGATAATGAATTAATGATGTAAACAATTCTCATTTCCAATATGCTACAGCGACATGTGGACTATGACGCTTATCTTCAGGTGGCAATTGCATATAGTCACTATAGATACTTCTTAACCAAGTGTCGTAGCCAACAGGGACCATAAATTCTTTTCCTTCAAACTCTTTCGGTATGGCATGGTCGAAAACGGAAATATCTACGATTTCTCGAGTGCCATAGGGATTGATGATGATTCCTGCTCTTGACGTACTGCCATAAGGGTATTTTCGTGCTTCTTTGTCCATCTTCCTGAGAATATCATGTGCGGAGAATGGCAGTAAAAGGATTTTCCCAAATGTGTTGATGATTTTTTTTGATAGCGTCCTCTGATAGTAGTTCGCTTTCTTCGTATGCAGAAGTTTGCGCCATCTCAATATTCTGTATACTTGTTCGTCTTCCCCGACACCGTCTATGGGAAAAATGTCAATATAGACACCAAAATGGTCTTTCGCATATTGAAGTTCGTCTACAAAGGTCCTGGTGTCGTGGACTTTGGCGAAGGGGAATCCGTATTTTTTATCAATCGACATGTCAATTACTTGATAGTAATTACCAGGTTTGTTAAACAAGCTGATAAATCTGTCATAATCTGGGCGAGGCATTGAGATGTCGATGTCATCATCCCATGGGATATAGCCTTTATGACGTATGGCACCTATTAAAGTACCACCGCAAAGATAGTATCTGAGATTATTTTTCTCACAGAAATCTGCTGTTTTTTGGAGAAGGTCTAACTGGATCGTTTTTTGTTCCTCCGGAGTGATAGTTCTCATTATTTCTTGTTTTTATTTCGCAAAGATACTGTTTTTTTTATAATGGCGCAAGAAAAACTTCTTTTTATTGTTATTATTTGATTTTTTTTATTACTTTTGCAGCATCATAAAATCAATTGTCAATGAATATCGCGTTAATAATAGCAGGTGGCTCTGGTAACAGAATGGGACAGGATATTCCCAAACAGTTCATCAATATATACGATAAACCCGTCCTTATTTATACCTTGGAGGGGTTTCAGTGTCATCCGATGATTGACGCTATTGAAGTGGTATGTATTGATGGCTGGCATGAAGTGTTATGGGCTTATGCTCATCAGTTTAATATTACTAAACTAAAGTGGGTGGTTTCTGGTGGAAATACTGGTCAGGAGAGCATCCGAAATGGCGTGTTCCATTTGGAGAACAAGGCTGCCGATGACGATATAATTATCGTTCATGATGGTATCCGTCCATTGGTTGATGCTACAGTTTTGACAGATGTTATTCAAAAGGCAAAGCAATATGGCAATGCCGTGACATCTATGCCATATAATGAGCAGATTTTTATAGTGAATCCCGAGGATGAAACAACGACGAAAGAGTATATCCCCAGAGAAACGCTCCGTCGCGTTTCAACGCCTCAAGCCTATCAGTATAAGAAATTGGATGCTGCCTACCATGAGGCATTTGAAAGGGAAATAGGTATTTATGGCTCTGCCTATACAAATACGATGATGGTGGAACTGGGTGAGACCTTGCATTTTGCAGCGGGATCTGACAAGAACATCAAATTGACCACGAAAGATGACCTTGAGTTGTTCAAGGGCTATCTGAAAATAGATAAAGATACATGGCTGAAATAAAATTGAATAAAATGCATCCTCTGTATCTGGAAGACTTGAAGAGAATATTGGAGATTCCAAAAATAGAGGAACTAAAGGGGAAATCATTCCTTATAACGGGAGCTACGGGATTGATTGGCACGTGTTTGATTGACGCTTTGATGTCTTTCAATCGTCAAGAGGCTGACATTCAAATCTATGCAGTCGGAAGAAATTGGGAAAAGGCGAAATCTCGTTTCGGAGAATATGAAGAAGATGCCCATTTCCATTTTATCGAGCAGGATGTACGCCAACCGTTACCAGACCATTTGAAAGTGGATGTTATTATCCCTTTGGCTTCTAACACCCATCCTTTAGCCTATTCTCAGTTCCCTATTGAAACCATTGAGATTAATGTGAAGGGTGCTGAGCATGCATTAAATAAAGCTTTGACGTGTGGTGCTACAGTCTTGTACCCATCCTCTGTGGAGGTTTATGGTAACGCTCGAGGTGAAGATGTGTTTACAGAAGATTATACTGGTAAGTTGAATCTTCTGAATGCTCGATCTTGTTATCCAGAGTCAAAACGACTGAGTGAGGCGTTATGTTATTCATATATGGCAGAACACCAAGTCAAAGTGAAGATTGTCCGTTTGAGCCGCGTCTTTGGTCCTACGATGTTAATGTCGGATACCAAAGCTTCCTCTCAGTTTATTCTGAAGGCCTTGGCTGGCGAGGATATTGTTTTGAAGAGTAGGGGAGAGCAATTCTTCTCGTACACTTATGTGGCCGATGCGGTAAAAGCCATGTTGCATGTGCTGCTTCATGGAGAATTGGGCGTGCCTTATAACATATCTAACTCGGATTGTAATGTCAAACTAAAAGATTTTGCTGGTGCATGCGCTTCATGGGCGGGGAAGGATGTCGTTTTCGACCTGCCTTCGGAGGTTGAACAACAAGGCTATTCCATTGCCATGCATGCAATTCTCGACAATACACATCTGTTGTCTATTGGTAGCCAACCACTGTATCCTTTTGATGAAGCAATTCACCGGACGCTTTATATTATATCTAACCTCAAATCCGCAACCTATAGGGTTTAGTGGGATTTTGCTTGCAAAGCGACAAAATTCATTTTATTGTACATATTTCTTGCACAACAGAAATGTCG
>CACWSX010000038.1 GCA_902763615.1 uncultured Prevotellaceae bacterium | reverse complement strand
CACCATGTTCTCTAGCAGCGAAGTCTCTGAGTTCATTAAGAATAGGTTCAGCAGTCCGTTGTCAACGAAATAGTATTTCTTCTGTGTCTCCTTCTCCGTTAGTTTCCCTACCTCGTTCTCCATGGGCAGTATCAGCCAACTGTCAGAGGCGTATTCCGCATAGTCTATCGTAGTAGGCACACTGATAGACGACCCTGTTGCCACTATTACGTTCTTTAGCCTGTTATAGGACAACGGTTGCTTTACGCTCTCCGCCATCTTCTTGATCAGGATGTTCAGCACCCTGTCGTTCTTAATGGCGTTTCGAGCACAGATATCCCCCAGATATATCTTCTGATACAGGCTCGACAGCATAGCCCTTTTATTCTTAAACGACAGGATCTCCGGCAGACCACCATAATAGAAGTACTCATTCAGATGTCGTTTCACCTCGCTTCTCTGGATGGTGTCATACTCCCAATGTTCTTTCAGTTCCACCTGCTGCGCTGCCAGATACTCTTTGAATGAATATGGGTACGCATCATAGATAAAGAACCGTCCGCCCAGCGTAGTTGCCACCTCCTTGCTCAGCATCTTCGCATTGCTGCCCGTCACATAGACCCTATATTTAGCATCAGTCAGTCTCCGCACAAACTTATCCCAGTGCGGAATGTTCTGCACCTCGTCCAGAAACACCACCGGCTTCTTACCATACAGTTCCAGATGGGCCTCCAGCAGACTGTTGAAGTCCTCCGTCTGGAATTCCGCCAGACGCTCATCCTCAAAGTCCACAAACAGAATCTCGTCCCATCCCATTCCTGCTGCCTGTAGCTGACGCACGCGCTGATACAGCAGATACGACTTACCCGCATGTCTCACGCCAACTATCACATAGTTGCCGTTCTCTTCAAAGTCTATGGGACGATTCACAATCACCGCCTCATCCACTTCGCGCTGCTTGCTAATCAGGCACTGTTTGATGACATCTTTACTGATACTCATATAAATTATATTTTATAAGAATCATACGATTTTATTAAGTTCGGCTTACAAAGTTAATTGTTTTTTATAAAACTAAATTAATAAAATCGGAATATTTGCAATATTTTCACACTTTTTATCACAAACCACTGTTTTTAGCCCAAAGTGAATATTATCCATCTCTCTTCTTATGTCATCTCACCGTATTTATAGTGCCATCAGACTGAAATACCAAAGACGTGGTATGGGGAATGCCCCAATAGTGGGATTGTGGGAGTGCGGAAATCGCCGTACCTTTGCACCGTCGAAAAGACATATTAACGATTAAAGATATAGTAACATATTAATATATAAGTAAGGATTAAGGTTATGAAGAAGATTGTAAAAGGATTGTTTTTGGTTATTTTCGCTATTACGTTGATGGCTTGTAACAGTAACGACGACGGCGTTTTGGCAGGTATTGAGATTCCCGGAATTACCATCACCGACGATATAGACTGCTGTTCTGCTGAAGAGGCCTTGCAAGTGTACAGGTTCCTCCAGACGGTAAAGATCGTGCCGGAACTGACAACAGAGATTGACGGTAGGTATAATGTGTTTGGCTACACCCGCACAGGTTCGTTCCATAGTGGTTATAACGAGATATTCTTTGTCGCCACAAAGAAGTCGACGGGAAACTACATCAAGAACTTCGAACTGACGAATCTCACACCGTTGATGCACATGGTGAAGATGGACATGTATCACAGCACACCCGTAGGTCCTGCGGCAGCAAGTTTCAACGATGGTTATCTGGCCGTAAAGCGCAGTTGGGTGTCGTTCTTGATGAACACCAGCGAGGCAGGCTCGTGGACACTGTCGTATGATGCGCAGGTACTGGGCAGCAAGGGCGGTATCGAGAAGAAAGACATTATAGTGAATGCGCTGCCTGAAGGTCAGGTGTGGTTGAAGTCGTTCAAGATTGGCTCTGACGCGTACTTTCTCTCACTGGTGAATCCCATCGACTTTAAGACGGGCACAAACGAGATTCGGGCTTACGTATCGAAGAAGAGTGAGAAAGCAACGAACCCCTATCAGATTGCCACAGAGATCTTCACAGTGGATATAGACCCGCGTATGCCTGATATGGGCAACCACACGTCACCAAACAACACACCACTTGTAAAACAAGCGGACGGCAGTTATCTGGGCACCATCAACCTGACGATGACAGGCCTCTGGCGCATACACCTGACGGTGAAGGATGCACAAGGCAACGTCGTAGCAGGAGGCGATGACCAAAGCGATGGCTACAGCTCGCTCTATTGGGACGTCACGATATGATTATAGGAATCACTTTGCTATCAACCATATTTCTTTCTGACACGATCGCCACTGAACCACAACGGTTGGACGAGGTGGTGGTCGTGTCGCGTCGACAGGGCGGCAAGCGGTCGGCGAAGGGACAGGTGGCTTCGATCGACGAGCACCTGCAAGAGCTGAACCATGTAGAGCTGGTGCGCCGTGGGTCGTATGCCTGGGAGCCGATGGTAAACAATATGCAGACGGAACGTCTGTCGACCACCATCGATGGCATGAAGATCTTCTATGCCTGCACAGACAAGATGGACCCCGTGACGAGCTACGTGGAGAGCGGCAACCTGCAGAGCATCAGCCTGAACAGTGGACTGGACGGTAATCCGCAGGCCACGGGTAATATCGGTGGGGCATTGGATCTGAGACTGCGAAAGGCAGGCTTTGATGCCGATCCTTATACGGCGACGGCCACTGCGGGTTACGAGGCGAATGGCCATTTGCAAGTGTATGGTGCTGATGGTGCCTATTCGTCGCACAGCGTCTATGTAAATGGTGGTGCCTTCTACCGTCATGCTGACAACTACAAGGCCGGCGGTGGTGAGAAATTGGATTTCTCACAGTTCCAAAAGGTGAATGCCTTTGTGAATGGCGGTCTGCGACTTGCTGAGCATGATATGACAGAGGCGACCTTCATCTTCGACCGCGCCACCGATGTGGGCTATCCCGCACTGAACATGGACGTGGCGAAGGCTGAGGCCTTCATCACCTCGTTGTCGTACAAGCATCTGTTTCAGGACAATCGGCTGGAGTCGTGGGAGACAAAGGTGTACTACAACTACATCACCCACGTGATGGACGACACAAAGCGCCCTGATGTGGAGATACATATGGATATGCCAGGCAAGAGTTGGACGGCAGGTGCCTATTCGCTTCTGACAGGTAGCTTCGGGCAGCATCAGGCACAGTTGAACATCGATGGCTATTACAACCGTTTGTTTGCTGATATGACAATGTATCCTGGTGGGGCTGCACCGATGTATATGGTGACGTGGCCCGATGTAGGAACGCTGAATGTTGGTGCGGCACTGACCGACAATATCCGTCTCAGTAGTGCATCATCACTTCGTCTCTCTGGAAAACTCTCCTGGCAGCACCAACGGCTGAACAACGATGAGGGTTATAAGGCACTGAGTGTCTTCTTCCCAGGTATGAAGCAGCAGTATCATCAGACAACGGGCCGCATTTCCGCTGCCTATCAACTTTCAATTCTCAACTCTCAATTCTCAATAGGAGCAGGTTGGGGTAGCAGGGCGCCTACAGTAACAGAGGCTTACGGCTATTATCTGAACAACACGTTCGACCAGTACGACTATATCGGTAATCCGCGTTTGAAGAATGAATCGGCTATTGAACTCAATACGAGTTATCAATTATCCATTATCAATTCTCAATTATCCATTGGTCTTGATGCCAATGCGTTTTTCTTCTCGAACTACATCATCGGACAGTTTGAGACGCGCCTCTCGCCGATGACCGTCGCTGCTGAGGGTGTGAAGGTGTACGGTAATATCGACCACGCCACCATCGCCAACGCCTCGCTCTCGGCAGAGTGGAAGCCCATAAAGGGACTTCGTTGGAGTGCAAAGGGTACATACAGTTTAGGCCGCGACGATGAAGGTGAGAACCTGCCGTTGATAGCACCGCTGAGTTATCAGTCGCGACTATCCTACACCACTGGCGCACTGAGTCTGCAGGCAGAGGTAAAAGGTCACGCACGACAGGGAAAGTATGGTAAAAAATATGGTGAAACGGAAACGGCTGCTTGGACGATACTCAACCTGTCGGCTACTTACGTCTGGCGTATAATCACACTTCGGGCGGGCATCGAGAATGTCTTTGATAAGTACTATGCTACTTATGCCGACTGGTGCCACATTCCCCAAAAGGGACGCAATATATATTTGAATCTTTCGTTTGAATTATAGTATGAAGAAAACTCTATTATGGATTGGTGCCCTTGTAGTGGGTGCGATATTGGGATTGTTGGGCATCAGTTGGCTCAATGAGGTGATGAATTTCGTGGCGACGGTCTATACTCGTTTGTTCCAGTTGCTGGCGGTGCCGACCATCGTGCTGGCGGTGATTTCCACCTTTGCTTCCTTCGGTTCGAAGGGCTCTGGCAGGATCTTTGGCCGCACACTGACCTATACCCTGCTTACTACCTTCGCCGCTGCAGTTGTAGGGGCTATTCTCTATGTGTTGATAGCTCCGGGAAATCTGCCCGTTGAATCTGTAGCTGGTGTGGACTTAAAAACCTTATCTCAAGAGGCAGAGATTTCAAATCACCTCCAAACGTCTGTCACCTATTCAGAGCATATTCTAAGCGTCATTCCCAATAACATCGTCAAACCCTTCCTCGAGGGCAATGTGCTATCCTTGCTTCTGCTGGCCTTTGCCATCGGCATCGGACTGTCAAAACTGCCCGAATCTGAGAATAAAGCTGTGGTAATAAAGGGGCTCCTTGGATTGCAGGAACTGCTTTTCCTGCTTATCCATTGGCTGATCTGGACTTTGCCATTAGGCATTGTGGCCTTCTCTGCCCAGTTGTCAGCACAGGTGTCGGCAGGTGTTGTAGCCGATAGTATTGGCAAATATGTGTTGGTGGTCTTGGGTGGCAATGTCATTCAGTTCTTCATCGTGCTACCATTGTTCCTCTTGGCGCGGGGCCTGAATCCCGTTCACGTGCTAGGTAGGATGATGCCTGCCGTTTTGATGGCACTCTTCACCAAGAGTAGTGCTGCCACCTTGCCTGTCACGATGGATACGGCAGAGAACCGTCTGGGCATCCATAAGAATGTAGCCCGTTTTGTGCTCCCTATCTGCACTACTATTAATATGAATGGTTGTGCCGCCTTTATCCTCGTTACCTCGCTCTTTGTCATGCAGCAAGGTGGCACACCACTTACCATCGGCACCATCCTTCTGTGGATTCTAATTAGTGTTATTTCTGCCGTCGGCAATGCGGGTGTTCCCATGGGCTGCTATTTCCTCACCCTCTCACTGATGTCGGGAATTGGTGCGCCCATCGCTGTTTTAGGTATCATCCTCCCTATTTACACCATCATCGATATGGTGGAAACAGCTGAGAATGTATGGTCGGATTCGTGTGTAGCAGCGCTGGTGGATCGTCAGTTTTTAGTTAAGCATATCTTTTGATAATTCTAAACATTTTTCTCCGTTAGATTTGTTCCTGGTGAATTTCAACGTTGATGGAGACACTTATTTCGAACTGAAAGCTGACAATGTATTGGCTAATAATGGCATTACAAAACTCATCAGCCTCACCGTGAACGGTAAGCCGGTAAAACTAACTTATAAAGAAAACAAATAATCGTTTTTAACTACTTCTGTTGTTTTTTGTTGAACTCATCAAGCTGCTTGAAGCAATGGCGGTTGATGATTTCTTCTAAACGGCGGTCATGGTTGTGGTGGATAGTGGGCTCTTTGCCACCAAACTCCATCATTTCACCATTCTCCTGGGTATAAGGATGCCAGTCTGGGAGTCCGGCACTATTGGGATTGCCGTCGTGGGCAAACTTGGCCCAGACGTCGCTCATCGTCGTGGCCCAACGCTTGTTTGCCTCGAGGGTTTTAGCCGATAGCTGGTTTGTGTAGTGATGCAGCACATCGAAGCAGTATTTCAGTTCTGCGCCATGAGCCGAGCCTTTGTTGCCCTCGTTGACGGTATACATATAGACATAGGTATCGGCCTTGCGCTTGCCGCCAATAGCATCGGTCGTAATGAGGGTCTTGGGACGGAAGAGCCAGTCGATGCACAATAGATCGGTGGGGAAAACACTTTGTCGTCCAACCAGAAGTTCTTCACAGTTGTTATTGACGTAGGCATCGCAGAAAGCACTGATGTAGGCGTCGGTTTCGTCACCAAAGGTGCGCTGCAGTTCGGCACGGGCTTGCTCGAAGGAAATTTTCTGACTATAGCGTGAGCGCTGCAACTCGTTGAAAGTGGTGCCAATCATGAGAGGAATATCGTCGCTGATTTTAGCGAAGGCAGGCTGGAAGGGCTGTTGCAGGAGCACCTCGCCATCAGGGGTGGGGCCGAAACCCCACATCATCGGTGTGCCAGGACGACGGGTGCCGATACTGGCGGCCATGGCGCGCTGACCGGCGGCATAAAGGTCTTTATAGGATACGTTCTTAATCTTATCGACGTTTTTCTTGTTGATGCCCAGTTCCTTGAGTACGGCCTCGCCCAGTTCCTCGGTCATGGTCTTGGTGTTGACATTGAGGATGGTTCCGCTCATGATGATGGCCTTATGGAAGAGACCTTTGGCCTTGGGCATGCACATCAGTGTGCCTACTTTACCGCCACCGCCGGATTCGCCAAAAATTGTGACATTATTGGGGTCGCCTCCGAACTTGGCGATGTTGTCGCGTACCCATTCGAGGGCTTGTACGGCATCGAGCATACCGACATTGCCAGAGTACTTGTATTTCTTACCACAGGTGGAGAGATCTAGGAAACCGAGGATGTTGAGACGGTGGTTGATGCTCACTACAACTACATCCTTTTTGGCGAGGCACATGCCTGGATCCCATTCGGAGGTGCCGCTGTCGAAACCGCCTCCGTGGAGCCAGAACATGACGGGCTTCTTAGCCTTGACATCAGTTGTCCACACGTTGAGCACGCAGCAGTTCTCCGACATCTGCTCTTCGGTCATGGGGCGGCTCTGCTGCTGCATAGTCATCGGCCCCCATTTGTCACACTTACGCACGCTCTTCCATTTCTTCACGGGCTGTGGGGGCATGAAGCGTTCAACTTTGGCGTAGGGGATGCCGAGCCAGGCCATCGTGCCTTCTTGTATAATGCCGCTCACAGGACCACAGGTGGTGTTGATGATTTCCTTGTTTTCTTGGGCCGATGCCATCGTGAAAGTCATCAGCAGGACGGTGAGGATCAAACTAGGTTTCTTCATTGATGTTGGGTTTAGGGGTGTTATGGGTAGATGATTATCGACCCGCCATCGCTCTGGCAGTATTTGCGGAGCAGCTCTTGTATAAACTCGGCATTGGCGACGACATGCTCGCGGTTGCCGTCGTAACCATTGATAAGCACTACGAGATGAGTGGTGGCGAGGGTGAGCTTAGTGCGCTCATGGTCGCTTGTGGGGGTTCCCACACCACCTATGGCATCGCGATAGACTGGTAGGCCTGCGATGTTTAGAGGCCCACGTCCGATGCCTTCATAGGGTTCTCCCTCGCGTCCGATGCCCAGAGTGAGGGTGTCGCCCACGAACTTGTCGGCATCGAAGCCCCCGATGCTATAGCCGAAGGCGATGGAAGCAAGGTTGACGAGGTCGACGAGGGTGTCGATCTGATAGAGCTCCTTACCTTGGAGCATGCGCCGGATAAGTTGCTCGCTGGCGGGGCGGTAGCGCGAAGGATCTTTGCCACAGGCCTTGTAGACGCGTCGGGTGGCGGCGATGCCAGACTGCTCCTTGAGGCTCTCAGTGGAGAGCTTCTGGCGCAGACGGTCTTCGAGGGCGTGGATTTCCTGCCACAGTTCTGCGCTGTAGGGGGTGTTATGCACACGAGCATCTACCGCGGCTCCTACGAAGCCAGGGCAGACGCTCGCTATCTCTTGCGAAACGAGGATGTTCATATATGTAAAGTATGGGCTACTTTACTGGTCGGGATCGCCCTGATAGTGGAAGGGCTTCACTGCGGGATTGGTGCCCAAGTCGGCTGGTTTGACAACCGTGCTACGGATGATGCCGTCCTTGTAGTTTTTCTGCATGGGGCCCACGTTAAGCAGCAGGTCCTTGTAAAGGACTGTGGGATAGACGATTCCGAACATGCCGATACCTACGCGCACACCTTGTGGATAGATGTTGTTGAGAATGTAGGCTGTGCGGAAGAAAGAATGGTTGTAGATCTCCAGACGGTTGTTCTTTTTCAACGATTTGAGCAGATCCTTGTGAATCTTGGCGGTGTCGGCCCTGCTGAACACATTGTTCAGATTGTTTACCTGGTCGTCGATGTCATCACCCTGGATACTGTCGTTGGCCTGGATACATTGTAGGATGTTGTCGACCATCTCCATTTCCATCTCCTCCTGGGTGGGCTTAGTCATGAGGGCTACGATGAAGAGGAGAATGAGGATGCCGCCGAGAATGGCGAGTTTGCCAAGGCAACTGTGATAGAAAGCCTGGAGTGGCGACTCGTTTTTCTTAAAACCTCCGTTGCTTGTTTGATCCATAATTGTTGATTGATTTAAATTTTAGTATTGTGAATTAAATTCATAAATTCCTGACGGGTCTTTGCCTGGTTGAAGGCACCGCAGAAGTCACTGGTGGTGGTGATACTGTTCTGTTTCTCCACCCCCCGCATCTGCATGCACATGTGACGGGCTTCGACCACTACCATCACGCCCAAGGGCTTGAGTGTCTGCTGGATGCATTCCTTGATTTGAAGCGTCATGCGCTCCTGCACCTGCAGACGGTGGCTGTAGATATCGACTACGCGGGCAATTTTCGAGAGCCCCGTGATGTAGCCGTTGGGGATATAGGCCACATGCACCTTGCCGTAAAAGGGTATCATGTGGTGTTCGCAGAGCGAGAAGAAATCGATGTCTTTGACGATAACCATCTGAGAGTAGTCTTCCTTGAAGAGAGCCTGTCGTAATACTTCGTGGGCATCCATCTGATAGCCGCGGGTGAGCACCTGCATGGCTTTTGCCACGCGCATGGGTGTCTTCTCAAGACCTTCGCGCTCGGGATCTTCTCCCAGCAAGGTGAGAACTTCACGATAATGCTGGGCCAGCTGCTCTAAACCTTCGCGGTATTCTGTTTCCGGATTCATGGATCGTCTGTTGTTGTGGTTTGTGGGGTGGGATTGAGATACGGCACGGTAATCTTTCCCTTGACGATGATGGCTGACTGATAGCCGAGCTTCTTCACAGCGTTGAGCATTTGGTGAGCTTCCTCGTACGTGCGATAGTTGCCCATACGACAAATCCATCGTGGGGAATAGAAATGCACATATACGGGCTCGCTTGGGAAAAGAGCGTTGATTTCACGACCTGTACGTTCTGCCTTGACACGGGCGTCACGGGAGTTACCGCCAGCGAAGACCTGTACACGGTAGCCGTTCACCTTATAGCCCTTGAGCACCTTTTTGCGGGGCTCGGTGGTAAAGGTTGTGTCTGGGGTCAGTTCAGACTGGGTGGTTATCTGCGGGCGCTGGCTCTGCTGAGGTTTCTCTTTCTCCTCGGCCTGCTTTTGGGGTGCGAGGGTTTTTTGAGTGGTCTGAGTGGTCGGACTATTCTGATTACCCTGATTACCCTGAGTGGTCTGAGTGCTCTGAGGATTAACATTCTGCGGACCATTCACAAGGTCGTCGATTTCCTTTGACTGTGTGACGGTCACTTTTCCTTCACCGGCATTGCTCTTCTGGAGCCTTTGGGTGAAAGTCTGTGCGTTGGCTGCAACACAGCCAACACACAGGATTACTATGGTTATTAGCCGTTTCACTTCTTCCAGGCGTCAATGATACCCTTGAAGTCGGCTGCCTTCAGCGAAGCACCGCCAATGAGACCTCCGTCGATGTCGGGCTTTGCAAACAGTTCAGGGGCGTTCGATGCCTTGCAGGAACCACCGTAAAGGATGGTGGTGTCGTCGGCAACAGCCTGACCGTACTTCTCGGCGATGATTGAGCGGATATAGGCGTGAATCTCTTCTGCCTGCTCAGCGGTAGCGGTGAGACCAGTACCGATGGCCCAGATAGGTTCGTAGGCGATGATGATCTTACGGAAATCCTCTTCAGAAAGGTTGAAAACGCTGCCTTCGAGCTCGGCCTTTACCACCTCGTTCTGCTTGCCTGCCTCACGCTCTTCCTTGCTCTCACCGATGCAGAAGATCACCTTCAGATCGTTCTTCTGAGCCAGGATTACCTTCTCTTTCAGGATCTCAGGTGTCTCCTTGTAATATTCACGACGTTCGGAGTGTCCGAGGATGACATATTGTGCACCTGTCGACTTCACCATTTCAGCGCTCACCTCACCAGTGAAGGCGCCTTTCTCCTTGTCGGCACAGTTCTCAGCTCCCAGACCGATAATGTCCTGATCGAGGAATTGAGCGATGCTTGCCAGGTGGATAAACGGGGTACAGATGACAACGCCACAGTTGGGCTTGTCAGCTTTCAGTGTCTCATTGAGTTCTTTTGCAAGAGCAATGCCGTCCTGAAGATTCATGTTCATCTTCCAGTTGCCGGCTACAATTTTCTTTCTCATAATTTTTACTTCTTTTTTATTTAAAGGGTTTATAATTTTTTTCTTTCGTCTGATCCATTTCGTCCAGGCCCAGAGGCGGTCTGCGATGGTGAGCAGCATGAGCGGTAGTACAAACCACATGAGCAACTTGGCTATCTTGCCTGGTACACTGTCGCCAGGCATCTGGCCTGTCTCGCAGTCCTCGAGGCGCTGTGCTAACTGCTGCTCTTTGGGCAGACTGTTGTGACTCCACTTTCGAATCACAGTGCCCTGTCGTAAGAGCATCAGACCGGGATTGCTGCGGATCATCGTTTTCAGCGTTGTCTCGTCGGTGGTACAGAAGGGATATTCAGCCCCTGTCATGTCGCGCCAACGGTTTCGTGCCTTGTCGGTGCTGGCGGTGAGGCAGTAGAACGGATAGCCGTTGTCCTGACAGTATTCATACACCTGATTGATGCGATCGAAATAGCTGTCGTTGGCATTTTCCAGATGTGGCGAAATGAGTAAGAAGGTATAGCCCTCTTTAGAAAGCACTTCGTCGGTAATGTCGCCATCCTCGGTTGCAATGGTGAAGTCGTGGATGGGCGGCACGTAGCCCTCGGCAGTCTGGATGGTCTTCGAGTCGATGAAGGTCCAGGTGGAGTCGGGGTAGTTGTCGACTGTGAATTCCTGCCGCTGTCCGTCCTTTTCCATGAGGAAAGTGGTTTCGAACTGTGGTAGCGGGGCGCCATCCGGCACTGTCATACCCTCCTGGATGTTGGCTCCCACGTGATAAGGACGGAAGTCGAACATAGGGAGGCCGTAGAGGCAATAGCCTGCGATGAACAGAATGAACAGAGCCGCGTAGTTGAATACGATCCACTGATTCGTTTGGCTGATCATGCGTGCCATGTCGAGAGGCCACCAGGTGATGACGACAGCCGCGACGAGCAACACCACATTCTTCCAGAATGTCTGCCAGTTGGTGAGCACGAGGGCATCGCCAAAGCATCCGCAGTCGCTCACTGGGTCGTCGATGGCGAGCCACAACGTGATGAGTGTCATGACAACCATCACACAGAGAGTGATGCGCGATATAAGTCGCCGCCGGATGGCGAAAAGCAGGCAGATGCCGATGACGAATTCCGCTGCCGACAGCAGGACGGAAGCAGAGAGAGTCACGAAATCGGGCACCAGCTCGCGCAGGTTAAGAGCCCCGAGGTAGTCGTTGATCTTGTACTGTGTGCCCAGCGGGTCTACCGCCTTGACGAATCCTGACAGGATAAATGTCAGGGCGAGCAGCAGTCGGGCCATGTTGACAAGAATCTTCCTCATGCCAGTTTTATCATTCCAAAGACCGCGTAGTTGATGATGTCCATATAGTTGGCGTCGATTCCCTCAGATACGAGTGTGTCGCCTCCAAGGTTCTCGATTTCCTTAATACGTTCTATCTTCGTGAGAATGAAGTCGGTATACGAGCTGACACGCATCGAGCGCCAGGCCTCGTCGTAATCATGGTTCTTGCGCTTCATGAGTTCCAACGCTTCGTGGGCATATTGGTCGTAAAGACGCATGGCCTCGTCGTTGCTGATGTCGACGATATCGGCAAAGCCCTTATTGAGTTGGATAAGCCCCACGATGCCGTAGTTGATGAGCGCGATGAACTCAGGGCGTATGCCTTCGCCCACCAGCGATTCCTGCTTGATTTCGAGTGAACGGATGCGCTTGGCCTTGATAAAGAGCTGGTCGGTAAGAGCTGTGGGACGCAGGATGCGCCACGAGGCTTTATAGTCGTGGAGCTTCTTCTCAAACAGGGCGCGGCACTCAGCGATGGCCTGCTCAAACTCTTTGTTTGTCTTCTCAAATCGGTCCATGGTTACTTCATCTCTTTCTGTTTCTTGTGGATATAACGGATTTTGGCACCAAGCACTTCCGACTGTGTGCGCAGCGAGTCACGCTTCATGCGGGTGAGGGTGAGCATCGTCAGTTCCTCGGGCGTGGCACGCAAGGCCGCCTTGTCACGCTCCACTTTCTCCTGTTGGTAGACATAGTCGTGGTTTACGGCTTGCAACAGACTATCGGTTGTCGCCAGTTCCAACTGGGCTTTCTTCAACTCGATGTTCTGGTAAAGCTTGAGAGCCTTCTTGCGTGTATCGATGGCGTTGGGGAATAACTTACGCAGGCTGTCGATCACCGTCAACGCCTCATTGTATTGCCCTTGCTCATAGCAGGTGCCTGCTTTTTCGAGCATCTCCTCGGCCTGTTTCTGAGCTTTATTCTCCCCACACGACGCAAGTAACAGGGCGCCCAGCACGCACAAAACCAGTCTCCTTAATGCCATATCTCTCGTATTTCGCTGCAAAATTACACATTTTTTTAGACATAAGTACATTAGAACAGATATTTTTTTGTTTCTTTTGTTCTTTTGTCTGAAAATTATCGTAACTTTGCAGCAAATTTGTGAAAAAGAACTAATGAAATTATATACTGACGAAGAGTTAGCAGCTATTTTAGACCAGGAGTTGTTCCATCAGATCAGCGAGGCGGCAGACCGTCTCGGGGTGGATTGTTATGTGGTGGGAGGTTATGTGCGTGATATTTTTCTCGAACGCCCTTCCAACGACATCGACGTAGTCGTCGTGGGCAGTGGCATTCAAGTAGCGGAGGAACTGAAGCGGATGCTGGGGCGTAAAGCACACCTCTCCGTATTCCGTAACTTTGGCACGGCGCAGGTCAAATTCCGTCAAAAAGGTAAAGAATACGAAGTTGAATTCGTGGGAGCCCGGAGGGAGAGCTACAGCCACGACTCACGTAAACCGATAGTGGAAGACGGAACCCTCGAAGACGACCAGAACCGTCGTGACTTCACAATCAATGCAATGGCTATCTGTTTGAACAATAGCCGTTTCGGAGAACTTGTCGACCCTTTCAATGGGTTAGCGGATCTCGAGGATGGCATCATCGCCACTCCTCTGGAGCCCGATATCACCTTCTCCGACGATCCATTGCGTATGATGCGCTGCGTTCGTTTCGCCACACAACTGAACTTCCAGATTGAGGACGAGACCTTTGTGGCCTTGGAGCGAATGGCCGACAGAATCAAAATCGTCAGCGGTGAGCGCATCAAGGACGAACTGAACAAAATCATCCTCTCGCCAGTGCCTTCAAAGGGCTTTGTCGACTTGCAGCGTTGTGGCCTGCTGAACATCATTCTTCCGGAACTTGCTGCTCTCGATATTGTGGAGCAGAAAAACGGCAGGGCGCATAAGAATAATTTCTATCATACGCTTGAGGTTCTTGACAATGTGGCTTCAAAGTCTGATAATCTTTGGCTGCGTTGGGCTGCCATTCTCCACGATGTGGGCAAGACCAAGTCGAAACGTTGGGATCCCGCTGTTGGCTGGACTTTCCACAACCATAATATATTAAGTGCGAAGCTGGTGCCTCAGATCTTCCGGAGGCTCATGCTGCCCTTGGATATGAAGATGAAATATGTGCAGAAACTCGTCGACTTGCACATGCGTCCCATTGCCATTGCCGACGATGTTGTGACAGATAGTGCCGTGCGCCGCTTGCTGAACGATGCGGGCGAGGATATCGACGACCTGATGACGCTCTGTGAGGCCGATATCACCTCGAAGAACGAGGGACGTAAAAAAATGTTCCTTGAAAACTTCCGGATGGTGCGCGAGAAGCTCGCTGATTTGAAGGAAAAAGACTATGTACGGCTATTGCAGCCCGTAATCGACGGCAATGAAATCATGGAACTGTTCCATCTGAAGCCTTCACGCGAAGTGGGTATTCTGAAGCAATACCTGAAGGATGCTGTCCTCGACAACCGCGTCGAAAACGAACGCGAACCTCTCATGCAACTCCTCATGACAAAGGCCAAAGAAATGAAATTGATATAGAACGACTAAAGACAAAACTTATGAAACGATTGCTGCTAACATTTTTCATTTTTCAATTTACGCTTCTGACTTTCTCGAATCCTGTCGATGAATTGTTGGAAAGAATAGATAAGGGCGCTTCGGCGAAGTTTAAGACCGAACTGGTGAAGAGCGATAAAGACTTTTTCGAACTTGATCAGAAAGGTCAGAAAGTCGTGGTGCGAGGTAATACCTGGGTAAATATCGCTTCGGGCATCAACTGGTATCTGAAATATCATGCCGGTATCCATCTCTCTTGGAACCAGATGCAGGCGAAGTTGCCCGCCGTGCTTCCCGCGGTGATAAAGAAAGAGCGTCACGAGACCGACCTCACACTGCGCTACGACTTCAACTATTGTACTTTTAGTTACTCCATGGCCTTTTGGGACTGGAAGCGCTGGGAGCAGGAAATCGACTGGATGGCGCTGCATGGGGTCAATCTGCCCTTGGCCATTGTTGGCGAGGAGTGCGTTTGGCGGAATATGCTCTTGAAACTCGGTTATACGGAAGAGGAGGTCGGAAAGTTTATCGCAGGTCCCGCATTCCTAGCCTGGTGGGAGATGAACAACTTGGAAGGGTGGGGGGGGCCGCTGCCGCTTTCGTGGTATAGTCGTCAGGAGAAACTTCAGAAACAGATATTGGCCCGTATGAAGCAGCTCGGCATGCATCCCGTTTTGCCCGGTTATAGTGGCATGGTGCCCCATGATGCCAAAACCCGCCTCGGACTGAATGTCGCTGATGCTGGTCTTTGGAATGGTTTCCAGCGTCCTGCGAACCTCTTGCCCACTGATCCCCGTTTTGCGGAGATTGCCAAACTCTATTTCGACGAGCTGACCAAGCTCTTTGGCAAGGCTGATTATTACTCGATGGATCCTTTCCACGAGAGTAAC
This sequence comes from uncultured Prevotellaceae bacterium, assembly GCA_902763615.1. Classification (GTDB taxonomy): domain Bacteria; phylum Bacteroidota; class Bacteroidia; order Bacteroidales; family Bacteroidaceae; genus Prevotella. The sequence continues at coordinate 12,846 of CACWSX010000038.1, read as the reverse complement.
GACGACGCCTCTATCGACTACGCCAAGGCAGGTGAGGCGATGATGCAGGCTATGAAGCGGGTGAATCCCAAAGCCGTCTGGGTGATTCAGGGCTGGACGGAGAATCCCCGTCCGCAGATGGTCGACGGTATGAAGGCAGGTGACTTGCTTGTGCTCGACCTTTTCTCGGAGTGCCGGCCTATGTTTGGCATCCCAAGTATCTGGAAACGCGAAGAGGGTTACAAACAGCACCACTGGCTCTTCTGCCTCCTTGAGAATTTCGGCGCCAATGTCGGTCTCCACGGCCGTATGGACCAGCTCATTGACAATTTTTACCAGGCACATACCCCCCAAAAAACTCCAAATACCCAACACCTGAAAGGCATTGGCTTTACGATGGAAGGCTCTGAGAACAACCCGATTATGTTCGAACTTATGAGCGAGTTGCCTTGGCGGCCAGAGAAATTCAAGAAAGAAGATTGGGTGCGCCAGTATGTCAGTGCCCGTTATGGGGCGGAGGATCCCATGATTGAACGGGCGTGGTTGCTTCTGGCACGTACCATTTACAATTGTCCCGCGGGCAACAACCAACAGGGTCCTCATGAGAGCATCTTCTGCGGACGGCCTTCGCTGAATAACTTCCAGGCATCGTCGTGGTCGAAGATGAAAAACTATTACGATCCCTATTCGACTTACGAGGCTGCGCTGATGATGAACAGCGTGGCGGAGAAATATCGTGGTAACAACAACTTTGAATATGATCTTGTCGATATTACCCGTCAGGCCTTGGCCGATCAGGCGCGCCTGCAATATCAGCGTACCATTGCCGATTACAAGGCCTTCGCCAGTAGAGAGTTCGAGAGCGATTATCGCCGTTTTCTTCTGATGCTGCTAATGCAGGATAAACTCTTGGGCACGCGTCCAGAGTTCCGCTTGGGCCACTGGACACAGAAGGCCCGTGATTGTGGCGCAACCCCACAGGAACAAGACCTCTATGAATGGAATGCCCGTGTGCAGATTACCACTTGGGGTAATCGCTACTGCGCCGATGCGGGTGGTTTGCGCGACTATGCTCATAAGGAGTGGCAAGGACTGTTGAAAGATTTTTACTATGTTCGTTGGAAAACCTATTTCGATGCCCTTGCTGATCAGATGAAGGCACTGCAGAAGCCACAGCCGGATTTGCTTGGGGGAGGCCCAAACGCCACGAAGACAGCTGCCGAACTCTTCCAGATGGCTCTGCCTCAGGAGATTACTCTCGATTACTATGCTATCGAGGAGCCCTGGACGCTACAGCATAATCCCTACACCGTTGCGTCTGAAGGCTCCCCGGTCGATGTCGCCAAGGAAGTGATGGATATGCTCAGACAAAATAATCCATAGATAATTGCGTATGAAACAGTCCAATCGTCTTTTATCCTTAGATATCCTGCGAGGCATTACGGTAGCGGGGATGATTCTCGTGAACAATGGCTGGGGCGAGTCGTTCGACATGCTGGAGCATTCGAAGTGGAACGGCATGACGCCATGCGACCTTGTCTTCCCCTTCTTCCTTTTCATCATGGGAATCTCGTGCTATCTCTCTTTGGTGAAGTCGTCGTTCAAACCTACGCCACAGGTCATTCGTCGTATCATTAAGCGTACGGTGCTCCTGTTTGCCATCGGCCTCTTTATCAACTGGTTCGACCATGCCGTCGAAGGCGATTTCCTGTGTTTTGGCCACCTTCGTGTCTGGGCTGTCTTGCAGCGCATCGCCCTTTGTTACGGCATTGTGTCGCTCTTCGCCCTGTTCTGCAATCACAAGTACACTATTCCCGTCGTCATAGGCCTTCTTGTAATTTATACCGCTATCCTCGTCTTTGGCAACGGCTATGCCGAGGATGCCAGCATCAACATTCTGGCGCAGGTCGACCTGAACGTCTTCGGTTACGACCATCTTTATCATAAGAGTCCCGTTGATCCTGAAGGTCTGTTGGGCACCATCTCCTCCGTTGCTCATGTGCTTTTGGGCTTCTATTGCGGAAAGCTTATCCGTCAGAAAATGACCGTCTCTGATAAGGTCATCGCTCTATTCGTGGTGGGAACCATCCTCGTCATCGGCGGTTATCTTCTCTCTTACGGTCTGCCTCTCAACAAACGCATCTGGAGTCCCAGTTATGTGATGGTCACCTGCGGACTGGCTTCATTATTGCAGGCTTTTCTGATGTATGTCATTGATATTCAGCAGAAATCGAGTTGGACAACGTTCTTCCATGTCTTTGGTGTTAATGCCCTCGCCCTCTATGTCTCCAGCGAGCTCCTCGCCATCATTTTGGGCAACCTCGGTGTCTCCGAATTGGTCTATAACGCCATCCACGCTGTGATTCCGCCTTTGAAATGGGCCTCCCTTGTCTACGCCCTTTATTTCGTTGGACTCAACTTCGCCCTCGGATTTGTATTATACCGCAAGAGAATCTACATAAAGTTGTAATACGCATAAACTTTGTTAAAATAGCTGCCTCAGAATATATCTATTGATATATTTTTCGTACCTTTGCACCTCGGAAACTACAGAGCACCTTGGAAGTTTTCGAGGTGCTATTGGTTTTGATACGTATTAAACAAAATAGTTTTTAAGTATGAAAAAGAACAAGATTTTGATGTTTGCTGCCGCAGCAGTGCTGTTTGCATCGTGCGGTGGCGGCGGTGGTCGTCCTACGTTTGGCGACAACGAGTATCCGGTCGTGACGGTCGGTACGTCAAGTACCCAGATGCAGACCACTTATCCTGCTACTATCAAGGGTGTGCAGGATGTACAGATCAGCCCGAAGGTACAGGGATTCATTACACAGATTAACGTGAAGGAAGGTCAGGCGGTAGGTGCCGGACAAGTTCTGTTTGTGCTTGACAATGCGACCTATCAGGCTCAGGTACGTCAGTCACAGGCTCAGGTGAATACAGCGCAGGCTGCCTGCAACACGGCAAAACTGTCGTTTGAGAACGCCAAGAAGCTGTTTGAGAACAAGGTGATCGGCGATTTCGAGTTGCAGTCGGCTACTAACAGCTACGAGAGCGCGAAGGCTGCTCTGTCACAGGCTCAGGCCGGTCTGGCTTCGGCTAAGGAGATGCTGAGCTTCTGCTATGTGAAGAGTCCTGCTGCCGGTGTAGTGGGTACGCTGCCTCTGAAGAAGGGTACGCTGGTGAATACGGCTTCGGTGCTGACGACAGTGTCGAACAATTCGCAGATGGAGGTCTATTTCTCGCTGAATGAGAAGGACGCACTGCTGATGGCACAGGCTGAGGGCGGCCAGAAGGCTGCTTTGGGAGCTATGCCTAACGTGAAACTCCAGTTGGCCGACGGTAGCGTCTATGCCCACGAGGGTAAGGTGACGAAGATGAGCGGTGTGATCGATCCTGCTACGGGTTCGATTCAGGTGATCGCCCTCTTCCCCAATCCTGAGCGCATGCTGAAGAGCGGTGGTTCAGGTGCTATCATCATTCCGAAGAGCAATTCTGACGCCATCGTGATTCCCCAGGCTTGTGTCTCGGAGGTGCAGAACAAGAAGTTTGTCTACACCCTTGGCAAGGACAACAAAGTGAAATATACCGAGATCAAGGTGGATCCGCAGACCGACGGTAACAACTACGTGGTGACTGACGGTCTGAAAACTGGCGACAAGTTTGTGACAAACGGTATCACGAAACTTTCGGATGGTATGGAGATTGTCCCCATCACTACAGAAAAATATCAGCAGAAGATTGATGATCAGGCAAAAGCAATGTCAGCAGGTGATGTGCTTGGGGCTATGAATGCTGCTGACGGCGTAAAGACGCTTGTCATTGCTATCCTGGTTGGAATAGTTGTTGTAGTTGTGATATTCCTGATGGGAATGTGGTTTGGATCATGGAGAGCGAGAAGAAAGTGAATAATCGAATTGTCAAATAGCAAATCAACATGACTTTTACGAATTTTATCAAACGCCCGGTGCTGTCGACGGTGATCTCTATCCTCATCGTCTTGCTGGGCTTTATTGGACTGGTATCGCTGCCTATTGAGCAGTATCCAGATATTGCACCGCCAACTGTTGCGGTGTTCACCAGTTATCCTGGTGCTGATGCGGAGACGGTGAAGAACTCCGTGATTGTGCCGTTGGAAGAGAGTATCAACGGTGTGGAAGGTATGGACTATATCTCGTCGACCGCCTCTTCGGGATCGGCTCAGCTGAGCATTCTGTTCCGTCAGGGTATGAATGCCGATATGTGTGCCGTGAACGTGCAGAACCGTGTGCAGCAGGCGCTCGCGCTGTTGCCCGCCGAGGTAACGCGTATCGGTGTGACCGTCATGAAGCGTCAGACTTCGCAGGTGCTGATGTTCTCCCTGACCTCTGAGGACGGCCGTTACGACGACCAGTTCCTGACGAACTATAACAACATCAACATCATCCCCGCCCTCAAGCGTATTCAGGGTGTGGGCGACGTGCAGAGCCCGGGTCTGAAGACCTATTCTATGCGTATCTGGCTGAAGCCCGAAGTGATGAAGCAGTACAACCTGATGCCTTCTGACATCAGCGGCGTACTGGCTGAGCAGAACATTGAGGCTGCTCCGGGTAAATTTGGCGAGGATGCCGATGTGGCCTATGAGTACTCGTTGCGCTATACCGGTCGTCTGAAAACCCCCGAGGAATTTGGCGACATCATCATTCAGAGCAAGGCCGATGGTACGACTTTGAAACTTAAGGATGTGGCCAAGATCGAACTGGGCGGTCAGCAGTATTCGGTCTCGATGAGAAACAACAATCTGCCATCTGTGATGGGTATGGTGCAGCAGATTGCCGGTTCTAATGCCAACGAGATTGCCAAGCAGGTGAAGAAGGAACTGGAAGAGCAGGCCAAACTGTTCCCTCCAGGCATGACATATAAAATCAACTACGATGTGACAGAGTTCCTGTATGCCTCTATCGAAGAGGTGGTATTCACGCTGCTCTTCACGTTGGTACTCGTGTTCCTCGTCATCTACGTGTTCCTGCAGGACTGGCGTTCGACACTCATCCCGTTGATTGCCGTGCCCGTGTCGCTCATTGGTACGTTCTTCTTCCTGAATGTCTTCGGTTTCTCCATCAACTTGCTGACGCTGTCGGCCTTGCTCTTGGCAATTGCCATCGTGGTCGACGATGCCATTGTGGTGGTTGAGGCCGTACACGCGAAGTTGGACCAGGGCTATAAGTCGACGCTGACGGCTTCGATCGACGCCATGAACGAGATCTCGGGCGCTATCATCTCCATTACCTTGGTGATGGCCTCGGTGTTCATCCCCGTGTCGTTCATCGGTGGTACATCGGGAACGTTCTACCGGGAGTTCGGTGTGACGATGGCTATCTCTATCTTCATCTCGGCGCTGAACGCTCTGACGCTGTCGCCGGCCCTCTGTGCCATCTTCCTGAAGCCGCACGACGAGAACGGTCATGAGAAGAAGATGTCGATGGTCGACCGTTTCCATGCCTCATTCAATACCGCCTATGACAAGGTTCTGGGCAAATATAAGACTAGTGTGGAGAAATTGGTGCGCAAGTCGTTGGCCATCATTGTGGCCGTGATTATCGGTATCGCTGTGCTGGTGACGACGCTGTTTACCACGAAGACTGGTCTTGTGCCTTCTGAGGATACAGGTACGCTGTTCTGTACCATCTCTATGCCGCCAGCTACCTCTGTGGCGCGCACCCGTCAGGTGATCGACGAGGTGGACAAGATCCTTGCAGCCGACCCCGCCATCCAGAGCCGCGAGCAGATTCAGGGTTATAACTTCATCGCCGGTGCCGGTAGTGACCAGGCCACATTTATCCTGAAACTGAAGCCTTTCTCTGAGCGTCAGAGGGGATTCTGGTGGAAGTTATCGGGATTGTGGCAGGGAGACGGTATATACCGTTTCTTCCTCGACCCGATGAGTGCCGATGGTGTGGTGGCTCAGATTTTCATCAAGACGGCCCATATCAAAGATGCCAGCATCCTGGCATTCTCACCGCCTATGATTCCCGGCTTCTCAGCCAATAGCGGTGTGTCGCTGGTAATGCAGGACCGTACTGGTGGTGATCTGAACCGATTCTTTGATATCACAAAGGATTTCATCGCTGAGCTCAACAAGCGCCCCGAAATCCAGATGGCTCAGACTTCCTACAACCCGAGTTATCCGCAGTATATGGTTCACGTCGATGTGGCTAAGTGTAAGCAGAGCGGTATCTCGCCCTCTACGATCCTCACCACGTTGCAAGGTTATTATGGTGGTCTCTATGCCTCGAACTTCAATGCCTACGGTAAGCTCTACCGTGTGATGATCCAGGCTTCGCCCGAGACCCGCATGACTGAAGAGTCGCTTAATAATATATATGTACGTACGCCTGCGGGCATGGCGCCTATTCAGGAGTACTGTAATCTGGAGCGTGTCTATGGCCCGACCAATATCAACCGCTTCAACCTGTTTACGTCAATCAATGTGACAGCCACCGTGGCTGACGGCTATTCTACCGGTGAGGCCATCAAGGCTGTAGAGGAGATCGGTGCCAACATCCTGCCCGCTGGCTATACCTACGACTACTCCGGTCTGACACGTGAGGAGGCCAAGTCATCGAATACCACAGGTATCATCTTCCTGTTGTGTATCGTGTTCATCTATCTGATCCTGTCGGCACAATACGAGTCGTACATCCTGCCGTTGTGTGTGATCCTCTCTGTACCGTTCGGACTGGCTGGCTGTTTCCTCTTCACGATGATGTTCGGTCACGCCAACGATATCTACATGCAGATCTCGCTGATCATGCTGATTGGACTATTGGCTAAGAATGCCATCCTGATTGTGCAGTTCGCCCTTGAGCGTCGTGAAACGGGTATGGCCATCTCGTGGTCGGCCGTGCTGGGAGCTGCTGCCCGACTTCGTCCTATCCTGATGACGTCTCTGGCTATGGTTATCGGACTGTTGCCGATGATGTTTGCTTCAGGTGTAGGCAAGAACGGTAACCAGACACTGGGCGCTGCTGCCGTCGGTGGTATGCTTATCGGTACGCTGTTGCAGATTCTGGTCGTTCCTACGCTCTTCGTCATCTTCCAGTCCTTACAGGAGAGAATTCGTCCGATGAAGTTCGAGGATGAGGAGAATCCAGAGGTCGCTGCCGAACTGGCTCAGTATGCACATTCGAAGCCCGTGGAATAGACGATAGAGAAAAGACGATAGAGAAAAGACTGTAGACTATAGAATATAGATAGACTATAAAAGAGAGATAGACTATAAAAGAGAGATAGACTATAAAAAATAGATAGACAATAGAAGATAAATAGAAAATAGGAGATAGATGGAGACAAAGGAATTGATCAATACGATTGCTGAATGCGCAAAGAGAGTAAGAAGCGCGTTGACACCTGGCTTTGAGGAGAAGGTGTATAAAAACGCGATGTTTATCGAGTTGCGTGATTGTGGCATATCTGTTGAGACAGAAGTTCCTTTTAAAGTGTATTACAAGAATCACATTGTTGGTGATTATCGAGCAGACATGATTGCTGAACGTCAGGTGATAATAGAACTCAAGGCGATAAATGCCCTTCTGCCTATCCACGAGGTCCAGTTAGTGAACTATCTGACTGCTACGGGAATTGATGATGGCATGCTTATCAATTTCGGTGCCGACCGTATTGAAATCCGTCATCGCAATCGCCTTTACCGTCAAACCCCCTGATCTCTAATCATTAATCTATAATCTATAGGCTCTAATCTCTAATCTATAGTCTACAGTCTTTAATCTATAATCTATAGTCTACAGTCAAAAAAGACCTACAGTCAAAAACAAAAAATGAAATATATGAAAAAATTACTTATCTGTTTGTCCGCAGTCTTGCTGCTGTCGAGTTGCGGGCTCTATAATAAGTACGAGCGTCCGGAGGTGAAGTCCGACGGCATTGTTCGCGACCCGCTGTCGCTGACGGATACGCTCGCCGTGAAAGATACCACGTCGTTTGGCAATATGCCGTGGCGCAGTGTCTTTACCGATCCGCAGCTGCAGGCGCTCATCCAGCAAGGACTCGACCAGAATCCCGACCTGCTGAATGCAGCCCTGAACGTTCACATGGTCAACGAGGCCCTGAAGGTTGCCAAGCTCGCCTTCCTGCCGTCGGTGACCTTCAGTCCGCAGGGTACGCTCTCGTCGTTCGACGGTGCACCTGCCACAAAGGCCTATTCGCTGCCCGTGTCCGCCAGCTGGAATGTCGATCTTTTCGGCAACCTGCTCAGCCAGAAGCGCTCGGCTCAGATGCAGCTCATCGCCACGAAGGACTATCAGACCGTGGTGAAGTGTAACATCATCTCTGCCATCGCCAACCTCTATTACACGCTGCTGATGCTCGACCGCCAGGTGGAGATCATCACCGATATGGAGGGACTGACGAAGGACACCTGGGACAAGATGAAGTTCATGCACGAGAACCGTGTGGGCTATCGCTCTACGGCCGTTCAGAGTGCTGAGGCTGCTTACTATCAGGTTCAGGCGCAGAAGGTCGACTTGCAGCGTCAGATCCGCGAGATGGAGAATTCGCTCTCGCTGCTGATCGGACAGCCTGGACAGACCATCAAGCGCGGCACGTTCGCTGGTCAGAGCCTGCCTCAGAACCTTGCTGCCGGTGTGGGCATCCAGATGCTGAACAACCGTGCCGACGTACATTCCTACGAGATGTCGCTGGCTCAGTGCTTCTACGATGTGGAGACGGCTCGCAGCCGCTTCTATCCGAACATCACGGTCACCGGTACTGCTGCCTTTACCAATAATAATGGTATGGTGAACCCGGGCAAGTTCTTGCTCTCCGCAGTCGGAAGTCTGGTGCAGCCCATCTTCCAGCACGGACAGATCGTGGCTGGCTTGAAAGTGGCTCAGGATAAGTACGAGCAGGCTTTCAATAATTGGCAGAATGCCATCTACAAGGCTGGCAACGAGGTTTCGAACGCCCTTGTCTCGTACAACTCTTATGCCGAGAAGGCCGAGCTCGACGGCAAGCGCGTCAAGGTGCTGACGCAGAATGTCGAGGATACGAAGAAGTTGATGGAGTCGTCCAGCAACACCACCTATCTCGAAGTCATCTCCGCCCAGAGCAGCCTGCTCAACGCCGAGATCAACGAGGTGCAGGATCAGTTCTACAAGATGCAGTCGGTGGTTAATCTCTACCAGGCCCTCGGCGGCGGTGCGAAATGAAGTAATAGTGAATAGTGAAAAGTGAATAATTATGGCAAGCGAAATATCCCCCAAGGCCGAGATTAGTCCAAAGGCGAAGATCGGCAACAACTGTAAGATATTCCCCTTCGTGTATATCGAGGACGATGTGGAGATCGGCGACAACTGTATCATCTTCCCCTTCGTCAGTATCTGCGACGGTTCGCGCATCGGCAAGAACAACAAGATCCACCAGGGCTCCGTCATCGCCGCCCTGCCACAGGATTTCAACTTTCGTGGTGAGAAGTCGTATGTCGAGATTGGCGACAGCAATGTGATCCGCGAGAATGTGGTCATCAACCGCGGTACGCACCGCGATGGTGTGACGAAGATCGGCAATCACAACTTCCTGCTCGAAGGCACGCACATCAGCCACGACACCGTTGTGGGCGACTACTGCGTGTTCGGCTACGGTGCGAAGATTGCCGGCGACTGCGAAATCCATAATGGCGCCATCTTCTCCAGCTCCGTCATTCAGAATGCCAATACCCGAGTGGGGCGACTGGCTATGATTCAGGCCGGTACCTCGTTCTCACAAGACATCCCCCCGTTTATCGTCGCTGGCGGAAAACCGCTGGCCTACGGCGGTCCTAACACGACAATGATGAACGAGGCAGGCATCGACGAGAAGGTGCAGAAGCACATCGCCAATGCCTACCGCTTGTTGTTCCATGGAAAGACGAGCGTCTTCGATGTGATCAACCAGATCAAGGTGCAGGTGCCCGACAGTCCCGAGATCCAGTCAATTATCGAGTTCCTCGAAAACACCAAACGCGGTATCATGTGCAAGTAAAAGCAATCATCCCTGTGACAGCGCTTCTATTGTTGTTTGCGCTGTGTGGATGGAGTCAGGGATTCCGTGTCACATCGGGGTCAGGATGCTTTGTGACATTTCGTTGTGAAACACCCACCCCGATTGATTGAGAACCCTTTAGATAATAGAAAAACGAAGGGGTGGGTGTTAAAGCAACACCCACCCCTTCACTTACCCTAACACTCCACCAGACACCCACCCCTCAGGCTCAGGCTGCTTTCAAGGGAATCACCTTGTAATACGTCTGGTTTCCGTGCGTCTTACTTTCGAAGCCAAGTTCCTTCATCGCCAATCCCAAATGGATCTTCGTACTGTGATTGTTCTGGATCGACGGATACTCACGACGAATCAGACTCACAATCTCACCGCTCTTCATACGGATGCCTTGCTCACCCTCCTTAGGCTTGCGGATACAGGCTTCAATCACTTCAGCAATGTCCTTCTGCTCCATATAGTTCAGGTTCAGTTCCTGAATACGCGCCACCTGCTGATTGTTAAACCAGTAGGGCGCCTTCAGGTCCTTGACCTCATGAACCACTTGCGCATAGAGCTGCTGATAGTCGATCTCACCCGAATTGTCGATATACAGCCCTTCAGGAATGGTCAGACAGATGTATCGACGGCTACCCGTTGCATCCGACAGCGGATGAGGATTGTTCGTCGTCGCCACAAACGAGGCATAGCGAGGACGGTCATCCTGCGAGGCACCATAGATGGGGCGTCCGTTCACCTTACTTTTGGAGAGCGTCTGCTTCAGAGCAGCATGCTGAGAAGGACGAATGGCATCCAACTCGTCGAGGTTGACAATCAGATTGTTCGTTAAGGCCATCTCCTTGTCAAACTTGTTCGACAGGTTCAGATGATCCAAGAAGTACACACGAAGTTCTGCAGGCAGCAGACGGGCCACGAAGGTGGTCTTTCCACAGCCCTGAGCACCAATCAGCGTAGGCACGCACTCATTGCCATGAAGCGTGTCCATCTGAAGCCAGTGAGCCACAGCCGAGCGGATCCAGACGGATAGAAACTCCAACTGTTCTGTGCTCACGCCAGGCAAACGCCCGAAGAGACGCGCCATATGGTTCTGTCCGTCCCATTGGGGCAGATGCGAGAGATAATCCTGGATGGGATTGAACGTCTCGACCTCGTCAGACTGCACCAGCTCGACGATGTCCGTCTTTGGACTGCCCTTCTCGCAGATCTGCTCACGCTTGGCGCGGATGATGATCGAGTTCAGCGCCTTTTGCGTCAGCACTTGCCAGACGGGCTTGTCGTCAGACGGCAGGGTTACACACTCTACCTTCCCGCTCAGTTCGTTGAAGCGGAAAAGGTAATTGTCTTTGAGGAATTGCTCTACTGCGAGCGTTCCCTGCTGTGAAGCTCCAAGAGCCTCACCGTGAATGGTCAGTTCCTTACTCATAGGAAAAAAGAATTTTTAGTGGTTAGGCTAGATTGGCTTGTAAGTGTCTCTCACAGCGTCACGCCTTTCAAGGTGCAAAGATACAAAATAAAAATGCGGTTTGCAAGTTTTTCCTCAAAATAGGCACGACAAGGTTGTTTTTTAACACTTTTCGAGGTGTTGATTTTGAAAAATGGCAAAATGAGGCGAAGGGTGGGTATTAGGGTGAGTGTTTGGTTAGGTCTTGGGGTGAGTGTTGAGCCAACGCCCAACCCAGCGCAGTCCTTGTGTTTATCGATGTTACAAGTGATTGGGTGGAGTGTATATAGGCTTTTCTGAAGCCTCTTATTTTGAAATAAGACCATCGTCTCGATGATAAAGAGCCGTTTATCCATTGATAAGAAGGTGCCGGATTGTTCCCTTTAAGAGCAACAATTATTCCCACACTGGGAATGAAATATTCCCACGGTGGGAATAAAACGTTCCCAGTGTGGGAATAAATAGCGAGCCGTAAGCTGACAAAAAGCCAGCTAGGCAGTCATGATGTTCGCTTGTTAATAGTCGAAGTCCCAATCCGTAATGTAGTGGTCGAATTGGATACCCTCCGTGCTTCCAAACTTAGCAAGGATCTTCAAAATCTCTTCCTGCTCCTTTGGTGAAAGCTTGTTTTCACCATGATGAACCCTATAATATGGGCCATTGCCTCGACCAAAAAAAGAATGTACACACGCACGAGCCTCAGCCTTTTGTCTTTGGGGAACATTATCATAGATCTTCGTGAACCCCCAAGCCTTATTCACCAGTTTCTTCTCCTTGAAACATTTGCATTTACCATCTTTCCAAGCTAATGGAAAGACAGCCGAACCATAATAACGACTATCAGGCATCAGCAGCCTGGCCTGATAATGCATACACTTTCCCTTCTCTGCACACTCCTCATTGAAACACAATGGATACCCTTTAGGTATATCTTTCGCTTTCAGTTCTTTCTCTTCCATATTCGTATTCAATTGTTGATTTGCAAAGATACGCAATAATTCTGATTATTGCAAGTTTTCTCTCTTTTTAAATGCCACCTATAGTGAAATCTTTAATGCCAGCAATCAAACTAATTGAAAAATAGCTGTGTCACAATGTATCCTGTCCCCGATGTGTCACTCGCGCAGGTCGTCGATCATCTCCTTATACGCCCCGATATACCTGGCATTGAAAAACGTCACCAATCTCCTGGTGTTTCTTCTTTTTTACTCATCTTGTTCTCATTTTTCCACAAAAGTAACAATTCCAAACAAAATGAACAAAACAGAAAAAGATCACGGGGTCGGTTCTTCGATCATGGGGTCGGTTCTACTGATCATTTTTCTGCGTTGAAAATTTGGATGTTCGAGAATAAGTTCGTATCTTTGCCTTCGCATTTGAAAACAATTGAACCGATG
>CACWSX010000037.1 GCA_902763615.1 uncultured Prevotellaceae bacterium | reverse complement strand
CTAACAATTAATTATTAACTTAATCCATTAAACAATTATGTTGGAACTTTACATTTCTCAAAACAAGAACACTACGAGTGAGGCGTATGGCAAGTACTACCCACGCGTGAGCTACAAGCAGACCATGGGCATCCACGAAATGGCCGTACACATGGCTGAGCACAACACCCCGTTCTCGGAAGGAACCATCGAGGGTATCCTGCGCGACTTCGTGAAGTGCGTGCGTGAGCAGACGCTGAACGGTAACACCGTGAAGGTGGACAACCTGGCGATTTTCAAGGTGAGCGTGATCGGTAACGGTTGCAGGGAGTTGTATGATGCAGACACCGACAAGACCATCACGGCCAGCATCGGTACCATCGGCAAGAACGACAAGACGGGTCCTGCCGTGCAGAGCCTGAAGCTGCTGGCACAGGCCACTGGCGAGTACACCCGCGAGGAGCTGAACAAGGACGGCAAGCTGGGCTGGACCGATAAGACTGCTGCTGAGATTGCAGCTGTCAAGGCTGCTGCTCAGGGTGGCACATCCCCTAGCCCATCGCAGGGCGGTGACAGCCAGGGTGGATCGCAGAGCCAAGGTGGTTCGCAGAGCGGCCAGCAGGGTGGCGGCACCAATACCGGAGGCGGTGACAACACCGGAGGTGGCGACAATACCGGAGGTGGTGACAACGGCGACGACGATGGTGACGATGGCCTTGACAAGGATTAACCGGAAGGGAGGTGACGCATGAAAAAGCGGATTGTTGAGATAGCGGTGAAGGTGATAGTAGCCGCACTCACGGCCTTCCTGACGGCCATCACGACCACGAGTTGCATGGGTTTCGGGCCCATTACGCTCTGAAAAAAGAAATCCCCCGCACGATTGTGCGGGGGATTATTTTGCAGACTGCCGTAACTCAGGAGCCTGTAACTACGGCTACGCTCAGGAGCCTGTCTACGGCTACGTTGTCGCTCATACGATTGCGAGGGATTCTACGGCTTACTTTTCTTTGAATGGAGGAGTGGGCTTTTTCTTGCCACCGCTTACTTTCTCCAACTCTTCCACTGAAAGAACTTTTGCGTCCTTGTTTTCATCATTCTGTTTCATAACCTTACAATTTTTAAATTGTTAAACATATTGTCGCTCAGACGTTGTTTGATCTGATTGAGGTTTTGACATTGCAAAGATACAACGATTTCGGGAAGATTCCAAAAAAAATTCCCGGATTCTTCTCCAAATTGTATGGACAATCGCCTGATTTTTGGACAAATCGGGGAAATTGCTTCAAAAATTGTCCAATGTAGCGAAGCAAAGAATGCACACGGGGCCAGAGTAACTACCAACCATATTGCTGCCAGCGGATGACATTGTTCCACTGGAAGCGCTGGATGGCGGTATTCATGTTGGGCCGCAACGATTTGTAGTTTTTATTGGGAAAGAACATGCTCACCACACCACATTGGTCGGCAGTTGCTTCGAATTGATCCATGCAGTCTTCCATCAGGGTTATCTGAGACAGCCATTTACGTGAGAATCGACGGTATGGCACAGCCTTCTCAAAGGCAGGCTTCCAGTTGTTGAAATCGCTTTCCGAGGTGTTCACGCTAAGGGTTTGATAGATGTCGTAGCAAGATTTGTAACCCCAATTACAGCTATACAGCATTATGCGATGTTGTCTGATCGTGTCCTCGGGTGTCAGTTTGTCGTGAATGGTCTCAAGCAGGCTGGCTGTGGCCTGGGCGAGATTGTCGAGTTCGTCGCTCTTGGTGGCTGCAAGGGGCACACTATAGCCCGCCAGGTCGCCATGCGTCTTATTGTAGTAATAAGCGGGGCGCGCTACGATTTCATCGAGGTAATAATCGTAATACGTATCAATGACCGACTTATAGAAGGTGGCACTGGTATCGAACAAGGTCGGGACGACGAGATGATAAGGTGCGCCTCTTTCGGGAATCTCTGCGGGAGAGCCGATCAGATAGTCGGTCACGTTGCGCAGCTCATAGGCCGATTCGATACAGAGGAAGTTGCAGCAGTCGGCAAGGATGAATCGCAGGCGGTCGCTGCCCATGCCGTTGGCAATGGCGCGGGCCATCGACGGGATGTTCATCCAGTAATCCCTGCCTTTGCCTTGATCCAGACCGTAGGCTCTGGATGTCTTATAGGCGACAGAGTCGTTACTGATAGCCCAGCCACTCGCATGTCCCCAGAGACAGAGGCCATAGCTCTGGGCAGGATATTTCCTACGGACGTAGCCCAGCATATCCTCGAGTATGGCGGGATCGGCAGTGATGCTCTTCTCCAAAGAGGTGGAGTCGACCAGTTCACCGTTCTTGATACGGGCGACGTAGGGCACTTTCGGTGCAGTCTGATTGACATAGACAATCAGTTTTCGCCATTTGCCAAGCTGCTTGGAGCCTTCCTTCAGTTCTTTTAAGTCCAGGTCTGCAAATTTCGAGAGGTTATTGTCTGCAGCCATATAGACGAGCACGGTGCGTTCTGCCAGCCCCGTGTCATCGTCGTCTTCATCATCGCATCCACAGGCTCCAAAGAAGAGTGCGGTCGCTAACAGAATCAAGTATTTCTTCATGGAATCTTTTCTTATGATTATTGCTTGATGGTTTGAAGCTGGGTGTCGCCTGGTTTGAACAGCAAGCCTGTACAAGTCTTGGCATCAGCCTTATAAGTTTTCAATTCTATCTTGTCCCACTGAATCTGATCGGTACGCTGGGCCAGGGGCACGTGAGGGATGATGCTGCCATCGCGCACCAGGATGATGGCAGGAATACGGCCAGCCTCGATGGTCTGATAGCCACCAGCATAGACTTTGCCCGTCTGATAGTCGATCCACTTGCCCTTTGGCAGATAGACCGTGCGGCTGTTGCCACTCTCCATGAGCGGTGCCACGAGCATCTGCGATCCAAACATATATTCATCTTCGACAAGCCATGCGCCTGGATCCTGCGGGAACTCCACGAGCAGGGCGCGCACCATCGGCAGACCACGCTCCGAGCAGTCCTTTGCCTGGGCATAGACGTAAGGCATCAGCTTATACTTCATCTCAGCACAAGCGCGGAAGGCTTCGGTAAAGCTCTCGCTAATCAGCCAGGGTTCCGTGGGAGGTGCGCCATGGGCTCTGGTGTGGCTCGAAAGGAAGCCGAAGGGCAGCCAACGGCGATAGATATCCTCGGGCGAGGCTGTGACGAAACCACCCATATCATGGCTCCAGAAGGAGAAGCCGCTCAGGCCGAAGCTCAGGCCACCACGCAGGTCGCCCAACATACCTATATTATTAGTAGCCGCATCGCCACCCCAGTGGAGGGCATAACGCTGAGAACCAGCCCAGGCTGAGCGCGCCCAGATGATGCCCTCGCCAGGATGCGAGCGCTCTACCACCTCCCAGAGGGCTTTGTTGTAGCGCAAAGGATAGAGGTTGTGCTCATAGAGTCCGCCCTTGCCGCTATGGTAGAAGCCGTTATAGGGTGCTGCCTCGCCGAAGTCGCACTTGATGGTCGAGACACCTTGCTTCATCAGTCCCTCGATCTTCGACTGATACCAGCTGACGGTGGCGGGATTCGAGAAGTCGAGGACGGCATCCTCAACAGGCATGCCCCCTGCGGCATTCACCACATGCAGGCCTTTTTCGATGATTTCGGGGAAGAAGCGGTTCTTGGGCGTGAAGTAAGGCAACTGCCACAGACAGGTGTGGAAGCCATCTTTCGAGAGCTGTTTCAGCATACCCACAGGATCCTTGAAGCGCTCTTTGGCAAACTCGTAGTCGCACTGCCAGTCGACACCAAACCAGCCGGTATCGAAATGAATCACATCTGAAGGGATCTTGTGCTTACGCAACTGTCGCGCAATCTCCAGGCCCTCGTCCTGCGAGAAATAGGTGATACGACTCATCCACGTACCAAAGCTCCAAAGCGGCAACATGGGCGACTTACCCGTGATATTCGTATATTCATTCAGGATGTCCTTCGGTTCGCCGAAGAAGATGAAGAAGTCCATCTGCTCGTCGGCCATAAACAATCGCTGGGCACCAATATAGCTGGCGCCGAAGTCGGCTGTCACAGGGGCTGAGGTGTGCATGAAGATGCCGTAGCCGCGATTCGAGAAATAGAAGGGTACGGGCTTGTACATGCCATCGGTCTCAGGGCCTTGGGGGTCGGTCACACTGAGGTGTACCTTCTGCCCCACTTTATTCAGCGAGGTAAACGACTCACCACAACCGTAGATACGCTCGCCTGGCGAGAGTAAGAAGACGGGATTGATGCTTCGCGAATTGTCGGAGCCGCGCTTGATAAACGAGAATGGCAGCAGTTTCACCTGCGTGGAGTCATTGTCGATGTTATGGCGTGTCTGAGTGAGTACCTTTCCCTTGGCATCCTTAATCACAATGCGGAAGGGGTATTTCTGAATCTCGATACTGCCATAGGATGGAGAACCCAAGCCGAAAGAGATGCTGTTGGGCTTATTGGGCTGAATCACAGGGATAGGTATCCCCTTCTTCCTTGCCTTAAAAGTTTCGCAGAACATCACATCGTCCTGATCCGTATCCTTCGGCTCAATGGGCGTTGTCAGCATCCTGATCCTCGCCGTTCTTGGCGAAATCCAGTCTATCTTGATTTTCAGCGACGGGTCGTTCTCATACGCCGCATCGGGAAAATCGAGCATCTGCATCCGCACAGGCCAGTAGCCATTGAGATTGAATGCCTGTCGCGGACTCAGCCGATAGCGTTTCCACTGCACCAAGCCCTCACCCTTCGACGAATCGAAACTCACCAGCGAATCAGCGAGGAAATAGGTATTCGACAAATCGTAGAAATCTGTCGACATGTCCTTTTGCATACCTTGCAGGTACTGTACGCCTGCATTTGTCTGAATCTGTGCCACAGCCGAACCCGTGCTGCAAATGGCACAACACATTAAGAGTAGTTTTTTAATCATAATCGTTATACCTTTTTTATTTTAACGGAATTTTTTCCGAATTATTATCATTTATATTTGTCAGGCTCGAAAATATTTCGTATCTTTGTAGCCAAATTGTTTTTAAAACTAAATTACGATATGAAAAAACTACTTTTCTGTGCAACCATCGCACTGGCCTTTGCCACAGGCGCAACGGCCGCTGGCAACGTGAAGGCTACCATCCATGCTGACAAGGCTGGAGCCAAAATCAACAAGGAGATTTACGGCCAGTTCTCAGAGCACTTAGGCAGCTGTATCTACGGCGGTCTCTGGGTGGGTGAGAACTCGAAGATTCCCAACATCAACGGCTATCGCAAGGACGTGTTCGAGGCCCTGAAGGTGCTGAAGGTGCCCGTGCTGCGCTGGCCGGGCGGCTGCTTTGCCGACGACTATCATTGGATGGACGGTATCGGCCCGAAGGACAAGCGCCCCTCGCTGCGCAACAACAACTGGGGCGGCACCATCGAGGACAACTCATTCGGTACGCACGAGTTCCTGAACCTCTGCGAGATGCTGGGCTGCGAACCGTATATCAGCGGTAACGTGGGCTCAGGCACAGTGAAGGAGATGGCCCAGTGGGTGGAATACATGACCTCAGACGGTGACACGCCGATGGCCCGTCTGCGCCGTCAGAACGGCCGCGACAAAGCCTGGCACGTGAAATATTTCGGTATCGGCAACGAGGCCTGGGGCTGCGGTGGTAATATGACGCCAGAGTATTATTCTGACGAATTCCGCAAGTTTAACACCTACCTGCGCGACTACACAGGCAACAAACTCTACCGTATCGGCTCAGGTGCCTCAGACTATGACTACAACTGGACGGAGGTGCTGATGGACAAGATCGGCGACAGGATGCAGGGTGTATCGCTCCACTACTATACCTGCTCGGGCTGGGAAGGCTCGAAGGGCTCGGCCACGAAGTTCGACAACGACCAGTATTACTGGGCACTGGGTAAGTGTCTGGAGATTGAGGAGGTGATCCAGAAGCATAAGGCCATCATGGACAAAAAGGATCCGAAGGGCAAGGTGGGACTGCTCGTGGATGAGTGGGGCACCTGGTGGGACGAGGAGCCTGGCACCATCAGCGGACACCTGTATCAGCAGAACGCCCTGCGCGACGCCTTCGTGGCTTCGCTGAGCCTGAACGTATTCCACAAATATACCGACCGTGTGAAGATGGCCAACATCGCACAGATCGTGAACGTGCTGCAGTCGATGATCCTCACCGATCAGGAGGGCACGGGCCACATGGTGCTCACACCAACCTACCACGTGTTTGAGATGTACACACCGTTTATGGAGGCTACCTATCTGCCCGTAGACCTCGAGAGTGAGGTGATGGCCGTAAGCAAGGCCTACTTCAAGGAGAAGAAGGACGCGAAGGATGCCGGTTACCGCCCCTGCCCCATGCTCTCGGCCTCAGCTGCGAAGACCACTGACGGCAGTCTGGTGCTCGCAGTGACCAACGTGAGCCTCGACAAGGACCAGACCATCGACTTTGCCATCGACGGCTACAATGCCAAGAGTGTCTCAGGTAGAATCCTGACCTCGAAGAACGTGGCTGACTACAATGATTTCAAGAATCCCAACGTGGTGGCCCCCAAGGCCTACAGCGACGCCAAAATCGCCAAAGGCGTGCTGACGGTGAAGGTGCCCGCGAAATCGATCGTGGTGCTGAACATCAAATAAACAAAGAATCCCGACAACAATAAAGAATCCCGCCGTTTGGCGGGATTTCTTTTTATTTCAGGATGATGCCTCCCATGGGTTGGATGGTGACTTTCGCCTGTCCTTTCTTGTCGAACTTCAGCTGACGGAGCTGGGGTTCTTTTGTTTTCGCATCGTCGAGATAATAATCAACGGTCTTGTCTGCCAGTTCCTTCATCGTGATAGTGAGTGTCTTGGGCTGCGGCTCAGCATTCAGGCCCGCCACATACCAGGTGTCGTCGTGTTTGCGCGCCAACACTACATATTTACCAGGATAGCCATCGAGGAAGCGCGTACGGCTCCAAGTAGTAGGCACCTGTTTCAGGAAGTCGAGTTCGAACTGTGGCAGTTCGTTGAGGTTATTAGGCTGAATGGCGATGCATTGGATGGGCGTCTGGTTGGTAATAGCTGCGGCCATCTCGAAGATATCGGTAGTGTAGCGGCGGTGACGGCTCTTGTTGTCGCGCGAGAGGTACTTGTTCATAATTGTACCGCCCCAGTCCATCGTGCCCACAGCATTGCGGATAAACGGGTGCAGGCAGAGCTCGAAGGCCTCTGATTTAGCGTGGCCCTCGGAGAAGAATACATTTTCGCTGGCGAGCACGGCCTCGGAAGCTACATAGTTGGGATACATCATCTCCCAGCCGCGCGGAATCGTACACCCGTGGAAGATGACCTGCAGGCCGTAGCGGTTGGCATCGAAGAGGATATCCTCGTAAAGCTGCATCGTGCATTGCTTGTCGCCACCGAAGAAATCGACCTTGATGCCTTTCACGCCGATCTTCTGCAGCCACGCCATCTCCTTATCGCGGGCAATGGCTGTCGACATACAGTCGCGAGGGGTCTGAGGCGCATCGTTCTCGTAGCCGTTGGAGTTGTACCAAAGCATCAGGCTCACGCCCTTCGACTGGGCATATTTCGAGAGTTCCTCAATCTTGTCGCGGCCGATGCGCTGGTCCCACCAGTTGTCGACGAGGCAGTATTCATAGCCCATTGCGGCAGCGAGGTCAACGAACTGCACCTGATCGGCGTAGTTGATCGACTCATCCTGCCATATGAGCCACGACCAGGTGTAGCGGCCGGGCTTATAGTCGGTGGAAGCCTTGTATTTCGACGAAACAAGCTCGTAGGGGATTGTGGTCTCGACAATGGGTTTCAGCGAAGCGCCAATGGTGATGGTGCGCCAAGGCGTGCTGTAGGGCAAGGGGATACCAGCCTCAGCAGAGCCGAGACCGTTGTTCTCACCTGGCTGCGGGAAAGCGATGGTGTAGCCGGTCTCTGGGGCATAGTCGCTCAAATGAGAGCCCACGTAACTGCCGTCGACACCCGTCTCGGAAATGAGCACCCAGGCATTGGCCGAAGGCGCTGATTGGCCCTTTTTCTTCTTGGTCTGGTCAGGCTGGCCGGAAGCGGTCACGGGGATACGGAACAAGCAGGGGAAGGTGTAGCCTTGGCCGAATCGCGAACGCTTTGCCATCGGTGCATCAGCCTCGTAGTCCTCCTCGTAACTGGGTTTGGTACGCTCCCACCCTGTCATCGGACCGATCTGCGGACAGAGGAATGTGCATGTGCCCTCCGGGAAACGGAACGAACTGACCTCGCGACGGATAACGCCACACTTTGGATTCTCGCCCGGACGGGGAATCTCGTAGCGGAATGCGATGTCGTTGTTCGTCAGTCGGAACACGACCGTCATTTCCTGCCCCTTGGCATTCTTGAACGGGATATTATAGGTATGGTCACCCAGACTGGCACTCGCATGCTTGAATACTTTCCGGTTCCAGTAAATCGTACTGTGAGCCAATTTCGATGGCATCAGGTCCAACGTGTCTTGCTGCGGCTTTTCCTTGAAGGTCAGGCCCTGGGTAAAGTCGCCGAAATTGGCTTCGAAACCTAAGCGCGAGGGCTGCAACACCTCCACACCATCATAATAGACGGCATAGGTAGCCAAACCGCCGTTGTTTTCAATCATCACTTCGAGCCGGTTGTTGGGCGAACTCAGGAAAACCTTCTGTGCCATCGCCGCGGCGCTGGTCAGCAGCAATAGAAATAATAGTTTCTTTCTCATTTTTAATAATGTTTATGGGTTTTGTGTGCAAAGATAATTAAATTTTGCAAGAAACATCGGTTATTTCGAAAATTTTTTATATCTTTGCACGCAAATTTTCTATTGATTAATTAATTATTCATTATGAACGACAACAAAGTTATGAACATGGCAGCGGATAACATCCGTATCCTGGCTGCTTCGATGGTAGAAAAGGCAAAGTCGGGTCACCCCGGCGGTGCTATGGGTGGTGCAGACTTCATCAACACCCTGTACAGTGAGTTCTTAGTGTATGACCCCGAGAATCCCGCATGGGAGGGTCGCGACCGTTTCTTCCTCGATCCTGGTCACATGGCTCCGATGCTCTACAGCCAGCTCTGCCTGATTGGCAAGTACACACTCGAGGACCTGAAGAACCTGCGTCAGTGGGGTTCTGTCACACCTGGCCACCCCGAGCGCGAGATTGAGCGTGGCATCGAAAACACTTCTGGTCCTCTCGGCCAGGGTCACACCTTCGCCGTAGGTGCCGCCATCGCAGCCAAGTTCCTGAAGGCTCGTCTGGGCAACGTAATGAACCAGACCATCTACGCCTACATCTCTGATGGTGGTGTGCAGGAGGAGATCTCGCAGGGTGCAGGCCGTATCGCAGGTAACCTGGGACTCGACAACCTGATCATGTTCTACGACGCCAATGATATCCAGTTGTCAACCAAGACAGAGGTAGTGACCTGTGAGGACACTGCCAAGAAATACGAGGCATGGGGCTGGTATGTTCAGAAGATCGACGGTAACGATGTGGACCAGATCCGCGAGGCTATCAAGAAGGCTCAGGCTGAGAAGGAGCGTCCTTCACTGATCATCGGTCACTGCGTGATGGGTAAGGGTGCCCGCAAGGCTGACAACAGTTCTTACGAGAGCAACTGCGCTACCCACGGTGCTCCCCTCGGTGGCGACGCCTATATCAACACAATGAAGAACCTGGGTGCCGATCCTGAGAATCCATTCCAGATCTTCCCAGAGGTAAAGGAATTGTATGCTAAGCGTGCTGAAGAACTGAAGAAGATTGTAGCTGAGCGCTATGCTGAGAAGGCTGAGTGGGCCAAGGGTCATCCCGTACAGGCCAAGCAGCTCGAGGAGTGGTTCAGCGGCAAGGCTCCTGTCATCGACTGGAGCAAGGTAGAGCAGAAGGCTGGTTCGGCTACTCGTAGCGCCAGTGCTGCTGTACTTGGTCAGCTGGCTGAGCAGGTGCCCAATATGATCTGTGCTTCTGCCGACCTGAGCAATTCAGATAACACAAACGGCTTCCTGAAGAAGACCAAGGACATCGTGAAGGGTGACTTCAGCGGTGCTTTCTTCGAGGCTGGTGTAGCTGAGCTGACGATGGCTTGCTGCTGTATCGGTATGGCTTTGCACGGTGGTGTGATTCCCGCTTGCGGTACCTTCTTCGTATTCTCTGACTATATGAAGCCCGCCGTTCGTATGGCCGCCCTGATGGAGCTGCCCGTGAAGTTTATCTGGACGCACGATGCCTTCCGCGTTGGTGAAGATGGACCTACCCACGAGCCTGTTGAGCAGGAGGCACAGATCCGTCTGATGGAGAAGCTGAAGAACCATCATGGCAAGAACTCTGTATTGGTAGTTCGTCCTGCTGATGCTGAGGAGACCACCGTCTGCTGGCGCATGGCTATGGAGAACATCGACACCCCGACTGCACTCATCTTCTCTCGTCAGAATATCGAGATGCTGCCCGAGGGCAACGACTATACACAGGCTACCAAGGGTGCATACGTGGTTGCAGGTTCTGATGAGGATTACGACGTGATCCTGCTGGCTTCAGGTTCTGAGGTTTCTACCCTCGAGGCTGGTGCCAAGCTGCTTGCTGCTGATGGCATCAAGACACGCGTGGTAAGCGTTCCTTCTGAGGGTCTGTTCCGCAGTCAGAGTAAGGAGTATCAGCAGAGCGTACTGCCTGCAGGCAAGAAGAAGTTCGGTCTCACCGCAGGTCTGCCCGTAAACCTCGAGGGTCTGGTAGGTGCCGACGGCTGTGTATGGGGTCTGGAGAGCTTTGGTTTCTCTGCTCCTTACAAAGTGCTCGATGAGAAGCTCGGCTTCACAGGTGAGAACGTGTACAATCAAGTTAAGAAACTGCTTGCATAATGGAAGTAAAGACAGTAGGTGTAGCCTGTGATCACGCAGGCTACGCTTTGAAGAAGTTCGTTCTCCAGTATCTGGAGGAGAAGGGTTACCCCTATAAGGATTACGGCACCTGGAGTGACGCCTCAGTAGACTATCCCGACTTCGGCCACGCATTGGCAGAGGGCATCGAGAGCGGCGAGGTGTATCCCGGCATCGCTATCTGTGGTAGTGGTGAGGGTATCAGCATCACACTGAACAAGCATCAGCAAGTGCGTGCTGGGCTGTGCTGGATTCCTGAGATAGCCCATCTGATTCGTCAGCACAACGATGCCAATGTGCTCGTGATGCCTGGACGATTCATCGACAATAACATGGCCCGTAAGATTATGGACGAGTTCTTTACCGCTACCTTCGAGGGCGGACGGCATCAGAAACGCGTCGACAAAATCCCTTGCAAATAAACAAAAAGTCCCAGCCAAACGCTGGGATTTTTTATTGCACTTCGAAGTTTCTCACCCACTCTTTCAGTTCAATGACGGCATCCTCATGCTCCGGATAGTATCTGAGCATCACGGTGATCTGTCGCAAGGAGTCAGAGTCGATCACCTTTCCGTAGTATTCCCACTTCTCGTCCTGACCTTCGTGGATACTATAATCATCGCCTACTTCCAGCAGTTCTGCGCCCATACCCATCATCCGCTGGCCTGAGCTGCGCATCATACCACTAAGCGAATCGACCATCACGGATATCGACACATCGTCCATCATAAAAAGTTCCTGCATGCCAACTTCGTCAGGCAAATCCTGATGAACGAGGTAAGAAGGGTAATTGATGTTTAAACCCAGACGGTTGCTATAATACTTCAGAAGCGTATAGTTGCCCATACGTATCGACAGGCTGTCGGACCCCGATAATTCACTCACATAAGCATGAGACTGCTGGCGATTGCTGCAGGCACCAAAAAATCCCACAACGACAACGACGAGAATCAGAAATAAATGCTGTTTCATACAAAAAACCATATTTTCAGCCACAAAGATACAAAAAAGAGGGCAAATACTTGTCAAAAATCATAAAATTCAAAAAAAAATGGGGAAATATTTTTGTAATCGGCTGAAAATTAGTAACTTTGCAGTCCAAAATCGAGATAAAGCAGATATTCACATTATTAATATATAGAAAAAGACAAATATGACAAAGGCAGAAATCATCAACAGAATTGCTGAAGAAACAGGTATTGCCAAGAAAGATGTGGCCGCTACTGTAGAAGCTTTTATGGAAGAGATCCGCGTAAGCCTGGCGGATAACAAAGAGAACGTATACCTGCGTGGATTCGGTACCTTTACCGTGAAGCATCGTGCAGCCAAGACTGCTCGTAATATTTCCAAGAATACGACATTGGTTATTGATGCCCACGATTTCCCCGCATTCAAGCCTTCTAAGAGCTTCATTGAGAAGATGTTGAAATAAAAGATCTGAATTTTAACAATAAAACATTTAAGTATTATGCCAAACGGAAAGAAAAAGAAGGGCCATAAGATGGCTACTCACAAGCGTAAGAAGAGACTGCGCAAGAACCGTCATAAGAGCAAGTAATCGCTGATTACTGCCCGCAACGGACAGACGTAGCAAAAGAAATGAAAGGAGTGTGTCTGCAGATCCGAGAAGGATGGCGACACACCCTTTTGAGTTAAAACCCACTATCAAGACAAGCAAAAGACAATGACAAGTGAAGTTATCATTGATGTGCAACCGAAGGACATCTCGATCGCACTGCTCGAGGACAAGACACTGGTGGAATACCAGAAGGAGCAGCGGTCGGCATCGTTCTCCGTGGGCAACATCTATGTGGCAAAGGTGAAAAAACTGATGCCCGGACTGAACGCCTGTTTTGTGGATGTCGGTGCTGAGCGTGTCGCATTCCTGCATTATCTTGACCTGGGCTCTCAATTCTGCTCTTATGAAAAATACCTGAAACAGGTAGCAAGCGACCGTAAAAAACTCTACCCGATCCAGAAAGCCACCATCCAGCCTACACTGCCCAAGGACGGCAGCATCGCCAATACGCTGAAGGTGGGTCAGGAGATTATGGTACAGATTGTCAAGGAACCTATCAATACAAAGGGACCCCGTCTGACGTGCGAACTCAGCTTCGCAGGACGATATCTCGTGCTGATGCCCTTCGACAACACCGTTTCCGTATCGACCAAAATCAAGAAAGGTGAAGAAAGGAGTCGTCTGAAACAACTCATCCAGAGTATCAAGCCCAAGAACTTCGGTGTGATTGTACGAACTGTAGCCGAAGGGAAAAAAGCAGCTGAACTGGATGCGGAGTTGAAAATCCTACTCAAGCGCTGGGAAGACGCCATCACAAAGGTACAGAAGACCGTAGAAAGGCCTGTACTCTGTTTTGAGGAACAAAGCCGAACCGTAGCTTTGCTGCGCGACTTGTTCAATCCCACTTACGACAGCATTCAAGTGAACGACGAGGTAATTGGCGAGCAGATTCGCGACTACCTCGGTATGATTGCTCCGGAGAAAAAGGACATCGTGAAACTTTACAACGGTACGGTGCCCATTTTTGACAATTTCAATGTCACCAAGCAGCTAAAGTCAGGATTCGGACGAACCGTCAATTACAAACATGGAGCCTATCTGATCATCGAGCATACGGAGGCCATGCACGTGGTAGATGTGAACAGCGGTACTCGCGTGAAAAAGGAAAACGGTCAGGAAGCCAATGCGTTGGAGACGAATCTCGGCGCAGCTGACGAACTGGCCCGTCAGCTGAGACTTCGCGACATGGGAGGTATCATCGTGGTAGATTTCGTCGACATGAAACTGGCGGAAGACCGTCAGATTCTTTATGAGCGCATGTGTAAGAACATGCAGAAAGACCGTGCCCGCCACAACATCCTGCCCCTTTCGAAATTCGGACTGATGCAGATTACCCGTCAGCGCGTACGTCCGGCTATGGACGTGAACGTGGAAGAAGAATGTCCCACCTGTCACGGTTCAGGAAAAATCAAGTCAAGCATCCTGTTTACAGACCAGTTAGAGAGCAAGATTGACACCATGGTCAACAAAATCGGCATCAAAAGGTTCTATTTGCATGTACACCCCTATGTGGCGGCCTATATCAACAAAGGCGTCTTCAGCCTGAAGATGCAATGGCAGCTGAAATACGGATTGGGCGTGCATATCGTTCCCTCACAGAAACTGGCTTTCCTGCAGTATGAGTTCTATGACGCTAAACAGCAGTTCATCGACATGCAGGAAGAGATTGAATCAACATTACAGTAGTAATCCTCTATCATCTATGCTGACACTGAAAATTCTGTTCTGGCTTTGCCTGTTTATCGTATTCTACACTTATCTCGGATACGGTATACTGCTTTTCCTGATCATCCGTCTGAAAAGGCTGATAAAAGGGGAACCACAACAGACTGCCATGCCCACAGACGATGAGTTGCCCACGATGACACTCATGATTTGTGCCTATAACGAACAGGATATTGTGGCAGAGAAGATGCAAAACACCCGCGCCCTGGACTATCCAAAGGATAAGTTCAGGGTGATGTGGGTTACAGACGGTACGACCGACAATACCAATGAGCTACTGAAAGCCTATCCGGAAGTGAATCTCGTATTCAGTCCTGAGCGCAAGGGCAAGACTGCCGCTCTGAAGCATGGGCTCAGCGAGGTGAAGACAGAACTTGTGGCCTTCACTGATGCCAATACCATGATCAATCGTGGTGCCATGCGCGAAATCGCCAGATTGTTTCAGGACAAGACTGTGGGCTGTGTCAGCGGTGAAAAACGTGTGGCCTCGAGAAACGGAGAGATGGCCGCAGAAGGCGAAGGCCTCTATTGGCGCTATGAGAGCACGCTAAAGAAATGGGACAGCGAACTCTATTCGGCTATGGGGGCTGCTGGTGAATTGTATGCCATCCGACCAGAACTCTGTCGCGAGGTGCCCGATAATGCCCTTCTCGACGATTTCATGATGTCGATGCTCATTGTCGATGAAGGCCACCGTATCGCCTATGCTCCAGAAGCCTACGCCCTCGAATACGGCTCTGCCAATCTTGCCGAGGAATCCAAACGCAAGCGTCGCATTGCTGCCGGTGGTCTGCAGAGTATCTGGTGGCTCCGTAAAATGCTAAACCCTCTGCATCAGCCATTGGTGGCTTTCCAATACATCAGCCACCGCGTGCTCCGATGGAGCATCACCCCTATCGCACTGGTCATTCTGGCCATCGTCAATATTCTGCTCGTTTGTTCCGGAGCAGGTCTGATTTATACCATTATACTGGCTCTCCAAGTCGTATTCTATCTGGCAGCACTACTAGGATGGGCACTCAGCAAATGCGGACATCGAAACAAGTTGCTTTATACCGCCTATTATTTTCTGTTTATGAATCTGAATGTGTTCCAAGGAATGGCCTATCTGAAAAGCCACTCACACAGTGGCGCCTGGGAAAAAGCAAAAAGAATCTAAATTTTTTCGATTATTATTTGTTTTATTGAAAATTTTTGGTAATTTTGTACCCAAATAGGGTTTTACAAATACCCAAAATGGTTTTGAATGGTAATGGGACAAGAAGAAAGAGACATTCTATTACAGAAACTTGCTGACGCTACCTGGAAATTAAAGATTATATCTGAACAGCTGGAGATAGCAAACAGAAAGCTTACAGAATACGAAGAGAAAGCTCTGAAGGCTGAAAAAGCCAGTCAGATGAAATCTCTCTTCCTTGCCAACATGAGCCATGAAATCCGTACCCCTCTAAATGCAATTGAAGGTTTCTCGCGCGTACTCGTTGAAACAGACTCTGAAGAAGAGCGCATGAAATACTATCAGATTATTGAGAGTAATAATCAGCGCTTATCGAGTCTGATTAATGAAATACTCGACCTTTCCAGAGTAGAATCGGGTGAAATCCAAATGAAGAAGGCAATGACCGATATCAACCAGATGTGCGAGAATATCAAGCAGCTGTTTAAATTCCGTTGCCCACCATCTGTCAAGCTGGAGTTCGAGAAACCGCTGATGACCGCAACGATGAACACCGATGCCAATCGTCTCATACAGGTCTTCACCAATCTCATCAGCAATGCCCTGAAACATACTACGATGGGCAGTATCACCTATGGCTTCCATATCATTAACGAGATGAAGACCATTGAATTCTTCGTGAAGGATACGGGATCAGGTATTCCGCCAGAATTCATTGACAGCATCTTCAACACGTATGCCTCGCAAGACGCAGAACAGCAAAAAGGCTATGGTCTTGGTCTGTCACTCTGTAAAATTATCGTTGAGAAGTTAGGAGGAGATATTCGTGTGGAATCCACCGTCAACGTTGGTTCAACCTTTACATTCAGACTTCCCTTTGAAGGTACTGTAGGCGGTATTAATCAAGAGCATACCACTACAACGACTAATGTGCGTACCATTCGTGTGAGTGCCCGTCCAGAAGGTATGAACCAAAAGACGATTCTCGTGGCTGAGGATGAAGACAGTAACTATGAACTGGTAAAGATTGTGCTCCAGAAGCGTTTCCGTCTCATACGAGCCCATAATGGTATCGAGGCTGTCAATCTGAATGAAGATGAGCGGCCCGACCTGATTCTGATGGATATTCGCATGCCAGAGATGAATGGTCTCGACGCCACACGCATCATCAAGGAGATCAATCAAGACACCCCGGTCATCGCCCTCAGCGCCTATGCTTTCGAGGAAAACATCCGTGAAGCCAAGATGGCTGGTTGTGACGAATTCATGGCAAAACCATTCAGAGTAGAAAATCTCATTGAGGTTGTTAAAAGATACCTTCATGAAGACTAACATCGAATAGAATCAATCATTAAGAACATATGGGTAAACTCGCAGTTCAGAAGTATTTCTCATTCATGATGCTCATCATCACATTGTTGATGATGATTTTCACACTTGTAGGCCTTTACGGTGGTGAAACTTATCCGTCAGGTAATATGGCACGCGCCTTGCTCGTCTATGTGCTTCCCTTGCTGATTGCAGGCAATGTGATTCTACTACTATACTGGCTTATCATGAGGCGCTGGCATTGGGCACTGATGCCATTCATCACGCTACTCTGTTGCATTCCTTATATCGGAACACTCTATCAGTTCGGAGGAGTCGACGAGACAGCAGAGAAACAGCCAGGCCTGAAAATCGCCACCTATAATGTGGCAGGCTTTGGTAATTCAGCATCAGGCTTTATCGCTCAGGACGTCCTTGCTGAAATGAAGAAGCAGAAGGTGGATGTTTTCTGTATTCAAGAATACAACGACCATAGTGGCGACAAGAAAAACTCAGAGAGTTACAAGGAGTATTTCCCCTATATGGCATATGGTATAAATGGCCACTATGCCATCTATAGCCGTTACCCCATCAAAAAAAGCGAACCTATTGAGTTCCCTGCTAGCGCTAACAGTGCAATGTGGGTAGACATTGATGTCAACGGACAGATGTTCCGTGTCTACAATGTGCACTTAGAGACCGCAGGTGCCCACCATGTATATTACCGTGCCAATAAAATGGAGGAAGATGGCTATAATGTGCAGGGGAACCGCCTGCTTGAAGCTATCTACGGAAGTTACACCGTGGGTATGATCAAGCGAGCTGGACAAGCCAATATCCTCGCCATGCACATTCGTGATTGCGAATACCCCGTTATCTTGGCAGGCGACTGTGTGGACGTTCCCTACTCCTATGTATACAACACGCTGAAAGGTGAATTGTCGGATGGTTTCAAGGAATGCGGAAGCGGATGGATGCATACCCTTCGTGGTAAGACGCCCTTGAGAATCGATTACATCTTCCACGACAAGAACTACGAGGCATTATCCTATTATATGAAAGAACTCAGTTATTCCGACCACTATCCGGTGTTCATGAAGATTGCACTGAAAAAAGAATAAAAAGATGCCCGGCCTATAAGGTCGGGCATCTATTATCTGAATCATACTATCTTAAATCTCACGCGAAAGGATCGTTCCTGCTCATCCCAATTTGTACCAAGCATCTCGAAACGCCCTATCTGAGAGGTGCTACGGACATGCCGGCCAATACAAGGACAGACATCATAATCACCAATACGTACGAGTCGGATGGTCTCGGAGACATCTTCAGGTAGGCGATCGGTAGAGACTTCTTCGGGGAGATTATCACGGGTGACAAACTCAAAGGTCACTGGAAGATCGTCATCAATCAACTCATTCATCCGAAGCTCAATCTCCTTTTCCTCCTGACGCGATGGCTTATGGTCAAGATAAAAACTCATTTTGCTCTTCTTCCGCTCAATATGAGCATTATAAGACCGTTCGCAGCCAAACAATCGGATCATGGTCTGGTTCAGCAAATGCTCCGCTGTATGCGCTGGCGGGAACTCTTCCTTATTGTGATCATTGAGAATGGGATCCATATACTTATGCTTTAAATTTCAACACAACGGCATTATTCCCCTGAACATTGATAGCGACCGCCTCATCACGCTTCAGAGAGAGTTTCTGTTTCCCTTCAGAAAGCAGGTCAGTGGCCGAAACATTCTTCTCCTTCAGATTGAGGAAATCGAAAGCATGTCCGGGAATCGTAATACCAACTGTCTGATCGGAATCAGCGAAGTTTGCTACCACTAGCAACACCTCTGCACCAGCTTTACGAATAAAGGCATATTCGTGATTATACTGGCCATTGACATACATCAGATCAAAACATGCACCACTGACAATGGCCTTCTCATTTGTAGCAATACTGATGACCTTATCATAGATAGTTTTAAGTTGCTTTTCCTGAGTGGTCAACTTTCGCTGGGCCGCACGTACAATGGTGTCCACACTCCAATAATCAAAGATGGTCGTACGTCCGTCATTACCACTGAAGCCCTCCTTTTCCATTCCACGCTCACCATACTCTTGGCCAAAATAGATCATCATCGGATTCTGCTGCAGAAGTGCCGATACCACCAATCCAGGAACGCCCTTCTGAGCATCGCCAACGAAGAAACTGCTGGCAATACGCTGCTCATCGTGGTTCTCGAGGAAATAGAGCATGTGGTCACGGATGTCGTCGGTTGCCTGCCAAGCACCTGTGATAGCGTGAGTACTCCGATGGCCTTGCATCACCTCGCGAAGGGTGTCGTACATGCCTACTTTGTCGTAAAGATAATCAAAGCCCGCAGCCAGATAATTACGATACTCAGCAGGATTATACACCTCGCCAACAAAGATAATCTGCGGATATGCAAACTTTACCTTATCGGTAGCCCACTGCCAGAAAGCGGCAGGCACCATCTCCGCCATATCACAGCGGAAGCCATCGACACCTTTCTTTGCCCAAAAGAGGAGTATGTCAGTCATCTTGCTCCACGTATTGGGAATGGGGGTAAAATGACCAACACGCCCTGCATAGTAATCAAGGCCATAGTTCAACTTTACCGTTTCATACCAATCGTTTGTGCCAGGCGCATTGTGAAAACAATCATTGCCTGTAGCCTTGGCAGGTTCCTCGATATAAGGTTCCTGCTCACCATGATACAGGTCAAAATAAGGCGTAAATCGCTGACCTGGACAGTAATAGAAATTGTTCTGAGGGTCAAAACCATTTTTAGGATTATCTTCCTCGCCAAGATCCTTCACGCCCTCAGGCTTGCAGATAGAATGATACTGACGGGCTACATGATTAGGAACGAAATCGATGATGACCTTCATGCCTGCATGATGCGTACGTTCTATCAGCAGTTCAAACTCTTGCATACGATGATTAACATCTACAGCCAAATCAGGATCTATATCGTAATAATCTGTAATGGCATAAGGGGAACCCGCCTTG
The DNA here is from genome assembly GCA_902763615.1 of uncultured Prevotellaceae bacterium. Lineage (GTDB taxonomy): Bacteria > Bacteroidota > Bacteroidia > Bacteroidales > Bacteroidaceae > Prevotella. The sequence goes on along the minus strand of CACWSX010000037.1, from coordinate 30,035 downwards.
CCTTTAACGATGGCAGGATGATTCTTAGGAATACCATAGGCTGTATAGTCTGTCTGGGTAGCATGACGAATGATACCCGTGTACCAAATATGGCTCACGCCCATCTCCCTGATTTTCTTCAGGGTGCTGGGCGTGAAATCGTTCATCTTTCCACATCCGTTTTCGACTATCGAACCATTCTCCTGACGAGTGGTATTGCGATTGCCATAAAGACGGGTGAAAATCTGATAGATAATGAGTTTACGCGATGCCATGGGCAGAAACTTCCTTGTTGATCTTTACAATCATACCTTGTAGGGCCTTACCTGGTCCACACTCTGTGAAGTCATCAGCACCATCAGCAATCATATTCTGAACACTCTGTGTCCAACGAACAGAACTTGTCAGTTGGGCAATGAGGTTAGCCTTTATCTCAGCTGGATTGGTGTGAGGCTTAGCGTCAACATTCTGATAAACAGGACATTGTGGAGTCTTTATCTCCGTCTGTTCGATGGCAGCCTGGAGTTCATCCTTTGCTGGCTGCATCAGCGGAGAGTGGAAAGCGCCACCGACCTTCAGCACCAATGCACGCTTGGCACCAGCGGCTTTTAGCTGCTCACAAGCCTCCTCAATAGCCTCAACATTACCAGAGATTACCAACTGTCCAGGACAATTATAGTTAGCAGGTACGACTACGCCCTTGCCCATCTTGCTCACCTCAGCACAAACTTCCTCTACTTTTTCATCGGGCAGAGCGATGATGGCTGCCATCGTTGAGGGCTGAGCCTCACAAGCCTTCTGCATGGCCATCGCACGGGCATAAACCAGCTTTAATCCATCTTCGAAACTTAAAGCTCCTGCTGCTGTCAGCGCAGAGAACTCACCTAAAGAGTGACCTGCAGTCATCTTCGGATCAAAGGCTTCGCCCATGCAAAGGGCAGATATCACACTATGGAGGAATACGGCAGGCTGAGTGACCTTCGTCTGCTTCAATTCCTCGTCGGTACCTTCAAACATAATATCGGTTATGCGATAGCCAAGAATGTCGTTAGCCTTCTCAAAAAGTTCCTTCGCCAAGGGGTTGTTGTCGTAAAGATCCTTACCCATTCCAACAAACTGTGCTCCCTGTCCGGGAAAAACAAATGCTTTCATCTTTTTTTATAATTTACAATTTGACAATGTACAACGTACAATTTTTACTAATTTATTATTTTCGAGATGCAAAGGTACTTATTTTTTTAGACAAAAGAACAAAAGAAACAAAAAAATATCTGTTCTTATGTACTTATGTCTAAAAAAATATGTAATTTTGCACGTGAGAAAGAGTCGAGACTGAAGAAATGAAGTTAATTGTAATGACAAGACCCACGTTTTTTGTGGAGGAAGACAAGATCCTTGCCAACCTCTTTGAGGAGGGTATGGACAACCTACACCTGCACAAGCCAGGCTCTTCACCCATGTACTCCGAGCGGTTACTGACCCTCCTTGGGGAAGACATTGCCAGCAAAACGACTGTTCACAATCATTTCTATCTGAAAGAAGAATACCGCCTGCACGGCATTCATATCGACGATGCCTATACTGAGCCTCCTTCGGGTTACAAAGGGAATATCAGCCGCACATGTCATGCATTGTCAGAGCTCAAGGATACCAAGAAGCATTGTAATTATGTGTTCTTACACCCCATCTTCGACAGTCAGACCATCAAAGAGGAAAAGTCTGGTTTCACAATGGAAGAACTGAAAGAAGCCTCTCGTCAGGGACTGATTGACAAGAAAGTATATGCGCTCGGCGGTATGAACCTTGACAACATCAAGGTGGCACGTGATCTGGGATTCGGCGGTGTCGTTATCTGTGGGGATCTCTGGAACCGCTTTGATATCCACAACGAACTTGATTACAAGGATTTGCTACTGCACTTTGAGCGATTAAAGAAAGCGATTGACTAATAAAACATAAAATCAGAAAAATGATTAATACAAACTCTTACATGGTTTTCTCTGGCACCGCCACGAGGTACCTTGCAGAAAAAATCTGCCAAAGTTTGGGTTGCCCTTTAGGACAACTACAAATCACCAAATTCTCTGATGGCGAGTTTGCCGTCAGCTATGAGGAAAGTATACGTGGCCGTGACATTTTCCTTGTGCAGAGCACATTCCCCAACAGCGATAACCTGATGGAGTTGCTGCTGATGATCGATGCTGCCAAGAGAGCCTCCGCCAGAACCATCAATGCAGTCATCCCCTATTTCGGCTGGGCCCGTCAGGACCGAAAGGACAAGCCACGTGTCAGCATTGGTGCAAAACTAGTGGCAGACTTGCTCAGTGTAGCAGGCGTGAACCGAGTCATCACGATGGACTTACATGCAGATCAGATTCAGGGTTTCTTCAACGTTCCCGTCGATCATCTCTATGGTTCCGGTGTCATTCTGCCCTATTTGCAGAGTCTGAAGCTTGATAATCTCGTGATTGCCTCACCCGACGTAGGCGGTTCTAAGCGTGCCAACACCTATGCCAAGTTCCTTGGATGTCCGCTCGTGCTATGCAATAAGACACGCGCCCGTGCCAATGTGGTGGAATCAATGCAGATTATCGGTGAGGTGGAAGGCAAGAATGTGGTAATTGTCGACGATATGGTAGACACTGCCGGTACGATTACCAAGGCAGCTGACCTGATGAAGGAAAATGGTGCCAAAACCGTTCGCGCATGCGCAAGCCATTGTGTGATGAGCGGTCCAGCCAGCGAACGTGTTCAGGCATCGGCCCTTGAGGAGATTGTCTTTACAGACTCCATTCCTTATGCCAATCGCTGTGCCAAGGTGAAGCAACTCTCTGTGGCTGACACCTTTGCAGAAGCCATTCGTCGTGTCATTAACAATATGAGTATCAGTGACCTCTATCTCATCTAAATTAATAGCATTGGCAGTCCTGATTATCCTAATGACGGGCTGCCAATTTTCTTCCAAGCAACGACAGATACGAGAGTGGCAGGCGTTGAACGATACCATTCAAGAATGTAGCCAGAAGATTCAGAATATCGTTAACGTCATCCACCAGAGTCCGTATACTTCCGAAGAAATGCAAAAGAGTCTGCTACACGACATCGATAGTATCGATCAGCGGATGAAACAAGCAATCCGTAATTGTGCAGAACGTAACAAGGACAATGATCTCGGAAAATATATTCTCGAGAACTATTCAGAAAAATAAAAAACCCTCGCCCAAATGAGCGAGGGATTCTTTATTGATTAGTTGAACAAGGGAAGTTCCAGCCACTTCACGTAACAGAAGTCCTGACGGTGGGGCAGGTTCTTGTTCTTCGGATACATACGGACGGCACTCTTGTACTGGCCTGCCTGCTTGGGTGAGTGAACCACCTCGAAGGTGTAATTGTTACCCTCGTGACCTACCATCTTCAGCGGCTCAATCGAGAACACATGATCCTCGCCATTCTCATCAGTATATACATTCACCTTCTCCAATGCAACGGCATCGTCAAGACCCTGTTCGTTGATGACATAGCGCAGGGTGTAATTCTCACCAGTAAGATGCAGACCAGAAGCAGGAGCCGTAGACTCAGCAGATACCACGCTGATGGCATCCCAACGCTCAGCAACAGTCTCCTTCCACTGAGCAATCTCCTTAGCCAAACGGTTATCATTCTTAGAGAGTTCCTTGAAGCGCTTGGCCTCCTTCTCATAGAACTTAGAATAGTAATCGTCAAGCTGACGCTTCATTGTATAGTGAGGCGCAATCTGGGCAATCGAGTTTTTGATAACCTTGATCCACCCCTTAGAAACACCTTTCTTATCTTTATTGTAGTAAAGCGGAACAATCTCGTTCTCCAGCAGATTATAGATAGTAGCTGCATCGAGTTGGTCCTGATAACCCTGATTCTGATAGGTACGCTTCTCAGTGAGTGCCCAGCCGGCACCCTCACGATAGCCTTCCAGCCACCAGCCATCCTTCACACTGAGGTTCACAACACCGTTCATCTCAGCCTTCTCACCAGAGGTACCAGAGGCCTCCAACGGACGTGTTGGAGTGTTCATCCAGATATCAACACCAGAAACCAAACGACGAGCCAGCAGGAAGTCGTAGTCCTCCAGGAAGATGACCTTACCCATGAACTCAGGACGCTGCGAGATCTCGAATATCCTCTTTATCAAACCTTGTCCTGCACCATCAGCAGGGTGAGCCTTACCTGCAAAAAGGAATACAACGGGATGCTCTGGATCGTTGACAATCTTGCTGAGACGATCGAGATCGGTAAACAGCAGGTGAGCACGCTTGTAAGTAGCGAAACGACGGCAGAAGCCAATCACCAGTGCATCGGGATTGAACATACCAAGAAGATTGACTACACGTGAGGGATCGCCTTGGTTCTTCAGCCAAGTCTCACGGAACTGCTCCTTGATATACTCGAAGAGCTTGTTCTTCAAAGCCTTACGTGTCTCCCAGATCTCCTCATCAGGACAGTTGTATATACCATGCCAAATCTCCTCGTTTGACTGATCGCTCAAGTGCTTAGGATTGAAGTACTTGGCATAGACCTTCAGCCACTCTGCAGCACACCATGTGGGGAAGTGTACACCATTAGTCACATAGCCTACATGGTTCTCCTCAGGATAATAGCCACTCCAGATGGGAGCGAACATCTTCTGAGATACCCAGCCGTGAAGCATCGACACACCATTCACCTCCTGACAGGTGTTACAAGCGAAGGTCGACATACAGAACTTCTCGCCCTTATCATCAGGATTGGTACGTCCCATGCCAACGAACTCATCCCATGAGATACCAAGTTTCTGGGGATAACCACCCATATACTTACCAAATAGGCCCTCATCGAAGTAGTCGTGACCAGCAGGCACTGGTGTATGAACGGTATAGAGACCTGAAGCACGAACCAGCTCAAGAGCCTGGTTGAATGTCAGGCCGTCCTCCTCGATATAGTCGCACAAACGCTGCAGGTTGCAAAGAGCTGCATGACCCTCGTTACAGTGATAGATATCTTTCTTGATGCCCAGTTTTTTCAACAGCAACATACCACCGATACCCAGCAGAATTTCCTGCTTCAGACGATTCTCCCAGTCGCCACCATAAAGACTGTGGGTAATAGGCTTGTCGAAATCAGAGTTCATCTCGTTGTCGGTGTCAAGCAGATAAAGTTTCACACGGCCCACGTTCACACGCCAGACATAAGCATGAACCTGATAGTTGGTATAAGGCACATCTACAACCATTGGATTACCATCGTTGTCAAGCTGACGCACGATGGGCAGCGAACCAAAGTTCTGAGTCTCGTAATTAGCAATTTGCTGACCATCCATCGAGAGGCTCTGTGTGAAATAGCCGAAACGATACAGAAAACCGACAGCACACATATCTACATTTGAATCTGAAGCTTCCTTCACATAGTCACCAGCCAGCATACCCAGACCACCTGAATAAATCTTTAAGGCAGAGTGGATACCATACTCCATGCAGAAATAAGCTACTGAAGGACGCTTTGAATCGGGCTTCACATCTATGTACTTACGGAACGAATCATAAACATTCTTCACGCGCTTCATCAGCGCCTTATCCTTTAAGATCTCTTCTTTACGGGCAAAACTCAGACGCTCAAGCAACATCACGGGGTTATGCTTTACATCATGGTAAAGCTGAGGGTCAAGGTCACGGAACAAGTCACGAGCCTCGTAGTTCCACACCCACCACATATTGTGGGCAATCTCGTCCAAACACTTCAACTGCTCTGGCAGAGTGGCCTTAACGGTCAGAATCTTCCAAGAGGGAGCATTTGTGTAATCTGCTTTAATTTTCATAATTTCTTAAATTAATTATATAAGTCTTTTATTTTTTCTTTTCTCTCTTCAGCCCTACGGAGTGCGATATCATAAGCCTCTTCATAGAACTTGATGAACTCGCTCCATAATGCCTTCTTCGACAATTCGCCAGCATGCTTACGGGCCTCGTCCACCTGTTTCTTAGTGAAGGAGGAGTATTCTGCTACAGTATCCTTAATCATGTCGGCGACTTCCGAATAGTTATAGTCTGTGCGATGAATCACCTTTACGCCATCCTGAATCTCGCCATACTTGCCAAACACGGAGTTTGCCCAGAGGCCGAAACCTGCCAAATCGGTAGTGATGCAAGGAACCTTAAAAGCTATAGCCTCCAACGGGGTATATCCCCAAGGCTCGTAATAGGAAGGATAGATGCATAGATCATTGCCAAGCACGATATCATAGTAGGTCATATTCAGAATGCCGTCCTTACCATCAAGATAACAAGGTAGGAAGATGACTTTCACATGATCGCCCTTTTGATTGTGCATATCGAAATACTTCAACATGCCCAACACATTGTCGTGGCTCATGTTGTGAAGCCAGTGTGTGACCTGAGGCACTTCAAGGGGAGTTGTGAATACCGGACTTTTCCGATGATTCTGAGAACTCTGAGCTATCTGAGCAAGTCTTTCCTGTAAATCCTTGCGAGGCTCGCCTACCCATCCCGGCACTTCAATAAAGGCGACAAGCTTCTTCTTCAGATCCTTATCGCGCAATAGACGGTTCATGGCCTCGACAAACACATCAATACCCTTGTTGCGGAATTCGTAACGGCCAGATGTCGAAACGATGAGTGTATCATCATCCAGCTGCTCACCCAACAGCGCATTAGCCACATCCAACAGTTTCTTACGGGCAGCCTTGCGTTTCTTCGTAAACAATGCAGCCGACGGTACAAAACTATCGTCAAAGCCATTCGGGAGCACCACGTCGACAGGCTTATCCAGCAATTCTACACACTCTTTGGCCGTAATATCGCTCACGGTTGTGAAGCAGTCCACATAATGAGCAGTCTGCTTCTCTATGGAGTGCTTGCTCTGCATATTCAGCTCGCCTGCCATCTGATCACCATTATAGGCAAAAAGATAATCATAAAGCGGTTTCATATTACCGGCAATCGAACGACCGATGCTCGTGGCATGGGTAGTGAAGATAGTTCCGATCTGAGGTAGCTTATTGTTAATATAAAGGGCACCCAGACCACACATCCACTCATTAGCGTGATAAATCACCTTGGTAGCCTTATTCCATTCACCGCTTTTCTTTTTCCACTCAAAAAAACTCTCTACCACTAATGCGGCAGCATACGAGAACATTGAGGCCTCATCATAATCACCATAGGCATGTAGTGAGTCGACCTGATACTTTTCCCACAACCAACCGTAAATCTCATTCTTTTTCTCGAAATATGGTACAAAGTCTACTAAGATGGCAATAGGTTCTCCAGGCACCGTCCAACGCCCTACCCTTACATGAAGGCCGTTCTCCCTAGCCTCCCGTTGCCACTCGGCAAAGAGAGAGGGATCTTCCCTAAAATAAGGACTCTCCTCCTTTGTGTAGTTACCGTCCTCCCGTTTCCACAAACCCGGACCGATAAATATCACTTTATCCTGATGTGCCTTCTGCAAAGTCTTGGCACGTGTCGAAAGGACTGTATAGATTCCACCAACTTTATTACAAACTTCCCAACTCGATTCAAAAATGTAGTCGGGCTTCAAAAGACTTTTTACCATTGTTATAATTATAAACGGTGCAAAGGTACTTAAAAAAATCTAAAAACTCCCTTACTTTTCCAACTATTTTCTATTCAATTTGCATTTTATTGATTTAGATTTGGTATCTTTGCCCCCAAAATGAGTTAAGCATGAGAAAAACTTGTCTTACGATCATCGCTTTATGGCTGACTATCAGTACCTTTGCTGAGCAAAAAGACAGTACAGCATTTCGCGCGTACCTATATAATAATGAGTATGAAGTCTATCTGCGCATCAACCTCTACGACGAGGACATCAAAGTGCCAGGTCAGGAACTCTATGGTACGCTGCCCGGCTATCTCGGTAAAAAGAACAATTCCTTCTGCTGGGTAGTCACCTCAGCCAGGATAAAAGACAGCAAAACGGCTACGCTCGACATGATTAACGATTACGGTTCTGAGGACCTCACCGCTACCCTCATCCGTAAGAATGACTCCATTTACATTCTCAAACAAGAAAGCGGCTCTACTCTCAAGGTGCCAAAGAACAGTAAATGGCAGAAGATACCTAAAACTTTAGAACTTAAACGAAGGAAATAAAAAAACAGGTGCCATCACGATGATGGCACCTGCTTTATTTTGAAGGCAATCCCTCGCTTACTTAACCTTCTCCACGATGGCCTTGAAAGCCTCGGGATTGTTCATAGCGAGGTCAGCGAGCACCTTGCGGTTAATCTCGATACCAGCCTTGGTGAGCTTGCCCATCAGGACACTGTAGCTCATGCCCTCCAGACGAGCAGCAGCATTGATACGCTGAATCCACAAACTGCGGAATACGCGTTTCTTGTTACGACGATCACGGTAGGCATAGGTCAGACCCTTCTCCCAGGTATTCTTTGCTACTGTCCAAACATTCTTACGGGCTCCAAAGTAGCCACGGGTAAGCTTCAAAATTCTCTTACGCTTTGAGAGTGCACAAGATTGCGCTTCTGCTTCTTGGTCTTCTTTGTCAGAATGTGGCTGTGGTAAGCGTGATTTCTCTTAACCTTACCTGTACCGGTGAATGAGAATCTCTTCTTGGCACCGGAATTTGTCTTTACTTTTGGCATTGTTTTTTAAAAATTTAATTGTTATTAATTAAAGCGGTGGCAACGCATATACCGGGCGCAGCGCACCTTTATTCTTCTGTCTCTGTCAATTTCTTCAGCGCATCAGCACTGATCTTAGCATTGGCGAACAACCCACCGTTTGCAGGAGTCTCTGCATCAATCTCCTCCTTCGGCTGAGTCTGAGCCTTCTTAGCTTCCTTGGCCTCCGCTTCTGCGGCCTCACGGTCACGGGCCTGCTGACTTTTCTTCTTCTCGCCTGCCTTCTTCGGAGCCAGGTAGATGAACATCTTCTTACCTTCGAGCGATGGCATCGACTCCACCTTACCTACTTCCTCCAGATCATTGGCGAAACGCAGCAACAACACCTCACCTTGCTCCTTGAACAGGATAGAGCGTCCGCGGAAGAACACATAAGCTCGAACCTTATTGCCTTCCTCAAGGAACTCCTTGGCATGCTTCAGTTTGAACTGATAGTCGTGCTCATCGGTCTGAGGACCGAAACGAATTTCCTTCACCTCCACCTTTACCTGCTTGGCCTTCATTTCCTTCTGGCGCTTCTTCTGCTGGTAAAGGAACTTGGAGTAATCGATGAGTCGACAGACTGGGGGATTGGCGTTAGGTGAAATCTCTACGAGATCGACACCCTCATCACGGGCCATATTCAATGCATCACGGATAGGAACAACGGTGCTGCCATTGTCACCGACGATGCGGACTTCACGTACTCGAATCTGCTCGTTGATTCGGTACTGATTCTTCAGTTTGTCATTCTTCATCAACTATTTTTTAGAAAATCGGGTGCAAAGGTACTAACTTTCAGCGAATTAACCAAATTTTTTCCTCTTTTTTTTATTTTAGAAGTCTTTCGTCATTTCTGCAACACGGGCGTTCACCTCGTCGATGAACTCCTGGATGGTCTTTACACTTTGTTCACCACCACCCTGCGGCCGGACGGCTACTGTACCGTCAGCAGCTTCCTTTTCGCCGACGATCACCATATAGGGGATACGCTTCAGCTCGTTGTCGCGGATCTTACGACCTAACTTCTCGTTACGCAGGTCGATGGTAGCACGCACGCCACCCATATCGAACTTCTTGGCAACCTCCTGTGCATAGTCGTTATACTTCTCCGAAAGCGGCAGGATAGCCACCTGATCAGGCGTAAGCCAGAGGGGGAAGTGACCACTGGTATGCTCGATGAGCACAGCACAGAAACGCTCAAGAGAGCCGAATGGAGCACGGTGGATCATCACAGGCGTCTTCTTCGTGTTATCCTCATCGGTATACTCCAGCTGGAAGCGCTTTGGCAGGTTGTAGTCCACCTGAATCGTACCCAATTGCCAACGACGGCCAATAGCATCCTTGATCATGAAGTCGAGCTTAGGACCATAGAAAGCAGCTTCACCATATTCCACCTTAGCAGGCAGGCCTTTCTCCTGACAAGCCTCGACAATAGCCTTCTCAGCCAGCGCCCAGTCCTCATCAGTACCTACGTACTTATCGTGGTCGTTAGGATCACGCAACGAAATCTGGGCCTCGAAGTTGAAACCGAAGGCTGTCAGTACGATACCAATGATATCCATCACATTCAGGAACTCTTGCTTTACCTGGTCAGGACGACAGAACAGGTGGGCATCGTCCTGCGTAAACGAACGAACACGTGTCAAGCCGTGCAACTCACCACTCTGCTCATAACGATACACCGTACCAAACTCTGCAATACGCAGGGGCAGGTCGCGATATGAACGAGGCTTCCAAGCGAAAATCTCGCAGTGGTGAGGACAGTTCATTGGCTTCAGCATATACTCTTCATCCTCCTCGGGCGTATGGATAGGCTGGAACGAATCCTTGCCATAATGCGCATAGTGGCCAGAAGTAACGTAGAGGCTCTTTGAACCAATGTGCGGTGTAATAACCTCCTGATAACCAAATCGTTTCTGAACCTTGCGCAAGTGATCCTGCAAGCGCAGACGAAGTTCTGTTCCCTTGGGGAGCCAGATGGGAAGACCCTTACCGACCTTATCGGAGAACATAAACAATTCCATCTCCATACCAATCTTACGATGGTCACGCTTCTTGGCCTCCTCCAACATCTCCAGATACTCGTCAAGCATCTTCTTCTTGGGGAAAGAGATACCATACAGACGTTGCATCTGCTCGCGGTTGGCATCACCACGCCAGAAGGCACCTGCTACAGATGTCAGCTTCACAGCCTTGATCTCGCCGGTATCCACGAGGTGCGGACCACGACAGAGATCGGTGAAGTTACCCTGTGTATAGGTCGTGATAGAACCGTCCTCAAGATCCTGCTCGATGTGCTCGCACTTGTAGGTCTGCCCCCACTCTGCAAACTGCTTCAGGGCATCGGCCTTAGCCACCTCCTTGCGAACCACGGGCTCTTTCTTGCCTGCCAGTTCCTTCATCTTTGCCTCAATCTTCGGGAAGTCGCTCTCCTTGATGCTCTCGCCGTCCTTCAACAGCACATCATAGAAGAAACCATTCTCGACAGCAGGTCCGAAGCCAAACTGTATGCCAGGATACAACTCCTGCAAGGCCTCTGCCAGAAGGTGGGCTGAGGTGTGCCAGAAGGTATGCTTACCCTGCTCGTCATCGAACTTGTAGAGTTCAATCGTGGCGTCCTCATTGATAGGACGATTCAGCTCTACGGTCTCACCGTTTACTCCACAACTTACAACGCTGCGTGCGAGAGCCGGAGAGATGCTCTCTGCAATCTGAAAACCAGTCACGCCCTGCTCATACGAACGAACAGATCCGTCTGGGAAAGTAATGTTAATCATATCTACAATATATGTTTGAATTTGAAATTGCGTGCAAAGTTACTACATTTTCACGAATCCCGCAAACTTTTACGCAAAAGATTATTTCTCACGGTACTTCTTGATGATGCTATAGGCATCGTAGAGCCCCAATTCACCTGCTTTCGAGAGGTCGGCGACACCTTCTGTCGTCTTCTCAGCCTGCAGATAGACGATACCCCGGTTATAGTAGGCCTCAGGGATGTTTCCATCTAGTTCAATAGCCCGACTGAAATCGTCGATAGCCCGCTGATAATCCTTCCGTTGCGCATAGTGGCACCCTCTATTATAATATAAGTAGGGATTCTGTGGCGAATACTTCAAGGCCTCACACAAGTCACTCAGCACATTAGCCGATTTGAGTTCGATATTCGTGCCCTGCGATGCATTGAATTCATTCAGTTTGGCCTGACAAACAGCCCGCTGCCAATACGCCAGCACAGAGGCAGAGTCCAACTGTTGGAGTGTGGAGAGGTCGTCGATAGCATTGTCGAAATTCCGGATGCCGCTATAGGCCACAGCCCTGAGCATCAGCAATGGTTTGACACGCGCATCCCCTTTCGTATCGGCGATTGCCGTCGTCACAGAGTCGATGAAAGCAATATGACGGCGCATTCTCTCCTCATTGATCGTCGGCTGAGTGCATCCGATCTGCAAAGGTCTCGATTTCGACTGCAAATTAAAGCCCTCCACATCTTTATCGAAGGGAATATAAGTATGCATTTCATCCCTGACGGCATAGAACGACAAGGCGAACATCGGCTGCAAGCCCACTTCCACCCTACGATTCTGCACCTTTCCGCGATAATCGCTCTTGTATTCGTGCTCCACCTGCTGTTCGTCGGCCACCACCAGCTGATTGTATTTGTCAGGGTCAGTATCACTCTTTCTTCGCATCTGGCGTTTCGAGAGCCTCGGCTGCTTGCCACCATAGCGTTTGTCCATCTGTGCCTTGAGGATACGAAACTCGTCGAGCTCAGCCTGTCTGGTATTGCCCAAGCGACGATAACAGGAAGCGCGATGCTCCAAGCCGAACCAGAAATTAGGAAATTCCTCAATCACCTTCGAATAGTCGCGGATAGCCCCCCGCAAATCACCCGTCTGTTCCAACAGCAGCGCACGGTTGAAGAGCGCCATCAGGTCATTAGGCTCCAGACGCAGCACGAAATCGAAGTCCTCGATACCTCTATTGTCATCACCCACCTGTGCACGTAACAGGCCTCGGTTATAATGGCCGAGGAAATTATTCGGATCCAGGTCGAGTGCGGTATCATAATCCGCCATCGCTCCTCGCAAATTGTTCTGGTTATAACGTGCCAAAGCACGGTTAATATAGTTGCCTGCATGCTTGGGCAGCAGATGAATCGACTTATCGAGAAAGCCTTCTCCCTCCTTCCATTGTTGATGAGCCAAGCTGATAATGGCCCTTTCAGCCCAGGTACCGCCATCATAAGGATCGAGTTCTAGACTCGTGTCTAACGATTTTACAGCCCGTGCCGTGTCTTTCTGCAACAGATAGATCTCCGCCTGCATCGAATAGGCTCTCGCATACTTCGACCAACGCTGAAGCATGGTATCGATTTCCGCCAGGCCCCGCTCGTAATCCTTCTCCTGAATACGACAAAGGATGCGATTATGCCACAGGTTCTGACTTTCCGGATCATAGCGAAGAGCTTTAGTATAATCATCGATAGCAGCGGCATATTTCTTCTGGTTGATACGACAGAGGCCACGCAACTCGTAAAGCCCCACGACATAGGGATTGCGCTCGATGGCCTCTGTGCAGTCGCTTTCCGCACCCCGATAGTCATCCAGATAGTATTTCGCAATGCCCCTGAAATACCAAGGTTCGTAAAGATAGGGTTTAGCCGAGATCGCCTGGTTAAAATACTGGATAGAGAGCACGTAATCCTCATAATAGAGTGCCGAACGCCCTATCATCACCAGCCTATCGATGTTGTATTGTGCACTGACAACCAGAGGCCAGAAGAATAAGAGATAAAAAATGCGACGCATTTTTTATCTCTTAACGGGTTTCGTTCGGTAACCACAACGATAGCGGCCCTTTAACAACGCAGCCAACTTACTCTTAATCAACTGCTTACGAAGTGGAGAGATACGATCAACGAACATCTTTCCGTCAAGGTGGTCAAACTCATGCTGCATCACTCGAGCAAGGTAGCCTTCTATCCACTCGTCATGATGCTGGAAATCCTCATCATCCCATTCCACACGGATACGCGTGGGGCGCACCACCTTCTCGTGGATGGCAGGTAGTGACAGGCAGCCCTCCTCCGAGGTGTCCGTCTTCGACTCGTCGTACTCGACAATATGCGGATTGATATATACCTGTCGGAAGCCCTTATATTCAGGCAGATCGTCAGAAATCACATCCAAGTCGATTACCGACAATCGGATAGCCTTGCCTATCTGAGGTGCTGCCAAGCCAATACCCTCCGACTCCGCCAGCGTCTCCCACATATCGACAATCAACTGCTTCAGATCGGGATAGTCGGCTGTGATGTCCTCGCCCACCTTCCGAAGCACAGGCTGTCCATATATATAAATAGGTAGAATCATTTGAACTGATAATTGAAATAGACAATTGATAATTATTTTCGGCTGCGGAGATAATCCTCGAGGATGATAGTTGCAGAGATTTCATCGACAAGGGCCTTGTCCTGACGAGCCTTCTTCTTCAGACCGCCGTCGAGCATCGCCTGATGCGCCAGCACAGAGGTGAATCGCTCATCGTAGAATTCGATAGGCACCTCAGGCACAGCCTTACGCCAACGGTTCACAAATTGCTGCACGCGTTCGAGGTTCTCACTCGGCTGCCCGTTAGGCTGTCGGGGCTCACCGATCACGATACGCTCTACGGGTTCCTTGGCCAGATAGGTCTTCAACCAGTCGAACAGCTCCGATGTAGAAACAGTCGCCAGCCCTCCTGCTATCAGCTGAAGAGGGTCGGTGACTGCTAATCCGGTACGTTTCTTACCGTAGTCAATGGAAAGAATCCGCGCCAATGTGCTTACTGGTTAGAAAGCAGCCAGGCGTCGGCATAGGTTGCACGCAACTGATCACGGCTGCGGGCTGCATCTGCTTTATTGTCGAAGGTGGCAGCAATCACACGATACATATTGCGATCCTCGTTCTTTACAATCTGTGCATCGTAGCCGGCATCGCGGAGGCGCTGCTGCAGACCCTCTGCGTTTGTAACCAAGCCGAAGGAGCCAACAACCACGCTGAAAGCCTTCAAACCGTTACCGCTAACCATTGACACGCGCTCCTGACGAACAGACACGTTGTCTGCATTGTCTGTCACACGGGTATCATTAGCAGGTCTTGTCTGAACGGGAGCCACAACAGCCGTTGAGGTCTCTACCGGCTGAGCAGCCTGCTGCTGAGCGGTCTGAGTGTCATACTGTTTTGCCTTTTCGTAAGCTTTCTTGTAGGCACTCTCACTTGATTTACAACTTGTAAAAGCCAATGCCAGGCACAGACCTGCGCATAAAACGGTGTACTTTTTCATCTTTGTTTTTTATTAATGTTATACTTAAATTCAAATATTTGCTGCGAAATTACAAAATCTTGCGCAAAATGACGAAAAAAAACTGCATAAAGTTTGTTAAATAAAGGAATAAATAGCATTTTTGCAAAAAAAAATGCGCAAATTTATGTTTTTTTCAAAATTAATGCGTATATTTGCACATCTGAAACAATTGTTTTATTCAAATATTATTAAGTATGAAGAGTTTAGGTTATTTAAGCGCATTCCTCGGCGGTGCCATCGCCGGCGCTGCTCTGGGCATACTCATGGCTCCGGAGAAAGGATCAGACACTCGCGTAAAGATTACTGATGCCGTAGAGGACTTCATGAAGAAGCACAACATCAAGCTCAGCCGCAAGGAAGTGGTCGACTTGGTTGACGACATCGAGGATGCTACCGAAGAAGAATAAATCCATTTTCAATGCTGTCGAGTGACAAGAATGTTGAGACGATTGCGCAGCTCATCGAGGTGCTCAAACATTATCTAGGACTTCAGACTGAATATTTGAAGCTGGACGTGATCGACAAGGTGGTGCGCTTGATGAAGGCGGCCACTTTGGCTCTCATCTTTATCCTCATCATCGTGGCAGTGGTGATGTATTTCTCATTCGCCCTCGCCTTCTGGCTCTCCAACTTCATGGGGATGACTAAGGCGTTCCTGATTGTGGGAGCCGTCCATCTGCTCATCTTCATCCTTTTCGTCATCTTCCGCAAGCCTTGGATCGAGAAGCCGCTCGTACACTTCCTCGCAGGTCTCCTCCTCAGCAAGTAAAAACATTCCTCTTACCTCTCACCTCTAAATTATGCTTCCCATTAAAAAGCATCCTACCCAAGAATTCCGTACCCTTGAAGAGATCCGTCTCCGCAAGGAAGAGCTGATCAGCCAGATACAGGACGACAATACGAAGTTTACTTCATTATGGAATCAGACCTTCATCAAGCGCGAGGGCAACACCAAGGGCGATTATATCTCAGGATTGATTGCTAACAGCGTGACGGCTATCGACATCTTCCTCGTCGTACGTAAATTAATGAAGAATTACAAGGGGCTTTTCGGTAAGAAATCCAAGAAAAAAAGGTAAAAAAAACGGGGCTCCGCTGAGCCCCAACCTTTGTTAACCTTAAATCTAATACTATGAAAAACACACTGCAAAGATACGATTATAATCGATTCCTTCCAAGCTTTTCCCCAAAAAAGTCTCTAAATTTAACGTTTTTTAGCCGTAAAAGCCCTTTTTCGGCCTCTATCCTACTAAAAAATCACCGTTTGTCCGTCATAAGCCAACTGGATTTCCGACGGCAATTTCTGATTCACCACCTCATGACGTCCGATATCATGACAGGAATGGATTAGATAAGTCTGCTTCGCCCCCACTCTTCTGGCAAATGCGATGGCATCGTCCACCAATTGATGGGCATGATGGGGTTTGTCGAAGCGCAGCGCATTAACCACCAACAACTCCGTACCTTCCAGATAGCGCATCTCTCCCTCATCCATCGTTTTCATATCCGTGATATACGCTAGTTTACCGATACGATAGCCCATGATGGGCAACTTACCGTGCATCACCACAAAGGGTATAATCTCGATATCACCAATACAAAGCGGCTCGTGAGGCAGAATCTCATGGAGTCCGATGGCAGGCACACCAGGATAACGATTCTCTGCGAAGCAATACGGCAGCATCTGCAGCATCCCCTGACAAGCCGTAGGGTCAGCATACACGTTGATCTCACCAAACTGACAATAAGGCCTTATATCATCCATACCCCCCATGTGGTCATAATGGGCATGTGTAATCAAGATGCCGTCTATTTTCCGGAAGGGCTGAGGCAGAATCTGCTGACGGAAGTCTGGTCCGCAGTCGATGAGCAGGCGTGTCTCGTCTGTTTCCACCAGCGCCGAGCAACGGGTACGCTTATCCTTGGGATCTATGCTCTGACAGACCTCACATTGGCATCCGATAACCGGCACGCCACACGATGTTCCCGTTCCCAAAAACGTCAATTTCATATCACTCCTTCTCTCCTTACTCCTTCTCTCCTCAAACAATATTTACTTCGGGATGAATCTCGATTCCGAATTTCGCCATGACATCCTTCTGTATCGCTTCACAAAGCGCCACGATCTCCGCACCCGTTGCACCACCAAGATTCACAAGCACCAGTGCCTGCTTGTCGTGCACGCCCGCATGCCCTAACGATTTTCCTTTCCAGCCGCACTGGTCGATCATCCAGCCTGCGGGTATCTTCACATGACCGTTGTCCACGTCATAATGGGGCATCCCCTCATATTGCTTGGCCAGCAGCTTATAGGTCTCACGGCTCACGATGGGGTTCATAAAAAAACTGCCCGCATTACCCGTCACCTTCGGATCTGGCAACTTTGCCTCGCGTATTGCAATAATAGTATCCCTAAGTTGTTGGGGCGTTGGGTCTCCAAAGCCTCTCCGCCACAGTTCCTCACGGATATTTCCGTAATCGAGACGGGGCGCAAAGGTTTTCTTCAACAGATAGGTCACCGAGGTGATCAGATATTTGTTCTTCCAGTCTTTCTTAAACCGACTCTGACGATAGGCATACACACAGTCTGCATTTCCAATGGTGCGCACCTCGCCCGTTGCGATTTCCACCGCATCCAGTTCAAGCAACATATCCTTTATCTCGACGCCGTAGGCGCCGATATTCTGCACGGCCGAAGCCCCTACATCACCAGGTATCAGCGAAAGGTTCTCCATGCCATAGAGGCCGCGGCGGATGCTCAACGCCACCATATCGTCCCACACCTCACCGCTACCACAGCACATCTCGCGGTTGCCGAAAGACACACCCTTCATGGCCGAGTGCACCACGATACCCTCAAAATCCTTCGTCAACAACAAATTGCTGCCGCCTCCTATTATAATATAAGGTATAGCCGTCTCACGCAGGATCTCAGCCACTTCCAGTGCCTCGTCGACACTCTCATACTCCAAAAAGCGACTGCACTTGGCATCAATGCCAAATGTATTATGTTCTTTCAGATTAAAATCCCTGATATCTCTCATTAAGTCATCATTTTCATCAGCAGCCAGCGCTCGCCAACCTTCTTGAAACGCAGTTCCAGTTCCTGTCCGTTGGAGATACCCCGCAGGATGAAGATCTTCTCATTACCCACCGACTTTGGTTCCCCATAGATAATATTATAGATCGTCTTCGATGGCAATTGCGGTGCGAAAGCCTCCCACGTATCGGGCGTGATCAGACCCTCCATCATATTGTAGTCATCGTCAGGATCGGGTCCCACAAACTTCACCAGCGAATTGAGGCTCTTCACCTGGAAAGCCTTGTCAGTCACGAACTTCTGATAAAAGGCTAGAAACGAGGCATTGATATTATCATCAATCTTCATTTCCCTGATCTCTCGCAACATCCATGCCCCGCGAATGCGGCTAAAGACATAGTCCTTCACCTGATTTTTCTTAAGTTGGATGCGCTCCACGATGGCCTGATTAATCGACGTGTCCTTCGACATCTGCATCTGCTCGTCGTTGTTGAAAATCAGCGTATAATAGCCCTGATGCATGAAGAAACGATCCATCTTCCATTTGTTTTTCTCGATCTGTTCATCCTTGTCGGACTTATGTACGGTCAGGGGGAAGATGATACGCGCCTTCTGCACCTTCTTGTTGGCAGCGAAGTTGAAGAAGAAGTCATCGAATAATTCATCCATCGCTTTTGGAGTCGGTATTTCCGCAAGCAACTGCTCCAGTGTGTCCATCGGCACGGAGTCGACAGTATCTGCTACAGAGTCTGTCATCGGCTCCTCCACCCGCTGCGCCTGCTTTCCCGTACAGGAGAACATCAGCAACACACATGCAAAAATCGCACCAAAAATCTTTCTCATCGATGCAATCTGGTAATCGTCATCATCGGATTCTCTCAATATTCGGGGCAAAATTACTTAAAAATTTGAACATAAATACATAAAAACACATTTTTTTGTTCATTTGTCTAAAAAAATAAGTACCTTTGCACGCAAAATTGCAATTTTAACACAGATATGATACTTGATAAGATAGACGAACTCCTGAAAGAAGTACAGGAATTAAGCGCCAAGAACGCTGACGAAGTGGAGCAGCTCCGACTGAAATACCTGAGCAAGAAGGGTGAGATTACCGCCCTGATGAACGACTTCCGCAACGTCGCTGCCGACCAGAAGAAGACGGTTGGCATGAAGATCAACGAACTGAAGACACTCGCCACCGAGCGGATCAACCAGCTGCGTGAGGCATGTGAGACGCAGGACAGTGGCGATGAGACCATCGACCTGACGCGCACACCCTACCCCATCCAGCTTGGTACGCGCCATCCGCTGACGATTGTCACCAACGAAATCATCGACATCTTCTCGCGTATGGGCTTTGTCCTCGCTGATGGTCCTGAGGTGGAAGACGATCTCCACGTGTTCACCAAGATGAACTTCGCAGCCGATCATCCCGCCCGCGACATGCAGGACACCTTCTTCGTCAGCCAGCATCCCGATGAGGTCACGAAGAACATCCTCTTGCGCTCACACACCTCTTCGGTTCAGGCCCGCGTGATGGAGCGTATGCACGACGAGAACGGCAAGCTCACAGCCCCCATCCGCGTCATTTGCCCAGGTCGCGTCTATCGCAACGAGGCCATTACCGCCCGCGCACACTGCTTCTTCCACCAAGTGGAAGGACTCTATATCGACAAGAACGTCTCGTTCACCGACCTCAAGCAGGTACTGCTGTCGTTCGCCAAGGAGATGTTCGGTGCCGACACCAAGATCCGTCTGCGCCCCTCTTATTTCCCCTTCACAGAGCCTTCTGCAGAGATGGACATCTCATGCTTCATCTGTGGTGGTGAAGGCTGCGGTTTCTGCAAGCATACTGGCTGGGTGGAGATTCTCGGTTGTGGAATGGTCGATCCCAACGTACTCGAGCTCTGTGGCATCGACTCCAAGGAATACACGGGCTACGCCTTCGGTATGGGTGTCGAGCGCATCACCAACCTGAAGTATCGCGTCTCCGACCTCCGTATGTTCTCCGAAAACGACACTCGTTTCCTCGAGGAGTTCGAAGCTGCCAACTAAGAATCAAACAACTGGGGACGGTTCTTCCTGTTTGACCCGCTGCGCCGTCAGCGGAATCAGTCAAACAAAAAAGAACCGTCCCCGGGTGTTTGCAAAAGACGTCACTACTCAACTCACGTCCCCGAACGGGACTGAGCAAGTAGCCTTCATCTTTTGTGTATTCCTATTCTTGAGTTTAAGTTCAACAATATGTTTATCGACCGCAAAGATACAAACTATTTCCGAAACCGCCAAATATACGAAACACTTTCTGCTGTTAGAAAAGCAAAATCCCACTGCTACATCACGAGGGGACATCACGAGGGGACATCACGAGGTGACAGGCACGTTGTGAGGTGGACAGAAATACGATGGTTTTCAGCGATTTGTCTGAACAAAAACACGACAGTTTCCAAAATGGAAATCGTCGTGAATAGAGGCTTTCGAGTAACCCAAGGGACTGTCCCTTCTACGGCTCGACGCGGTCGGCGTCGTGCAGCTGCTGAAGCGGCAAGTTTATCTTAAAATTTTGCTCATTTCTTTCATGTACTTTTCAGTGAGGTCGCTGACGTATTTCTGCGCTTTCTGACCAGACTGAGGCATTGAGCCGCGCAACTTATAGAACCCGGTAAAGGCTTGGTTCTGCTCAGTGTAGAACTTCAGGATCAGACCTGAATACAATTCGCTCAGCGCCTTCATCTCTGCAAGTTTGGGGATATCCAGGCCCTTGAGGGTCTTGATAAGGTCCTGCCACTGTTGGTCTACCAACTTGTTTTTCTTCGTGATCTGGTCGAAGGTCATGTTCAACCGCTGAAGGGATTGCTCATTCTCAAACGTTTCAAATGACTTTCTGATTTGCTCGATGTTCATTCTGATAATTTCCACCTTTGGCTTTAATATCGCCTCCTGCTCGGGTGTGGGTTGCCAGTTTGACGACGATTGCGGCTGTGGGGCTACGGGTATGGCCCTGGCACCAGTGTTGGGGTCAGACGGATTATCCTTGAATTCCACTTTATCGATGACCTTCACACGATTGATCAGGCTCTTTCCTGAGCGACGGCCCACACGACGCTCGTAGTCCTGGTCTTCGTCATACCAGCCGTTGTGGACGGTGATGCGATAGGTCTCACCAGGTACGAAGTCGAGGTCGATCCAATCGGAGCAGAGTTCGCCATCGGGGAAGATGCAGCGCAGACGGCCCACGACAGGATGGTCGAGCTCGGTCTGGTATTCGAAGCGCTTGTTGATGACGGGTACGCAGGCCACATAGTCGTCGTCGCCAACGGCCTTGAGCTCGTCGTAAGAGTCGGCGATGTAGATATTATAGAGCGAGTCCTTGATATTGGCATCCACGCGGCCCTCGATCTTGAAGAGCGTCTTTGAGCTTTCCATCTTCTTCTCGTAGATATCGGGACGGAGCGAGGTGATCATATAGATGGTGCCCTTCATCGGATAGCTGCCCGTTTCGGTAGGCTTGCGACCAGCGTAGTCGACATCCCAGACGATGGCATAGACGTCGCGCAGTTCGGGATTCTCGGGATTCTTGCAGGCCATGTACCACATCTCCTGTGTGGGCTTCGTGCGGATGGCGATGTGCTTGCTCGTTGATTTGTCTCTTGTGACGACCTGCAGCGAGAACGGCTGGTTATTGCCTGGCTGGATGTGCAGGAACTGATAAGAGTACTCCTCGTCGGCCTTGAAGGCGTTGGTAACATTCCACAGATAAGGGCCCTTGCCGACCACCGTAGCAGCAAAGGGCTCGATGCGCTCCTTCGACTCGATGATGTTGGTGTTGGGGTTCTTGGAGACAGAATAGGTCTGTCCTTCATTCTGCCCATGAATGTTGATCACGTACTCTAATTGTTTGATGACTCTTTGGGGCGTGTTCGGATAGATTTTCTTCTGAGCACTGGCTGTTGTAATGGCGCTGCAAGCGATGAGCAGCATGGTAATGACACGTTTCATAATGTAATTATTTTTGAGCTGTTTGTTCTAATGTATATCTTGAGATTTCGAGTTCGAGTTCCACCCACTTCAGATAGGCTTCGTTGGCCTGCTTCTTCAGCAGGGCGATCTCCTCGGGCGTGTATTTGTAGTTCTCCGGGCGCGTGATGGGGATGTCGCGCTCGGTGAGTGTCTGCGCCATATCGGTTTCGGGTGATGGCGGTGTATCGACGATGATCTCCTCCGTAGGTTCTGTGGCAGGCTCGGCCTTTGCCAACTCGGCCTTGGGCTCTGCCTTCGCCACTGATGGCTGCGTGCGAACTTTTGCGGGTTCTGCCTGTGGCTCTTGGACCGTTTCAGGCTCGATGGCTTCGGGCTCTACGGCTTCGGGCTCGGTGGCTTTGGGCTGCTCCGTCTGGGGCTGCTCTATCTTCTGAGCCACCTGTGGCTGAACGGTCTGTGCCTCGTGCTTGGGCCACAGCGTGATGCCTATACTTATGATGAATAAGAGACAGGCAGCAGCAGCCATCCAGCGCCAACGGCGAATCGTGGGAGCAGGCTTCTGGTCCTCGTGCACGTCAGCTTCCATCCGCTGCTTCATGCTGGCCATGAAGTCGGAAGGCAGTTGTGGCGTGTCTGAGTATTTGCGTCTCAGAGCCTCGCGCAGGTCGGTATCGTTATATCTTTCCTTCATCTCAATTTTCAATTTTCAATTTTCAATATTCAATTTTCAATATTCAATTTCTTAAAGAGTTTCTTTCTTGTTCGGCAGAGGCGGTTGGCGAGTGCCGAGGCCTCAATACCTGTGATGTAGGCGATTTCCGTCAGCGGACGGTCTTCGAAGTAGTAGAGCGTGAGGAGCATTCGTTCGTCGTCAGGCAGGGTGTCCACGATTTCCATCAGCTGCTCGATGCGCTGCTCACGCCCTGTAGAGAGCTCTGCCTCCAGTTCTTCGTCTGAGATGTCTGTCTGCCAGACTTGGCTTTCTTCGATTGAGACAATCATCGGCCGTCGGCGTTTCAGGAAGTCGAGCGTCAGTCGGTAGGCGATGCGACAGAGCCAGGTGGAGAGCGAAGCCCGCTTGGGGTCGTAGCTGTCGATGTGGCTGAAAGCACGGAGGAAGGTGTCTTGCGTCAGTTCCTGAGCGTCCATCACATCGGGCACCTGTCGGGCAATCATGGCGAAGATGCGTTGCGCATAGCGGCAGACCATCTCGTCCTGTCCCTCGCGCCGTCCTCTGCGAACGGCCTCCATGATTTCTGTCTCTGTCAGAGCCTTCATTATCTTTATTCGTTGACTATCGTCTACTTCCCTCGCGATTCGGCATAGCTCAAGCGCGCTTGGCTCTGCCCTCACTGCTCGTTCAGTTCTATACGTTATACGACAAGTTCTCGAAAATATATCGCACTTTCCAGAACTTTTTTTCAATTCGACTGCAAATTTACGATTTTTTTGTTTATTGGCATCGCACAAGCGTGAAAAGTGAGAAGAAATTAAACCAAACGAAGAAAAAAGAGTCTAAATTAATAAAATTAATTTTTCAACTAATAATTATTCAATTAACAACAATGAAAAAAGTATTATTCTCAGCCCTGTTAGCGATGACATTCGCAACAGCCAATGCACAAGAGCCGAATATTCCAAGAGGGATGTTTGGCGGTCAGCAGAAAATCGACGTGAAGTTTGATGCCTACACGGCAGCTCCCCAAGGTTTTGACCAGGAGCGTGCTGGCATCGCAAAAGGTACCGTGAAGCTCATTGAGTACCAGTCGGAATCGGTAGGTACGACCCGTAAGGCCAATGTCTACCTGCCTCCGAAGTACGATGCGAAGAAGAAGTACAGTGTGCTCTACCTGCTGCATGGTATCGGTGGCGACGAGAACGAGTGGTATAAGGACGGTGGTGTGCCCAACATCATCATGGACAACCTCTATGCCGACGGCAAGGTGGCCGACATGATTGTGGTGATGCCTAACGGACGTGCCCAGAAGGATGATTCACGCGCTGGCGGTATGGGTTCGTTCAGAGCCTTCGGTGAGTTCGACAAGGACCTGATTGGCAGCCTCATCCCCTATATCGAGAAGAACTTCAGCGTGTATGCCGACAAGGATCACCGCGCTATCGCTGGTCTGTCGATGGGCGGCGGACAGTCGCTCAACTTCGGACTGGGCCACATGGACGTGTTTGCCTACGTGGGCGGTTTCTCTTCTGCTCCCAACACCATGCGTGCTGCACAGCTCATTCCCGATGTGGAGAAGGTGAAGAAGGAGAACAAGCTGCTGTGGATGGTTTGCGGTGGTGCTGACGGTCTGATGAACAACAGTGCACAGCTGAAGGCCTTCTGCGACGAGAAGGGCGTGCCCTGCACCCTGATCGAGTATCCCAACGAAGGTCACAACTTCGTGGTGTGGAAATACGGTCTCTATAATTTCGCGCAGCTTATTTTCAAATAAGAACTATCCCCGCCACTTGGCGGGGATTATTTATCTGTTTGATGTGATTAGATCACATAACCATACCACTCGCAGAAGAAAAACTGTATTCTGTATTCTGTATCAATTACTTTATCCGAATAACACTCCATGTTAGTTTACAATAGTTGTTTTATTTCAGAATTGTAAAGAATACAGAAAAATCTGGGCTCATTTAGAAAAAAAGTGGGCAAATATTTGGATGGAACTAAAAAACATCGTATCTTTGCACCACTAGAACCCGCCAAGCCTCCTAACAATGCTTAAATCGGTGGGTCGTTTTTTTATCTTTAAATCAACAACTATGGCACATCATTTTACAAAAAGCTATCAGTCGCCAGGCGATTTAGTTAAACTCTTACAAAAGAGAGGATTAACCGTCTCAAATGCCATCAAGGCAGAGGAGTATATCCAAAATATTGGATACTACAGACTCAGTGCATATCTATATCCATTATTAAATACTTCCTTGACATTATAGCCCCATCCAATCATCTGAAACAAAATCTACTGGACTTATTGTCAAAATATCCTTCAGCTGACAAGAAAGCGATGGGTTTCCCTGATAATTGGGAAAAAGAAGATATTTGGAGCTATTAATACGTAACACGTCTCAGACCTTCAGTGATCTGAGCCGGATTTTTATTAGCAGAATAGTCTGAAGTACAGCCTTTTGAGATACCATTAAGCGCGACAAGGAACGCCAGAAACAAGGTGCATCCTTTGCCTATCTTAAGGAGCAACAAGCCTTCCTCGCCACCATCAGGAATCGCCTCGCTGCGAACCAGTTCAAGTTCGAATCGCCACATCGAGAACCTCGTCAAGAAGTTACGAGCCTGAGCCGGAAATGCATTACGGCAGAAATGCCTCTGGGATATCCACCGTATACTCCGGCAACTCTTCCATCGAAACCTAGTCGTTTACCGGGTAGCGAGCGCGGACCCATCTGAGGCCGCTGCAACGAATGCGCACCATCACACAGCACCATGATACTTAAAGAATCTGGTACAATACAAAGTATTCTGACGGCAAAGTTCCCCAAGAAAATTGGCAAAACAACACCAAAGTTCCCCAAGAAAATTGGCAGGCAAAACCAAAAGTTCCCCAAGAAAATTGGCAAAACATTTGGAGATTCACCTAAAAATATGTATCTTTGCAGCGATATTCTATTCTGGAAGAGTAAATCAGTATGAAAAGAAAGCTTTATAACTCGCTGATAGAGTGGAAACATGCCCCAGACCGCAAGCCATTGGTACTTGAGGGAGCTCGTCAGGTGGGTAAAACCTGGCTGCTAAAAGAGTTTGGTAAAAACGAGTTCGATAATCTGGTATATGTAAATTGCCATGACGATGAGCGCATACAAAATCTGTTTCAGCAGGATCTTCATGTGGAACGAATCATGCAGGCGTTACAGGCTTTTACGCAACAACCTATTACAGCCGGAAAGACTCTGATTTTCATAGACGAGATACAAGAGGCTCATAGAGGTCTTGACAGTCTGAAATATTTCTGCGAGAATGCTCGCGATCAGCATATTGTTGTCGCTGGGTCTTTACTAGGCGTAACCCATCGTCCTGGCGAATCCTATCCAGTGGGTAAGGTCGATTTGCTTTATCTGTATCCTATGTCGTTCGAGGAATTCCTGTGGGCTAAAGGCGAGGAACAACTGGCTGAGATGATTGCCAACTGTGATTGGGAACTGATGGGTATTCTTGATACGAAGATACAGGAACTACTCAGACAATATTACTATGTTGGCGGTATGCCCGAGGCAGTGCTGGATTATACTACCCATGGCGATGTGAATAAGATTAGAAAGATACAGAAAGCCATCCTTAAAACATACGATAACGATTTTGCCAAGCATGCTGGTAGCGAGACAGAACGTATACGACTGGTATGGAAGAGCATTCCAGCCCAATTGGCCAAGGAAAACAAAAAGTTTATCTACGGAGCCGTAAAACCTGGAGGACGCGCACGCGATTTGGAATCTGCCATTCAATGGCTGGTAGATGCAAAATTGGCTTTTAAAGTGCATCGTTGCAACAAACCTACCATGCCTTTAAGTTTCTACGAAGATTTCAATGCGTTTAAACTATTCACCCTTGACGTCGGCCTTTTAGGAGCAATGGCAAATGCCCCAGCCAGTTTGATGTTGACAAGCAATGATGTGTTTAAAGAGTTCAAAGGAGCTTTCTCTGAAAATTATGTTTTTGAGCAACTTAGAACACTCGATGATCTGAGCATCTACTATTATAGTAAGGAAAACTCTACTCAGGAGATTGACTTCCTTGTACAGACAGATGAACGAATAATCCCCATTGAAGTAAAGGCTGAGGAAAATCTGAGAAGCAAGTCACTTCGTGGTTTTGTTGTCGATGATTATCCCAATGAGCATCTCAAGGGCCTGCGTTGCTCCATGAAACCTTACATCGATCAGGACTGGATGGAGAATATTCCGCTTTATGGGATCTTGGGATATATCAACAAAAAATGTTTCTGCTTATAAAGATGATCATAGATTATGGCATTATACAGTATTATCAACAAAGCCCAACAATGTTTGAGGGAGAATGCATGACTTTATAGGCTTACCCCCACCCCTCGCAGAAAAAAAACTGTATTCTGTATTCTGTATTCTGTATCACAATATGCGTGGGGCTGGGGGAAGTTTTTTCTTAAAGAAAGTTAAACTATTAGGGGGTGTCTCAAGTTTTGAAACATGCTAAGTTTATTTTTGCAATCAAAATTGCGAAGACGGGCTGCACTCGGCATAACTCAAGCAAGCTTGGTTCTGCCCTCGCTGGCACTGTCCTTGCAATCAAGTTTAATATTCATTTAAATCAAATAAGGCTATTATGAACGAAAGAAGAGTTATGACTCACGAAGAGTACGAGCGTATTCTGAAGAGAATATTCTCACAAGGGTATGTCGTCAATTTGAGAGAGCGTGACAAGGGGAGAAAAGACGAGGATGTGGCGTTTTATGTTCCCCGGTTAGGTTATGCTTACGACATTGAAGAATTTGTTTCGCGCGATGCTGTTTTGGAGACGGAGCTGATTGATGATGATCGTCTTAACATAACATGCTATTGGGGGAATGGATGTCCGGAGCTGTCCAGTATTCAGGAGTGGCTTCAGGGTATTATCTCTGAGGAGATTCCTGATCTGGTGTTTGATCTAAGAACGACAGCTCCCAACGTGTCAGATATGGGAATCAAGAAGTATATTCACACTTTTAAGTTCGCATTCCATAACGGTAAATAAAAAAAAGAGGCCGGCCTCGGGGGGGAGGTCGGTCTCTATTATTCAATGAAAGGTGTCAATATAGAAATCCGAAGGCCCAGAGAGGAATTTTACTCATATAGGCCGACTCTATGTCATCGGCAGCGACATAGGCGTTCTCCTGACCGGCCACTTGGCTGAATCCCTTGTCTTGTCCGCCTACCTCAATAACAATGTTGCCATCAATACGAAAGTCACCTTTCTTATAGCCTGCATATTCCACCTTGTGACCAGCTGATGCCAATTGGTTGGCAAAGAATGTCTCGCGCACAGTCCCAATCTCAGGTTTCTCCAGACTGAGGGTGTAAAGCAGATTGGTATTGTCGAGGTATATCTTGTCTGGTTTCTGTAAGTCTGTGACATTCATCAAGTTGGTGAAGACTCTACGAATAAGATTAGCCTCCTCCAGATTTGTGAGGTATTTGAGTGTAGATTGTCTGCTGATACCTGATGCTTTTGAAAGTTTTGAGATGTCCACCTCATAAGGCGTCATTTGAGATATCACATGAAGGAGTGCCTTGACTTGACGGGTGTAACCCACATCTAAACTGCGATACTTTGTCAGTTCCACATCAACGATGTAGTTGACCGTGTTTTCTAATTTGTCGTAATATTCCTGTTTCTCTTCAAAATAGAAAGGATAATACCCGAATTGACGGTAGCGCCCAAAATGTTCCAGAGGATGACACCTGGATATGATATCCATACATACCTCTGACGGTTTATCCAACAATTGATCCAACGAAACGGGCTTGATGTCGAGTCCTGTGTCAAGATGTATGAATTCGCGTAGTGATAATCCCGGCATATCATATGGCATGAGACGTCGTGAAAGATCGGCCTGACCGTCATTAATCTGGACGAGTGACGAACCACTCAACACGATATGCAACTCATTGTAGAGATCATAGATTTCTTTGATCTCCCGACTCCATCCCGGGTATTTGTGTACCTCGTCAATGAAAAGCCATTTTCCTCCCATCATGACAAAGTTTTCTGCCAAGTCGAGCAACGTATGGGTAGAAAAATAGTTTGTATCAGCAGAACAATAGAGTACATGGCGGTCGCCAGCAGGAAAATGCTGCTTGATGTATTGTTGCATCAATGTTGATTTCCCAACGCCTTTGGGACCGCGGATTACCAGAAGCCGCGAATTCCAGTTTATGTGTTGCATGAAATCACGGATGTACTCCATCGGCACTCTTGAAAGATAGGCATCATGACGTCTAAACAGATTCTCCATTTCTATTTCATTTTTATGTTTCCTTGTTAACCGCGACAAACACTTTTCAATTAAATGTGTTAACCATGATGAACATTTTTAGTCTGAATATGTTAATCGCGATAAACACTTTCTGGCTGCAAAGATAGATATTATTTTTGAAACAACAAAGGAAAAAGACAAAAAAAAGGCTCAAGTGACCGAATTACATACAAAAAGAGGCCGGCCTCGGGGGAGGTCGGTCTCTGATGGATAGATTTCAGAAAATGAGTGGGCCGCAGCCCATGCAACTGGTGGTGGTGATGGCCGTCAGGAAGGCCGTGAGTGCGGCTACTATCACCTTCACCGCTACCTCAATGACTTTCTTCTTCATACGTCACCTCCCTTCTGGTTAATCCTTGTCGAGGCCATCGTCACCGTCGTCGCCACCGTTGTCGCCACCACCGGTGTTGTCGCTACCGCCTCCGGTATTGGTGCCGCCACCGGTATTGGTTCCGCCACCCTGCTCACTGCTCTGGCCGCCGCTCTGACTCTGCGAACCTCCATTCTCTGTGTCCTCTGTTCCCTCTGTGCCCTCTGTGTTTTCGGGATCCTCAACGGTACCTGCGTAGGCGTGAAGATGATACGGCGGGTTGAGATCAGCGAGGTCTTCACGTCCTCTACCTTCTCCACACTCTTGGCTCTGAGGCCGAAGCGCATCGAACCCAGTCCGGGCAGAGCCACACTGTGACCCTCGGTCGCCCAAGCCTTGATCACCTCACCGGCTGCATCCCAGCAGGCCTTCATCACACCCTGGCTCACACCGCTTCGGAGAGCTGCCTCGCGAATCACCTTCGCCTGGTTCAGCGCGATGTACAGGTCGGGCTGCATTACATAGCGCCATACACCGGGGTCGTTCTCATCCTTCGTGAACTTAATGTTACGTTCAACTGCTTTTACTTTCAATGCCATAATCTAAATCCTTTCTTTTTAATGGTTAATAAATTGATTAATTGTTAATAGATGTTGTTAATTATTTTTACTTATCTCCGAATCG
>CACWSX010000036.1 GCA_902763615.1 uncultured Prevotellaceae bacterium | reverse complement strand
AGTGGCGTTTATTTTATACACACATTTAAGAGAGAGTAAACACTTTCAGGAAAGACATGCCAGCATGACTGAAACATGTGAAACAGTGAAACATTTCGTGTTTTGATTTGTGAAGATATTTTATAGAAACCTTTATGTATATTTTATATATATTATAATATATATAAAATTAAAATATAATATATAATAAGATGTTTCATCTTCCTCCATCCGAATTCAAATTTATGAATTTAGCAAATGTTTCATTGTTTCATTGTTTCAAACCTGTCTGTCGGCTCTTTTAACACAATTTAAGGGGCGGACCGCCACAAGGGTGGGATATTCGCTGCTATGGCCCGGAACACATGATCAGGATAGCGGGAATTCTGCTGGATATCGCCGATGGTACGAAGCGCGATTTCGATGAGTTAATCCTTGAGAAATGCGGCACGACCTATTGGGTCCACTTCGCGGTGCGGCCGAAGGATAATCGCCGCAAGATACGCTTCGACTGCCGGTAAAAGAAAAATCCC
This sequence comes from uncultured Prevotellaceae bacterium, assembly GCA_902763615.1. Classification (GTDB taxonomy): domain Bacteria; phylum Bacteroidota; class Bacteroidia; order Bacteroidales; family Bacteroidaceae; genus Prevotella. Next base: position 29,353 of record CACWSX010000036.1, on the reverse strand, counting down.
CGTTCATTTACGAGCGGGGATTTATTCAGATATTGATTGGAGCGATTATTTGATCAGTTCCACACTGCGCTTGAGGAAGCGGTCGAGGGCCTCGCCCTTGAGCATGCCGTTCTGGAGCAGGGCCAGGTCGATGAGCTGGTGGACAACGGAGTTCGACTTGGCGTAATCGGCGATGACAGCCGTCTTCTTGTCCTTTTCGGCCTGAACGGCTTTCTCGGCCTCGGCCTTCTGGTCTTTGTCTTCCTGAGTCAGTTCGTCGTACTTCTTCTTATCCTGTGCAGCGCGGATGGCAGCCAGACGGGCCTCCTGACCTTTGAGTTCGGCAACGATGGGCTTGAGTGCCTCGGCAGTGGCTGCCTCGCTCTCGTCGAGCACGCGCTTTACCAGCGGATGGTCGCTGTTGAGCACGAGGTTGAATGAGTCGGGCATCTGACCGTAGAAGCCCATGCCTGCCTGGAACTTGCTCATGTCCTTCATACGGCGCATGTATTCGTTTTGGGTGATGACCACCGGACGGGCCTCGGCGCCGAGGGCATCGACCTGCACCATGAACTCAGTCTTGTCGATCTTTGGCAACTGTGTGCGGAACACGGCTGACAAATTGTCACTCTGCTCGTCGCTGAGGTTCGACTTCGGCGCATCGCTCTTGACAATCAGGCGGTCGATGATGTCGCTGTCGACACGGGTGAAACGGCTCTTCTCGAACTTCTGCTCAAGTGTCTGGATGGTGGGCACGTCGAGCTGGCCGTCGAGCAGCAGCACGCTGTAGCCCTTGTCCTGAGCAGCCTTGATATAGCTGTACTGTTCCTCCTTGTCGGTGGCGTAGAGATAGACGAGCTGGTCGTCCTTGTCCTTCTGATTGGCCTCGATGAGCGTCTTGTACTCGTCGAAGGTGAAGTATTTGCCCTCAGTGTCCTTCATCAGGGCGAACTCCTTGGCGCGGTCGTAGAAACCTTCCTCTGAGAGAATACCGTAGTTGATGAAGAGCTTCAGGTCGTCCCATTTCTCCTCGTACTCCTTGCGGTTCTCGCCGAAGATGGCCTTCAGACGGTCGGCTACCTTCTTGGTGATATAGGTGGAGATCTTCTTCACCTCGCGGTCGCTCTGCAGATATGAACGAGAGACGTTCAGGGGGATATCGGGCGAATCGATGACACCATGCAGCAGGGTGAGGAACTCAGGCACGATGCCTTCTACCTGGTCGGTCACAAAGACCTGGTTGCAGTAGAGCTGTATCTTATTCTTCTGCAGTTCGATGTTGGATTTGATTTTGGGGAAGTAGAGGATACCTGTGAGGTTGAAGGGATAGTCGACGTTGAGGTGGATCCAGAACAGCGGCTCGTCGCTCATGGGGTAGAGGGTGCGATAGAACGACTTGTAATCCTCGTCCTTGAGCGTTGAGGGGGTCTTGGTCCACAGCGGCTCTACATTATTGATAATGTTATCCTCGGCGGTATCCACCATTTTGCTCTCTTCCTTCGACCACTCCTGTTTCTTACCGAAGGCGATGGGGACGGCCATGAACTTGCAGTACTTCTGGAGCAGACCTTCGAGCTTGTACTTGTCGAGGAACTCCTTGCAGTCGTCGTCGATGTAGAGGATGATGTCGGATCCGCGATCCTCGCGCTCGGCATCGTCGATCTCGTAGGCGGGTGAGCCGTCACAACTCCACTTCACGGCTTTGGCACCCTCTTTCCATGACTTGGTGATGATCTCCACCTTCTTTGATACCATGAATGAAGAGTAGAAGCCGAGGCCGAAGTGGCCGATGATGTTGTTGGCATTGTCCTTGTACTTCTCGAGGAAGTCGGTGACACCCGAGAAGGCAATCTGGTTGATATACTTGTCGATCTCCTCCTCGGTCATGCCGATACCGTGGTCGCTGATGGTAATGGTGCCTTTGTCGGCATCGAAATTCACACGGACGGTGAGGTCGCCCAGATCGCCCTTGAAATCGCCCTTCTCCTGAAGGGTCTTCATCTTCTGTGTAGCATCGACGGCATTGGAAACCATCTCACGGAGGAAGATCTCATGATCACTATAAAGAAATTTCTTGATGACTGGAAAGATGTTCTCAGTCGTTACGCCAATATTACCTTTTTGCATAATCTTGATATTTTATGTTATTGTTTTTTTGCCAAGAATCATGCAAATACTGTGCCAAACTGAAAAGAGGCAGCATCTGCCATGTGCAGACACCACCTCTCCTTCATAAGTAGTATGTGGTTAATTTACTTGAAAATGAGCTGAGCGAACTCAAAGAGGCTGCGACGCCAGGTGTGCCACTCGTGGGCAGTGCCGGGTGATTCGTAACCAACGGCGTTCATACCGAGCTGCTCCTTGATGTTCTTGGCTGCCTCAACACAACCCATGTTCTCCTTGCCGCCACCGCTCATGAAGAGCAGCTTGACATTCTTTGCGAAACCTTCTGAATTCTTCACCTGATCGACATTCCATGCACCGCTGCTGAATGAACCTACATAGGCGAATTTCTCAGGATTAGCAAGCGTGATCTCACGTGCCTGCATACCACCCATTGACAGACCGGCATAAGCACGATGCTGAGGATCGGCAATCACACGGTAGTTCTTCTCGACCATGGGGATGATATCGTTGAAGAGCACGTTCTTGAAACCTTCAGAGAATCCACCGAATCCACCGAAGCCGCCACGACGCTGGCCACCCTGACCAGGAGCGCCCTGCGGACGCTGACCTCCTTGCGGGCGCTGACCACCCTGAGGCATACCCTGAGGACGTGGTCCCTGACCTGCACCGGGAGCACCCTGAGGACGGGGACCGCCACCGAAGCCACCGAAACCACCCTGCTCACCAGGACGGCTGGTGTTCAGACCGTTGTCCATCACGATGATGCAAGGAACGGCCTTGCCCTGGGCAATCAGGTTGTCGAGAATCTGTGCGGTATGGCCCTGCTCGGCCCATCCGTACTCGTTCTCACCCATACCGTGCTGCAGATACAGAACGGGGAATTTCTTGGTGGGATTAGAGAAGTACTCAGCAGGCAGATAGATGTGGCAACGACGCATCTTCTCTGTATAGGTTGACCAATAGAAGACCTCGCTGACTGAGCCCTGCGGTACATTCTTTACCTGCCAGAAGTCCTGGTCGGCAGAGGGAATTTCAATACCGCTTCCCCAACGGCTGGCGCCATAATAATAAAGGCTGCCCGGATCGGGTACAGAAGCACCGTCGATGTTGAGCTGATAGTAGTGGAAACCTTCGTCCTGAGGCTCGGAAGTACCAGTCCATACACCATTCTCATCCTTGGTCATCGAATAGATCTTACCGGCGATGTCGAGGCCTACAGCCTTAGCATCAGGAGCTGAGATCTGGGCACGGACCATGCGCTGTGAATTGACCATCGGGTACTGCTTGTTATCCTGATTGGAGGATGCGGGCTTGAAGTCTTCAACCACGTTTTCGGTTACTGAAGGAACTGTGGGATTCTGTCTGGGCGCTCCAAACTGAGCATAAACTGTCAGGCTTGAGAGAGCCAGCAGAGAAAGAAAAATCTTCTTCATAAAATGATGTTTAAGTTGTTAATAATGATAAGTTGATTTTTTAATTTTATAAAAGTTTGACGCAGTCTTTACTAAAAAGTAAAAACTGCGTCAAAATACTTAAGATATATTAACAATATCTTACTTGCCGAATGCAGTAAGTTTGCTCTTGATTTTGTCGACGTAGGCATCGATGGTGGCCACTGCGACAATGTTCACCACATCACGAACAGAGGCTCCGAAGTCGATGAAGTGGATGGCCTTATTGAGTCCCATCTGGATCGGGCCGATGATTTCGGCATCGCTACCCAGCATCTGCAGCATCTTGTAAGAGGAACGGGCAGAGGTTAGGTTAGGGAAGATGAGTGTGTTGACTTTCTTGCCCTTCAGGCGTGTGAACGGATACTGCTCGTCGCGTAGTTCATTGTCGAGGGCGCAGTCCAACTGCATTTCTCCGTCGATGGGCAGGTCGGGATAGAGTTCCTGCATCTGCTCGACAGCACGTTTCACTTTCTTGGCACCTGCACTGGTGGAAGAACCGAAGTTGGAGTGGCTCATCATGCCGATGACGGGCTTCTCGTTGAAAAAGCGTACAGCGGTGGCAGCGAGTTTTGCGATATCGACGAGGGTGTCGGAATCGGGATTCTCGTTCACCAGTGTGTCTGCGATGTAATAAGTGCCCTTGGGCGAGTTGATAATGTGCATGGCGCCAAAGTGCTCGTATTCCGGACGGATACCGATAACTTCATTGACAACCTTGATTGTATTTGAGTATTTCGTATAGAGACCGGTGATGAAAGCGTCGGCCTCGCCCGTCTCTACCATCATCATACCGAAGTAGTTGCGCTCGAACATTTTATCGTTGGCCTCCTGGAAGGTGTAGCCCTCGCGTTGGCGTTTTTCGGTGAGGATACGGGCATAGCGCTCACGACGCTCCTGCTCGTTGGGGTGGCGCAGATTGACAATCTCGATGCCTTCAAGTGAAAGGTCAAGACTTTTTGCTAACTTGGTGATTACCTCATCGTTACCAAGGAGCACGGGGTGGCAGATGCCTTCGGCTTTGGCCTGGACTGCAGCCTTGAGCATAGTGGGGTGGACGGCCTCTGCGAAGACCACACGCTGTGGATGGGCAGCAGCGGTAGCATAAAGTTTCTGCGTGAGTTTTGTCTCCTGACCTAGCAGCACGCTCAGCGAGTCCTTGTATTCATCCCAATTAGTGATCTTTTTGCGGGCCACGCCGCTTTCGATGGCGGCCTTTGCCACAGCAGCAGAGACCTCGGTGATGAGGCGTGGGTCGACAGGCTTTGGGATGAAGTAATCGCGTCCGAAGGTGAGGTTGTTCACATGGTAAACATCATTGACCACATCGGGTACAGGCTGCTTAGCAAGGTCTGCGATAGCATGAACGGCAGCAAGTTTCATCTCCTCGTTGATGGCGGTGGCATGAACGTCAAGGGCACCACGGAAGATATAGGGGAAGCCGATCACATTATTGATCTGATTGGGATAGTCGGTACGACCTGTAGACATCAGCACGTCGGGACGGGCATCCATAGCATCCTCATAGGAAATTTCGGGCACAGGGTTGGCGAGCGCGAAGATCACGGGATCCTTGGCCATCGTGCGGACCATATCCTTTGAGAGCACATTGCCTTTGGAGAGGCCGACAAACACATCAGCATCTTTCACGGCCTCAGCCAGTGTATGGATATCGGTGCGAGAGGTGGCAAAGAACTTCTTCTGGTCGTTGAGGTCCTGACGTTCGGTGGAGATCACGCCTTTTGAGTCGAGCATCACGATATTCTCCTTTTGGGCACCGATGGCCATATAAAGTTTGGTACAAGAGATGGCAGCTGCGCCGGCACCGTTGACTACGATCTTCACCTTCTTAATATCCTTGCCGATGACCTCCATCGCATTCTTCAGACCTGCTGCGGAGATGATGGCTGTGCCGTGCTGGTCATCGTGCATAACTGGGATGTCGAGGGTCTTCTTCAAACGTTCCTCGATATAGAAACACTCAGGAGCTTTGATGTCCTCGAGGTTGATACCGCCAAAAGTCGGGGCGATGCGCTCTACGGCCTCGCAGAACTTCTCGGGATCCTTTTCGGCTACTTCGATATCGAACACGTCGATACCACCGTAGATTTTAAAGAGCAGACCTTTTCCCTCCATGACGGGTTTGCCACTCATGGCACCGATGTCGCCCAGTCCCAAGACGGCAGTACCGTTGGAGATGACAGCAACCAGGTTGCCTTTATCTGTATACTTGTAAGCATTGTTGGGATCTTCCTGAATCTCAAGACATGGGAATGCCACACCTGGGGAGTAAGCTAAACTTAAGTCTGTCTGTGTTCTGTATGCCTTCGTGGGCTTTACTTCGATCTTACCGGGTCGTCCGCTCTGATGATATTCGAGGGCTGCCTCTTTTGAAATCTTTACCATTTTATGTTGCTATTAAGTGTATTATTATCCTTTGAAAATGAGTTTTTTTGCAAATCGCCCGCAAAATTACAAAATATTTTTTCTTTTTATGCATCCTTTGTTATTTTTTCATTCTTTTTTTTGTATCTTTGTAGCCAAAAGTGCAAGAATATGCAAGAAAAGAAAACTATCACGGCTTATAAAAAAGGTTTGCGCGAGGTGATTCTCGAGACGGCGATGAAGGCTTTCCAGGAGAAAGGCATCCGTGCGGTGAAAATGGATGATATCGCAGAAAAGCTCGCCATTTCAAAGCGGACGATGTATGAGATCTATGCCACCAAAGAAGAATTGCTCTATGAAGGGGTGAAGGCTTTTCGTGAGCGCCAGAAGGCGAAAATTGCTGAACTGAGCAAGGGTAAAGACCTGATGGAAATACTGGTGAAGTGCTATCGCATCAGGGTGGAGGAGTCGCATGGCACTTCTTTGGCCTTTTATAATGACCTCATCAAGTATCCGCGTGTGCTTCGTTTCCTGAACCGCGAGAAGATGCATTCCAGAGAGAATTTTTTGAAGTTTTTTGAACGTGGTGTCCTTGAAGGCTATTTCCGAGATGATATCAATTACGATCTGGCAGCTCGCCTGTTTGACGCTATTGCCCGCTATGTTATGGAGCAGCGCCTTTACAGTCAGTATAGCATCGAGGATCTGTTTACCAATCTGTCGTTTGTCTCGCTGCGAGGACTTTGTACGGAGAAGGGCATCAAGAAACTTGAAAAACTGCTTTAAACGTCCCCATAAAAATAGCCGCTGAAACTTCAGCGGCTATCTTTTTATAATCTGAAATCGTTTCTTACATGAAAGCGACAGTAAGTCCTGCCATCACGATGCTGACCATCGACATCAGTTTGATGAGGATGTTGAGTGACGGACCGGAGGTGTCCTTGAAGGGATCGCCCACTGTGTCGCCAACGATACAGGCCTTATGGGCAAACGAGCCCTTGCCTCCGAAAGCACCTTCCTCGATATTCTTCTTGGCATTATCCCAAGCACCGCCTGCATTGGCCATGAAGACAGCCAGTGTGAAACCGCCTGCCAGACCGCCAACCAGCAGTCCAAGCACACCAGCGACGCCCAGCACGCAACCCACAACGATGGGGATGATGATGGCGAGTACCGACGGGATAATCATCTCGTGCTGAGCAGCACGGGTAGAGATCTCCACACAACGACCATAGTCGGGTGTACCAGTACCTTCGAGGATGCCGGCAATTTCCTTGAACTGACGACGAACCTCCTGCACCATCTTCTCAGCAGCACGTCCTACAGCCTCCATTGTCATACCACAGAATAGGAAAGCTGCCATTGCACCGATAAAGGCACCCACAAGTACCTTCGGGTTCATCAGGTTCACCTGGAAGTAGTTCATGAAGTCAGGGATATTGGCATCAGCAGCAGAGATGAGCTCGCCCTTGACATTCTGCATCATCACGTCGGCACGAGTCATCGCAATCTTAATCTCTTCGATATAGGATGCCAACAGAGCTAGCGCTGTGAGGGCAGCAGAACCGATGGCAAAGCCCTTACCGGTAGCTGCTGTAGTGTTGCCCAGAGCATCGAGGGCATCTGTGCGGTGGCGCACTTCTTCACCCAACTGTGACATCTCTGCATTACCTCCAGCATTGTCGGCGATAGGTCCGTAAGCGTCGGTAGCCAGCGTGATGCCCAGTGTAGAAAGCATACCTACAGCAGCAATACCTATGCCATAAAGACCATGTGACAAACTCTCGGAAGTCATTGAGAGATCGAAACCATTAGCACAGAGGTAGCTTAGCAAAATGGCCACGCCAATGGTGATGACAGGTATGCAGGTAGAAATCATACCCGTACCAATACCTTTGATGATGACGGTAGCAGCACCAGTCTGTCCAGCCTCAGAAATCTTCTGTGTCGGCTTATAGGAGTGAGAGGTATAGTATTCTGTTGCCTGTCCGATGATGACACCTGCGGCAAGACCAGAGATGACTGAGAAAGAGAGACCGAGCCAATTCTCGATACCTAAGAGATAGAGAATGGCAAAGGTGGCGATGGCGATGAGTACTGCCGAGACATTGGTTCCGAGTGAGAGCGAGTGGAGCAGGTCCTTCATCGTCGCACCTTCCTTTGTACGGACGAGGAAGATGCCTAAGAGTGAGAGGAATACACCTACAGCTGCAATCAGCATCGGGGCAATGACAGACTTCAGCTGTATGTCGAGACCGGCCACACCGAAGGCAGCGGCTCCTAAGGCAGCGGTAGAAAGCACACTGCCACAATAGCTTTCATAGAGGTCGGCACCCATACCGGCTACGTCGCCTACGTTGTCACCTACGTTATCTGCAATAGTTGCGGGGTTGCGGGGATCATCCTCGGGGATATCAGCTTCAACTTTACCTACGATATCGGCACCCACATCGGCAGCCTTCGTGTAGATACCACCGCCAACACGAGCGAAGAGGGCCTGTGTCGATGCACCCATACCGAAGGTCAGCATCGTGGTAGTGATAGAGATGAGGCCGTCTTGGTCGAAGTAGTTCAGCACCACGAACCATATGGCGATGTCGAGCAGTCCGAGACCCACGACAGTGAGACCCATTACGGCACCTGAACGGAAAGCAATCTTCAAACCCGCGTCGAGGCTCTCACGGGCAGCATTGGCTGTACGTGCAGAGGCATAAGTGGCAGTCTTCATACCGAAGAAACCTGCCAGACCTGAGAAGAAACCACCAGTCAGGAATGCGAAAGGAACCCAGGGGTTTTGTACGTTGAGGCCATACGCCATGAAGGCGAAGAGGGCACAAAGCACCACGAAGACAATACCTACTACCTTGTACTGCTGTTTGAGGTAGGCCATTGCACCGTTACGAACATAGAGCGCAATCTCTTTCATGCGAGGCGTACCTTCGTCGGCCGCCATCATCTGACGGAAGAAAGCGTACGCCATGCCCAATGCCACAACCGAAGCTATGGGCACGAGCCAGAATACGGAAGGAATGATCATTGTTTGTGTTGAATTAATTAATGGTTTATAAATTGATGATTATTCGTCAACGTAATCCGATAGTTGTGCAGCCTCGTCGTCGGGATCCTCGCTACCGAGGTCCATCATCGTCGAGTAGTTGTCCTCCGTGATCTGGTCATCATCAGGATCCTCCACTGCATCATCTTCGTCGTCGTGGTTCTTATAGTCGTCTTGCACCTCGAAGTCCTCGTCATCATCGAGCGCCTTGTCGTCCTCGTCAGAATCAAACTTCATCTTGGGCTTCTCCTGTTCAGGCTTGAGTTTGGCGAAGATCGCCTCCACCCAGTTGCCCTTAGGAATCTCTAGCACTTCAAAACCATCGTCTACCTTCTTCTCATACATGCCGCCTTTCTTGTGCAGACGGTCTTTTGGCAAAGTCGTGGTCGAAATATCAAAACCGCTCAGGATGATATCTTGTACTGACTGTGCGAGCGAGTCCCAACCGCCTCCAAAATTGCGTTCAATCACCTCCAACAACTTGTTTGCCGAGATGTGGCGGATGTTTTCATAAGTTAAATCAGTGACGCGGAGGATGGGCTTCTTCTTGATACCCCACGAGAGTTTCTTATCCTCAATTTTAAGTGTAAAAACTTTATAGCCCTTTTTCTCATAAGCCTTCTTCACTGTGTTAACATCTTCCTTGATATCGAGAATTTCGAAGGCACTGCGTATCAGGTCTATGTAATGACGTAAGTTCTCGCGGATATCTGCATCCTTAATTCCGGAATCAAGCATACGGACCACGTCATTTTCCTGTACATCCCAAACTGAACTTTTTGTAAGTGTCTTTAATGACACGACATTCGTGTCTTCTGGTTGTTGTTTCGTTTTTGCCATTTTTGTTGTTTTTTGCTAATTTTCTGCAAATGTATTAACTTTATTTATTATTCACAAGTTTTTTGGCCATTTTTTTTGTTCTTTTCGCATTTTAGTGTATCTTTGCACTTCAAATATGTCACAACCATTGGCTGAAAGACTTCGTCCTCGCACACTCGACGACTATATCGGGCAGCAGCATTTGGTAGGCGAGGGTGCTGTCCTGCGGAAGATGATCGATGCAGGACATATCTCGTCGTTTATCCTTTGGGGACCTCCGGGTGTTGGCAAGACGACGCTGGCGCAGATTATTGCCAATCGGTTGGAGACGCCTTTTTACACGCTTTCGGCCGTGACCAGTGGCGTGAAGGATGTACGCGATGTTATTGAAAAAGCCCAGAAAGGGCGTTTTTTTAACGAGGCGTCGCCAATTCTCTTTATCGACGAAATCCATCGTTTCTCCAAGTCACAGCAAGACTCCTTATTGGGAGCTGTTGAGCGGGGTGTGGTTACATTGATTGGCGCTACCACCGAGAACCCTTCTTTTGAGGTTATCCGTCCGCTGCTTTCCCGCTGTCAGCTCTATGTGCTTAAGTCACTCGACAAGGAAGATCTTCTGCAACTGCTCGACCGCGCCATCCATACCGATGTAGAATTAAAGGAGAAAAAGATTGAGTTACGGGAGACTGGTGCTATTTTAAGGTTTAGTGGAGGCGATGCTCGTAAGCTATTGAATATCTTAGAGTTGGTTGTTGAGTCTGAGAGTTCTATAGACTCAGGAGATTCTGGAAAATCCGAAGATCTTCCCATTGTGATTACCGATGAATTGGTGAACCGCCGCTTACAGCAGAATCCATTGGCTTACGACAAAGATGGCGAGATGCATTATGACATCATCTCTGCCTTTATCAAGTCGATTCGAGGCAGCGATCCTGATGCCGCACTCTACTGGTTGGCTCGGATGATCGAGGGTGGAGAAGACCCTGTGTTTATTGCCCGCAGATTGGTCATTTCAGCTGCCGAAGACATCGGCCTGGCCAATCCCAACGCCTTGCTGCTGGCCAATGCGGCCTTTGATGCCGTCAACAAGATCGGATGGCCTGAGGGACGTATTCCTTTGGCAGAAGCAACTGTCTATTTGGCCACTTCTCCTAAGAGTAACAGTGCTTATCTGGGTATTGATGCAGCCCTTGATTTGGTGCGTCAAACGGGAAATCAGCCTGTGCCATTACCCATTCGCAATGCCCCTACACAACTGATGAAGGAACTGGGCTATCACGATGGATATAAGTATCCTCACGACTATCCTGGCCATTTTGTTCCTCAGCAGTATCTTCCCGATGAGCTTGTCGATGAACGTATCTGGCATGGGCAACACTCACCTGCAGAAGAGAAACTCCTGGAGCGGATGATCAACTATTGGGGAGATCGATTTAAGAAATGAATGAGGTCATATATATCATTGAGTTGTTAGGTACCTTTGCTTTTGCCATTTCTGGTATCCGCCACGCTGCAGCTAAGCATTTCGATTGGTTTGGCGGATATGTTTGTGGCATTGCTGTGGCCATAGGTGGTGGTACTATCCGTGATGTGATGCTTTCCACCACACCTTTCTGGATGACCACACCTATCTATATGATCTGTACTGCTGTGGCGTTGATGACTGTCGTGCTATTTGGTAAGTGGATGGAACCTTTGAAGAATGCTTGGTTTGTGTTTGATACTCTTGGTCTTGCCCTGTTCACTATTGCCGGTATTCAGAAGAGTCTGCTCTTTGGACAACCTTTCTGGGTGGCCATCATCATGGGGTGTATTACTGGCTCTGCGGGCGGCGTCATCCGTGATGTGTTGCTCAATAATGAACCTGTTATCTTTCATAAGGAAATTTACGCGATGGCCTGTGTGCTAGGTGGTGTCGTCTATTGGGGCCTTGCAGAGTTCGGCTTGTCTGTAGAGTGGTGCGCCGTCACCAGTTTCTTTGTCACCTGCCTCATCCGCTTCCTCGCTGTTCGTTATCATATCTCCTTGCCTGTCCTTTCAGAAAAGACAAGAAATGAAAATGATAAGCCTGTGAGAAAACCGTCTGACTACTCAGGATAATTCTAGCGTCGCTTTTCGGTGATGATGCCGTGACGATAGGCATAGAGCAATTCCTTGAGATCACGTACTTGTGCACGAAGTTCTTCACCTTTGTCAGTATCTGCCACAAGCATGCGATGTGCCGACATCTCCACAATCTGAATAGTAGACTTGATATCCGTTTCGCGAGCAATGGCGTCGCGGGCTGAGGTGAAAGGCTCATGCTGTACAAGTTGGAAGCCTCGCGAGTGATAAACGAGCGTATAACCGGCGATGCCCGTCTCCTTGTGATAGGCCTCTGAGAAGCCACCGTCGATAACCATCAGCTTGCCACCAGCCTTAATGGGATTTTCGCCCTTCGATGCATGCACGGGCACGTGACCATTAATGATGTGTCGGTTCTCGCCTTTCACTTCGAAGGCATCGAGGATCCGATCACAGACGGCCTCGTCGAGTCGCAGTTTGAAATAATTACCTTTTTCTTCTTTGAACGTTTCGACATCTTTGAGGAAATAGCGTTCGAAGGTTGCCATCTTCGATTTGTCGAAAAGGGGTGAATCCTTGCCACACCAGAGGTAGAGGAAATAGTCACGGGCATACTCTCTGGGATATTCCTCAGGGCTGGCAGCAAACTCACTACTGGCGCTACTCGTCTGGAAGGCTGCACGGATGAGCATACCAATATTGTGCATCAGGTCTCTGCCTGCGTATTTCTTGCCTGGATAAATCTCCACTTCTTTTAGCGAACCGTCTTCGTTCAAAGGAATAGAGGCATGGAACAGTAGGTTGGAGTTGTGGATGGCATACATACAACCATGCGAGAGCATCGTGCGGATATGCTTGTGGAGTTTCTCTGAGATGCGGAAAGAGTGGTGGAGTTTCTGCATGAGCAGCGTCTCCTCTTCCGTGAGCTGGTTGGGCGTTGCTGGATTGATGGTGGGGAAGTGACAAGAGACCATCTCGTATTCGTGCCCATCAATAGTGCAGATTTTATGTTCATAGTCCACATGGTCGAACAGGCAGCGGTCTTCCATCTGCCATTCGGGATGGCGTTTGAAAATCTGTGCCTCCTCCTTGAACTGTATCACGGCGATGGCCTTATGCATCTTGGCAGTGAGTTGGCGCGTTTTTTCGTCCATCTCGTTGCCAGGCAGCAATCGGGGGAGAAATTCCTCGCAAGGATCGTCACCATAAATTTCGAGGGCGAAAGTAGCCAAGGGTACGAGGTTGATGCCGTACTCCTCTATGGTACTCAGGTTGGCGTAACGCAGGCTTAGGCGTAGCACATTACAGATGCAGGCATCGTTACCAGCCGAGGCGCCCATCCACAGAATATCGTGATTGCCCCATTGGATGTCCCATGAGTGGTACTGGCGCAGCGTGTCCATGATTTTGTGGGCACCGGGACCTCGGTCATAGATATCGCCGAGGATATGTAATTGATCGATAGCCAGGCGCTGAATAACGTTGCAGATAGCACATATAAAATCGTCAGCACGCCCCGTTGAGATGATGGTATTCACGATGACAGCCACATAAGCCGCTTTGTCGATATCATCCGTGCGCTCATGGAGTAATTCTTCGATAATATATGAAAAGTCCTCAGGCAGCGATTTACGTACTTTACTGCGTGTGTATTTCGAGGAGACATCGCGACAGACGCGTACCAACTGATGAATGGTGATACGATACCAGTCGTCGAGGTCGGCCTCCTGAGCCTTGATTAGTTCGAGTTTCTCCTCTGGGTAATAAATGAGTGTGCAGAGTTCTTTTTTTTCCGACTCACGGATGGTATTGCCAAAAAGTTCATTCACTTTACGCTTGATGTTGCCTGAGGCATTTTTCAGCACATGCTGGAAGGCTTCACTCTCACCATGGAGGTCGGCCAGGAAATGCTCCGTGCCCTTAGGCAGGTTCATGATGGCCTCGAGATTGATAATCTCCTTGGCTGCATCAGCGATAGTGGGAAATGATTGTGATAGCAACTGTAGATAGTGCTTGTCGGATTCGTTGTAGTGGTGGTTAGATGTCATATCTTTAGGTGATTAGTTATATTATCACGTATTTTTTGCGTTCCACGATCATCGATAGGATCTATTGGCATGTAGCCTTCGTCAAGGAGCGTCTGCTCGTGGAGCACCTGCATCAATCGACCTGCGAACTTTGTCAATCCTTTCTGCTCAAAAGCCTCTAGCAATAGGTCGTCGTTGATGGTATCACGATAGAGCTCCCGGGTGAGCTCAATGAGGTGAAGCAATAATGGCTGCTTTTCTATTTGGCGGATCATGCGCACCAAATAGTCTGTTTCGTCGCCCTTATATTCTCCAATCAGTTGCTTGATGGACTGTGGACGATGATAGTTTTCTGGAAAGTAGGCGGGCAGTTGCTCTGTGTCGAGGCTGAGGGCTGAGAGACCGAGGATATTGATACCATAGTCCACGTAGTTACGGATGTTCTGATGCTCTGCGTAGATGAGCATACGTCTCCAATCGACAGCTTTCGGCATATTGAGTTCTGTCCATCGCTTGTCGCCTAAGATACCAGCCTTGATGATGGCAGACATTACATGCAGCGTGTCATCGTCCATCTGTTCGAGTACATTCGAATCGAGTATTTTCTGATACACTGCGAAGGTCTGCGAGCACATTTTCTCGCGGGTGGTGCTATTAGTGATGACGGCATTGCTGATGACTTCAATGCGGGGATTCCATTTCAATTGCGCCAGATAATGATGTTCCATCTTGCCAAAGGCAATTAGTGCATAGGCCTTTTCTACAAAGGGCTTTTGCCAGAGGGCGGTCTTGCGGAATTTCTCTTGGAGAGGTTTTTCTTCGAGCACCCAAGGCTCTAATTGTCCATGAGGCGAGAGCACAATCCGGATGCCTTGTCTGCGGGCGAAATTGCCAGCATTGACGATGCTGTATTGCCAGCATCCGTGACAATGTACAATGTCGGGATTAAAGTTCTTGCAGATGATCTTGAAATCAGCGAGGTTGCTCACAGCTTGCACCTCTGCACTGAGCTGCATGCCATCCATGAGTTGGGCGACGTGTTGCGCCACCATTTCATCGGATTTCGGATAGACGTGCAGGATTTTCATGCTCAGAAAAGATTACGGAACAGTATGCTCATCCGGAGGCTTAACAGACGACCGAATCCTACAGGCTGATCAAATAATTTCAACAACTCATGGGCCTTGTCTGCTTTGACGACGATGAAATCATACTTGCCCCTCAGTTTCCTCATATGTGTGCCCTTGTGGCCGTCAGCCCGTTGGCGCTCGCCTTTGACAATATAGTTGCTTACCGCCTCCAAATCCTCGAACAGACTCATTTGTAGCTTGTTTTTTTTGTAGCGAGCCAGCATGATGTCCGATCCATTCCCGATATTACTACCGATGGTCTGAAGCCAATTGTCGTCCTGCGGAAATGAATTGATGTCTGAAAAGATAATCCATTCATTCTTAGACGCTTTTACGCCTATAGTGAAAGCAAGTCTTTTTCTTGTGATATGGATATCAGGCTTGGGGAGGAAAGTGGTATAGAGATGAGGATACTGTTGCTTCATGAGTTTCAGTACATCATCAGTATCGTCAGTCGATGATTCGTCGACGACAATGACCTCATAGCCAGGCTCATAAGCCTGTGTCAAGAAAGCTGGTAAGTGCTGTTCCAGATCGTTGCCGTTGTCGTAAACGGTCATGATGACAGAGAATTTATTCATCGCTGAGATATCCTTTGGGTAGTTTCCTGCAATTATATTGCGAGGCCATGATTTCGCCGTAGGCTCCTGCACTACGGATTGCCAGCAAATCACCGCGACGGGTCTTGTTCAGGTCTATCTGCTTAGCAAAGACGTCAGTGGATTCACAGATGGGCCCTACCACGTCATAGGTTTCCTTGGGCTCCTCACTGGTGATGTTCTCAATCTTGTGATAGGCCTGATAAAGTGCAGGACGGATGAGGTCAGGGAACCCTGCGTCGACGATGGCGAAGCGCTTTGTTGCCCCTTCTTTAATATATAATGTACGCGTGATAAGCGAACCGCATTGTGCCACAACGGCACGTCCTAACTCGAAGTGCAAGGTCTGGTTGTTGCGCAGTTTAATCTGACGGGCATAGGTGTCGAAATAAGCCTTGAAATCGGGGATGGGCAGACGGTTGGGGTGCTCATAGTCAACACCTAAACCACCTCCTACATTGATATGTTCTACGCGGATGCGGTGACGCTCCAGCTCATCCTGCAACTCATTGACGCGATTACAGAGGGCTTGGAAGTCGCCCATGTCGAGGATTTGGGAGCCGATATGGAAATGTAGTCCAACGAACTTCACATTCGCCATCTTCGAGGCTTCATCGATTACCTTGAGCATATCGCGCATGGCGATGCCGAACTTATTCTCTGCGAGTCCTGTGGTGATGTTGGCGTGTGTATGGGCGCCCACATTGGGGTTCAGACGGAAGGCGACGCGAGCTACCTTGCCTTTCTTCGCGGCCAGTTCGTTGATGACTTCCAGCTCGGGAATGCTCTCGACGTTGAAACAGAAAATGTCACTATCGAGACCAAGATTGATTTCCCAGTCGCTCTTTCCCACACCAGCATAGACGATCTTCGAGGCGGGGAATCCTGCCTTGATTGATGCTTCGATCTCACCACCGCTCACACAGTCGGCACCGAGGCCTGCCTCGCGGATGATACGCAGGATCTTAGGGTTCGCATTGGCCTTTATGGCATAGTGCACCACAAAGCCTTCGTGCTTGCCAGCCTCTTCGTTGATGGTGCGCAGCGTCTGGCGCAACACCTCGCTATCGTAATAATAAAAAGGTGTCTGGATCTTCTGAAACCTTTCTATCGGAAATTTGCCTTTCCCCATCGTTTATTTATTGAAGATAGTATCGCTGAGTTTCTGGAGGGCGCGCTTCTTGTCCTCCTCGCGGATCAGGAACGAAATGTTGTAGTTGGAGCCGCCATAGCTGACCATGCGGACGGGGATATCTTTCAGCGCATCGAGGGCCAGGGTCTCGAAACCGATGTTTGACCAGTCGAGGTCACCCACAACACAGATGATACACATGCCGGTGTCGACGGTGACGGTACCGTATTTCTTCAATTCGTCAACAATCTCTCCCAGATGAGCGGAATTGTCGATACTCATCGAGACGCCCACCTCAGATGTGCAGACCATATCAATTGGTGTCTGGTAGCTCTCGAAAATTTCAAATACCTTGCGCAGGAAGCCCGTCGCCAGAAGCATTCTCGACGACTTGATTTTGATGGCGATAATATTGTCCTTGGCAGCGATGGCCTTGATCTTGCCGTATTCAGTGGCGTTGCTGATGGTGGTTCCCTCGGCATCGGGGTCCATCGTGTTCAGCAGGCGTACGGGGATACCAGCATACTTCGCAGGCTGCACACAGGTGGGGTGCAGGATCTTGGCACCGAAGTAAGCCAGTTCGGCGGCTTCCTCGAAATGCAACTGATGAACGGGCTCCGTGTGATCTACTACACGAGGGTCGTTGTTGTGCATACCGTCGATATCGGTCCAGATCTGAATCTCCTCAGCACCGATAGCGGCACCCACAAGCGAAGCCGTATAGTCGGAACCGCCGCGTTGAAGGTTGTCGATCTCACCATAGGCGTTACGACAGATGAATCCTTGGGTAATAAACACTTGTGCACCCTCATTCTCCTCGAGGATGGCATTCAGCTTTTCCCTAATGTACACAGGATCGGGCTCCGAGTTTTTGTCGGTGCGCATGAAGTCGAGGGCATTCAGCAGCACGGCCTTGATACCAATCTCCTTCATGTAATTCACCACCATATTGGTCGACATCATCTCGCCCTGTGCCACGATGCTCTTCTCTTCGAAACTGGTGAACAGTTCCTTGGTGAACGAGCGCAGATAGTCGAACTCTCCCTTCAGGAATTCACGAGTGGTCTGCTTGGTTTCATCCTTGGTGTAGAGTTCCTCTACGTGACGCAGATACTTCTGCTCCAGACGGTTGATTACCTCATTGGCGCCATCTGGATTCTTCTTGTAGAGATAATCCGAAATCTCTACAAGCGAGTTGGTAGTGCCAGACATGGCGGAGAGCACGACAAAGACGGGTTCTCCAGACTTGGTGACGAGTTGTGTCACCTCTTTCATTCTCTGAGGAGTGCCGACGGAAGTTCCGCCGAATTTCATTACTTTCATATTGCTGTATATTTTTAATTGTCAATTATCCATATAATATATTATCAATTTTGTCCATCTTGCCGTCGTCACAACGATACACGATGCCAGGGTATTTGTCGAGCAGGGGCATGTTGTGTGTGGTCATAATCACAGCCGTTCCTTTCTGTGATATTTCCCTCAGCAATTGCAGGATATTGTCGGCTGTCTCTGTGTCGAGGCTACCGGTGGGTTCATCAGCCACAATCATCTTTGGATGGTTGAGGATGGCTCTGGCGATAGCGATACGCTGCTGCTCACCGCCAGAGAGTTCGTGAGGCATTTTCTCAGCCTTATCGTCCATCTCCACATCGTGAAGCACCTCGCGAATACGGTCGTCAATCTCTTGCTTGTCTTTCCATCCTGTCGAATTGAGTACGAAACGCAGGTTCTTGTAAACATTGCGATCGGTAAGCAACTGGAAGTCCTGGAAGATGATGCCCATCTGTCTCCTCAGGGCGGGAATGTCCTTGCGGCGTATTTCCAACAGGTTTTGCCCCAGCACTTCAGCTTTTTCCGCCTCGTCGATGTCAAGTTCACAATAGATGGTCTTCAGCAGACTGCTTTTACCAGAGCCTACGCGTCCGATGAGATAAATGAAGTCGCCTTCGTTTACTTGAAAACTGACATGCTCGAGTATGTTTTCGCCCTCTGTCTGACAGATATTCGCTTTCCTGTAATCTACTAACATAAATATTATTTTGCAAACGAATTCTTTTCCTTATTCCATTTCACCTTTGGCTTTGGCCTCGCGACGTTTCTTGTCCCAATTGGGATCGTGTCGCTTTCTGAGTTCTGAGGCAATATCTTCAATGCGCAGCCCCTTACTGGTGAGCAGTACAATCAGATGATAGATCATATCCGAGGCTTCGTAGACCAGTTTCTCCTTGGTGCCGTTGGTAGCTTCAATCACAGCCTCTAGGGCTTCCTCACCAACTTTCTGGGCAATGCGGTTGATGCCATCCTTGAAGAGTGAGGTTGTATAACTGCCCTCGGGCATCTCCTTGTAACGCTTGTCAATGAAATCCTGCAACTCCTCAAGAAAGAGTAGGGGATTGCTTTCGTTCTCTTCGCCCCAACAGGTGTCAGTACCCTTGTGGCAAGTGGGACCATCAGGCAATGCCTTTACCAGCAGGGTGTCGTTGTCGCAGTCCACAGCGATGCTCACGAGGTTGAGGAAGTTACCGCTTGTCTCGCCCTTGGTCCAGAGACAATTGCGCGAACGGCTCCAAAACGTTACCTTTTTGGTCAGCAACGTTTTGTCGTATGCCTCTTTGTTCATATAACCAAGCATCAACACGTTCTTGGTGTTGGCATCTTGAATGATGGCGGGCACCAGGCCGCCGCACTTTTCAAAATCTATTTTCATATGCGTACGTTTATTCCTTCTGATTTTAAATATTGTTTGAGTTCGGGGATGGGAATCTCGCCGAAGTGGAAGACGGAAGCTGCGAGGGCCGCATCAGAATGTCCCTCGATGAAAGTATCGCGGAAATGCTCCTTACAACCTGCACCGCCACTGGCGATAATGGGGATTGAGAGATTGTCTGCCAGTTCGCGTAAGGCTTCGTTGGCATAGCCTTCCTTCACACCGTCGTGGTTCATCGAAGTGAAGAGAATCTCCCCTGCACCACGCTCCTGAGCCTCATGGGCCCACTCGAAGAGCCCGCGCTCCGTGCGCTCACGACCGCCTTTCAGATAACAGTGCCAGCCATCTTCATCCAGTCGCGCATCGATGGCGCAGACACACACCTGAGAACCGAAGCGATTTGTAATCTCGTCAATCAATTCCGGACGCCGGATAGCGGCCGAGTTTACACTCACCTTGTCGGCACCGGCATAGAGCAGACGCTCCACATCAGCCAACTCATTGACACCGCCACCCACAGTGAAGGGGATATTGATCTCCTGAGCCACACGTGTCACCATCTCCGTGAAGGTCTTGCGACCTTCGAAACTGGCTGTGATGTCCAGAAAACAGAGTTCATCGGCGCCTTGTTCGCTATAGGCCTTACCCAATGCTACGGGGTCGCCAGCAGAGCGAAGGTTCACGAAGTTCGTGCCCTTGACGGTCTCACCGTCTTTCACATCCAAACAGGGTATTATGCGTTTTGCCAGTCCCATAACTCTTTCAAATTTATTTTGCCTTCATAAATAGCCTTTCCAAACACGACAGCGGGGATGCTGGCTGCATCGAGGGCTATGATGTCTTCTTTTGACGATACACCACCGCTGGCAATAAGATGCAACGCTGGGTAGGCGTCCATCACCTGTCGGTAGAGATCGATGGCGGGACCTGAAAGGGTACCGTCCTTTGAGATTTCCGTACAGAGCACATTCTTTACGCCTGCATTCACATATTTTTCGAGGAATGACAACAGGTCCTCGTCGGAATCCTCCTTCCAACCGTTGATACTGATTTTACCATGCCTGACATCAGCACCCAGTATCATTTTCTCTGCACTGTATTTTTCCAACCAACCCATAAACAGATCAGGATTCGTTACGGCTATCGAGCCTACTGTTACCATTGAGGCTCCGGCTGCAAAGGCCTTCTCGAGGTCCTCATCAGTCTTGATGCCACCTCCGAAATCAACAGTGAGATTCGTTTCGGTGGTGATGGCGCGCAGAACGGCATCGTTGACGATATGCTTCGACTTAGCGCCGTCGAGATCCACGACGTGCAGACGGTTATACCCGATGCGTTCAAACTCCTTGGCCATATCAATAGGATTACCGTAGACCGTTTTCTGGTCATAATCTCCTTTAGTCAGGCGCACGCACTTTCCGTCTATTATATCTATGGCAGGTATCAGTTCTATCATAACTCTAAGAAATTTCTTAAGATCCTCTCGCCTATCTTGCCACTTTTCTCGGGGTGGAACTGGCAGGTGTAGAAATTATCCTTGTGCATCGATGCCGAGTAGGGCAGGATATAATCGGCTATGGCGATGGTCTCAGCACACACAGGCACATAATAACTATGTACGAAATAGACATAAGGATGCTCTCCAAGCCCCTCCAACAATGTCACATTGGGGTCAGGACACTTTGTGACATTACGGCCGGATGTCACAAAGTGTCCTGACCCCAATGTGACATCCAACTCGTTCCATCCCATGCAGGGCACCTTATCCTCATGCTTCTTGGGCATGAACCGTTTCACTTCTGCATCGAAGATTCCAATACAATCGGCATCACCCTCTTCTGAATGCTTGCAAAGCAATTGTTGCCCCACGCAGATGCCGAACACAGGCTGCTTCAGGTCGCGGATTACCATGTCGAGCTTGCGGGCCTTCAGGTATTCCATCGCCTCGGCAGCATGACCTTGTCCTGGAAAGAGTACGCGGTCGGCCTTCATCAACTGTTCTGCGTCATCGGTCAATATTGGTTCGATGCCCATTCGTCGGAGGGCATTCACCACCGAGTAGATGTTTCCTGCGTTGTATTTGACGATTGCTACATTCATTATGAGAAGATGATCGTTTTGTTCTTATAAGTGAGAATTTTGCGCTGGATATGTTTCGAGACAGCATGTGAGAGCACGATTTTCTCCAGATCTTTGCCTTTAAGTACGAGACTGTCTGGCGTGTCCTTATGTGTGATGCGCGTCACATCCTGTTCGATAATCGGTCCTGCGTCCAGCTCGGCCGTCACATAGTGGCTTGTGGCGCCGATGATCTTCACACCGCGTTCATATGCCTGGTGATAGGGCTTTGCACCGATAAACGCCGGCAGGAACGAGTGGTGGATGTTGATGATGTGATGCGGATATTCGGCAATCATCTCGTCGCTGATAATCTGCATATAGCGGGCCAGCACGATAAACGAGATGTCCTCCTTCTTCAACAGCTCCATCTCGGCAGCCTCCACCTCGGCCTTGTTAGAGTGGTCTTTCTTGATGCTCCACACATAATAGGGAATACCGAACTGGTCGGCCACATAGCGCAGATCCTCGTGGTTCGACACGATGCAGGGGATGTCGCAGTTAAACTCACCAGCCTTCCAGCGTGCCAGGAGGTCGTAGAGGCAATGACTCATCTTCGAGACGAAAATCGCCATCCTCGGACGCTTGTCGCTGTAATAGAGCGAGAACTTCATCTGGTAGCGCTGGGCGTAGAGCGTGGTGATATAGTCGTAGAGTTTGTCGCGGGGGATGAGGAATCCCTCGAGCTCCCATTCTATGCGCATGAAGAACATGCCCTCTACCTTGTCTACATACTGATCCAGGTAGACAATATTGCCTTTGTTGTCGGTTATAAATTTGGTTACTTCTGAGATAATGCCCTGTTTGTCGGGACAATGCAGAAGCAGAATTGCGGTCGTTTCCATCTAATTTTCGTTCTTATTTTTCAAAATCAGTGTGCAAAGTTACGAAAAATATCGCAACTTCCCGCAATAATCTCCAAAAAATCTCACTTTCTACTCAATAAATTGAGTAATATTGATTTATGTCACACAGATTTAGTTGCCGTCAGGTTTGGTGAGATTACTGCCCGACGACATCTGCCAGACGAATTGGTCGGGATTGTCGGGTTGTGCAGGGTCGAAGTCCTGCCACTCCTGACGCAGATAGCTGGCCAAGGGCGACTGGATCTGTTTCAGTCCCATCACCACCATCTTGGCAATCTCCCAGGCACCGAAGGGGTTGAAATGGGTGTTGTCGGCCAACGGCTTGTCCTGATTGGCGAAAGTGTTGGCAGGGTAGTGCACTAATGCTCGCTTAGAACCTTCCACGCCTAAAGTCTCGTAGAAAGTGGTCGACATCTTTGTCAGGTCAATCACGGGCACTTGTTCCCGTTGGGCCACAGCTTTCATCGCTGCGGGATAGTCGCCGTGGGTGTTGATGATATGGCCTTGGTCGTCAAACGATCGTCTGGCCGTCGGTGTGCAGAAGATAATGTTGCCACCTGCTGCCCTCACACGGTCGACGAAGATCTTCAGGTTCCTCGAATACGAGTACCAGGCGCCGTCGCCGGCCTTCTTCTCCTTCTCGTCATTATGACCGAATTCCACAATCACATAGTCGCCTTTTTTCAATTGCGAAAGGATCTTGTCCAGACGCAGCTGGGCGAGGAAGGAGGTGCATGAAAGGCCGCTCTCGGCGAAGTTGGCGATGGCCACCTGCGGACCGAACCAACGGGTGATCATCTGTCCCCACGAGGCCCAGGGCTCGTTCTCTTGATCTACTACAGTCGAATTGCCGCAAAGAAAGACTGTTGTAACATTTGTAACAGGCTCTATCTTAATCCGTTGAACGGCAGGCATTGAACCACAGAATGAAAGGTTCAGCGAGTCGTCCCAGTTCTTATAGTCCACCTCTCTCGGCTTCAACTTTACCCGCACATTGCCTTCGATTACCGGACTGTGTTTGTTCACGATAAACTCTACCGTCGTGAACTTTCCTTTCTTCGTTACGACCTCATCCACGTAGTGACGTCTTGATTCTGCACGTACCACAGTTTGTCCGGCTTTTTTCTTGTTGCCAAGCGTCACCGTCACGCGGTAATTCCCGTCGGGAACGGCTACCGAGAAGTTAAAGGGTTGCTGACTCACTTTGTTCAATACTGTGTCGATCACTTGTGCGTTGCTGGCCATCGTCGGACAGAAGGCCATGATTAGTCCTAATAGCGTTTGTTTCATCGTTTGTTTTGTTTTTTGCTGCAAAATTACAAATTTCTCATTAAATAATCAACAAAATTCAAAAATAATTCGTATATTTGTAGCATCAACTTATCAAATAACTCATTATACTAATATTACTAATTAATTACGACAATGAAAAAGCTATTCTTATCCTGCCTTTTAATGCTGGCATTCGCTACTGCTGATGCTCAGCCTGGTGGTGGTGGACGACCGCCTATGTTCGGCCAGATGCCACAGATTGATGTGAAGTATGACGCCTATGTGGCTGCTCCCGAGGGCTTCGACGAGAAGGGCATCCCCTGCACCTTGATCGAATATCCTGGTGGCCGCCACGATTTCGTGGTCTGGAAATACGGCCTCTTCAACTTCGCCCAGAAGATCTTCAAATAACCCACCAAAATCTCCGCTCCCAACCGAGCGGGGATTTTTTTCTCCCAACTTATTCCTACCTCTGGCTGCGCCGATGATACTCACGCTCGAGAAAACTAAAAGAATATTTTGTTTTTGACAACGAAACGAATAAAACGTTCATACAAGCAAAAAAGTTGTCCAAAGATTTGTTTTTTCGATATTTATTTGTAACTTTGCAAACGGAACTATTGATGTTATAACAACTTAAAAAACTAATAAAACGACTTTATGATGAAAAAAAGACTTTTATTGACGGTATTAATGGTGCTATCGCTGATAGACATTAGCGCACAGAGAATTGTGATTCATCTGAAGGATGGAACAACGAAAAGTTATCAAACCTCGAAGATTGAGAAGATCGTAACGGATGAAACGAGTGAAGATGAGAATGAAGGGTATATCAAAGGAACGTGGTATCTGGGTATCTATAAAGCTGGAACGACGGTGATTCACTTTGATGGTGGAGAGTATTTTGCTTTTGATGGCAATCAATTGGTGTGGGGCGGAAGTGGTGAAGGTACGAACACCTTTACGCTGGAGTACTCGGCAGACAACAAGACCTTTACCGGCAAGAATGTCAAGAAGCCTTCGGAGGTGAAGAAATTCGAGATCCTTGAATATACATCGTCGTTGTTAGTGCTTCGACATGATGGTGCCGACCGCTATTTTTATCCCACGAAGGAAGAGGCCAGGAATGCGGAACTGGAGAACGAACTGCCCAATCATAAGGAGACGAACAACATCAACACAATCATGTCTTATGCCTACGGCTATACCAAGTCGAGCTCCACACCGATGGGTAAGCACTACGAGGGAAAGCGTGGCGCCACCAGCGAGGATATTGCCTGGCTGATGGATCCCGATAATGAACCAGCCGCCGTAGCGAATCTCCCCAGATGGGTGGGGCAACCGGTGAAATTGTATCCCTATGGTGATCCTTCGCCAGCTGATGTTAACCAGCATGCTATCGGCGATTGTAGCGCCTGCTCGGTATTTGCATCGCTGGCCTACCTGTATCCAGACTTCATCAAGAGCATCATCACGGATAATGGTAACAAGACCTATACGGTGAAGATGTTTGATGCCCAAGGAAAGCCCATAGAGGTATGTGTTTCGAACAAGATATTGAGTGAAAACAATGGCAAGATTGGACAGGTGACTGGCAAAAACAATGTGGTAACCTGGGCGACCATTCTGGAAAAGGCTTTCATGAAGTGGGAAACACGCTTCCAGATAGATAATGTAGAGGGTATCGGAACAGAGTTCTTGGCGCCACTGTTTACGGGCGACGGCGAGAGCTTTGCCATTGCGCCGAACACGTTGCACACATCTGAGTTGAAGACGCTGATTGAGTATGTCCTTCAACAAGGTATGATTACGATTGGTGGCTTTAATGTGGGCGGCATCAAGGTAGGTCAGTTGGAAACTGTGACGGCACACGCCTTTGCCTTTATGCTGTCGAATAATGTAAATGCTATTTTCTGCATGCGTAATCCGTGGGGCACTACCTCGGCCGATGGCGTCTTGGAGATTCCCGACAAGCGTTCTGTCGTCAAGACCATTGATGTGAGAGCTGTCATGCCGGGAGCTGCAGCACCTTATCTACGGAAGAATGTGGGACCCTATAACCCGCCGAAATTCACGATAATGCCGACTGATATCGGTGTATCGGAGAGACTGATGATGAAAGCCAGGAGTATCGTAAAAAACAATGAATTATGGTAAGGGTGATTTTGTTTATCTGTGTGGCAATGTCCGCCATGATGGTATCAGCTCAGGAGACGCTGAACATCCACACCAAGGACAAGAGGGTGGTAAGCATTCCATTTGCGAAGAAGCCGCAGATGACGTTCGCAAAAGCGAATGTATTGAAGGTGGTGAGTTCTGATAAAACGGTAGAGTATCCTTTCAAAGACATCGAGAAACTGTCGTTTGAGAATGCTTCGTCCGACGACATCCATCTGATCAGGCATCAAGGCAGCCAAACTGGGATCAAGGTCTATGATCTTTCGGGTAAGCTAATCGGCAAGGGGAAGCTTTCTGACGGTTTATCGGCCTTCGATCTGCAGACATTACCACCTGGCATATACATCGTGAAAGACGGTGATCGAAGCTACAAACTCATCAAACCGTGAGTAAGTCTCCCGAGTCATATAAACGCGTTAAAGCCCCGCATCCCTGCGAGGCTTTAACGTTTTTAATAACTAACTAAAACTAAACGTATGAAAAAGAAACTATCTATGATGAAACAATTACTAATCTAAGCGACAAACTTAATTTAAATATATAAAAGAGTCCCCGCCCAATGTGATGAGCGGGGACTCTTTTGAATGTTACGGAATGCGGGAAGCGACTTAGTCGAAGCGCTCTGCAACTATCGCTGCGTAATAATTATATGGAAGATAATCATTACCATTATTACGCCATAGTGCCTTACCATTTTGAGGGGCATCTGTAATTCCCAATTGAAGTGAATTCTTACTCCATTGACCTTCTAGAGACCTCCCTGATACAGATCTTATATAAAGATCGTTTTGCATACCATAATTCTCCACTCCGCCAACTTCATCCTGATCATACAACAAAAATCTAATAGTGCCCGGACTATAATTGTCTGGTTCCTTGGCAAAGACTGCACCGGCTCCCATATCACTAGTTGCAAACACTTCATACCAGTCGAAGCTATTTTTGGGATAAACAGCAGATTTATAATACTTGTAGATGGCTTGAGCATCTTGCCAACTCAATAAACTTGTCCTCAACTTTTCAGGATTCTCTATCTTGATGGAGCCAGCCTCATGCCACTCAGGTCTATAAACAGCCATCGGGCCGTAAATAGCCGGATGGGGGGCCTCGTTATTCGCACCTTTGTAGTTATACTTCTGCAACTCCTTGTGCATCACGAAGTGGGCACCCGGAATCTGGCAGACGCGGAACTTATCGGGGTCGGTGGTCTTAAACATGCTGAATTTCAAGAATTTGTCCTTGTAGATATCGTAGTTGTTATAGATTCCCTCTTTCTTGATGTCCGAGAGATCGCAATAGTTGGCATAGAGGCAGATCATGAAGAGGCACTTGGTGATCATGAACATGTCGTAGGATCTGTAACTCAGGCGGTCGGCAGTGGCAAGGTGCTCCCAGGGATACTTGTCAAATGTCAGTCCGTCGTAGATTTTGTCCATGCCCGTGCCGTAATCGGGATGCTGCACGGTGGTGAGGTATTCGATATACTGCCAAGTCAGTTTGAGATACTCCTCGTTGTTGCCTACCCATTCCTTGCCATATTCGCCTAAGGTGGTGCTCACCTTGCTCAGATCGCTCTTGTTGGCGTTGTAGAGTTTATAGGCATCGTCAAAGCAGCTCTGGTTCTGCACCTTCAACGGATTGTAATATAGTGTATTACGGTCGTTAAATATCTTCACGGCATCGCTGTGTTTCATTTTATTGGCAATAGCGATGAGGCGTTCGTTCACCTTGCCGAAATGCTGGTCCATCTGATTGAATTGCAGGTCTATCTGTTCCATCATCTTCTCCTGATTTCCCAGCACCTGATCGAGTCTCCTGGTGACAATATCAAGTCTCTTGTTAATCTCCACACTTGGGTCTGGCTTTTCCTCCTCAAAGAGGGCACCCAGTATTTGTGCGCCTATGAAGAGAATTGTGCCTGTGGCGATAGCCCTGGTCTTGGCTGGTGCCAAAGCATCTTCGTCCCACACCAGCGGCTCGGCCAGACCTTCCACGTCAGAGTCGCTCCAGTCGATGCTGGCGTCGGGGCCTGCATCGGCGGCATACTGCTCATAGTAGGCCATCAGCTCCTTCCAGTCTTCGTCCGTGATTTCCCAGTTCCAGTTGTCCAGGTTCTCGCAGAGCCATACACAGGTGGCAGTCGTCTTCTGGCCTTCGTAGGTCAGCTCAAACTCCAACGTCTCGTCGGTGGTGGCGGTGAAGTTGACCTTCTGGTCTGAGAGCGGACTGTCTGCGATGGTGGGGAAGGTGATGGTGCCTTTGCCCGTGCTCTTGTCGTAGCTGATCTGTCCCTCCACGGGCTCACTGGCGTCATCAGCTGTGTAGGTGAAGAAGTAGCCCTTGTCGCCTTCAATCTTTATGCCGACGGTAGGCATTGCGGCCAGTTCCTCAGCGGTGTACTTGCCTGAGGTTAAAAGAGCCTCGTCATACTCCGTCCAGATGCCCTGCTTCAGTTGGGCGGGAGCCGATATGTTGTCTCCCCATCCTGATGACGGATTGTCTTCGTTTTTGCAGGCGCTCATGCCTAGCAGGAGCACTGCGGCTGCAAATAATGCAAACAGTTTTTGTTTCATACTTGAAATCATTTGGGTTATTAAATATATTTTAGTATCGTAATCTTTACCTAATTATTTTGCAAATATAAGAAATAAACGGCTCATCTCCGCCACCTCTCCCGTTAAAATAAGTTAATCAGCGTCAAATCATTTCCAACAAAAGACAAAAACAGGGATTGGGACAGGTTTTTGATCCCGTCAGCAATAGAATTACTATCATGTCAAATAACGTAAATGTTGTTTCAAGCGCGATCCATTTCTCATTAAAAAATCAACACAATTCAAAAAAATCATCTATTTCGGCATCAACTGTGCGCCGTATAAAAGACCGACATCCTCTCGATGCCGGTCTTTTCTTCGATAGTCACGGGGACAGGTACTTAGGTATGGTTCTTAGGTATGACGGCTGCTATGACTCAGGCACCTGTCCCCACGGCTATGGTCCCCACGGCTATGGCACTGCAGCAAGTGCAACGGGAGAGAGCAGAGGAAAAAAAAGAGAGCCTGCAGGCATTCTGCAGGCTCTCCTTTTGGATATCAATATTCGAAACTTAACCTTCGAATTTTGGTTTTGGAGGTTTCTTACCACCCACAACGTTCTCTAACTCTTCCTGTGACAGAACCTTAGGGTCCTTTTTTTCATCTTTCTGCTTCATAATTCTTACAGTTTTAAATTTTAAACATATTGTCGCTCAGACGTTGTTTGTTCTAATAGACATTGCAAAGATACAACAATTCGGGCAATATTCCAAATATTTCCTCCAAATTGTCTTGGTTTTATTGGCCACTTTATAGTGCAGCCACTTTCTTCAGTTCGTTCGTGATAGCCCGATTGATGAAATCGTTGATAGTGATGCCTGTTGAAGCGACAAAGGCTGCTACTCGG
>CACWSX010000035.1 GCA_902763615.1 uncultured Prevotellaceae bacterium | reverse complement strand
ACCCATCTGACGCATGAAGATTGGATACTTTCTGTCATAACCCGCTGTGTTGTAATCTGCAGGTTTATGTTTTGTACCAGTGTAGGCGCCGATAGTAATGAGGTCAGACACATAAGGAAGTTGATTCACAAAGTCTGTCTGCGCAGCAGGAATCGTAATTTGGAATTTTCCGCCGGTGAAATCACTAGAGTTGAATGTGGTGTCAGCAGGCCAAACCATGATTGCCTTACCAGCCTTAATCATTGAAGGAGTGCTCAGAGTGGCCGGTGTGCCTGGCTGTGCCGTATAGATTGCATTCTCAAATCCGCTCAAGGGGTCAGATACTGCAGCACAGGTTCCGCCGTGATAGAGTGTGAAGAGGTCACCTTGGGTTGCACTGAAAGAGATCGCAGAGCTAGCTTCATTCCAAGATGCTCTCGTTGCATCACCGTCACCGTTAATAAGTTCAAACTGAATAGGACTTATTTCCTCTGCCACATTCTTGTTCTGGCTTTCGAAATCGTTGTCAGTACATGCCGCAAGCACTGCGAGCGACATGGTTGCTAATAAAAGTTTCTTGTTCATAATAATAAATGAAAAAATTAGTTTAAATTATTCACCTTGTTCACCGCCGGCCGAACTTCCATCGAACGGATCGTCTGGGTTGGGGCTTGCGCAGAGGAAACCTTCAACTTCAAGCTCCACCACCTCAGCAGCGGGAGCCTCATAGAATTTCAATACTTTCTTGTCCATAATTTTTTAAAATTTAAAATGTTAATAAAAGAAGTTATTTAAATTGAATCACACATCAAACTTTCGGCCAGCTGCTCCCCTGCTGGTCGTCACTCTCATTAACAATTCTGAATGGAACTACGCCGATTACTGGCAATAAAAAAAGACGTGGGAGTAAAGTTTCTCTCCGCGCCTATCCCTGAAGTCAGGCCTTCGCATTGCCCCTTGGAAAGGATAAGCAACGTAAAGCCTGCCCACGTCGAGTGATATATACACACACTACGACCTGACATAATTCCATTCTTCTATATACACCAAGACGCACCCTTAGCATGAGGGTACACCTTATTTATATATAAAGGAAAAATCAGGCGCAGGGAATATAAAACTCACCCACGCGAACGTCTCTGTTGCATCACCGTCGTTCCAAGATTCAAATTTGCGAAGTTTGACTTTCACAGACAGGTAACGTTTCGAAAACGTCCTTTCGAGACTGGCCCTACAAACGGCCTGGTGTCTCTTCCATCGATGTTATTTACTTACGCCCGCCCACTCCTGGGCAGGCTTTATCGGTGCAAAGATAGGAAATATTTTTTAACTACCAAATAATTTTTAGGAAAAATTCGCATTTTTGGCGAAAAAAATGATTATTTAGCCGTAGTTTCGGCTTTTTTATGTAAATTTGCCCGCAAATATCGCAGGTTTTATGGCTAAGTTCGCAAAAGGCCTCCGCCTCGTCCTGAAGATAGTGGCTGTCATCATAGCCGTTCTGGTTTTGGTAACAATTATTGTTGCCAACAGCAGCTATGTGCAGAACAAGCTGGTGGGTATGGCTACGGATGCGCTCTCTAAGGAGTTGAACACAGAAGTGAAGATTGACCGTGTCAAGCTGAACCTTCTGGCTATGAGTGCCAGCGTTGAAGGCATCAAACTGAAGGACCAGCAACAGCGCGACATGCTGAAGGTGGGCAGGATTTGGGGACACATGAGAGTGCTGGCCCTGCTGCGGGGAGAAATTCTTCTGAGAAGATGCGAGGTGGACAGCGTCGATGCGTTCCTCATTAAGCCTCATGATGGCCCTGCCAACTACCAATTTCTATTAGACGCCAATAAAAAGAATAAGAAAGACAAAAAAGACAAGGATAGCACCAAGCACAGTGCCTTTAAGTTTGACATAAAGGATGCGGTGGTGAATGGCATACACGTTAAGTACAACAATGCTGATTACGAGTTAGCCCAAGCGTTTTATAACCACTGGCGGGGCAAACACACGATTACGGTTCACCACCTGAAACTGAACTGGCAGAAACAAACAAAGAAAGCCCTCGTGAAATGGCATCTCGACTCGGGCACGCTGACAGCAAGCATCCCTGATTTTTCGAGGAAGGAGGAAAGAGGAAAGAGGAATGAGAATAATCCAATCCGTGTAGACATCAAGGGACTGGAACTCAAGAGCGACTGCGACCTTCCGCGCCGTAATACAGGCAAGCCACATCATGGTGCTTTCGACGACCGGCACTTTAACCTGCAGGCAGACCTGGGTATCGACATCCTTCACACCGGCAAGGACTCGCTACGGCTGAAGCTTACCAATGGCTGTGTGAAAGACACAATAGCCGGCATTGACCTGACGGAGCTGAAGTCTGATGTCACGGTCAGTGGCAAGCATATCACACTGGCAAACGCTGTCGTTCAGCAGGTTACCACCCGTCTGGAAATTCCAAAAGGACTCATTCTCCTGCCCGACAAGGAGAAAGGCACTTCGCTGAGTTACTATGCAGACTCCATCAAAGGGCGCGTCATGCTGAAAGACATCTCACAGCCTTTTGCCCCTGTGCTGCACAAGTTCTCTATTCCTCTGAACCTCAGCGTCAGCCTGGACGGTAATGGCGACGGGATGCTGTTTAAGGACATTCATGTCAATACTGATGACAACAAACTGACCATCAATTCGATGGGTATGCTGCGGAATCTGAAAGACGGCCATAAACTGAACCTCCATTTCGAGGTTTATGAGATGAAGGCCAAACCTGGTATCAAACACAAGATTATCAATCAGTTTACTGTAAAGAAATATATGATGACTCAGATCTTCGCTATGGGTCTCATCAGATATGCTGGCAGTTTCGATATTCTATGGAAAAGACAGCAGTTCAGAGGGCTTCTGAACACAGAAAAAGGCGACATCGACTTTAATTTCGAACTCGACGGCATCAACAAATACGTAACAGGAAATGTCAGCACCGACTCCTTGAAACTTGGTGAATTATTTCAATTAGAAAAAATAGGGAATATAGATTGTTCTGCCAGCTTCAAAATCGACATTTCCAAGACCCGTACCGCTATCATGCGTAAGCAGAAAGGCGGGAAATTGCCAATCGGACACGTGGATGCTGACGTCAAGAAAATTGGCTACCGAAATATCAATATGAAGAACATCGTTGCCAACATTGAGAGCGATGGAGCCATAGCCAATGGTGATGTCACGCTGAAAGGGAGTCTGACGGATTTGGTGTTGCAGTTCTCGTTTACCAATACTGATGAGATGCACAAAATGAAAATCAAACCGAGACTCAAGTTCGGACACAGCGATAACAAAAGGAAAAAAAGATAAAAAAGAAGAAAAGCATACAAAAATACAAATATTTTTTAATTTTTACTTTGTAATTATCAATTTATTTGTATCTTTGCAAAGTTTATACAACTTTTATGCTGTGGAACAAGAAGAATTAAGTCTTTTAAGCAAAATACAATATCCGAAAGACCTGCGTAAACTGAAGGTGGATGAACTACCTCAGGTATGTAAGGAATTACGACAGGACATCGTACAGGAACTTTCCGTCAATCCAGGACATTTGGCTTCAAGTCTTGGCGTAGCAGAAATTACAGTCGCCCTGCATTATGTTTATAATACCCCAGAGGACCGTATCGTATGGGATGTGGGTCATCAGGCATATGGGCACAAGATTCTCACAGGAAGACGCGAACAGTTCTGTACGAATCGCAAATTAGGCGGTATCAAACCTTTTCCATCTCCTACGGAGAGTGAATACGACACCTTTGCCTGCGGGCATGCTTCCAATTCCATCTCAGCTGCGTTGGGCATGGCAGTAGCTGCCAATTTAGAAGGCAACAGTCAACGCCACGTAGTGGCAGTCATAGGCGATGGTGCCATGAGTGGTGGACTAGCTTTCGAAGGATTGAATAACGTTTCATCCTCACCCAACGACCTGCTTATTATTCTCAACGACAATAATATGTCAATCGACCGCAGTGTGGGTGGAATGAAGCAATACCTGCTGAATCTCAGCACCAACGAGACCTATAATGCCATCAAGTTCAAAGTCAATAATTGGTTATACAGAAAAGGACTGATGAACGATGCCAGGAAAAACGGCCTTCAGCGCCTTGCCAATGCCTTCAAGAGCGCAATCTCGCATCAGCAAAATGTCTTCGAGGGTATGAACATACGCTATTTCGGACCCTATAACGGCCATGATGTCAAGGAACTTGTGCGAATACTCCGACAGATTAAGGACATGAAAGGCCCCAAGTTGTTGCATCTGCACACCCAGAAAGGACACGGCTATGCCCCTGCTGAGAAAGACGTTACCACTTGGCATGCACCAGGCAAATTTGACCCAGAGACCGGCGAGCGTATCGTGGACAAAGACCCTTCCAAACCTCAGAAATATCAGGATGTGTTTGGTCACACCCTTTTGGAACTGGCCAAAAAGAATCCTAAGATCGTAGGCATAACACCAGCCATGCCTAGCGGCTGCTCGATGAATATCATGATGAAAGAGATGCCAGAGCGCACTTTCGATGTGGGCATTGCCGAAGGCCATGCGGTGACTTTCTCTGGCGGTATGGCGAAAGACGGACTACTGCCGTTCTGCAATATATATAGTGCTTTTGCCCAGCGAGCCTTCGATAATATCATCCACGATGTTGCATTGCTCAACCTGCATGTAGTCTTCTGTTTCGACCGTGCAGGACTGGTAGGCGAAGACGGTGCCACACATCATGGTGCTTTCGACCTCGCCGCCCTACGCCCCATTCCGAATATAACCATCTCGTCTCCGATGGATGAGCACGAGTTACGAAGACTAATGTATACTGCCCAACTACCCAACAAAGGGCCGTTTGTCATCCGCTATCCACGTGGTGGCGGCGTCCTCGTAAACTGGCGCTGTCCGCTTGAAGAAATCAAGGTAGGCACAGGTCGCAAATTGCATGACGGCAATGATGTGGCAGTACTGAGTATCGGTCCCATTGGCAACAATGTGGCAGAAGCCATAGAAAGTTTATCTAGTCAGGCCAGTGAGGCCAATATTCCTAGCGCAGCCCATTACGACATGCGTTTCCTCAAACCCATCGACGAGACAATATTGCAGGAAGTGGCAGAGAACTTCAACCGCATCATCACCGTTGAGAACGGCGTTAAAACAGGTGGTCTTGGCTCTGCTGTCATCGAATGGATGAACGATCATGGCTACCATCCAGAGATTGTCCGTCTCGGGTTGCCAGACACAGAATTTGTGGAGCATGGAACCGTAGATGAACTCCAGCATATTGTAGGCCTTGACAAGGAAGCCATCATCAAAGCAATAAAAGGAATATGAAAATTGTCATAGTCGGTGCAGGTGCCGTAGGAACTCACCTGTCGAAACTGCTGTCACGAGAGCATCAGGACTGCATACTCATTGATGACAATGAAGAGAGGCTGAATGCACTGAGCGAGTATGACGTCATGACTTACGATGCCTCGCCTACTAGCATCAAGGCTCTGAAAGAAGCTGGTGTGGCACATGCCGATTTGTTTGTAGGCGTCACTCCTGAAGAAACCACGAACCTGACCGCATGTATGATTGCTCATAGTCTGGGAGCAAAAAAAACGGTGGCACGCATTGACAACTATGAATATTTGAGTCCACAGAATAAAGAACTGTTCAAGCAGATGGGTATCGACTCACTGATTTATCCGGAGGTGCTTGCGGCCATCGATATCAACAATGGTTTGAAACTCTCATGGGTTCGTCAGCGTTGGGATGTACACGACGGCGCCCTTACCTTACTCGGCGTTAAACTGCGTGAGACGGCAGAGATTCTGAACCAGCCCTTGCGCGACTTATGTGGCCCCAACGATCCCTACCACGTTGTAGCAATCAAGCGTGGTGAAGACACCATTGTACCTGGTGGTCTCGATGAGTTGCGTGTAGGTGACCTCGTCTATTTCATGACCACCCAGGAATACATTCCCTATATCCGCAAGATTGTTGGTAAGGAGCACTATGCTGACGTGAAGAATGTGATTGTGATGGGTGGCGACAAGACCTCAGTCCGTGCTGCCCTTACAGCTCCAGACTATATGAACATCAAAATTATCGAGAAAAATGCTGAGCGATGCGAGAAACTTAACGAATTGCTTGGCAATAGCGACACGATGGTGATTCATGGCGACGGGCGCGATCTTGGTCTGCTCGAAGAAGAGGGCATACGCAATACTCAAGCATTCGTCGCACTTACAGGCAATGCTGAGACCAACATTCTGGCTTGTCTCACAGCTAAACGTCTGGGTGTGAGAAAGACAGTGGCAATGGTGGAAAATCTTGACTATGTGAAGATGGCAGAGGAACTGGACATCGGTACCATTATTAACAAGATGACAATTGCAGCCAGTCATATTTTCCAGATGATGCTTGAGGCTGATGTCGACAACCTCAGGACGCTAATGCTCGTCGATTCTGAAGTTGCTGAGTTTACTGCAGCTGAAGGCTCACGTGTCACGAAAAAATTGGTCAAGGACCTTGGTCTCCCCGTAGGTGCTACTATCGGAGGATTGGTGCGCAATGGTACAGGTATGCTCGTCAGCGGTAATTCACAAATTGAAGCCGGTGATTCTGTGATGGTCTTCTGTCATGAAGCCAAACTCAAGCAGGTTGAGAAATTTTTCAAGAAATCAATGATTCTCAATACGATTACGCCATAATTCACATCGAATGGTCAACTGGCATATCATATCCAAAATCATAGGCTCACTCCTGTTCATCGAGGCCTTCTTTATGGCCTGGTGCGTAGGGGTGTCATTCTATTTTCAAGAAGACGACACCTTGGCTTTCCTCATGTCTATGCTAATCACCTTTGGATGTGCCTTCCTTTTCCTACTGATGGGGCGAAATGCGAGAAACAGCCTGAACCGTCACGATGCTTTCGTGGTAGTAACAGCCGTATGGATTATCTTCTCTTTTTTCGGCATGTTTCCATTCCTCATACATGGCAGTTGCACCAACATCACCGATGCCTATTTCGAAACCATGTCAGGTTTCTCTACCACCGGTTCCAGCATTTTCGATGATGTAGAACGCCTTCCACGAGGCATCCTCTTCTGGCGATCACTCACCCAATGGGTTGGAGGTTTGGGAATCGTCTTCTTTACCATCGCCATTCTACCCTCGTTAGTGGGTGGAAGCGTGAAGGTGTTTGCGGCAGAAGCGACAGGCCCCATCAAAGCAAAAATGCACCCGCGACTCTCCACGACTGCCAAATGGATTTGGAGTATCTACTTGTTACTGACCATTGGCTGCGGAGTAGCTTTCTGGATAGCAGGCATGGATTGGTTCGATGCGATGAACTACTCGATGACGACGACGGCCACAGGCGGCTTTTCTATTCACAACGACTCACTGTCCTACTTCAATGATGCCAATATTGACTATATTGCCATCCTTTTCGAGTTTCTGGCAGGTATCAATTTCACCTTATTATATGTTAGCATCTTCAAGGGCCGTGTCAAGGATCTTTTCAAGAATTCAGAGTTCAAACTCTATATCAGCATTGTCCTGTTGGCTACTGCTGGTATCATGACGGTATTGTTGACTCAGATGGATTACAATTTGGAACAGGCCCTTCGACAAGGACTTTTCCAGGTGGTATCGTTTATGACCACTACGGGTGTGTTCAGCGATGATGTAGCACGATGGCCACATATCACATGGATCATTTTAGGTGGGCTAATGTTCGTCGGCGCTTGTGCAGGTAGTACTAGCGGAGGCTTCAAATGTATCCGCGCTGTGATGACACTAAAGACGTTGCGTAACAATTTCCGCCAGATTCTACATCCGAATGCCGTCCTACCTGTGAAGATCAATGGCATGAGCGTTCCCCAGTCGAGGATTGTTGCACTCTTTGCTTTCTTCACCCTCTTTATGTGTATGATTCTAGTCACAGCTGCTATCATGATCGTCTCAGGCATCGACACCATCAATTCCATTGTCATCGCTCTGAGTTGCGTTAGCAACATCGGCCCTTCGCTTAGTAATGATATCGGTGCAAATATCTCTTGGTCTGGCATGCCCGATTACATTAAATGGGCTCTCTCTTTACTGATGCTCATGGGTCGTCTTGAAATTATGACTGTTCTTGTTCTCTTCACACCCAGTTTCTGGAAGGAAAATTAACTACACACTAATATAACTATGTATAAATTCGAACCACTGCTTAAGCAGACACTCTGGGGGGGTGACAAGATTATCCCCTTCAAGCATCTTAACACACAGATGGAACGCGTTGGAGAGAGTTGGGAAATCTCTGGCGTGAAAGATAATGAGACGATAGTGGCCAATGGCCCCGATAAAGGTAAGAGCCTGAACCGGCTGGTAAGCGAACAAAAAGCAAAACTCGTAGGCGAGGAGAACTACCAGCGCTTCGGCGATGAGTTCCCGTTGCTCGTCAAGTTTATCGACGCTAGTCAGGATCTCAGCATTCAAGTGCATCCGAATGATGAGACAGCACATCGTCTGGGCAAGCCACACGGCAAGACCGAAATGTGGTACACCTTGGAATCAGCCCCTGGCGCCCATCTTTACAATGGTTTGAAAAAGAAGATTACCACCGAGGAATATGAACAGATGGTTGCGAACGACACCATCGTCGATGCACTTGCACGCTACGAGATAAAAGAGGGCGACGTCTTCTACATTCCCGCTGGTCGTATCCATGCCATCGGCTCTGGATGCTTCGTGACAGAGATTCAGGAAACCTCGGATGTAACCTTCCGCATCTACGACTATAAGCGCAAGGACAAAGACGGCAACTACCGTGAGCTCCACATCAAGGAGGCTGCGCAATGCATCGACTTTACCGTATTGCCCAACTACCGTGCAGGCTACGAACCCATTCTGAACGAAGGCGTACAACTTGTTGAGAGCCCTTATTTCACGACTGCGGTCTATGATCTGACTGAGCCTATGACGTTGGATTACTCTGAGCTCGACTCATTCGTGATCCTGATAGCCGTGAAAGGCGAAGGAGCCATCACCTGCAACGGTGAGCAGATGACATTCAAGATGGGCGACACCATCCTGCTGCCTGCAACGACTAACGAGGTAAAAGTAGAGGGAGTAGTAAGGTTCCTGGAGACTTACGTCTGAACATCAAGGTAGTTCCTGACGTCCTCCTGTATACGGTGGAACTGCTCAGAGAGCATATAGCCGCTATTCTTTTTAAGCATCGCCTTGATGTCCTGCAGCGAGTTTTCATAGCACGTCATCTCATTGCGCTTTTGCGTTTTGTGCGCCATAGCAAAGTATATCTCATTCTGTCGTTCCTGACGTAGCAGATTGCACACCTTCGACATGATCGGCGACACAACTGTATCGAACAGATGATGCCCTTGTATATATAAATAGGTGGTCTGAGGCGTCACTCCCAAAGTCTTGATATCCTCCTTAGTAGTCAGATATTCATCCTTGGCGTCAGGGAATTGACGCTGCAATTCGTTGACCTTGGTATTCACCTTACGCTTCACATTGGCAATCGAAGATTCTGGGTGCTGCACATTAAATCCGCCAGGATCAGCAATACGATTGAAGTCAGAGATGGAGAATCGATTATAATTACCATTACGATAAAGCATGACTGACCATACGAAAAGCGGGAAAAGAGCCTCACTGAACGCCTGGAAATAGGCACGAAAATCAAAGATGCGATGGTCGTTAAGCGTTACAGACACACAGACATTATGCAACGATGGTGCATAACACTGGTAGTTTTCGATGGCATAGACGTATGTATGGAACACATATGGGCTTTCCAGAACTCTCTTCGACTGTGCAGTACGCCCTTGTAGCAAGTAATCATAGTCGGCATCCACACAAGCAATCATATCCCTGCCCAAAGGAGCGCCCTCGAGAAAGTTCATCAATACCGACTTCTTGCCACGAGTGAGGTTGATCTTTGAAGGTAGCATCACCTCAAAATAGCGTTTATCGTTCTCAAACTCGCTGAGTACAGTCCGCCAGAAATAGATATCATCATAGCTTTCGACGTAAGCAACAATCCTACGTCGCGCCTTCTTTGAGGTCAGTGCGTTAGCCGCCTCGAAATAGCGGCTATTGATATTGTCTCTGAGTCTTCTAGGCATTCCTAGACAAACTATTATTTACTAGATTGTGATATCTGTCACTTCAGTGACGGCATCCATCCAACCGTTCATCACCACTGCAGGCGAATGCGTCGTCAGGATAATCTGAACATTAGGATTCAACTCTACACAAAGGTCGATGAGCCTCTTCTGCCATTCAATATGTAGCGAAACCTCAGGCTCATCCATAAAGAGCACATAATGCTGATTATCCTCCACGAGCACCGTCAGCAAGATAGCCAGCATCTGCTTCTCACCACTCGAGAGTTGATAAGGCACCAGCGTTTCGCCAATCTGCGAGAAACGGATCTCATTCTCTGTGCGGACAATCTTCTTGCCCGTATCCGAGAACAGATCATCGACCATATCCTGGAACCGCAGTTTCGGCAACGACAATTGTTGGGCGGCATCAGCATTACCAGCCTGCAACTCAGCAATAATGCGGTTGCCGATATTCACCTGATAATCCAGATATTTCCGCTGCAAATGATATAGTTGGAAATCGAGAGCCGACGAGATACGGGTATCGACATGTGCCATTGTGTCGAGATCCAGCACGGGTGAGTCAAGCGAACGAATCACATCGTAGCGTATCCATTTGGCATCTTCAGGCACGACCTCCAGACGCACGCCCTTCAACATGTGACTAGGAAACTCGCCTCCCGCGACCAATCCTTTTACCACCTTGTTCAGAATGGTACTCTTACCAACGCCATTGATACCACTCAGGATATTCACACCCGGATTGAGCTCCCAGAGAATGTGCTTCTTGCCACTCCATAGAGAGTCAATCTCAATCCGTTTGATATAGTCTGCATATTTCTGCATTGTGTTAGGTTTTTAGTCTCTTCATTTTTATTGCTTATCTCGTCCTCGCCCTAAAAGCGGGATGATAATCACCCGGATGCCAATAGTCGTATACGGCAATATCGAAAATCAGATTACTATAGGCACGGACAGAGCCAGATGTGACGGAACGATAAGCCAACTGATAAGGGATATGCACACGCCAATGATCACCCTTATGCATGTTCATCAGGGCAGTGGTAAAGCCGTCGACCATACCACCGCAGTATAATGACGACACACCGGCCGTATGCCAACTGAAGTCACCTATATAGGTCTCGTCGAAAACATAACCGTTGGTATAATTTGTTGTCGGAAGCATCCTTCCACGATAGGCCGTACGAACAGTGTCTGTAAAAAGAGGACTCTCTGTACCTTCGCCAGCTTCCAGCACCTGCACATAGATA
This sequence comes from uncultured Prevotellaceae bacterium, assembly GCA_902763615.1. Classification (GTDB taxonomy): domain Bacteria; phylum Bacteroidota; class Bacteroidia; order Bacteroidales; family Bacteroidaceae; genus Prevotella. Next base: position 20,262 of record CACWSX010000035.1, on the reverse strand, counting down.
TAATCGCAGTTTTTACCCGTAGTAGATTCATCTTGGGTATATACGCGAATCTTCTTCATGCCGCTGGCAGCCCACTGGTCAGTCATCGCCTCGTTGCGCTCCTGCCAGTTGGCATACTCATCTGTCACGCTGTCGTCTTCGCTGCACGATGATACCATCCCCACGAATGGGAACAGTATCACGCTCAGCAATATGTATTTCCAATTTCTCATTCTTACTGTAGTTTTTTCAGTAATGATACGATGCTCACCTTATCCTCGATAATAGCATTGAGATCGCTGATGTTCACACGCTCCTGCTCCATAGTGTCGCGGAAACGCAGGGTGACTTTACCATCGGTGAGAGAATCGTGGTCGACGGTCACACAGTATGGTGTTCCGATAGCGTCCTGACGGCGATAGCGCTTACCGATTGAATCCTTCTCGTCATACTGACAATTGAAGTGGAACTTCAGGCTATCGATGATTTCGCGAGCCTTCTCAGGCAGACCGTCCTTCTTCACCAGCGGCATCACAGCACACTTCACAGGAGCCAGAGCTGCGGGCAGCTTCAGCACCACGCGAGTCTCACCATTCTCCAATTTCTCTTCCTCGTAGGCGTGACACATAATAGAGAGGAACATACGATCGACACCTATCGACGTCTCGATGACATACGGAGTGTAGCTCTCGTTGGTCTGAGGATCGAAGTATTTAATCGACTTGCCTGAATATTTCTCATGTTGTGAGAGGTCAAAGTTCGTACGAGAGTGGATACCCTCTACCTCCTTGAAGCCGAACGGCATCTTAAACTCGATATCGGTAGCAGCGTTAGCATAGTGAGCCAGTTTGTCGTGGTCGTGGAAGCGGTAATTCTCAGCGCCAAAACCCAGAGCCAGATGCCACTTCATACGAGTTTCTTTCCACTTTGGGAACCACTCCAGCTCTGTGCCAGGCTGTACGAAGAACTGCATCTCCATCTGCTCAAACTCACGCATGCGGAAGATGAACTGACGGGCCACAATTTCGTTACGGAAAGCCTTACCAATCTGAGCGATACCAAAAGGAATTTTCATACGACCAGTCTTTTGCACGTTCAGATAGTTCACGAAGATACCCTGAGCAGTCTCAGGACGCAGATAGATCTTCATCGAAGCATCAGCTGAGGCACCCATCTCAGTAGAGAACATCAGGTTGAACTGACGTACATCCGTCCAGTTTCTAGTGCCGCTGATAGGACATACGATTCCCTCATCGAGGATAATCTGCTTCAGCTCGTCGAGATCTGGCCCTTGCATAGCTGCAGCATAGCGGGCGTGCAGGTTGTCGCGTTTTTCCTTGGTCTCCTTCACACGCTCAGAGGTCTCCAGATACTTTGCTTCATCGAAGCTATCGCCAAAACGCTTGCGCGCCTTCTCAACTTCCTTCTGAATCTTCTCGTCGTACTTGGCGATCTGGTCTTCAATCAGCACATCAGCGCGATAACGTTTCTTTGAATCGCGGTTGTCAATCAGGGGATCGTTGAAAGCATCCACATGCCCGGAAGCCTTCCATATCGTCGGGTGCATAAAAATGGCCGAGTCGATACCCACGATGTTCTCGTGCAGCATCGTCATCGCCTTCCACCAATACTGCTTAATGTTGTTCTTCAACTCCACGCCGTTCTGACCATAATCGTAAACGGCGCCCAAACCATCATAAATCTCACTTGAGGGAAACACGAAGCCATACTCTTTACAGTGGCTTACAATCTTCTTAAAAACATCTTCTTGTGCCATATCTTTATTTTTTTTATTATTCTTTTTTAATTTGGCTGCAAAGTTACAAAATAAATATGAATATGCGCGCACGCATTAAGAATAATTATAGTTATAGCTTGAAAAGAGAATGAAAAATACCCTCAAAAAAAAATTTTTTCGATTTCTTTTAAACCTTTTCATTTTCCATGCGTCAAAGAGTCAGAAACAGGATAACAAACAGGATAACAAAAAAAACAGGATAACAATAAAAAAAAGAAAGGAAAAAATTATGAAGAAGATTATTTTAACGGTAGTAGCCACAATGATGATGACCATCAGTTTCGCTGAAACAACAAACACCAGCGCAGTAAAAAATGTTGAAGAAAGAGGACTCACCTTCGACCTTCGCAGACTGGCAGTGACACTCGATCTCACCGACAACCAGATGGAAGCAGTGAAAGTCATCAGCGACAATTTCAACGACGAGCTTATCTCGGCTACTTCAGCAAGACGGTTCCAGCGCCACGCTCTGATCAACGAAGCTATCAGAAAGGATGCGAAGCAGATGCGCAACGTGCTCAACGACAAGCAGTTCAATACCTACATGCAGCTGCTGGGAGTCACACTTCAGAACCGCTTCATCCACTAAGAAAAGGCTAAAAAGATTGTTTACCGGCCGTTGCAGATTCCTGCAGCGGCCGTTAAATTTATAATAAATCGCGCCCCGACATGAAAAAAAAGCCGAAAACGTTGGCGAATTCATTTTTTATGCTTACCTTTGCAGTCGCAAACTTCGAAAGAAGAACAGTCAGGGGCATAGCCCAGTTGGTTTAGAGCGCTGCAGTCACATTGCAGAGGTCCCCGGTTCGAGCCCGGGTGTCCCTACTGAAAGAGAATAGGATGCTTCAATTGAAGCATCCTATTTATTTTTTCAGAATCTTCTTTCCATTCTGGATATATATTCCCTTTTGAAGTACGGATACCTTCCGACCTTGAAGGTCATACACATCGCCAGTCTCCAATCGAAGGTTGTCAATCACCTTAATACCTGTAGATGAATAGCTGTTGGCTGTCAGACTGAGTTGTCCAACAATACAATCACTCCATTCTGAGGCAGCCGAATAGATGGCAATAACATAATCGCCTTGCTCGGTAACATCAAACTCTAAACTCTGCTGATCAGGATTGCCGAAATTATTGGAAGCAACATTACCGATGTTAATAGTCGGCATATAAGTCTGCTTGGCAACGCTTTCGCCATTAGCATGTTTCTCGATGTTCAACTCCACAGAACCGAAATTCGCCATGTTCCAGTTGCAGATCTTATATTTCAGCGTATAGTGACCAGAAGCCAGACTGAGCGTGGTGCCACCGTCGCTGAGTCCGAACTTCGCCCAGCCTTGATGAGCATTTCCGTTTTTATTACGGATATAGAGTCCATAGTTGAATCCTCGTGAAGAGCCTGTGAACTGCAACACGCGACATCCTTGCGAGTAACCGCTACTATAGCCTGAGCGTCGTTCACTGCTGTCATAGGTAGTCCAACCTGCGGGCAATGCACCTCCCTCAGTAAATGCTGACGACAGAGAGAGCGAAGTCGGAGCCTGCAGCGTCACCTCAATGGTAGCCGTACTCGTTTCGCCATCATTATCGGTAGCGACTGCTTTCAGGGTATGCTTGCCAGTAGTGGTAGCTGTCAACGTAGCCTGATAGGGTTTGGCGGTACATGTGGCAAGCAACGTTGTGCCATCGTAGAACTCCACTTTCTCCACATTGCCATTCTTGTCATCGGCTGTAGCTGTGATGATGATATCAGGGAATGCTGCTTCTCCTGCGGGTGCGAAGCTGATGTATCTGGTACCAGTCTTAGGTGCCGTAATGTTGACACTGGGCGAGGTTTTATTTAGTGAATACTTTTTGCAGAAGTTCCAGATCTCCTTACCCGTATAGACCTGAGGTTCCTTACAGATCCAGTGGCCTTTGTCCTTGAGTTCCAATAGCCGGACTTCGACGCCGTCGTTACCAGGTCCCCAGATATGCAACTTAGCACCGCTGAAGCCGTTGTAGTTGTTGATGACTTTATCCGTTGTCGAGCAGCCGTTGTGCTTAATCCATGGGTTGAGCGCCGGCTGCACACCGCTCCAGTTGTCGGCAGTACCCTGAATATGCAGCAGGGGTATCGGACGTAAGCCTGCTTTTGGTGTTATAACAGAAGGACCACTACAGGAGACAAAAGCAGCAATGATGTCCGACATTTTGTTAATGGCGTTATACGTCAGCATACCACCCATAGAAAAGCCACCGAGATAGATGCGGTCGCGATCTATCTTGTGCTGCGTCACCATCTTTTCGATAATGGCCTTAATGAAGTTGATGTCACGATCACCACCGGTATCCCACGCCCTGTCGATACCATTAGGGAAGACGCAGACGAACTTGGCTGTATCGCACACGGCTTCCATACTCACATTATCATTCTTGAACTCGTTGTTCTGCATCCATCCGGCATCCTGATTGTAGCCGTGACAGAAGATGAGCAACGGACGGTTCTCACCCAGATTCTTCGGCACGATGACATTATACGAGCGGCTGGTGCCGTTGACTGTAATGTTGTCTGCCGCTATCGGCAGCAGGCCTCCTATCATCAGGAGGAGCGATAAAATAATGGTCTTTTTCATCTTTGTTTATGTTTTTACTGCAAAGTTAAGGAAAAATCCGATTTCTTCCAACACCCTAAGGACATTTGAAACAATTATCAAACAAAAAGAAACATAGAGCACAATCTATCCCGAAATTGCTTGGTTATGCAATTTTTGTTAGTCTCACACCAAAAAATATCATAGAACCGGAAAAGAACAAGAGAGGCCAAACAAAAGTTCATTGCTGCCTTGCAAATGTTTCTCCTCTGCACAACAAATGTTTCAAACTCGAATTGTTTTTTATGTTTCCGGACGGTGAACTTATGTTCAACGCCCTTGAACTTGTGTTCTGCGCCCTTGAACTTATGTTCAGCGACCTTGAACATAATTTATAACGTTGTATAGATACATTTCTAATTCGATTCCGCAAGATTTGTTGGCCGGAAATCAATAAATAGTGCTTCGGATTCAAAACAAAACTCGTTCGCACTTAGTTTTTATATACTTAAAAGTTTTGAGGAATTAGAGGAACTGATTTTTATAAAGAAATACAAGCCGTAATGTCATAAGCAGCGAGCCGTAATCTCGTCAAGGATGAGATTACGGCTCGTTATTTGTCCCAAACATGTCAAGGAGTATCTAACTCCCCGATGTGACATTAATTGAAGAGGTATCTGACAGTGAACATGAGCTGATAGGTGGAGGCCACGTTGAGGAAGTCCTGATAGGTACTCAAGTGGCGGGCGCCGTTCACTGTGTTGTAGGTAAAGCGGCCCTTGGTGTCGTAAGAGAGCAGGGCATTACTCGTCACCTGCTTGTAAAGCCCCCAGTCCTTGCAGAGGAAGTTGGGCAGGTTAAGAATGTCAAGTCCGAGCTGCAGACTGTGTTTGGTCTTACCTATCTGTACATTCATATCACGCATGTACTTGAAGTCAAGCTGATGATGCCAAGGCATCTTCACGCCGCCACGCTCAGCATACTGACCCTTGTGGTCTTTCAGGTAGTCATCTTGATTGATAAATGTCCAGAAGTCATCGCGCTGTTCGTCAGCGGTATACACCTTACCATTGACCTTGTATGGATTCCACGTCTTAGTATTGCTGTTATATACCTCCTCAGCAAACTCCCAACTATTAAGTTCCTCGCGTGATGCAGGCACATAAATCAGGTTGGCTGGTGATACGGGGTCGCCATAGATATTGCTGCTGAAGATATAAGAATAGCGGCTGTAGCTGTAATCGCCGAGGTAAGCATACTGATAGCCATCGTAAACCAGGCTGAAGGTAGAAGTGGCATTCTTGCTCTCCTTGAGTTTATAACTGGCTGAGATTAGCAGACGGTTAGGAGCCACGTAGGTGGCATAGCCCAGTTCGTTCTCATTGGCACCGTTGATGGAGTTACGATAGTTGTTATAGGCAGATGAAACCTGATCGCCGATACCCTCGGTATAGCTCTTAGCCTTCGAAATGGTATAAGAGGCTGAGAGGTCAAGACCGAAGCTAAACGACTTGCGCACCTGGGCCGTCAGAGACATATAGTAAGCTTTGGAACCTGCATTCTCAAGCACATAAGCCGAGTAGTTAGGATCGTAATAACTCATGGCCTTACGCGTATCGCCAGGACACAGATTAATCATTGTAGAACCATCCCAGTAGAGGTCAGCATTGGTCACCACCACAGGATTCAAGTCGCGGTTGTAGATACCCTCGATAGTGAAGTCGATATCACCAGGCAGCTTGGCATCAAGCGCCAACGAAGCCTTCCACGTCTTAGGCATACGCAGGTCTTCACTCAGGATGGTCGGACTGCTTGGGATAGTGGTCTTGCTGGTAGCGCCAATCTGCTGAAGCATCTCCTGCTGACTGGTGGTGAAGGAAGGAATCGTGCCCTTGGTCTGAGAGGCGATGTAAGAGGTCTGGCCCATACCTGAGTTACCAACGGCTGAGACAAGCCATACAAACGGCATACGACCCACGAAGAGACCTGTACCACCACGCAAGATGAGGTTGCGCTCGCCTGTGATGTCCCAGTTGAAGCCAACACGCGGTGAGAACGAAACGCTTGCATCGGGTACATTGTCTGTACGGAAATGACGACCACCGAAGTCAATGTTATAATAAGCCTCATTAAAATTATTGTCAAGACTGGGGTATGACGGCAGCTCGAAACGCGCACCCAGCGACAGACGGAAACGATCGGAGAGGCTCCAGTTGTCCTGGAGATAGAACGACCACTGGTTGGTACTCATCTCAGAGGTGAACATCGAGTGGGCATCGTTGTTGCCATAGGTTATACCGAAAAGTCGGGTCTGTGCAGGCGTGAAAACTGAAGCCCAGTCACCAGCAGCCACCTGTTCGGGTGTAGCCTCGAAGGCATAGTAACCAGCAGCAGCCTGTGCATAGCCATTGGCTGCGTAGTTGTGTTCGAACTGAATACCTCCAAAGAGATTGTGCTTACCTAACTGGATGTTGAGCTCATCGGTAATCACGGTATTCTTGGTCTGAGCAAGGTTGCCATAGGTGAACACATCACCTGTCATCGCCCAAGTGGGATAATGGCCAGAGCCATCACTCATCACAATCTCAACAACAGGTGCCGATTCGCCATACTCATTGCTACGCGGCTGATCCTGGAAGGAGTACGTGCCACGAAGCGTGTTGTGCAGCTTGCCAAACTTGCTGTTCAACTCGGCTGCGACAGAGGTAAAGCGATATTCGGCATAATAACGGCTGGAGAGCGACGACATACCGTAGTTGGTATTGCTACCATAAGTATTCTGGTTACCGCCATAGATGATGGTGGCACGGTTGCTGCCGATGCTACGAGAAGCAGAGGCAGGACTTGAACTCTTGCGGTTGGACTTGGTGAAGCGCACATTGAACTTATGGTCTTCATTGATGTTCCAGTCCAAACGTGCGAGGATACGGTAGGCGGGCGTCTTGATACTGTATGCCTGCCAAGGGCCAGTCGTCAGTCCGTATGTCTTCTGCATATAGTTAGAGAGACTCTCGAGTTCTTCAATCTGCGGACGACGGTTGGTGACGGTCCAGGGAGAAGTGCCGCTACCAGCACGGGCAGCAGGACCTGCAGTCTTGTTGTCCTCAATCTCACCATTGACAAAGAAGAAGAGCTTGTCCTTCAGGATAGGTCCACCCAAAGAAATACCGTATGTATCATTGTGACCATCGTCAACACCCAGCGTAGTTGTGCCCACGCGGTTACCACGCAGCGAAGTACTTGTAATATAGGTATAGGCAGAGCCCTTGAACTCGTTGGTACCACTCTTGGTAACAGCGTTGATGCCACCACCCGTAAATCCGCTCTGACGGACATCGTATGGAGTAATAGAGACGGTCATCTGCTCCAAGGCATCAAGAGAAATCGGCGTTCCGCCACCAGGCAGGGGCGAAGAGCCAAGACCAAAGGCATTGTTGAATGAAGCACCATCGATAGTAACGCTCGACTGACGATAGTTACCACCACCGATGGCCATACCGCTGGCAGAGCTCGACTGAGGGGTCATCTTCATGATATCAGTCATACTACGGCCAATCGTAGGAACAGCTGCCATCTGATCGGCATTCAGGTTGGTCACAGCACCAGAACGGTCGCTGCGCATCGTGTTGTTGGCATTGGCCACAACCACGATTTCCTGAATCATCTCATCACTCTGCTTCAATTCAGCGTCAATCACCGTATTCTGTCCCAGCTGGAGCTGGTAACCTGTGAATTTGCTGGTCTGAAAACCGATGTAAGAAACTTCTACCTCGTAAGGACCACCGGCACGCATACCGGTAATGGTATAGCGTCCATCGATATTGGTCACAGCCCGATAGATTGCACCTGAACGTGTGTCTTTTGCAGTAATGGTGGCACCGATGGCTTCCTCATTGTCAGCCTTCACCGTACCTGTAATACCTGCTGTTGTTACCTGAGCGATGGCAGCCACCGACGTCATCAGTAGCACAAAGGCCATCATAAACAATCTTCTTTTCATACTAACGCGTTTTAAAGTGTAGTTTATTTCGGGTGCAAAGGTACACATTATTTTTAAAACGCAAACATTTTTTAGTATTTTCTTACGTATTGAACAAAAAAACTCCCGCCCTTTGCACAAAAGGACGGGAGATGTGTATAAATACGGGGGGCGATCAGTTGCTCGCGCTGATAAAGTAAGCATTCATCACCTCAATTTTACCATTGTAGGAACCACGTGTACCAACAATAGTTATCTTGCTACCGTTCTTGATGCCTTTGGCTGCAACAAGATCTTGGAATTGCTTCTTAGCCCCTCCCTTTTCGGAAAGCACACCGTAGACATATACTGAGCCTGTAGCATCCTCGAGATCAAAGTTGCCATACGCATCACCATCCTTTAGGTTATTAATCGTACCCGTCAGCTGATACCATACACCGTTGCTCTCAGGAGCAGCATTAAACTCAGCAACGGTCACAATCTTAGAACCATCGGCACCCTCAGTAGCAGACTGACCACCACTACCCTTCTTCAGAGAATATATATAGCAGCCTTGGTCAAACCCTGGGGTATCACCATTATAGTTCTTCAGTTTACCGACAATGACAACTTCATCACCTTCGTTAATCTCATCTCCAGTGATAAATTTCTCATTGCCAACGTTCTTGGCACGATATACCTTCATAGAATTCTCTTCACCACCATTGTCTGAGATTAAGAATGTAGCATTACCATAACTGGTAGACATCTCTTCTATCTTAGATATCTTACCCTTGGCATAGTATGTCTCACCATCGGTAGTAGTGCCGATTTCCTGACACTTGGCAATAGCCTCAGCCACAGTGAAAGGATCGTCCGGGTTCTTACCATGAGGCAATGTGAAGGCTTGCTGCTTAATGGTGAAATCCATCGTTGTACTATTAGTTTTTTTACTTTCTTCGTCGAAAGCACTAGACATAAACTCGATCTTGGCAGTTCGACTATCACCAACGTTAGGTGCCACATTGAAAGAGAACAAAACAGTATCAGCAGGATTCTGCTCGAAAATAGTCTTTATGCCTGGTACATATTTAGTATCAATAATTGAAACCCAAGTTTTGGCGTTATCGTCAATCTTGAAATAGGCACCACTACCCTTATAAGCAACTTTCACTTCGACGTTTGCGCCATTAACATCTACTTCCGTTTCTGTACTTTCCAACTTCAACAGAGACTTCACGATTTTCACAACGGTGACATTAACCAACTCGACTGTACTACCATAAGTGGTCTTCGGTCCTTCAACGGTAACAACGTCACCTACTTCAAACTTCCAACCATCGGCGCCATCAATGGGATCATTGGCGGCCTTTCCTTCCTTGTCATTGGTACCATAAATATATACGACTCCTGTACCATCATCCAAATACCAGTTACCATAGTGAGTATTGGCGATACTCGTCACTTTACCCGTAACACGAAAGTTTTTGCCATCGGGTCCTGCAATCACGTCAGAACATTTAGCATCACTGGCCAGCAATACTCCCTGACGCACCATGAGGAACTGTTTCATTCCATTCATTTCGAAGCACACCTCTGCTTCACGTCCACCTGCTGTAGCGTCAGCATGGAATGTCACTCTAGATTCACCTGCGGAGCCTGATACCTGGTTAGCGGTAAGCCAAGCAGGGCTGTTAGGCAGCGGTGTATAAGAAGTATCGCGAGTGCCATCGGCATTCTTTACAATCTTCTGATAAAGTCCTGCCAATTTCCAATCATTAGCCGCTTTTACCGTAACGGTCATATCACCTCCATCCACAGGGATGGAAATAAAGGTTTGATCAAGTGTAATATCGGTGTAATGACCAGCGGGGCCATCATCAGAGCAACCCATTATGAACAGGGCTGACAAAGCAACACCAAAAATATATTTCAGTTTCATACAGTATTTCCTCCTTTATTATTAATTAAACATGTATTTGATTCCAACAGAGGCATACCAACACTGACCAATGCTATAGTTGGGAGCCCAAGTTTGAATTCCTGCGTTGACAGGCTTCGGCGTAGAGAAAATAGGATAGCCCTGAGCATCGGTATATTCGTACTTCAGGATACGACCTTCATTCAACTTTTCGTTCATATATTTGCTCACGCCCCAGCTGGAGTTAAAGAAGTTGAGCACATTCTTCATGTCGAAGCTGAGCTGCAGGGTATGCTTGGTCTTACCGACATTCACCTTGAAGTCATGCTTGTAAGCGAAATCGATACGATGTACCCAAGGAGAGTAAACACTATAAGCCTCAGCATACTCACCCTGATGGTTTTTCAGATAGTCGTCGTTATGAACATAGTCCATGAAGCGCTGAGCATCATCCTGTGACACAAAGCGGAACTCACCATTTGCCACGTCCTGATCTGTCGGGATATAAAGAGCGTCGTAGCTATAACCATCACCGTTCATATCGTTGGCCAGCATATAAGAGTAGTTGTAACCACCACGCCAAGTCTCATAGATCAAGCTATAGTGGTTGCCACTCTTATCGTGAATCGTGGCATTTGCAACAATACGGTCAGGTGTCACGTACTGAGAATTATGGAGCTTGATATTGTTCGGTCCCTCGTACGTAGGAACATAGGTAAATGCTGACTCGGCAGCAGAACCTGGCATACCTGTGATTTCCTTATTCACTGTATGTGTATAAGCTGCCATCAAACTCATCCATTCAAACGGCTGGGCATTAATCGTAACATTGCCAATCCATCCATATCCCTTGCTGGTGTTCTCAAGCACAAAGGCCTTTGTACCAGAACGGAAATCTGTAGGATAGATAGGACGATTGTCGGCACCTTTCCAATGAGCAAAACCCTCAACAGGAAGAATACTCCAATCAGAGATACAACGGTCATTGAGCATCTTATTAAAGATTCCTTCTACGGTGATACTAAAGGGGAAGTTGACTGGCAGTTGGTAATCAACAGCAATGGAGGTCTTCCATACCTGCGGCATCTTGAAATCCTGATCAACAGCCGAAATGCTGCTAGGTTTAGTACCATCCTCAGGTCTAACGGTAGTTGGATAGCCCATAGCAAAGAGTTTGTCCTTCAACTGAGCGATATTGGTTGTCATACCGCCATTGGCCTTATTAAATTGCGAAAGGATGTCCCCCACACTGGCATAATTGGCTTTCACAGTCTCTGGCAAATCCTTATACTTGGTAGAAGGACCTATCTGTGCCTGATACTGCACCATACCGCTATTGGTTGGCATATTAGTAAAGAACACAAGAGGCAAACGACCTGAGAAAAGACCAGATCCTCCACGAATCTTCAAGGTCTTATCACCAAACACATCGTAAGTAAAGCCAATACGCGGAGAGAGGGTAATCGTAGATGACGGCCATTTGCCAGTATCAATATGACGACCATTATAGTCAAGATCATATATAGCTTTGTTGGTCATTAAGTCGCCATTGTTGTAGAATAGACCATCAACACGAAGGCCATAGGTCAACTTGAACTTATCGTTAACATTCCAATCATCCTGGAGATATGCACCTAACTTATTACTCTGTACACGAGCTGCAGGCTTTGCCTCACCATCATAACCATAAGTCAAACATACCACTTCAGGAGTTGCCTGATTCAGGAAATCTTCCAAGCTCTTATAACGATAATAACCAGTACCATTACGCATATATTGGTTATCGGCCATTTGATGCTCATAGTTGATACCTCCCATGATCTTATGTTTGCCCAGATAATAGGTCACATCGTCTTTTACGTTCCATACCGTATTATGAACGGCATTGTTCCAGGTAAACAACTCATAACCTAAAGCCATATAATTGGCGTTGTTGTCTGAGCCATCGAGAATATCGACAAATGGGAATTCTGAGGAGTTTGTACCACGAACATCATCCAACTTAGAGAAGGTAGCAAGGAACTGATTTGACAGATTGTCAGTCAGACGGCTATTCAAGTCGAGAGAGACTGAATGCACGATGTTATCCATCGAATACATAGAGTTGGCAAACGACATAGAGTACTGCGAGGTACGACTGTATGCCGAACGGGTACCACCATCCATAGAACTGGCATTAGGACCATTCCATACTGTATTTTTAGTATAATTATAACGCAAAGCCAGATGATGTTTGTCGGTTATATTCCAGTCAATACGTGCCAAAGCCTTGTAGTTTTCCTGATCAGCAGGAAAACTTTCATAAGAGCCAGTATCATACCCAAACTGACTAGCAGCAAACTGCTTCACTGTCTCAAGATCGGCAAGAGTAGTACGTGAGATGTAATTTGTGGCATCATACATACCATTTGCAGAACCTCTCCAACGAACAGCAACAGTTGGAGTCTTAATCATTTCGCCACTGACGAAAAAGAACAGCTTATCCTTGATAATCGGTCCACCAAGAGTAACACCCCAAGTTGTACTCTGGTCTTTCTCGCGGGCACCGTTAATAGCCTGACGCTTCACAGCATCACCACGCATATTCTCATTACGATGGTACATATAGGCGCTTCCCTTAAAAGTATTTGTACCCGACTTTGTAATAGCATTCACGCCACCACCAATGAAGTTGGTCTGACGGACATCAAACGGAGAAATAACAACCTGCAACTCCTCGATGGCATCGATAGAAACAGGATTTCCGCCACCAGGCAAGTTTGATGACAGACCAAAGTTGTTATTAAAGTTAGCACCATCAATAGTAAAGTTAGCCGTACGTCCATCCGTACCCGCAAAGCTCATGCCATTACCTCCATAAGGAGACAAACGGGTAATATCTGTAATGCTTCGGCTAACTGTTGGCAAGTTGGAAATTTGTGCACTGGTGATGTTTGTGGCAGCACCTGTCTTCTCAGCTGCAAACTTCGAAGCCTTACCACTGATAACGACCTCTGCCAGTTCGTTGGCATCCTCAGAGAGCCATACGGAGAGATTGTAGGTCTCAGCCAGCTGGAGCGTGATTCCTTTGATGGTCTTCGGCTGGAAGCCGATGTAAGAGACAGTCACCTCATACGGGCCACCGGTACGCATACCGTTGATAGAAAAACGGCCAGTGGTGTTTGTCACGGCAGTGTAACGTGTTCCCGAAGGCTCATGCACTGCTACGACAGTTGCGCCGATGACTTCCTCGCCGTTCTCATTGTCGAGCGTCACCTTTCCTGCCATACTTGACGTTGTGATTTGGGCCATAGCTGTCAACGAGAGCGTTAACAACATAGCAACCAGAAAAAACAATCTTTTCTGCATAGTTTGAATTATTGTTAATTAATAAATGATATTTACGGATGCAAAGATAAGAATAATAATCGACTTAATATTATAAAAAGACAACTATTTTTATTAAAAAACTAAAAACTTGAGCCATTTAGGTTTGGGGCTCTTCTTCATCCTCATATTCGAAATCCTCGAGGTCTTCTATATCATCAATATCGACATATTCAATATCCTCATCTTCACCCTCTTCTGCCATCTCCTCAGCAAAGCGAGTCATGTCCTTGTCACGATGTACGAGACTATCCTCTGCCGTCAAAGCAGCAAGTTTGTTACTCTCGGCATTGAGTTCATTCCAGAGCACATCCTTCAACTCTTCGAGGCCGAAGCCTGTAACGGCAGAGATAAAGACAACAGGCAGGTCATCAGGCAAGGTATCCTTCAACATTTCTATGAGTTCTTCATCGAGGAGATCGCATTTCGTCACAGCCAAGACACGATGTTTATCGAGCATCTCAGGGTTAAACTGCTTCAACTCATTGAGCAGGATCTCATATTCACGCTTGATGTCATCGGTATCACCAGGCACCATGAAGAGCAACAGCGAGTTACGCTCAATATGTCGCAGAAAACGCAAACCGAGGCCCTTTCCCTCTGCGGCACCTTCGATGATACCAGGAATATCAGCCATTACAAACGACTTATTGTCGCGATAACCCACAATACCCAAAGAGGGCTCCATCGTCGTAAAGGGATAGTTGGCAATTTTCGGCCGGGCATTGCTCAAGGAAGATACCAACGTTGACTTGCCTGCATTTGGGAAACCGACGAGACCCACATCAGCCAGGAGTTTCAGTTCGAGGATGATGGTCATCTCCTGCATAGGTTCCCCAGGCTGGGCATAGCGGGGCGCCTGATTCGTTGCTGTGCGGAACTGGAAATTACCCAGTCCACCACGCCCACCTTTCAACAACAGCACCTCTTGTCCGTCGTAAGTCACATCGCAGACATATTTGCCCGTCTCGGCATTGTAGACCACCGTTCCACAAGGCACATCAATATAGATATCCTTACCGTCGGTACCATGACACTTGTCCTTACCGCCATTACCACCATGCTCGGCGAAAATATGACGCTCATATTTCAGATGGAGTAAAGTCCAATAATTATGGTTGCCACGCAGATAGACACTTCCTCCCTTACCGCCATCGCCACCATCGGGACCGCCGTTAGGATTGTACTTCACATGCTTCAGGTGCATAGAGCCCTTACCGCCCTTCCCAGAGCGGCACATGATCTTTACATAGTCTACGAAATTACTCTCCATATTCTAGGATTACCAGATGCTCCAGATAATCTAGACTGTCTAGACATTATCAATGACTGCACAAATATCAGCGAAGATACGGTCGAGCTCACCCAGACCATCAATATGATAATGTATTCCTTCCTTCTCATACCACTCAATGAGGGGCTGTGTCTGGGAGTGATACACCACGAGACGCTTCTTGATAGTCTCCTCATTGTCATCAGCACGGCCACTCTGCTGTCCACGCAGGATGAGGCGCTTCATCAACTCATCCTCAGGCACGTCGAGTTCAATCATAGCAGCCACACTGTCACCACGCTCACTGAGCATCTGTTTCAGGGCTTCTGCCTGCGGAATAGTACGGGGGAAGCCATCGAAGATCACACCTTTGTGCTCACGTCCGAAAGAATCGTAGACAGAGGCCAGGATGCTTACCATCAGATCGTCGGGAATCAGTTGACCATTGTCAATGAAACCTTTGGCTGTCTTGCCTAACTCCGAACCTTTCTTGATTTCACTGCGAAGTACATCACCTGTAGAAATATGGTTCAAACCGTACTTCTCAATCATTTTATCACTCTGTGTGCCCTTGCCTGAGCCTGGTGCACCGAAAATTACTATATTCTTCATTATCCTGAATATGTTTATATATGTTGATTGTTTTATTCTACTATTGTATAAACATCTTTCAGCTGACGGCCTGCCTGATCATAATCCAAACCATATCCCACGATAAAATCATCAGGAATGCTGAAAGCTGAATAATCGATGTCTAATGGTTCCTCCAATTTTGTGGGTTTGACAAACAAGGTGCAGATATGCAACGACGCAGGACGACGGGTGCCCAACGACTCCATCATCTGCTTCATCGTACGGCCCGTGTCCACGATATCCTCCACGATAATTACCGTGCGTCCTGTCAGATCCTCATTCAGGCCTATCACCTCTTGAACCTTTCCTGTCGAGATCGTTCCCTGATAAGAGGCGAGTTTCACAAACGAGATCTCACATGGAATCGTCATCTCGCGCATCAAGTCGGCAGCGAAGATAAACGATCCGTTCAACACACCTAGAAAAAGAGGATTCTTGCCCTCCATATCTTTGCTGATCTGCGCAGCCAAAGCCTTAATTCTAGTCTTGATTTCTGCTTCAGGAATGGAGACCTTAAACTGTTTGTCCTCGATTTTTATGACGCTCATAATATACAAAAGCTAAAATTTTCGGCAAAATTACAAAAAATCTGCTAAACTTTGCTATTCATTAGCATATTTTTCGTATTTTTGCAGCAATGAAGATTTTCACAAGCACTCAGATACATGAGTTAGACAAATATACGATAGCGCATGAGCCCATCAGTTCTGTCGATCTGATGGAGCGTGCGGCAAAGGCTCTGACGGTAGCCGTTATGGCGGAATGGAGCACTACTACGCCTATCATTTTATTCGCCGGTCCAGGCAATAATGGCGGCGATGCGCTGGCGATGGCGAGGATGCTGTTGGAGCAGGGTTACAACGTGACAGCCTATCTGTTTAACATCTCCGGTCATCTGTCGGAAGACTGTGCCGCAAACAAAGCCCGTCTGATTGAGAAAAGAGCCAAGGCACTAATTGAGGTGAAAGAGGAATTTGAACCGCCTCGCCTCGAAGAGAACACGCTCGTCATCGACGGACTTTTCGGTTCCGGCCTGAACAAGCCTCTTGCCGGCGGTTTTGCTTCCTTGGCAAAATACATCAATGCCTCACCCTCGAAAGTCGTCAGTATCGACATTCCGTCGGGACTGATGACAGACGACAATACTTATAACATCCGCGCCAATATCGTCCGAGCCGACCTGACGCTGACTTTGCAGCAGAAAAAACTATCGTTCCTCTTCCCCGAGAACCAGCAGTATATCGGACGACTGAAGGTTTTGGACATCCGTCTCAGCCAAGAGGGTATGGAAAAGATTGAGGCCAACTATACGCTGATCGAAGAAAACGATATCCGTCCACTACTCCTGAAAAGAAATCCATATGCCCACAAGGGCAACATGGGTAACGCGCTCATCATTGCAGGCAGCTACGGTATGGGAGGTGCTTCTGTGCTGGCCACCAAAGCTTGTCTGAGAGCAGGTGCTGGAAAAGTGACAGCCCATACGCCCAAGCAGAACAATGTGATTATGCAGGTGAGTGTACCTGAGGCCATCATCCAATTAGATCGTGACGAGACGACTTTCTCCGAAGCCGTAGAGACGGAGGATTACAATGCTCTGGGTATCGGTCCGGGATTAGGTACCACCGAACAAACGGCCGTCGCCGTAATAGCACAGATTAGGCGCTGTCTGTGTCCGGTCGTCATCGATGCTGATGCTATCAACATTCTGGCCAACCATCGGACTTGGTTGCAGCAGATACCACAAGGCGCCATCCTCACCCCCCACCCCAAGGAACTGGAGCGATTGGAGGGCCACAGTACCGACAGCTACGAGCAGCTCACCAAAGCCCGTACCCTTGCAGAGCGTCTTCAGGCTTTTGTCATCCTGAAAGGTCACCATTC
Organism: uncultured Prevotellaceae bacterium; assembly: GCA_902763615.1. Taxonomy (GTDB): domain Bacteria; phylum Bacteroidota; class Bacteroidia; order Bacteroidales; family Bacteroidaceae; genus Prevotella. Next base: position 2,874 of record CACWSX010000035.1, on the reverse strand, counting down.
AGCGCTCTGTCTGCCAGATGGGCATGTCATCTTCAACTCCACAGGTAATGCCGGTATGGCAACTGCAGGAAGCGGCGATGTGCTCACGGGCATCATCACAGGCTTATTGGCTAGAGGTTATAAACAACAGGAGGCTTGTCTCATCGGTATGTATTTGCACGGTTTGGCTGGCGACATCGCTGCCCGCGAACTGGGCGAAGAGAGTCTGATTGCCAGCGACCTCATCCAATATCTGCCTCAAGCCTTCAAGAAACTGAGAGATTAACAAACAATTATAATTATGAAGAATCGATTCTTATCAAAGGTATCTGGGAGGGTTAAGTTCTTACCCATATTACTTTTCCCCCTTTTGCCTTTAAACGCACAGACCAGCACCAGCTCGTATCAGCCTGGTGTTACGCCTGAAGGAATGGTCTATTTCCTCCCAAAGACAGCCGTTCGCATTGTCGTACAAATAGAGAAGACCACCTACACACCAGGAGAATTCTGCAAATATGCCGACCGTTATCTGCGCCTGAAGGATGTCGCTTCCGAATCGTCTGTCAGCTATCGCATCACGAATCTTCGTGTAGAACCAATTGCAATGGCAGATACCACAAAGGGATTCTCCGTGAAGTTCGACCCCAAGAGTGTAGCTTCCAACATCGCTCTCTCCGACGATGGCATCCTGCTGGCTATCAATGCAACGCCCAAGCCTGTAGACAACACCCCGGCTTTCAGACCTGCTCCCAAGCCAACGATAATGAATCCCCGTCAGCTCATGAGTGAAGAGATTCTCACAGCAGGCAGTACGGCAAAGATGGCAGAACTGACGGCTCAAGACATCTATGAGATCCGCGAGAGCCGTAATCTGCTCATTCGAGGTCAGGCCGACAACATGCCCAAGGACGGCGAGCAACTCAAACTGATGCTTAATCAGCTGGAGATGCAGGACCGCACCCTGAGCAGCCTCTTCTCTGGTCAGACCATCAAAGATACAACCGAACAGGTGATGACCATCATGCCAGACAAAGAGATTGAGCGCGATATGCTATTCCGTTTCTCGAAGAAATTGGGACTTGTAGACAAAGACGATCTCGCGGGCGAACCTTATTATATTAGGATAGCCAATCTCCGCACCGTTCCTATGCCTAATGCCGACGAGAAGAAGAAAAAGCAGGAACCGGGCCTTTATATCAACGTACCAGGCAAGATGAAGGTGACGCTATATGATGCCGTTGAACCCATCCACGTTGAGGAACTTCCTGCCGGACAGTTTGGCAATGTAGAACTGCTGAGCGGCGCTTTATTCAACAAACGCTATGCCACACACGTCTGGATGAATCCAATCTCCGGCGCTGTTGACAGACTAGAGGCAGAACAACCCAAATAAAACATAATAAAGGCGCTCAATCGAGCGCCTTTATTATTTCATCATTTTACAACGACCTTCTGTCCCTGCAAGATATACAGTCCCTTCCTCGTTGGACGTTGTATCCTGTTGCCTTGCAGGTCATACCATCTCTCCGACTCAAGAGCGTCGATGTTGATTCGCTCGATACCGGAAGACTTCGCCGAAGAACGGGTAACCGAGTAGATTTTCACATGACCCTTCTGCTTCTTGGCTCTGTGATCAACTGCCATGCGGGCATTGCTTACCTTTCCGCCATTATACACATAGACCCACGTCGGAACGCTGCACTCATAAAGCACACTGTCCTTCTCACGACCCGTATGGTTGAATGCGACTGGAGCCAGATTGCCGATCTTAACCATCATCTGATAATCGCCGTCGGTCCTCGAATCAATAATCACATAACCCGTACCGGCTGGAACCTTAAAGGTCAGACCCGTGTATTCATCCGCATATTCTTCTGAACCGGGTTCATTACCTCCATTGATAATGCGGTTGATTTCTCTGTCTGTCACCGGATGATTCAGCACCACACATTGCTCCGTCTCATCATAGCCGTCGCTTTCTGAAGGATCACCAGAGATATTGAGCGTAAAGAGGATATCATAGATAACGGCATTATCCAACCTTACCTCTTTCTTGTTACCTTCATCATCGGTATAGAGGAAATTGTCATCGTTCATCATGATAGTGACATCCTCATCAATAGGTTCGATGTCACGCTGCAACACAGTAAGGATATAATAGTCGCTGGCGCTGTTGTAATTCTCATCGCCTGCAAATTGTGCATAGATATTCACCTTGCCTGGGGCAACCAACGTCACCTCACCCGTCTGGGCATCGACGGTAGCAACATCTTTGTCAGCAGAATAGTAGGTCACCGCAAGGTCTGAAGGTTCCAAAGTCAGGTAAGGCGGATCAAAGGGCTCGCCAATCTTCGCAGTAAACTCATAGTTGACATATACCACCCTTGCATCAACCTTGGCGATTGTCACCGTTGCGCTACCTGTCACAGTATCAAAGCCGGTCTTCGTTACTTGATAATAGACGGTATAAGTACCGGCATTGGTATAGGTGGGCGAAGCATTGAGGTTATAAGTGCCGGCAGTCTCACCATACTTCACCGTAGCACCTGTCGGAGCCGTCACAGTGATGCCGTGCGCCTGACCGTCATAAGCGCCGGTATAGCCTGTGGCGCTCACTGTCATCGCAGCAGTCCCCACGCTGAGCGTATAGGTAGCGGTCTTCGCTGCATAGGTGTAATTCGTGCCATCTGTTACGGTAGCCGTAATAACGGCAGAACCATTGCCCACGATGGTCACTTCACCTGAAGTTGTGTTTACGGTAGCAACATTTGTGTCCGACGAACTATAGGTCACCGCTCCATCACCAGACTTGGTAAGGGCATTGGTGAAGGGAGCATCACCGAAGGTCTTGCTGATACTAGCCGAAGCGAAACTGATAGCGCCGACGGCCTTACT
>CACWSX010000034.1 GCA_902763615.1 uncultured Prevotellaceae bacterium | reverse complement strand
TTTTGATTTGTGCAGATATTTTATAGAAACCTCTATATATATTTTATATATATTATAATATATATAAAATTAAAATATAATAAATAATAAGATGTTTCACCTTCCTCCATCCGAACGTTAACTGTCAATTCCATCCGAATTCAATTAATGAATTTAGCAAATGTTTCATTGTTTCATTGTTTCAGACAGTAATGTTTGGATTTCCTAAGATATAATAATGTGATGAATATCGCGGAATTATTTGGAATTCTCGAATAAACTTCGTATCTTTGCCCCAAAATAAATAGCATATGGAGCAACAAACAGATATTCGTTGGATTCAGCGTTATGCCAATTTTCATAAAGCTTGCACTAGGTTACTGGCAGTGACGGAAGCTGACAGGTATATTGACGACTTGTCGGAGTTGGAAATTGAAGGTCTTGTGCAGCGATTTGAATACACTTTTGAGTTAGCATGGAAGGTGTTACAAGATGTGCTGCAGTACAAGGGCTACGACTTTATGTTAGGCCCAAATGGAACAATGAAGATGGCTTTTGAAGACGGATTGATTTCTGATCATGACAATTGGCGGAAAATGGCCAAGTCAAGAAATACGCTGAGTCATGTCTATGATGAAGAAGAAGTTCTCCCTATTGTCCGATTAATATATAGCGACTACGCACCATTGCTAAAACAACTAGATAAAACTTTGGAGGAGTTGTCACAAAACCAAGCTTATCAGCAAACATGAAATTTGGATTAAGCGACACGGTTATCAAGGAACTGCAAGATGTATTTCGCCGTCATGCGAATATCGAAAAAGTCCTGATCTTTGGCTCCAGGTCAAAGGGTAATTACCGTGCAGGTTCTGATATTGATTTAGCAGTGATAGGTAAAGACATCGACTATAACTTGTTGCTAAGCATTCTTTGTGAAATCGATGATTTAGACCTTCTTTATACTGTTGACCTATTGGATTACCAGAAGAAAAAAGGAACCCCCATTGGAGATCATATCGACAGAGTTGGTCAAGTCTTTTATGCTGTAGCCTAAACGGAAAAGTTTGTATATTCAGAAAAAAGCACTATCTTTGCAGCATGACAGTTGAAAGATTTATAAATCATGTTTAAGTAGTCGCTGGGACAGGTACTTGGGTATGACGACTGCTATGACTCAAGTACCTGTCCCCATGGCTATGTACCTGTCCCCATGGCTATCATAAACCACCAAACATTTCCGCAACTTTTTTCGTTAAAGATTACACAGTAGGAACCGTCCCTACTGTGTAATTTTTTTAGCTAGGGGGGTAGGAAAATGGGATGCTTATTCGTTATATATATAGAATGAGTACAAAAAAGACAGAAATAGAAGAATTATATACCGGCAGTTATCAGCGGTTGTTGACGAAGGCAACGCAGATGTTGAAGGACGAAGCCGATGCCAATGACGCTGTGAGCGATGTGTTCGCCAGAGTAGCGGAAGGTTCGCTGAGATTGCCAGAAGGGCATGAGGAGAGCTGTCTGATGGTGACCATCCGCAATCTCTGCATTGATCGCATCCACAGACTGACGCTTCGTGAAAGAGTGGAACGCAGACTGTCGCTCTCTGATCCCAGTATGACGTCGACAGAAAGCCAGCAGGAACCTGTAGCAGAGATGATCGACTATGCGGAAAGAACTCTTTCCAAACAGACCTGGCGCGTGTTCCAACTGCGATTCGACGAGGGACTGCGCTACTGGGAGATAGCTGCCCGGCTCGGCATCAGCGAAAAGGCCGTCTACAAACACCTGGCCAAGGCCCTGCAAACACTAAAAGAGAAATTTAATCCTACAGGCATATGAAAGATATCGAAGATCTGCTCCGTATGACAGAGCGTCCGCAGGACTATACGGACGAGGAACTGCAACAGTTGATGAGCGACCCCGACATGCGGGCATACTACGAGCTGATGGTGAAAGCTGAAGAAGGCTTTATCCAGCGGAATACCAAGCGCGACAAAGCCAGGAGGCTCTGGAAGATAGCCGCCATGTTCGTCGGCATCATCCTGCTGTCGGGCCTTACCTTTGCAGCCGTGCATATCATGAGGAGTGAGAAGACAGAAGTCAGGAGTCAAGAGACGGAGGCGGTAGCCACCTCTCAACCCTCAACTCTCAACTCTCAACTCCCGGAATCCGACACCATCCGCACCTTCGAGAATGCAGAGCTGCAACAGATACTCGGCGAGCTGGCAGACCATTACCATCTGGAAGTGGACTACCGCAATGAGCAATCCCGTCATATCCGCCTGTACACCAAGTGGAACACCGCTGCCCCATTGAGTCAGATCGTAGAGCGACTGAACCACTTCGAAAAGGTCAACATCCGTCAGACCAATAAACAAATCATTGCTGAGTAGTCATGAAACGCATCCTGTTCATTACGCTCTCATGTGCTCTCAGCATCCTGGCTCAGGCGCAGCACACATTTCAGGGCACTTCACTCTCAGAGGCATTGATCGAGCTCGACAAATCGTCGAAGCATTACGACATCTCCTTTGTCTATGATGAGTTGGAGGACTTCACCGTTACCAAGACCGTGAAGCGGGGCCGCTCGCTGCCCGATGCCGTGCGCGAAGTCTGCGGGTTCTATCCCGTCAGAGTACATGTCAAGGGCCGCGACATCCTCGTGGAGTGCATCCAGAAAGACCGCACGAAACTCAGAGGGCGTCTGGTAGGTCCCGACCACCAGCCCGTTGCCTACGCCAATATCACCCTCTTTCCCCCGTCCGATTCTGTTTGTATTGGTGGCGGTGTGAGCAATGAGGCTGGCGACTTCGTGATTCCCTGCGGGGCAGAGCGTGCCAAGGTCAGGATCAGTTGTGTGGGATTCAAGACCATCGAACGGGTGATGCCCATCGGCGATGCAGGCACCATCCGATTGCAGATGGAGAATAATTACCTGAGCAACGTCAATGTCAGCGGACGAATGCCCGTCATCCGCAGCGAGGCTGACCGTCTGCAGTATATCGTGAGTAACGACGAGTTTGCCCGTGGGCTCAATGCCCAGGAATTGCTCAGCCGTGTGCCGATGGTGAACATGGCGGGAGGACGCGTCATGATTCTTGGCAAGGGAACTGCCCGCTTCATGCTCAACGGACGCATTACGGATATGGGCAACGAGGCCATCCAGCAGAAACTCTGGACCCTGCGCTCTGAGGATATCGAGCGCATCGAGGTGATTTCCATTCCATCAGGTCGCGACATGATGGAGATGGGTGGCGGTTATATCAACATCGTCATGCGACGTGACCAGACACTCGGCTGGCGAGGTGACGTCAGCGCAGAAGCTGGTCTTAGCGATGATTGGAGCGAGCGAGCCAGCGCCTCTGTCAGTTATGCGTCCAAGAAGTTCGACATGACACTTGATGCCCACGGTGGCCGCACCACGCAGACAACGGACAATGTAACGGATTATAATATTCCCAATATGATATTTTGTACATCAGATACCCGCTCCAAACAAACAGATAAAGAGGTGGCTGCTAATCTGATGCTTCGCTATCTTCCTACCAAAAATCTAGAATTGGGAACAATGTTATCATGGCATACTCTTTGGTCAGATAGAACAACAGAAGGTTTTATGAACTTCTCATGGTCTGAAGCAGAATTATTACCTGACGACAATACAATGACAAAGAGTCTGACTGCCTACTGCGATTGGCGGTTCGACACGAAAGGGAAACAAATCTGTCTCACCTACAACAATTACAAGAAAGATGACGATACTAAGACTCATGTTTTGTACGATAGTTCATCATTATTTTCGTCTGTTGTAAAAAAAGATTTGACTGAATGGCAATGTGCAACAGACTATCACATTCAGTCTGTCAGATTGGACATGTCGCTACCATTCAACTTCGTAACCATCGATGCAGGTGTTTCCTATACAAACATCAATAATCAAGGCCGTTTACGACACACGCCTACGACATACGTCTATCATCTAGGTATAAGACGTGACGACTTCGATTCTCAGGAAAAGACCAAGGCTGCTTTCCTGTCATTTCATCATGAATGGGATATATACGCTATTAAGATGGGCCTCCGCTATGAACATATAGGTCAGAATAGAGATGTAGATGCCGTAATTGCTCCAGTTGGTACGCCATCATCTAGTAGTATTGTCGCCAACGATCCTCCATCTAATTTGTCAACATTATCAACACGTGACTACTGGTTGCCGTCGTTCAGTTTCTCTTTCAAACCGAAGGATGGACATCAGGTCAGTTTGATATGGGGTACAGGTACAATACGCCCCAACTTCTATGACCTTAATCCCCTTCGTATTTTCAAAACCGGGTTTGAATATTTTGAGGGTAATCCCAAACTGGAAGTCAGTCGGACGAGCAACATAGAACTAAACTATCATAACCATCATGGACTATTTGTTTCCGGCTATCATCATCACACCAGTAACAAGGTGGAACAGAGTACGGAAGTTGGATTATTATATTCGACACCAGTAAAATTATATTTGTGTTCATTCCCTGAAAATTTAGACCGGGTAGATAAGACGGGCTTTTATCTTCGTTACCAGCATCAACTAACCCCCAATTTATTCGCCTCAATCGAAGGTGAGACCTATTATCTGGATCTTGAGAACGCATCTCCTAATTTTTTTATTGCTCCATATAAATTCCATGGATGGGGGGAAAATCTGGGTATTTCTGCCGACTTGTATCTGAACCGCCGACATACACTTCTGCTAAATTCCCGATATCAGCATTGGTTCTCTGACTATACTGGCACCACCAAGACCGACAGCTATGGCTATTTCTTTTTTGCCTTGCGTTATTCGATGCTGGACGATCGTCTTAGGTTATCGCTTGTGGCCAATGATCCTTTCCATCAATATGTTACCAATGAAACCATGAATAAAGTATATTCAAAATATGATAATTTTACAACGCAATACCAGTTCAGCCACACCAATCATCATGCTCATTACATTGGTCTCACAGCCACTTATTCCCTCGGCAGTAAGAAGGTCCGCCGTATCCATCACGACACGAAGGACACAGAGCGACAGCGTGCTGAAAAGTTATCAAAATAGTATTTTCTAACAATTAAAATTAATAATGTATGAGAAAGATTTTGTTTTATTCGATGGTTCTTGTTTTATCGGTAGGGATGACAGGATGTAGAAGTGATGACGAAGTGAATGAAGTGAAAGCCAACGATATTTCATTATCGTTTATGAATGCCACTTATGGGGAAGTTTCTCAGAGTGACCTGCCAATCTGGATTTCCACGATGATTGATCAGATTAATCGAAACTACTCAGAGAATAAGGACATCAATAAGGTGATAGATTATTCAACATATTTGACAACTCAGCCATCTATCTATCAATGTAAATGGAATGACAAGGTATACTATTTCATCTATTCAATGTTTAAGTCATGCGTTTATTGCGATTCTGTCTTTTATCCAGATGGAAATGTTGTTAATTGGGAAAGCACTGAACAGACGATTGATTTTGTAGATAATAGTACAGACTGGAAATGTATTTTTAATCCCAGGTGATACACAGGAGAGTCAAATTACACAGTAGGGTCGGTTCCTATTGTGTACTCCATCAATCGTTTACGCTCTCGTGAGATTCTCTTTAAAGCCAGTTTTGATCTATAGTATCAGTCATCTATGCGTTTCATTTTTCAAAAGGACTGATTTGAAACCAATTGTTTGTGTTACAAGAGGTTGGCTCTTTGTTTTGCGTCAAAAATCGAAAAAACCAGCCAAAAATGAAACGCCCCATTTGATACAACGTATTGAAAAAAGTCGTATCTTTGCACAAGTTTTGTTAAAAATAGCACCCTCTCGCGCATGATTTGCCTTGCTCGGGTGTTATATAAAATAGATGAAATGAAAAGTTTACTTCCATAAATTCAATCTGAAATGAAAAAAATAATATTATCTCTGTTTTTGTTTGCAAGCTCATATCCTGTTTGCGAGGCTCAAAACAAATATTGCCTGTCATATACAGACTATATGTCCAATATATGGCATCCCCTGGAACAGGTAGAGTTCGAATATCGTTCTGGAAACAAGTCCCTTTGGTGGGGAGGAGCCAACTATAAGCCCATAACAGGCGATAAAGAAACAGACAAGATACTCAAAAAGAATGCCCGTTTTCTGATACACAACGACTCCCTTTATGTGAATTGTCGTGGATTTGCTGTCAAAGGACTCAAGTTTGGCAATTGGTACTCGTCGGCTTGTGTCTATGACAAAGATCAGTTCCTTTTTATCGCCCTGAGTACTAAATCACGATCCAATACGGCTGGTGCAGCAATGATGTTTGGAGTATTAGGCGGTGCCATCGCTGCCTCTTCGAATGATGATGATTATCAATGCTACATCCTAACACCCACTTCTACAGATGACGCAATAATAAAACCCATTGATGAGAAATACATGCTTGAACTATTAGAAGGGCATGAGGATTTGCAGGCAGAATATCAGGCTATCGAGAAAAAGAAACAACGCTATTCGCCTAAAGTTATCATACCTATTCTCAAGAAATTGGGGTTGGTTAAGTTGCAGTAGGTTTCTAATGACTCACGTAGTGCCAGACACATTGTGAGTGCATCAATACACAGTAGGGACGGTTCCTATTGTGTAAAATGATATAGAAATATTTGGGAGAGTAAGAGATAGTTCGTATCTTTGCACAAAGTTTGTTAATGTATGAAAAAGATATTATCAATTCTCTGTGTACACAGTAGGGACGGTTCCTACTGTGTTATGAAAGAATTAATAACAATAGTAACATGTTGCATGCTGACATGTTGTGCTCCCTATATGTCAAGTGAACGATATTTTTGTAAATTAGGTACAAAACAGATAAAAGATGTCCCTTTAGAATCTTTAGAGTACAAGACTTATCATATAGATGATGATTGTATTTCTTGCGGTACGTTCTTTGAGCCTCAATTTGAATTCCATTTAAAATATGACACGTTATCACGTTATAGAGTGATGGCTTGTGGTAGTATTATCTTTGGCGATAGAGAGGGGGCAAATCCTTGTGAGAAAATTGATTCTGTCGAACTATCTTATCTTATGATTAGGAAAGGGAGTAATGTTCCACCAATATGCTTATCAAATATAAAAAGTAAATCAGAGATGTTTGGGCAACAAATCAAAAAGAATTGGTATGATAATCCACTTCCTTCACATGTTATGAGAATAATAAGAGATGATTTTTTCAAACGCATGAAGTATAGAAAGTACAAATTAAATTTAAATGAAATAAAAACGAATGGTATCAATGTTTCATACATCTATCAACTATATTAAAAACTATCGGAAAGATCGCGGGGACAGGATTGATCTTTTCACAAAGAAATCAAAATTGTCCCCTCCGATCTATTAAAATAAAACTTAATATGAAAGAGAAAGTATTGTTATCCATTATCTTTGCATTATGTAGTTACTATTCCTGTGGTTCTAATCCTAATAGGATTGCCTGGATAGAGGAACGGTTTGTAAACAGCATTATAAACGACGGGATAATTCACAATGAATTTCTATTTCCTGTTGAAGGATTTGTATGTATACACGACAAGTTATACATACAGACTTATGGGGGGGAACTAAATCGCATACAATTCAAGAAGACAGATGACGGCTATATGATTACTAATTTTGAATATTTAATCAATTTGCAGATATGGCCAGAGTGGTTAGTCGAGAAGTATAGCAAATCACAGATATTTTACAATATTGAGGGTGATAAAATTACAATTAACATCAAAGGACCTCATATCAAGGAAGAATATTGTTATATTAGCAATATCGGAGGAAGCAAATATGGTAGCATTCTTGAAATAAAAGGTTGGCTTTTGGATCTGTTGCTTGCAAAGGGGGCTGAACCTTGGCCAAAAGAATAACAGTTCAAAAGATCGCGGGGACAGGTGATTTATCTTTTCACAAAGAAATCAAATTTGTGCATCCTAAAAAAGCTTACAGTCGAAATTGGGGGCACCGTGGTGGAATTTGGGATAGGATAGAATCGTGCTTTTCCTTTAATTTTACAAGGCCGAAAATTAACATATTTTTCATGCTTGCCATCGCTTGCGGAATGGAATATTTTGTATACCTTTGCAGTCCTTTTCGCTCATTGCGGGAGGAGATTATTTTTCACAGAGTAGCAACAATCTAATAAAGCAAGCAGATGAACTTAAGCGAGACTGAATTCAGCACGGTAACTGACAAATTGGAAAAATATGCATCGCAGGTGAGCACGCTCCAGGCACGCCTCGATGCACAGATCACCATCAATGAAATACAGGAGCAGCGGGCTCAGACCGAGTGCAGGCTCTATCAGGTGGAACAGGAGCGGGATATGCTGAGCATGCAGCTGGCGGAGGCGCAGAATATCATTGCCACACAGAAAAAAGAAATTGAGCAGAAGAATCAGGAAAGCAGCCACTGGAAGAGTGAGTGTGAAAGGCTGACGGGTATCGTCAAATCGGCGGTGGTCGAGAATGCGTTTCTGAAAAACTGCATCATCCTCTCAGTGCCTGGCATTAAGCATTTCTTCTCATTAGTCAGACAAATCAGTTCGAAGGCTCTGCTCCACACCTTCCTCATCAAGACGGTTTCGGCTGATATGGGGCCTGAGGCGCTGGAAGTCATCAACAATGCCGTTGACTTGGAGGAAGTGCCTGAGGGCAAACTGGCAGACCAGATCATCTTTGAGAATTCGGGAACCATAGGACAAAATAGTCGCTGGGACAGGTACTTGGGTATGACGACTGCTATGACTCAAGTACCTGTCCCCATGGCTATCAGCTATCATATTATAACAGTGTCATTGTTATAATCCGAACTTATAGCCGATAGTTAACTGGAGCTGAAGTTATAGCGTGCATCCAACATAACATGGCTGAATTCATAAGATACACCAAGCGGAATGGCAAAATCATAGGAGTTCACATCTGCATTGAGCCCTGATTCACGAAAGGCAGTCTTTAGCCCTACCTCAGCAGTAACGCCATTTGCTGTAACTTCGACTTTGTCGTTTACCAGGAATCCTGGCTGTATACCAAGTTTGAAAGCAAGCCCTTTCGCCACATGGAAATTGGCCAATATCGGCACATTCACATAGTCCATCTTAATGACTTCCTTTATACCATTCGTCTTCCCTTCGGCTCCCTGCTGCGAATAGAGGGCTCCAGCAGAGATAGAGAGTAATGGCGTGGCCTGATACTCCAGTTCGGCTCCAGCCACAAGTCCTACACGGATCTTTGCATCGTCGTCATTCGTCAATGTGGCCAGATTAATACCTACTTTCGGTTGAATGCTCCAACTGCCAACGGCATTCTGGGCATTGGCACATACGGAAAGCAGCAACGCTGCTAATACAATGATATTTCTTTTCATACGTCTTTATCTTTATGATTCAGAGACTATTGAGCCATATGTCTTTGCACTCGTTACCGAATGCGGGACAAAGATACGAATTAAATCGGAAGCAAACAAGTAAAAATGCCTTTTTAACTTATGAAGAAGAGGTTTTCCTGTCAGCAGGTCTGCATAGAGGGAATAGAACTCCCGCATCGCCCCGTTTTCACCGTTGCGAAGCCGCTCTACCAAGCGTTGTGCTTCTTGAATCCCGAACTCAACCACTTACTGTTTTAATCCCCCATATACTGTCCTATAAAGAAAATGGCACCTGTTGACTGCTCGCTGATCACATAAAGGAATGGACGGGTAGCGTGGAAGTTCACATGCTGAGGTTCGGAAGGTATTGATGTTTTTATCATACCTATCACGGTAACAGCAGCAGCCTCCGTACCTTCCTCGTTGAGTTTAATCTTAGCCACCTGTTTCATCAAGTCGATATAGGTCGACACGTTGCAGAAATCAGGAAATTCCGCAGCAGGAGAAAATGCTTTGGGCATGCCTAATAACGCCATCACTTTCTTCAAATCCACATCCGACTGCGATTCGAAACGGGGCAACTTCACATCAACAATAGCATTGCCCATCCACTGATATCGCTGCCAGGTCTCTTTTGTCAGGGTGTTTGCTACATCGCTGATGCTCTTACCTTCCTTGGGCAATAGGATGGTCATTCGATAAGCATTGTTGCCATAGGGCAGACAAAGAGCTTGACAATCCTCCGTTTCCGTATAATTGAACTCATGCTCCTGATGCATCATCGGCACCTTCTTTTTCTCCCCGGATTCAGTCTTGAATGTCTCGTCCTTCGTATTGTTCTTATCGAACTTCTCTGCCCAGGCACCCTTGAAATAGATGGCATTCAGCAGATAGCTGACGAACCTAGGGTCAAACTCATCCTCCTTCAATACCTCAGGAATCATGCCCTCCGTATGGTCGTTACCCCACTGGTTGATGACATCACGCGTCTTGCCATCATAGAAATCACGTGTCTCGGGCTCTGCATCATAGAAGTTCTTGGCCTTTGTGATAAAGTCGGACTTCAGCTGATAGCCTTTGTTCATGTAAATAGTATTAGCAATCATCACTTTTGTCAGTTTGTCGAGATTGGGTGCCTCAGTGAGCATCTTACGACAAAATGCATTGATGCCGTCTGCGCCCGTATCGCCAAAGCCTAATACTTTATTAATCTCTGCCTGCGTCTCACCAGCAGCACCGTTGTTCAGCATACCCAAGGCGTAGGTGATACTGATGGGCGAGAGGATTTGACTTCTCGTGTCCCATCTCCCAACCACACAGCCCCCTGGCATAATACTCGTAACAGTTTCTGGTTGGATATAGTCGGATATCGTGTTTACCGTTCTGAACAGGTTGAAGGCGAAGTCGTTGTTACAGTTCACCAGTTCCTGCTCCGCACGCGTCAGACTGATATCCTTCCGCTCATTGTTCTCGTTCGGAAGCGGCTCATCAGGCGTTGACTCATCATCGCTCTTCGAGCATCCTGCCATCATCGTTGCCATCATCAGGGCGATGACCATCCACATTACATTCTTTTTCATAATTATTTGTTTTTATTGTTTCTTTCTTATATAACACCAAGCATCGCAAATCTTGCACAAGTACTCATTCGACTGTGAATTTATAATTAAAAGCTGCTGTATGAAATTTGGATTTCGGGCCATTAGCCTTTTTTCGATATTCAATGCTGAATGATACCTGGTATTCTCCAAGAGGTAGATCTGGCAAATCACTACATCCACAAAGGGGGTATGTTACGTCGTCATATTTCCCTGTTTCTTTCCATTTGCAACGTAGATGGTAAGTAGAGTGAGAGTCGATGGTCATCCAAGTTTGTAGTGAAAAATTACAAAACATACCACTGTATGGAACTCCTATCATTTTTCCATCTTTGTCATAGACACAGAATATAATGTTATCATCTGATGATGGGAGGAACAAATCTGCGCCATTCTTATTAACTCCAGATTGCACAACCCTTTCATTCCATTCCTCAAGAGTGTAGACCATTGTGGTGTCGCAGTTGTTGACTATCTCCAAGTCAAAGAAGATGTTTTCTCCTTTATTAAAGGTTGTCGTTTCTTCCCCCCTTTCATTCAGTAGGCGGAAAGACAGGCATATACCTTCTTTATCGTCTATGTCATCCTCTTCACTACTGCAACCTGAGAATGACATTGTCATAAACATCGCTGCTACTACATAATAATAACTCTTTCTCATATTCATTCATCCTTTATATAAGATCCTTTCAATAAGTCTGAATAATCTATCTTGAATTCAAGATATAAATCCGTGTCATTGTACCTGTAGAAGGAAATGGTGTATTCGCCATTAGAAAGGCCGGTGATTTTGCATTCCACATCCATCGGACAAACGCAATTGGCTGTATCACCAATAGGATTTTCTATGATTTTAATATGGCGGTCATCAACTGAGGCTGCAACAACCACCTTCTCAGTCGCACAATTATACTTAACATTGACGTGTTTCAGATACAACACGCCAGACTTTCCTGCTTTATATTCAACACTTTCTGTCTCCCAAGGATTTGTAGAGTCACCACGAGTTTCTCCTGTGGAATTTACATTTTTACACCCTGAGAACTGCGACCAGAAATCGTCATTACCACAAGAACTTATGCCGATAGCCAGCATCAGCAGAAGCACACTTAATAATATACTTTTCTTTTTCATCTTTGCAGATCGTTTTTGTTTTCTTCTACAAAGATAATGACAAAAAGGGTGAAATCTTGTATCGGGTTGTGTTAAAGAATCTAAAAAGTTCGAGATTCCATACAAGATTTGCGTAATTTTGGATTATTAAAGTAAGGATAGTCGGATAGTCGCTGGGACAGGTACTTGGGTATGACGACTGCTATGACTCAAGTACCTGTCCCCTCTATGGCTATTGTTGTGTAAAATGATATAGAAAAATTTGGAAGTGTTAGAGATTGTTCATGTCTTTTCATAAAATTTGTTAAATACAGCACTCTTGCGTGTAAGATTTACGATAGTTGCTTGTTATATCAGTAGAAACCAATAAAAAAGAATAATTATGAGAAAGAGTTATTATTATGTTGTGTTAGCAGCGTTTATGACAATGTCATTCTCAGGCTGCAGTATTGATAGTAATGAGGGCGACATCGTGATAGACATGCTGCCGAAGACACGCTCCGTAGAACTTACTCAAACGCAAAAGGAGTTCGTGAACAAAAACAACGAGTTTGCCCTTAACCTGTACAAGGCCGTATGTCAGGGCGAAAATGCTGACAAGAGCATTATCGTTTCTCCCATCAGCGCCACCTATCTGATGGGTATGCTAAACGACGGGGCTGATGGCAAGACCGCCGAGGAAATAACCACTGCCCTCGGATTTGGCGGGAAGCAGTCGGTGAACGAGTTCTGCAAGGCCATGATAGAACAGACACCGGATGTGGATCCATCGGTATCGCTGACGAATGCCAACTGCGTTGTGGTTAATGAGAGACAGAACATAGAACTGAAAGACCAGTTCGTAAGCGACATCTCGAACTATTACAAGGGTGAGGTTATGAAACTCGACTTTTCTTCGAGCAACGCTCTGAAAGCAGTTAACGATTGGAGCAACAGGCACACTGGCGGCATGATTCCAAAGTTGATGGACCAGTTGAATGAGGATGCAGCATTGATGCTGATGAATGCCATCAGTTTCAAGGCCACATGGACTGAGAAATTTGATGAGAAGGATACGCAGACAGAAACATTCACTAAGGAGGACGGTACCACGCAATCGGTACAGATGATGCATCGTCATGCCATCGCTCGTTTTGGCGAGGAGTCTGACTGCTATACGCTCCTCTTGCCTTATGGCTCTGGCGACAAATGGGGCATGACCATATTCTTGCCCAAAGAGGGGAAAACCGTTCGCGATGTCATCAACTCACTCGATATGAGTAAATGGCTTCCATACCACTATGGCTCTGCTTCGCCTGTGGATGTAGACATCAAACTTCCAAGATTTGAAGGCTCTTACAAGGCCGATGTGAAGAGTGCTTTGCAGAAAATGGGCGTCGAGTCGGTGTTCGATGAAGATAAGGCAGATTTATCATTGATCAGCGAAAACAGAAACCTTTATGTGTATAAGATGGAGCAGACTGCTGCTATCGAAGTAAACGAAGAAGGAACCAAGACTTCTGCTGTAACTGTAGCAGAGTTAGGAGATACAGAAGCAGGAATTTTAGGCAACAAAGTATATTTCCATGCTAATACGCCCTTTGTATATATGATACGTGAGGCCAGCAGCGGAGCCATCTTCTTTATTGGCACTTATCAAGGGAAATAAGCTGTCAAGATCGCGGGGACAGGTGATTGATCTTTTCACAAAGAAATCAAAGACCTGTCCCTCCGATCTAGAAGATATCATGCGCTGCTTCGGGCTCAACTATGACTCTGCAAGAGTGAAAGCCTCAAAGGCAAAGTATAAAAAGACATCAACCATTATGATTTAAGTGAAACAGTGAAACATTGAAACATTAATGAAAATGACTAAAGTAGAAATGAACAAAGATATGCTTTGACTGCCGGTAACTATCATTATAAAAAAACGCAAGACGATTTGTTGTTTTGCGTTTTTTTTCTTATCTTTGCACCCAAATATAATCAATCAATTATGAACTTATCAATGAAAACCTTTTGCCTGTTGTTGGTGATATCATGTACACAGGTTTTGCCCGTTTCCTCACAGCAGATAACGAAGGAGAGGGCCTTGGAGAAAGCTAACCGTTTTGTAACCTCTGCCAAGATGGGCCAGATGAAGAGAAGCAGTGCTGTGCAACGGCCTGCACAACTGACACTGGCCAGCAACACCGAGGACTACTACGTATTCAATGACGAGCAGAACGGCGGCTATGTCATCATTGGTGGCGATGAGCGTCAGCAGGAGGTGCTGGGTTACTCGCGCGACGGACATTTCGATGCGAACAGCATATCCGACAATTTACAGTGGCTGCTCGACGGCTTTGCCCGTCAGACGGCTTACCTGAGAGCCCACCCCAACTATGTACCCCCTGTGGCCAAGCGGGTCAAGGGCGTTGTAGTCAGTCCGTTGTTGGACTGTACATGGGGTCAGGGCTTCCCTTATTTCAATATGTGTCCCACTGTAGGCGGCAACCACTGTCTCACAGGCTGTGTGCCCACGGCTTTCGCACAGATCATGTATTACCACAAATGGCCGGAGAAAGGCAAGGGTCAGGCCAGTTACGAGTATGACGGGCAGACCTTTTCGGCCGACTTGAGCCAGTCGACCTATCGTTGGGATCTGATGCTGCCATCCTACGACGCGAACAGCAGCCAGGCATCGCAGGATGCGGTGGCACAGCTGATGAAAGATGTGGGGTATGCCTTTCATACATTTTACGGATTGGAAGATAGCGGCGCCTCTGGCGATGCAGAGCAGTTTCTCACCCATTTTGATTACGATCAGAGCTTGCGGATTATCTATCGGGCGTATTGTGACCAAGAGACATGGGATAACACCATTGTCGGGGAACTGGAGAACAGCCGTCCTGTCTACCTGGATGGTGGCAGCCCCACAGGTGCCCATGCAATGGTAATCGATGGTTGCGACAGCGAGGGATACTTTCATTTCAATTTCGGATGGGACGGTAGGGACAATGCCTACTTTGCCACATCAGGTATCTATTTTAATGCAGACCAGTCGATTCTGGTGGGTATCAAGAAGAACGAGGGCGGCCAGAAAACTTACACATTCTGTGCTAACGACGACTTCATGTATCTGCCCGAAGAAGGTTGGATGACCATCACGGGCTATGGTCTTCGTGCTTACCATTACGGTAGGAGCGACGATGCGTATTACACGGCTTTGGCTGTGGAAAACGTCGCCACCCATGATATCATTTACTGCAATGAAGAAAAATGGGGAAGGGATTATTGGATACCTATCGAATTGTCTGACGGTGACTACAAGGTGTATCCTGTGGCACGTGCTGAGGGACAGGCATGGCAGAAGGTCTTGTTCAGTGACAACAGACAGTCGTACGTCGACCTGAATGTCACCAACGGCGTCAGGACCTTTGCCAACAACAATCTCTATGACGGCCTGCAGGACGGTGCCTACGAGATTAACGGCGTATACTACTTCCTGGACTTCGACGCGAAGGAGGCCATCGTCACTTTCAAGAACGACAAATACGACGGTTACTCTGGCGATGTGACCATCCCCGGCCATTTCACTTACGAGGGAACCGATTTCACCGTTACGACTATCGGGGAATATGCTTTCAGAGAGTGCAAAATCGGCACGCTCACCATTCCCAATACGGTGAGAAATATCGACATGGCCTTCTATTCCGCCAATATCGGGAAGATCGTGTTTGAGGCGGGCAGCCAACTGGAAAATATAGGAGGTCTGTGTTTCAATGCCCTCAAGACCCGCGACATGGAGTTCAACTTGCCAGAAGGACTCACTTTGCTGCCCTCTCACATCTTCCAGTCGTGCTGGGCAACATGGTTCTCACTGCCTTCCACCCTTACCACCATCGAGGGAACACCCTTCAACGGCAGCTGGAACCTCCGTACCCTCGTAGTGAACAATCCCACACCTGTCAAACTGTCAAAAGACTTCTTCGTAGGTGTCGATTGGAAACTCTGCACACTCTACGTTCCTGAGGGCAGCGTCGAGCGCTATGCCAGTGCCGAGAACTGGAAAGACTTCGGACAGATAAAAGTTCTGGAGGATACCGTTACCGTGGATGGTGTGAAATACATTCTGCACGACAAGGATCAGACAGCCACCGTGTTTAACGCCTATGGTGTGCAGAGGGAAACCTTCACCCTGCCTTCGGCCATTACCTGCAAAGGCAAGAGCTACACCGTCACCGACCTGGGTTGCTTTGCCTTCTCTACCACTTCGATCAAGTCGTTGACCGTGCCGTCGGGTATCAGCTATTTTGGCGAGGGCTGTTTTATGGGCGTAGATCATTCTGCCCCCGTTTTGGATAAACTGACACTCTGTCATGAGACACCGCCTGAAGTGGCCGATACAAAGTTTGCTGAGGCTGAGGGCTTTGTAGAACTATTCTTCCAGAGCGGCTTCTGGGTCACAGAACTGCACGTACCCATGGGCAGCAAGGCTAAATACGAGGCACACAGTCTATGGGGACGATTCACTAACATCGTTGAAGACGACATGTCGGGTATCAGCACTGTCGCTTCCGAGGCGGACCGTCAGAACGAGCAGGGTGTCTATAGCCTCAGTGGCGTGAGACTTCCTTCCATCGAGGCCAACAAGCTGCCTAAGGGCATTTACATCCGTAACGGGAAAAAGGTTGTGATTAAAGAAGATCGCGGGGACAGGTGATGATCTTTTCACAAAGGAATCTGATAGACGCTGTCATCAGGCAGAATTAGACTGGCTATTGCCTGTCGGCGATACGGATCTGGTCTTTTGCGATGTAGTCTTTCGTGGCATCGATGGCGATGAGCACACCGTCCTCGATGCCGAAGCCGGTCTTATGGGGACGGAAGGTGAGTACCTTCGAATCGTATTCGCCCAGATAGCGGAGGATGCCTGTACCGGCATTCATCCACCAGACACG
This sequence comes from uncultured Prevotellaceae bacterium, assembly GCA_902763615.1. GTDB lineage: Bacteria > Bacteroidota > Bacteroidia > Bacteroidales > Bacteroidaceae > Prevotella. The sequence continues at coordinate 28,761 of CACWSX010000034.1, read as the reverse complement.
TTTCCTGGAACCACTGATCTTCGTGAGATCGACCTTCATCTCACGGCTGGTGTAATTGTAGACCAGCAGGTAGTCATTGCCTCGTGTGGCGATGAGCCGGTCGTACTGCCTGCCATTCTCTACGATGATGCTCTGATCGGGCACTCGCTCGAAATAGGGGAACGAGAGTATCAGCTGGCGGACGAACTTCATCTGCTGGAAACCAGGATCGTTGAGGGCCTGATACCAGGTCTTTACGTCGCCGGCATCGCCATAGCTTGTGGGGTAGCCGGGTTTCAGCATCTGCATGATGGCATTATGGCCGTAGGTGTGGCCGCAGGAGCCGGCAAACACGCTCCAGTAGGCATATCGCCTCACGTCGCAGGCCTGCCAGTGGGGCTCGCTGTTACCGTGCAGTCCCATGGGGATGTCCTCATACGAGGGTTCAGCGTCGAGCACGGGCTTGATGGGTTTGTAGGCCCAGGTGGAGTCGACATACATCCAGTTGTCTTCTTCCGTATTGTCGGGGATGGGATAGTCGGCATTGCCCATGCGCTGGCCATATCTGCGGTGACCGCTCTGGAAGGTGTGGAAATCGATCCACGGAGCCTTGCTCCACCATTTGGCAGAGGTATAGCGGCCTCGGGGGTGATAGGTCATGAGGTGGTTGTGGTCGATGGCCTTGATGCTCGTGGCGAGGGTGTTCCACACTTCGGGCTTGATGTCGCCCTGGATGTCACCGCCCATAAACCAGATGATATTAGGCTTGTCCTTATATCGGTTGGCGAGGAAGGTGCCGTATTCCTTTGCTCCCTCCACGCTCAGATGGCCGGCTTTCACCAGTCCGCCCCAGATGCAGACCATTCCGATATAGATGCCGTTCTGCTGCGCCAGGTCGATGATGTAGTCGAGATGATCCCAGTAGCCGTAGGTGGTGGGGGATGGGTGATGGGTGTTGGGTGATGGGTGATGGGTGGCGGGTGATGGCAGAGGGTGCGACATCTGTCCGTAGATGTTATAGGCCGGCACACCGTTGATGACCTGTATCTGCACCACGTTATAGCCTTCCTCGCGACAGCGCTGGAGATACCACTGCGCCTCTGAACGGTCGAGCCGCTCTGCGAGGAGCCAGCCCGTATCGCCCTGCCAGAAGAAGGGCGTACCGTTTTCGTGCATCAGGAAACGCTGGTTGTCGGAAACCTTGAGACGGCCATTGTCCCATGGTTTCATGCTATCAGCCGCCCACACTCCAACTGTCCACATCGTGAGCAGGGCCATCAAAAAGCTCTTCTTCATTTAGTTCCTACGATCTTGGTTCGTGGCTGTTCCTTGTTGCGACGGTTGACGACGGTGACGACAGCCTGGGCCAGGTTGATGAAGGCGAGTCCTGTGGCGGTGTCGCTGTTCAGGGCGGCTGGGGTGCCATTGTCGCCGTTGTCGCAGATGCTCTGCACGAGCGGAATCTGTGCCAAAAGGGGCACGTTCATCTCTTGGGCCAATTGTTTGCAGCCTTCCTTGCCAAAGATGTAGTATTTGTTCTCAGGAAGTTCGGCAGGCGTAAACCAAGCCATATTCTCAATGAGGCCGAGAATGGGCACGTTTACCTTGTCGTTGCGATACATATCGATACCTTTGCGGGCATCGGCGAGGGCCACCTGTTGGGGTGTCGAGACGATGACGGCACCCGTAATGGGAAGTGTCTGTAATAAAGTAAGATGGATATCGGACGTGCCAGGCGGGGTGTCGAGGATGAAATAGTCGAGCTCGCCCCAGTCTGCATCGGCGATGAGCTGCTTCAGGGCACTCGTGGCCATGCCACCGCGCCAGAGCGTGGCGGTGGTGGGAGAGACGAAGAATCCAATCGAGAGCAGCTTGACACCATATTGTTCGATAGGGCAGATGAGGTCGCGCCCGTCTTTCTTGATGGCGTAAGGACGCTCGTCCTCGACATTGAACATCTTGGGCATCGACGGTCCGAAGATGTCGGTATCGAGCAGGCCTACGCGATAGCCTAAGCGGGCAAGGGCGATGGCGAGGTTGGCAGAGACGGTGCTCTTGCCGACGCCTCCCTTGCCGCTGCTGACGGCAATGATATTCTTCACGCCAGGGAGCATCTGACCGACCTCAGGACGCGGGGCACTCTTGAACTCTGTGACAATCTCAATCTCGATTTCTCCCGACTCCTGACTCTTGTCTTCTGTCTCCTTGCAATAATACCGAATGGCTGCTTCAGCGGCCTTGACGGTTGACTTCAGAAAGGGGTCGGTGTCGCGAGGGAATTCGAGTACGACTTTTACACGCCAGGGTTCGCCCTCCTTTGCCGGCGCAGCCACGGATGGCGTATCAGCCACCATGCCGCTCTCGACGAGGTTTTTCTTCGTGCCGGCATACGTGACTGTTGCCAGCGCGTCCATAATCATCTTTGGATATAATGTCATATTTACTTCTCTTCTTTACTCCTTTATTCTTTCTCCTTCAATACATAGACTTTCACCCACTCCTTGTTGGCCATGTAGAGAGCCTTGGTGTTTCTGGGGAGCCAGAAAGAGCAGCCGACCACATCCTTGAAGGTGCTTCGGGAGATGGCAGGCGGGGTGGGGCTGTTGAGGGTGACGTCGCGCAGCGATGGGCACTTGGCAAAGGCCTCGCTACCAATCTTCTTCAGGGCGACGGGCAGTTCTGCCTTGCTGAGCATGGTGCACTCGTAGAAGGCATCGCTGCCGATGCTGGTGACAGCGATGGGAATCTTAATACTCTCCAGCGAACTGCACTTCTCGAAGGCATCGTCGCCAATGCTGGTGAGAGCTGCAGGAAGTTCGATACTTCTGAGAGCGGTGCACTCCTGGAAGGCCTTGGTGCCAATCTTCTTGATGGTGTTGGGCAGGGTGATGCTGCGCAGGGCATTGCATTTATAGAATGTCTTGCTTTCAATCTCGGGGATAAAGCCGTTGATGGCCACACTGTCGAGGACGGCGCAGCCTTCGAAGGCACTACTGCCAAGTGATTTTACAAGGTTAGGGATGATGGCCTCTCGCAGGCTGGAGCACTCTGCAAAAGCCTCGTCGCCGATTTTCGTCAGCGCTGCGGGTAAGTCGATTTCAGCCAGGCTCCGACACTGTTCGAAGGCACTGTTGCCGATGGTCTTGACCGTTGTAGGGATGCTGATGCTGTTGAGGCTTGTGCAGCCGAAGAAGGCGTTGGAACCTATCTCGCTGAGGTTTCCTTCGAGGCTGGCGGTAGTCAGGGCCGTACAGTTCTTAAACACACCGCTGCCAAGCTTTGAGAGTTTGTCGAGGGTGACGGTATTGAGGTTCTTACAGTCCTCAAAGGCGTTGCTGCCAATCTTACTGACTTTGGCCATCTCGATGCTCTTGAGGTTGTCGCAATCCTCGAAGGCGGAATTGCCAATCTCGTCGACATCCTCGGGCAGTTCGATTCTTTCAAGGCTCTTGCAGTCGCGGAAAGCATCGCTGCCGATGGATTTCACGCTCTTGGGCAAACTGACGCTTGTGAGTGCCTCGCAGCCCTTGAAAGCGGCACTGCTGATCTTCTTAACCTTGCCTATGATATTGACGCTGGTGAGGGCCTTGCAGCCATTGAAGGCTTGCGAGCCAAGATCGCTGACATTCTCAGGAATCTCGACGCTGGTAAGGGCCGTACAATTCTCGAAGGCCTCGTCGCCGATAGCTTCGACATTGCCGGGTATACTGATAGTGGCCAGTGCCTCGCAGCCTTGGAAGGCTTGATTCTCGATGGTGGTGACGCTCGAGGGAATCTGAATTCCAGGCAGGGCAGCACAGCCGTCGAAGCAACTCTTGCTGATGTTGGTGATGCCCTGTGGCAGGGTGACCTTCAGCAGTTGCTTGGCACCCGAGAAAAGACCATTAGGTAGTTTGTTGGTGGCTTTAGCCTCCTTGCCCTCCGTGAAGACAGCCTCGGAGATGTCGACACTGGTGACGACGCACTCGCCCTTCTTCTCGTTGGCTTTGCTGCGGTTGACAATCTGCTGGAGCAGTTTGATGTCGGCATTGTTGAGCGGGCCGCTGACCTTTAGCTCGGAAATCTTGAACTTTTCGTCGTTCTGGATCTGTTTTGAGAGTTGTCCGACGGCTTCTACCGTCACATTCTTTGAAATCTGTGCGGAGGCCAGCAAAGGTAATGCTGCCAACGCGATAGTAAATAGTCTTTTCATAATCAATCGGTCTTTATTTTGCTTTATCGAGGCTGCTGCGCTTCGAACGGTGGTAGGAGCGGTAGTCGTCGAGTTCGATCTCGACATCCGGCTCTGACAGTTCACCGTTGCGAGGCAGTTGCCATTTCAGGTACTTTATATTCAGACCACGGGCAATCCACATGGATTCGTAGTAGGTCTGGATAGAGGCGGCTTCGGAGAACTCGGAGTCTTCCAGATTCTCTGCGTATAGATCAGTCGTCCTCAGGAGGATGGGCAGGTTGTTATGTCCCACCATATAGGTTGTGTAAGTGAAAAGGAAGTTGGAGTCGGTCTTCAGATGAATGATGCCACCATCGACGAGGAATTTGCGATAGCGCGCCATAAACCAGGTTGATGTAAGACGCTTGCGGGGATTCTTCATCTGTGGGTCGGAGAACGTGAGCCAGATCTCCTGCACCTCGTCTTCAGCGAAGAAACGCTCGATGATCTCGATGTTGGTGCGAAGGAAGGCGACATTCTTCAGACCTTCGTTGAGGGCTTGGGTCGCACCTGTCCACATACGGGCTCCTTTGATGTCGACGCCGATGAAGTTGATGTCAGGGTGGCACTTGGCCAGTTCCACCGTATATTCGCCCTTGCCACAGCCCAGCTCCAACACGATGGGGTTCTGGTTGTGGAAATACTGCTCATGCCAGTGGCCCTGCATCTCAAAGGGCACGTGTTCCACTACCGAATAGGGGTACTGGAACACGTTCTCATAAGTCTCCATGTCGGCGAATTTCGCCAGCTTGCCTTTTCCCATGCGCTGTTTATTCGTTGACGTATTTGGGCGAATCGCCGTGCTCGGTGGTTTGCGGTTCACTGTCCTTCAGACACATGAAGAAGACGATGAGGGCGAAGATGAAGAACAGCAGGCCGATAATGAACGAAATGCCGAAGTCACTTGCACCACTGGTAAAAATCTTCTGTATGGCTTTCTCGTCCGTGAAACCGCTCCTCGCTTCTTCCATCATCTTGTTCATGGCGGGCGAAGTAGCTACGAAGATATTGCTTATGATGCCTAAGACGTAGCTGATGTACACCCACCAGGCGCTCTTATCCGCGTCCTGCAGACGGCGCGCTGTAACGGCCAGACCGAAGAACATGACGATAGTAGCAATAATGCTGCTAATTAGCAAATCGCTGACGAATGAGGTCAACGTCCAGTTGGCTACCAACACAATCAGCATCCACCACCAGAACTCTGAACGGCGGCTGCGACCCTTGAAATCCAGGATGCGGCTGGAGGCCAGTTTGACGGCCTCAACAAAACCAAGCTGCGGTAATGCTCTCATATCGTTACTCGATTACGACGGTTGTCCAACCGTGCTTGTCTTCAATCTCGCCATACTGAATACCGCGAAGGGTGTCGAAGAGTTTTTTCGACATCGGGCCTGGCTTCTCACCGAAGGAGTAGCGTTTGCCGGTGTCGAGGTCGTCGATATAGGAAATCGGACTGATAACAGCTGCTGTGCCACAAGCACCAGCCTCTTCGAAGGTCTCGAGTTCCTCTTCAGGAATCGGACGGCGCTCCACCTTCATGCCTAAGTCCTCAGCCACCTGCATCAGCGACTTGTTGGTGATGGAGGGCAGGATAGAGGTTGACTTCGGGGTGATATAGGTGTTGTTTTTGATGCCGAAGAAGTTGGCTGCACCACACTCGTCCATGTATTTCTTCTCCTTGGCATCGAGGTAGAACTCGCAGGCATAGCCTTTCTCGTGTGCCAGATTGTTGGCGAAGAGAGAAGCGGCGTAGTTACCACCGACCTTATACTTACCTGTTCCAAGCGGAGCTGAACGGTCGTAGTCGCGGATAATCACGTACGGATTAGCAGCGAAACCTCCCTTGAAGTACGGACCTACGGGGGTCACGAAGATGAGGAAACAGTACTCCTTGGCAGGATGTACACCTACCTGGGCACTCGTTCCGATAAGCAACGGACGGATATAGAGCGTAGCACCGCTCTCGTAGGTGGGAATCCACTCCTGATTCAGGCGGACAACCTTTTTTACCATTTCAGTAAAGAGTTCGGTAGATACCTCAGGCATCATGATGCCACGACAGGTGCTCTGCAGACGGGCTGCATTCTCGTCGACGCGGAAGATACGTACCTTGCCGTCAGGACAACGATAGGCCTTCAGACCCTCGAAAGCTTCTTGGCCATAGTGCAGACAGGTAGCGGCCATGTGCAGATTCAGATACTCATCGGAGCAAACCTCGATTTCGCCCCATTTTCCATCACGATAGTAACAACGTACGTTGTAGTCGGTCTTCATGTAGCCGAACGACAGACTACCCCAGTCTAAATTCTTCATTTGCTTATGTCTTTTTTAATGTGATTTATGCATATTTGCTTGCAAAAGTAATCAAAATCTTGCTTTCGAGCAACAAAAAACACGAAAAATCGCTTTTTCCCTCCTTCTTTCTTGTCGGATTGGGGAAAATCATGTACCTTTGTTGCAGTTTTTAACATATTATAATTAAATAGACATGAAGAAATTATTATTGTTAGCATTTCTGACAGTTGGAATGACAGCCAATGCTGAGACCGTTGTAAACAACGATGATGATGAGCAGATTGAGAACAAGGGTGGTATTGAATTAGGCAAGGGTAAAGATGAGGATGACCGTTGGTCGATGCATCTTGCTTTGGGCGTTGATATCCCTACAGGTGCCCCCAATGGTGTAGAGTTCGCGCCTTTCCGCTCTTGGGAAGTCAACTGGACCGCTTTTCAGTATGACTATACCCCAGGTAAGTCGAATACGACGCTTTCTGCAGGTTTGGGCCTTAACTGGCGCAATTATACTTTGAGCGGACACAAACAAGGTTTTACCAAAAATGGTGATTTTATCGATGTCAACGATGTGCTTGGCTCGCAATATGATGAGTTCTCGTCAAACATCAAAACCACCGCATTGACAATGCCTCTGCTTGTCAAACAGAAGTTCAGCAAGAGCTTTGCCGTTTCGGTGGGTGCTCAATTAAACTGGAATTTCTATGCCCGTATCCATAACTATATGGAGCAAGGGGATCATGAGACGGATGTATATACCAAGAAGATTGGCGAGCGTCCCATTACGGTCGATGTGCTGGGCATGCTACATTTCGGAGACTTCGCCGTTTACTGCAAGTATTCTCCGATGAGCGTGCTGAAGAAGGATCGCGGTGTTGACTTCAAGTCGCTGGCCGTAGGTATTTATTTTTAAAGCGATTACTCGCGTTCAGCCTGAATCTTCTGGATTTCCTGTTCTGTCTTGGTCAGTTTGTCCTTGCAGAACTTGATGAGTCGCTGTGCTTCCTTGAGTTGCACAGCGATTTCGTCGATGCTGTACTCATCGTTTTCCATCTTACGCACAATGTCCTGTAATTGTGCGAAGGCAGCTTCATATTTCTGTTCCTGGTTCATTTTACTATTGATTTGATGGTTCCTTTTTCTAAACGGGTCTCAATTTCGTCGCCATGTCGTAACGTCTGAGGGTCACGGACAATCTTCCCGTCTTTCATCGTTATGCTATAGCCACGACTGAGCAATAGGGCAGGGTCGAGGCTTTTGGCCTTCTCCTCGATGAGCTGTAGACGGTGCTTCTCTGCCATCAAACGGCGATCGAGAAGGATAGGGAGGTGCTCTGCGAGAGTAGAGAGCCGGGAGTTGAGAGCCGAGAGTCTGTTGCCGCTGCTAAGGATGAGTCGGTTGTTGAGCGCATCGAGACGGGCCTCCTGACGCACTTTGACATTGGAGAAGAGTCTGGGTAATACCTCTGCAATGGCGGAGAACTGCGATTTGTAATAAGCGAGTTTCTGTTGTGCCAGCCGTACAATCTGCTCCTGTGAGTCATTGAGGATATCCATGATGATCTTCAGGTGGTCGATGAGAAAGGCCGCCGCAGCGGTAGGTGTCTTCACTCTGGTGTGTGAGACCATATCGAGGATACTTTCGTCGCGATCATGGCCGATGCCCGTGATGATGGGTATAGGGAAGTTGGCGACATTCTCTGCCAGTGCCAGCGTGTCGAAACCGCTCATATCGCTGGTGGCACCACCGCCTCGGATAATCACCACGCAGTCGAAGGGACAATCTGAATAATCAGAGTGCTCGGAATAGTCAGAGTATTCAGAATAAATTTTTCCAAGGGCATCGATGATGCTTTGTTCCACGCCTTCGCCTTGCATGATGGCAGGGAAAAGCTGTGTCTCGAACTTAAAACCGTAGGGGTTGTCGGCCAGCTGGTTGCAGAAATCGCCATAGCCTGCTGCTGTCTCACTGCTGATGACGGCGATACGCTGACAGAAGAGCGGTAGTTGCAATTCCTTCTGCAAATCGAACACACCTTCCTCTTTGAGCTGGCGGATGATCTCCTGTCGTTTGCGGGCCATATCACCTAGGGTATAGGTAGGGTCGATGTCTGTGACAATCCACGAGAAACCGTAAGCCTCGTGGAACTGGGCATAGACCTTCAACAGCACTTTCATGCCAGCATGGAGCCTTTGTCCTGTGGTGCGCTCGAAATAGGGCCGCACGAGCATCCACTTCGATGCCCAACATCTGGCAGAGGCCTTGGCGATAGGGGTGGCATTACGTTCATCTTTCTGGATGAGTTCCATGTAGCAATGGCCTCTCGCCTCTCTACATTCTGACAATTCTGCCTCAACCCAATATTCATCGGGCATTTCGCACTCTATAAACTCGCGAACGAGGCTGTTGAGTTCGTACAGCGTCAGTCTCTTCTCCCTATTCATTATTCACTTTTCCAATCATATAGGCTCGCCAGAAATTGGGGATGCCATAGCCGTAGACATTATCAGGGTACTGATACTGACTGCTGGTCTGACGAATAAGGTCGATGATTTCCAGAGCCGTCTTATTGGGCAATGCTTGCCATAGGCATGCCACGAGTCCTGCAACAATGGGCGTTGAGAACGAGGTTCCCATGTCTCTGATAATGGTTCCTCTGCCAGATATCAGCGAGGCTGGACTGCCAAGGGCTGTCACGTCGGGCTTCACTCGTCCGTCCTGTGTGGGACCTACGCCACAGAAAGGGGCATTCTTTCGGTCGAAATTCACTGCGCCAACCGTCAGAATGTCCTGAGCGTCAGCGGGGAAGGTGATTTTCTTCCAAGGCCCCATGCCAAGGTTGCCGGCTGAATTGATCAGGATAATGCCTTTGCCTGCCAGCATCGATGCCGTTCGGCTGATGAGAGCAGTCTTTCCATCCAGGTCGCGCAGACGATAATCGCCCAAATGATTGTCATATTCATTGTATCCGAGGCTCGAACTGATGATATCGACACCTGCAGAATCGGCAAACTCAGCAGCCATCGTCCAGTAGTCTTCTTCTACGGGTTGTTCTGTCTGCTGATCCTCGCAGCGTAACAGCCAGTAACGGGCTTCAGGAGAAGTTCCTACAAGGATTTGAGGCTCATTGGCCGCCATCGCCGAGAGTACCTTTGTGCCGTGATCCGTCTCGCGATAGAAATGGGTGCTGTTGGGATAGACAAAATCTTTTACACCAAGGATATTGGTTTTTTGGAAGATCGGTATCAGGTCACAGTTCTGGAAACCACCGTCGAGTACGGCGATGGTCATGCCCGAGCCTTTATGGCCGATATTGTGTAGACGGTGGCCATTCAGCATCTCAATCTGATCCCTGCCGTTGCCATAGTATTCGCCTCGGATGCTGTCCCAGGGATTCCACCCGTCGTGCACTTTCACTTTCGCTTGTCCGCGTTCGATGGAATCGGGCGATTGCCACACCTGCCGGGCTTCCATGATGAACGGCAGTTCTGTGAGATCTTCGAGCAGCCTGACGTCGTTGGAGCGTATGAGCACGGTGTTGTGCCATCGCGAGGTGCCGATGATGGTCCACTCCGTCCTTCGCTTCTCTCTCCCTCGGGCGATGCCGGCAGCCTGTTTCTCCAGCTCCCTGAGATACTTCTGCGATACAGGCAGGTCGGTGGAGTCGAGTGCGAGGCCTTGCCTTCGGCGGCGCTCTATCGACTTGTGGGAGAGCCATCGGCCTGGGTGTTCAAGCGAGTAGGGCGAGCCCTGCTTGTCGGCGAGGGTGTAGCGCCAGATATAGTATTTTCCTCCAGGATATTCTTTCTTGGAGGCGTTTGTCGATGCTAATGTCGATGTGGCGAAAAGCATGGCAATCATACAGAGTAAAGTGTTCAATGGCTTGATAGTTCCCATTCCGGCTGCAAAGTTACAAATAATTTCTGTAAATACTTGTTTGGCCCAATTATTTTTTGTACCTTTGCATCACGATTTGAAATCATCTTATGACAGATAATAAACAAGCCGCTCTCGAATTGGGTCAGAAGCCTGTGGGACAACTGCTCTGGCAGTATGCCCTGCCGGCCATCGTGGCCATGACCGCGTCGAGTCTGTATAACATCATCGACCGCGCGATGATCGGGCAGATTGTGGGTCCTGAGGCGATTGCAGGTTTGGGCATCACGTTCCCCTTCATGAACCTGAGTGCGGCCTTCGGCGCAGCGGTGGGTGTCGGTTCGTCGACGTGCATTTCGGTGAAGCTCGGGCAGCGGGATTATGATACGGCGCAGCATCTGCTGGGCAACACGGTGACGTTGAACCTGATCATCGGATTCGCATTTATGGTCATCTGTCTGTTGTTCCTTGACCCGATCCTGCTGTTCTTCGGGGCGTCGGAGGTAACGCTCCCCTATGCCCGCGAGTTCATGGTGGTCATCCTGCTGGGTAATATGGTGACGCACATGTATTTCGGCATGAACGCTGTACTGCGTGCTGCAGGAAAACCAAAACATGCGATGTATGCGACGTTGTTTACGGTGGCTTGTAATATCGTGCTTGTCATCGCCTTCGTCTGGTGGTTCCGCTGGGGCATCCGAGGTGCGGCTTTGGCTACTGTCACCTCGCAGTCGCTGGCGTTGTGCTGGCAGATGTGGATATTCTCAGACAAGAAGGAACTGTTGCATCTGAAGCACGGCATCTATCGTCTGAAATCGCAATTGGTCAAGAATATCATCGCTATCGGCATCTCGCCCTTCCTGATGCAGACGACATCGTGCGTCATTGTCATTTTCATGAACAATCAGTTTGTGCGCTATGGTGGCGATATGGCTGTGGGCGCCTACTCGATAGCCAATTCGGTGGTGATGGTGTTCTTTATGTTTGTGATGGGTATGAACCAGGGCATGCAGCCTATCGTAGGCTATAATTACGGTGCTGAGAAATACGACCGCATGTTCCGATGCCTGTGGATTACCATTGTTTGTGCCACCATGATCCTATTGGTGGGATGGGGATTGTCGATGGCATTCCCTCGCCAGATTGCACGCATCTTTACTACCGATCCGACGCTGCTCGACCTGTCTGCAAGGGGCATTAAGATCGACATGTTGGTGTTCTTCGTCGTCGGTTCGCAGGCGGTGATTACGAATTTCTTCCAGTGCATTGGCAAGGTGAAAGTCTCGATTTTCCTCTCGCTGTCGCGACAACTCTTCCTTTTGTTGCCGATGGCGTATATCTTCCCGCTGTTCTGGGATCTCGAAGGTGTGTGGTATTCGATGCCAGCCTCTGACTTCGGCTCGTTTGCGATGACGATACCGATGCTGATGTGGTATATGAAGAGGCTGAGGAGAGAAGGAGTGAAGGAGTAAAGGAGTTTTGGTATGAATCATATTATTATTAACGTAGGACGGCAGTTGGGAAGTGGTGGCCACGACATCGGAAGGATGTTGGCGCTCGACTTCCAGGCGAAATACTATGACCGCGAGTTGCTCAATCTGGCGGCCAAGGAGAGTGGATTCTCAGAGAAATTCTTCGAGCAGAACGACGAGAAGAAGGGCTTTTTGAAGGGTCTCTTCAATATGCAGACCTCGCATATCAGTGGTGGTAGCATGTATAAGACCAATTTCTCGCAGGAGAGCCTGTTCCAGTTTCAGAGCGATGCTATCATCAAGGCTGCTAAAGAGGGCCCGTGTGTGTTCGTGGGGCGTTGCGCCGACTATATCCTGCGCGATTTCCCCAATACGGTGAATATCTTTATCACCGCTTCGATGAAATACCGCATAGCTCAGGTTATGAACAAGCAGCATATAAATGCTGAAGAGGCGCGGAAGTTTATCGAGTCGAAAGAATCGAAGCGTGCCGCTTATTACAATTACTATACAGGCAAGAAATGGGGTGCGGCTGAGAGTTATGACCTCTGCATCGACTCCAGCATCCTTGGTCTGACGGATACGGAGAAGATCATTGCAGCGTTTATCCGCAAAAGGTTTGATTTATGAAGAGAATAGGCATTCTGAGTGATACACATAGTTATTGGGACGATAAGTACCTGCACTATTTTGAACCCTGCGACGAAATCTGGCATGCTGGCGATATCGGTAGTGTCGAGGTGGCTGAGAAACTGGCGGCTTTCCGACCTTTCAGGGCTGTGTGTGGCAATTGCGATGGCGGCGATCTCAGGCTGATGTATCGTGAACTGAACCGTTTCAAGTGCGAGGATGTCGATGTGCTCATCAAGCATATCGGGGGCTATCCCGGCAACTACGATTTCTCCGTACGCTCCACGCTCTTTGCCAATCCGCCGCAGCTATTTATCGCTGGGCACTCACATATCTTGAAGGTGAAATACGACAAGACGTTGGGGCTGTTGCATATCAATCCTGGCGCTGCTGGTTTGCAAGGCTGGCACAAGGAGCGTACCCTCGTCCGCCTCGTCATCGAAGGTCACGAGTTCAAGGACCTCGAAGTGATAACATTAGGTGATTAGGAATAATGGAGCAGATATGGAACTTTAACGGAAAATTTATTAAAAAATAGTCATATATGAAACGTACAATTGTAATTACTGGTGGCGCAGGCTTTATTGGAAGCCATGTGGTGCGCCTGTTCGTGAACAAATATCCTGATTATCACATCATTAACCTCGACAAACTGACCTATGCTGGCAACCTTGCCAATCTGAAGGACATCGAGGACAAACCCAATTACGAGTTTGTGAAGATGGACATCTGCGACTTCGATGCCTTCTACAAGCTGATGCAGGACAAGAAGGTCGATGGCATCATCCATCTGGCCGCTGAATCGCATGTGGACCGCTCTATCAAAGATCCCTTCACCTTTGCCAAGACGAACGTGATGGGCACGTTGTCACTGCTTCAGGCTGCAAAACTCTACTGGGAGTCGTTGCCTGAGAAATATGAGGGCAAGCGATTCTATCATATCTCTACCGATGAGGTTTATGGCGCATTGGAACTGACGCATCCTGAAGGCATCGAGCCTCCATTTACGACTACCGCTTCGAGCTCAGAGCATCATCTGGCCTACGGCGATAAGTTCTTCCTGGAGACCACGAAGTATAATCCTCACTCGCCGTATTCTGCTGCAAAGGCCTCGAGCGATCATTTTGTCCGTGCTTATCACGATACTTATGGTATGCCTGTCGTCGTGACCAACTGCTCGAACAACTACGGCCCCTATCAGTTCCCTGAAAAATTGATTCCACTCTTTATCAATAACATCCGTCATCGCAAGCCGCTTCCCGTTTACGGTAAGGGTGAGAACGTGCGCGACTGGCTCTATGTCGAGGATCACGCCCGTGCTATCGACGTGATTTTCCATGAGGGCAAGATTGCCGACACTTATAATATCGGTGGTTTCAACGAGTGGAAAAATATCGATATCATCAAGGTGGTCATCAAGACCGTCGACCGTCTGCTGGGCCGTAAGGAAGGCGAGGATATGGACCTCATCACCTTCGTCACCGACCGTGCTGGTCACGACCTCCGCTATGCCATCGATAGCACCAAACTCCAGAAGGAACTCGGCTGGGAGCCCTCGCTTCAGTTCGAGGAGGGTATCGAGAAGACCGTCCGCTGGTATCTTGACAACCAGGAGTGGCTCGATAATGTGACCTCTGGCGACTACCAGAAGTATTACGATAATATGTACGCCAACCGATAAATGGATTCTCTGACCCGCTCTCTCCACTCTTTCCTGGTTCGTGTCGGCCTCAATCCCACGAGCCTTTCCCCTCAGATGGAGCACTATCTGGAGCATCTGCTCTACTTGCTCCCGCCTGAGGAAGAAGAGGCTGTGACGCATTACTACGGTCTCTTCGGTGCTCAGCGGCTCTCTCTTCAGGAGATAGCCAAGGAGCTGGAGTCGTCGCAGGAGGATGCGATGGAGCGCATCGATCAGTGTGTCCGTAAATTGGCCGTTACCCCCGAATGGCAAATGCTGAACCAAATACTTAAAAAGAAATGAAGAAGATCTTGCTTTTAGGCTCTGGAGAACTCGGCAAGGAGTTCGTGATAGCCGCCATGCGTGCAGGCCAGTACGTGATTGCCTGCGACCGTTATGACAATGCGCCCGCGATGCAAGTCGCTGACGAGCGTGAAGTGTTCTCAATGCTCGATGGTGATGCCCTCGAGGCTGTCGTCAACAAGCATAAGCCTGATATCATCGTGCCTGAGATCGAGGCCATCCGTACGGAGCGCCTCTTCAAGTTTGAGGAACAGGGTATTCAGGTGGTGCCTTCGGCTCGTGCCGTCAACTACACGATGAACCGTCGTGCCATTCGTGACCTCGCTGCCAAGGAATTAGGATTGCGCACGGCGAAGTATTTCTATGCCAAGACCTTCGAGGAGTTCAAGGCTGCTGCTGATGAGATCGGCTTCCCTTGTGTGGTCAAGCCCCTGATGTCGTCAAGCGGTCACGGTCAGAGCTACGTGCACAATGACAGCGAGCTGGAGACAGCTTTCAGGGAGGCGATGGAAGGTTCGCGTGGCGATGTGAAGGAAGTGATCATCGAGGAGTTTATCGACTTCGATTCTGAGTTCACACTCCTTACCGTCACTCAGCAGCACGGATGGCCAACATTGTTCTGCCCGCCTATCGGACACGTGCAGAAATCGGGCGACTATCGTGAGTCCTGGCAACCCTATAAGATCAGCGACGAGGCTCTGAAACAGGCTCAGATGATGGCCGATAAGGTGACGAAGGCCTTGACGGGTGCTGGTATCTGGGGTGTGGAGTTCTTCCTGACCAAGCAGGGTGGGGTAATCTTCTCCGAACTGAGTCCTCGTCCGCACGATACAGGTATGGTAACGCTCGGCCATACGACCAATCTGAGCGAGTTCGAACTCCATTTCCGTGCTGTGATGGGTCTGCCCATTGCTGGCATTCATCTGGAGCATGCTGGTGCTTCGGCTGTGATTCTTTCTCCCAAGGAGGCTTCTACGCCAGTAGACCGTTCGTTGCTCGACTACAACTTCGTGGATGCCCTCAAGGAAGACCGTACACGTATCCGCATCTTTGGCAAGCCCGAGGCTCACAAAGGCCGTCGTATGGGTGTCGTGTTGTGTTACGGAGAGGTGGGTGATGATGTCAATGCCCTGCGCGATAAGGCCAAACGATTGGCAAAGACCGTTCTCGGCACTGATCCCTATGCGAAATTAAGGTAAAAGGGAAAAGTGAACAGTGAAAAATTTGCTGCCGCACGGATGGAAATCAAATTGATTGATCTGCCTAAGATTACAGATCCTCGTGGTAACCTCACTTTTGCTGAGGCTCAGACGATGGTGCCCTTCGATATCAAGCGTGCCTATTGGGTGTATGATGTGCCTGGGGGTGAGAGTCGTGGCGGTCATGCCCACAAGCGTCTGAAGCAGTTTGTCGTTGCCTTGAGCGGCTCGTTTCATGTGACGCTCGACAATGGCCGTGAGCGCAAGACGGTGCTGCTGAATCATCCTTGGCAGGGATTGCTCATCGATACCAACACTTGGCGAACACTCGATGATTTCTCGTCTGGTGCCGTCTGTCTCGTGCTGGCATCCGAGCATTACGAGGAGGACGATTATATCTACGACTACACCGAGTTCCTTGACTACGTCAATAAAGTGAAGAGTGAATAATTCGCTGCCGCCGATGATAGAAGTCAGACGATACACCCCTGATAAAGCTGACGAATGGAATCAGTTCGTGGTAGAGTCGAAGAACGGCACGTTCCTTTTCGATCGTCGATACATGGATTATCACGCTGACCGCTTCAGTGACCACTCCTTGATGTTTTATGAAGGAAGTAGGCTGTTGGCAGTACTGCCAGCCAATGTGTCTGGCGACACGCTCTGCTCCCATCAGGGACTGACCTATGGCGGATTGTTGATGAGTTCTCATCTGACAATCGTTCAGACCATGACCCTCTTTCATGAGATGAACGTAAACCTTCGTGCTGAGGGTTTGCGCCATGTTACTTACAAAGCCATTCCCTGGGTCTATCATCGTCTGTCTGCCGAGGAGGATCTCTATGCGCTTTATCATGAGTGTCATGCCCGTATCGTAGCGAGAGACTATTCCACAAACATCTTCCTGCAGGCAGGACTGCGATGGGAACGGGTGCGGCGTCGTGGCATCGTACGTGCTCAGAAAGCAGGTGTCTGCGTGGAGCGTTCAGACGATTATGCTGCTTTCTGGCCAGTACTGACAGACAATCTGATGACCAAACATGGTGTAAAACCTGTTCATTCGATTCAGGAAATCGAATTGCTGCATGGTCGTTTCCCTGAGAATATCCAACTATATCAGGCCGTAAAGGATGGTGAGGTGCTGGGGGGGGTCGTGCTTTATGTCTCTCCTCAGGTGGTCCATGCCCAGTACAGCTCTGCCACGCCTGAGGGAAAGAAGTCTGGCGTAATTGATTTGCTCTATGACAGGATATTCAGCGACTATCACAACTACCCGTACTTCGATTTCGGACGCTCTACGGAGCATCCTGACGGCAGCGGACTGAACGAGAATCTGGTCTTCCAGAAGGAGGGCTATGGGGCCAGAGGCCTCTGTTACGATATCTACGAATACGAGCTATGATTAAGTATTTGGATCTGAAACGAATCAACGACCTCTACGATGCTGAAATCCGCGAGGCGATTAGCGAGGTTCTCGACTCTGGCTGGTATCTCAAAGGTGAGGCTACGCGGAAGTTTGAGCAGGCCTATGCCCAGTATATCGGCACCAGACATTGCATCGGCTGTGCCAACGGACTGGATGCCTTAACGCTGATTCTGCGAGCCTATATCGAGATGGGAGTGATGACTCCAGGCGATGAAGTCATCGTGCCTGCCAATACCTTTATCGCCTCCATTCTCGCCATCACTGAGAATCGCCTCAAGCCCGTCCTCGTAGAGCCCTCGCCAGCCACGCTTCAAATCGACGATGCCCTTATCGAGCAGGCCATCACCTCTCGTACCCGAGCCATCATGATAGTCCATCTCTACGGCCGCTGTGCCTATACGGATAGGATAGGGGAGATCTGCCGCAAGCATGGCCTGAAACTCATCGAGGACAATGCCCAAGCCCACGGCTGTGTTTACAGGGAAGCGGCAGCAAATTTTTCACTTTTCACTGTTCACTTTTCCCTTAAAAGAACCGGCTCTCTTGGCGATGCTGCAGGCCATTCGTTCTATCCGGGCAAGAATCTTGGTGCGCTGGGCGATGCTGGCGCTGTGACCACCAACGACGATGAGCTCGCCAAGACCATCGAGGCTCTCGGCAACTATGGTTCCGCAAAGAAATATGTCTTCGATCATCTTGGCCGCAACTCGCGCATCGACGAGATCCAAGCCGCTATCCTCTCCGTAAAACTGAAGCATCTCGATGCCGACAACCAGCGTCGCAAGGACATTGCTGCCCGCTACGAACGAGAAGTAAGCAACGACCTCGTGAGATTACTTCCCGATGGCAACGAAACGTATTCTCGTTCTGGCCTCGCTGCACGCGACTGTGTCTGGCACATCTTCCCCGTTTTCAGTCCTCGTCGCGACGAACTCCAGCAGTATCTCTTGGAAAATGGCGTAGAAACTGTGATTCATTATCCCATTCCGCCTCACCGCCAGCGCTGCTATAATCTTCAATCTTCAATTTTCAATCTTCAATCTTTTCCCGTCACTGAGCAGATTCACGCCCAAGAGCTCTCTATCCCCTGCCATCAGGCTCTGACTGACGAAGAAATCACCCAAATCATCACCCTTCTCAATGCCTTCCAATAGCCATAACATCGCGTTCGATCTCGGTGGTGTGGTCATCGCCTTGAGTTACGAGAATGCCATCCGGCGGTTCGAGGAAATCGGACTGACAGATGCTCGTCAGCACCTTGATGCCTTTCATCAGCACGGCATCTTCGGCGACCTCGAGAGTGGCAGGATTTCTGCTGAAGTGTTTCGTGCGGAACTGAGCAAAATTATCGGCCGTCAGTTGACGATGGACGAGTGTTTCTATGCCTGGCACGGATATGTGGAGTCCGTTCCCCAGCGCAACCTCGATATGTTGCTTCGTCTGCGCCAGCAGGGCTATAAGGTCTGTCTGCTTTCAAACACCAACCCCTTTATGATGCAATGGGCCTGCTCCCCAGCGTTCGATGGCGGCCATCATTCCATCGACTATTATTTCGACCGCCTCTACCTGAGTTACGAGTGCAAGGTGATGAAGCCCTCGCCAGAGATTTTCCGCATGATGCTCGAAGGTCAGCAGACCACAGCCGATGAGACCCTCTTCATCGACGACAGTCCCAACAACTGCGCAGCTGCCGAAGCCCTCGGCATCCACACCCTCTGCCCTCAGAACAACGAAGACTGGATCCCTGCTCTCAAATCATATCTCAAATTGTAATAGGAAATTCCCCACGAACGAATAGGGATTTTCTTTTTTCAGTTTGTAGGGAATATCCTATCTTTGCACCATCAAAAGTTATTCTAAATGTATACGATTATGAAACAGACAGCATTTTTATTCAGGTCACTTCTGTTGGTGACAATGATGGGATGGACGTCGATGAGTCAGGCCCAGAGATATGAGATTATTCACGGTCGGGTGATTTTCTGCGACGAAGTTATGATGCAGGTTGATACCCAGAGTTTTGTTGATTTAGGCTACGGCTACGCAAAAGACAGAATGAATGTGTATCTGAATGGTCGTGTCCTCGAGAATGTCGACCCCTCGACGTTCCGTCTGAAAGAGCGTCCTGCCTCGCATCATTTCAGGCACGGGGAGATGGATGAGCCGATGTCAGCACACAAAGGTTATTTCAAGACCAACTTCAATGTCTACTACGGTGACAAGAAGATAGACGCGATGGCCTCCTCGTTTGTAGATCTGGGTGGTGGTTATGCTAAAGACTCCTTCAATGTCTACTATTTTGGTGAAAAGTTAAAGGGATGTATGGCGTCTAATTTCAAGGTATTGGAAGGCGGCTATGCCAAGGATTCCTTCTCCGTCTTCTATCATGGGAATAAGGTGGAAGGAGCCGTAGCCTCTTCGTTCAAATATACAGGAAATGGTTATGGCCAAGACAGTTTCAATGCTTATTACAGAGGTAAGCTATTGAAATAACCAGCCTCTAAGTTTTCGGTATAGACTCACTAGGGACGCCATTCTCTGAGTGAACGAGGACTCATTGAAAATGCCGTCCCGTCTGAGTCATATATATAATAAGGTGGAAGGAGCCCGCATCCATTCTCCCAAGTTCCTCCTCGAAGACGAGAAACAATATGGTGGCTACGTCCTTTCTATAAGAAAATTGTTAGTAACTAAAAAAAGAGGTTAAAGAACACAAAATGTCTGAAAATTGTAAACGAGGCATGTTGCTATTACAAAAGAAAAGGATAACTTTGCAAAACATAACAACAACCGATGATGAAACAAACCATTATTATCACTATTCTTGCCCTCATCGCCATGACTGCAGTAGCGCAGAAACAGGTTGTATGGGATAACCCAACAGCCTTTATGGGAAGAAGTAACAGTAATTTCGAGATTACCAAAGTGGAACTGAAGCAGACGGAGACGGTGCTGCACATAGAGGCCAACTACAGCCCAGGCAGTTGGATTCGCTTTGCCAAAATTTCGTTTCTGCAGACGCCCGACGGTACGAAGTATAGCATCACAGGCGGTGAGAAGACCAATGCCCAAGAGTCCGACTTGCAACTCGACTCGCTTTTCTGGATGCCAGAGAGCGGAAAGGCCAGTCTGGCGCTCCACTTCAAGCCCGTACCTCAGGACACCAAGCAGATGGACTTCCTAGAGGGCTATAGCGATGGGGACTTCAAGTTCTGGAACATCTGCGATGGCAAGACGCAGCAGAAGATTGTGCTGCCCGACGATTGGAAAGGCGTGAACTATGCCAAGGACGAGACGCTGCCTGCTGCCAAGATCAATAAAGGCGTGGCCACCATCAAAGTCAAGATGTTGGGCTATAAGCCAGCCATGAAGATGGAGTTCTATGTAGGCGGTTTCACACCACTGGGCAGCAAGGAGCGTTTCCAGAAGTTCTTCCCGCTTGCCGACGACGGTACCGTGAAGGTCGAGATTCCCATGTGGATAACGCGCGAAGTAACGATTGGTGTTCAGGGATTGGCATTCCCCAAAATCGTCATCGGTCCAGGACAGGAGACTGACATCCTGATGAAGGTGACCACCGACAATAAGCCTTTTGTGGCTTTCAAAGGCTATATGGCTAAGACCAATATGGACTTGATTAATGCCTACGACGAATTCAGACATTTCGCAGACGACTATGACACCTATCTCAAGGTCAAGGCATGCAACACGAAGGAAGAACGCCTGCATTGCCTGAAAAACATCTTCGACCAGCGCGTGGCTGCTGTTAAGGCTTCCAAATATACCACAGCGACGAAAGACCTGCTCTGCATGACGGCAGAAGAGAACTTTGTAAAATGGTCGCGTCAGTTTGAATTTCATATCAGTCAATACGGCGTGGATGAAAACGGAACGGTCTACAGGACTCAAGAGAATTTATATGAGCAGAATGAGAAGATGCAGAAGAACAAGGACCTGCTGGCTCTTACCGGCGAGGAACGTAATTACGAATATAAGTATCTGAACGAACCGGCATCACCCTGCGCCCTTGCCTTCTGGGAGAGCGGGGCCTCCTATGACCCGGATGCAAGGGAGAAGAATGCCTACAACGCAGACCTTCGTGCTTTGGCATTCGTTTTTACCGGACCCCACGAACTCCTGATCAAATCCACGCTCGATGGGATGGAGAACGAGGATTGTAAGAACGTCTATTATGAGTATCTGGCCGAACAGGAGCGCATCGCCCAGCAACTGGTTGGCGAGAAAAACGTCTCCATTAAGGAACTGGACGACGTGGCCCCGGAGAACATCCTGCAGACCATCCTCGACCGTTACAAGGGCAAGGTGGTGCTCATCGATATCTGGGCCACCTGGTGCGGTCCTTGCAAGGCTGGACATGCAGCCATGAAGCCCTGGAAGCAGGAACTGAAGGGGAAGAACATCCAGTTTGTCTATATCACCTCGCCTACATCGCCCCTCGCCACATGGCAGGAGATGATTAAGGACATCGATGGCGACCACTACTACCTGACGAGGGAGCAATACAACTACATTCTCGACAAGTATGAATCGGAGAGCATACCCACCTACGCCATCTACGACGAACAGGGCAACCAGACCTTCAAAAAGATTGGTTTCTCGGGTCTCGATGTCTTTAAGAATGCAGTAAACAAAGTGCTGATGTAGGGCTCACACGGCGTCACGAGGGGACAGGCACGCTGTGAGGTTGGACAACCATTAGGCTGCCTCGTAAAATATCTGGCCTATTCTGTCAATGTGATCGCCAATGGGCGTGCCTTTCTCTTTGTTATAGTCGAGCAGGTCAATTGAGTAGAGCATATCCAAATCATCAATCTCGCATTGTATCGTCAGCAACAGATTATAGTCAATGCCTTTGCCAACGATGGCGAGGTCAATATCAGATCCGGCTCGGAAGTTGCCTTTCGACCTGGAGCCGAATATCAGAACCTTCTCGATGTTCGTATGACGGCGAAAAACATCCTGCAGTTCCTTGATAACTGTATCGCTGAGTCCAAACTTCATTGTTGCTGATAATCCAAGTTTTGAGATAATAATCCTAATTTTTCATCTCATTTCTTCAGTAAATTGACGATGCAAAAATACAAAAAGATTTGCAAACTTGTATAGTTTTCGCGAGAAAAAGTGGGAAATCTTGCTTTTTTGGGCGGTTTTTCAGGCAACGTTTAGGCTTTAGGAGGCAACGCTTTCAGGACACAAAGGTGCCAGACCCCTTTGTGTCATCAAAGAAACGTAATAAATAATATTTTTGGCCATTTTATTCGTGTTTTTTTTCTTAATCACACGAAAACGTATGCTTAACTGCCCCAAAAACATCACTTAATTGCTCCAAAATGATCACTTAACTGACCATCAAAAGACACTTAACTCGTAAAAAATAAATTGTTAACTATAAAAAGAAATACTTTTAACTGTGCAAAAAAATTCACTTAACTAAAAAAATAAATACTCTTAACTAAAAAGACAAAAACACTTAACTAAGAAATATTTTTTACTTAACAAGAAATTTGTTCGTTGCAAAATTTTTCCTTAACATTCGTTAAGACAAGAATCCCAAAAATATAAGGATTTTTTTTTACTAAAGAGGTGAAAAATATACGGGAACGGCAGTTTCGCCGCTCCCGTAATTAAGATGATTCTTGACGGATTGTAGGAAATTTCTATTTTGTGAGTCATTCTGGGAACTTGTCCACTTCGGCAACAAAGATTTGTTCGTTTACGTTGATGGCCTTGGCAATGGCACGTGCCTTGCTCAGATTGGGAACAGATGGGAAGGAGTTATACTGTGGATTGTATATGTCCACCCCACGGCTTTGGCTTCCTGCTATCATCAGGCCGTTGGCTGTTGCAAAGGTCTGGGAATTCATGCGGGGCATTTTCATGTCGGACAGTTTTTCGTACCTCAGGGTTGCTATAACACCCATCCTGTTGTCGTCGGAACGTGTGGCGGCTTTGCGGACGCCGGTAAAATTCTTGACGGGGAATGCGGGTAGAATCGTGGCTAACAAAGCGATAGACCACGCAAGCATTATCAATAGAATGAATAATTGTCGTATCATCATTTCTTTATTTTGTAAACATTTGCTGCAAAGATAAGAAAAGAATAACTAATAAATGGCCTAATCCGGCAAAAAGAACGGGTCTATCACAAATATCCTATCAAAAAATTACCATTTCATACACTACAGCCACATGAACCACACACTTTTTCTTTCCAAAAAGGAGTCATAAGAAAGAAGAAAAAAACGAAAACAGCTGCTCCCCTCTTGGTGGCAAGCCTCTTTATCGCACAATACAAAGAATCGCTACCATTGTTGATAGCGATTCTTTGGTTGAGGAACTCACGGGAGTTGTCAAATCAAAATGATAGAAGTCAGGCGATGACCTATGTCATGAAGAGCTTCTTGAAGTTGACGGGCTTCTGACTCTGTGAAACGTGCTTCCTTGCCATTGACCTTATTGCCGTTCAGACGCTGATAGAGCCAGGTCTTTGTCTTTCCGAAATAGTTCTTTGCTACATAACTCATGGATATGGCCTCGGGCACAGTACCAAGCTTTTCCCTGATTCGGCGGGCATCAAGTTCTTCATTATTTGCCTTCACTCCCTCAAGCACGGCCCGCACCGAATCATACATACGGGTTGTTTCTAACTTCTTTTCCTCGTCAGAAAGGCTCTCAAACCAACGTTTGTGCTCTTCAGTTATTGCCTTGCGTTCTTCAGCCGTCTTTGCATTGTAAAAACGTTCAAACTCCTCCCTCATTCGAGGATTTCCAATTAATTCATTTACCTGTTTCATAACTGCTCGTCATTTAATTCGTCAAACCTTCTTTTTGCTTCACTCATGCCAATGAGGATTTCCTCAATGACTGCATCCCTTTCAGGACCATCTGGCATTGACTGCCAAACAAACTCAGCATATCGCTTGAGCTGTTCATACTGTTCTTTTGCAAATTCTTTGTCTGTCATAGCATAATGCTTTTAAGATTAGACATCATTTGCGCTGCAAAGATAATACTCTTTTGGTAATTATCCAAATAATCCAAAGAATATTTTTTTAGCAAGCGCGCTTTTCATATGTTTAGGCTTTAGGAGGCAACGCTTTCAGGACACAAAGGTGCCAGACCCCTTTGTGTCATTGCGATAAACGATGCATTTTGGCTGAAGAAGTGACGCTTATTGGGCAATAAGAGGGGCTTTTTGATTCCCAGGTGGGAACATTTTGCGGCCTAGGCAGGCAACAAATGCTACATAGGCAGGCAACAATGGCAACATAAAACAGGCCACAATCCCTGTAAAATAGGGGCTTGCGCAAAAACGTTGCCGCGTTGCCAACGTTGCGTAAGGTGTATCTGGTGTAGACGGGTGCTTTTTTCTACTCGGGCAGGAGCAGGATTGTAGCGCTTCTTGCCGCCTGAGCACCCATCACCAGAACCTGCGCAATGTCGGCCGTCTTCGAGGGACCGCTGATAAAGACGCCGTAGCCGTCGTAGGTCTCGTCGAACTCGATGCGCTTGTAGGCCTCGTGCATGTTATTTACAATCTGGCTCTTGGGCAGCAGGATGACGAGGTTTTCGGAGATAAACATCACGGCCTTCTCCTTCATCGTCTGGGGCACCCACACGCAGGCATTCTCGGCCACACCGAACTTGCCTCGGATAATGCCTACATCGGTGCCGTTCAGGTCGCGGGCACGCCCTACGGTATCCGGGTTCCTTGTGGCAATCGTTATCTCAGGCAGGTTCGAGGCAAACTCCTTGGCATCGGGATACATCTCCTTGACCAGTTGGTTGATGTCTTGTTCCTCCTTCACTTCTATCACGTGTCCGCCTACGCTTTCTGTCATCTTGATAAATTGCACCAGCGGGTTGGCATACGTGATGGCCTTGATGTCGCTCAGGTCGGGCATGTCGAATTTCTCTCTGACATTCGCCCTGTATCTCTTCAGTATATCTTCTTTGTTACTCATAATTTTAAGGTAAAAGTGAACAGTGAAAAGTGAAAAATTTGCTTCCGCTCTCCCTGTTCATTTTGTTTCAATGTTTTGTTTGGTTGTTTTTATCGAGGAAATCAGAAGGGCAAGAACCTCACGGCAGTCGGCATTCATGCTTTCGTATTCCTTTTCTTGCAAGTACTCTGTATCCTTCAGGATATTGAGCCAGTAGAGGGTCTCGTTGCACTCTTTCAGTGCTACAGACAGTTTGTTGATGAAATCTGCCGGGCTTTGGGCATAGGCCGCTTCACTCACTAATGCGCCGATAGCTGTGCCTGAGCGGAATACTTGGTTGAGCATCCCGTACTCTTTTGGCGTGCACTTGATGTATTTCACCATCTTTACGATTCTTACCCCGAAGAGGTAACTCTTCTTGGTTAGAGGCGAATTGCTATCTTGAATGTAGCTCATACTATAGCGGTAGCAAATTTTTCACTTTTCACTGTTCACTTTTCCCTTCTTCCACAAAGTGTGGAAGGTTTCTCTCGGAAATTGCATCATCTTGTGGCCTTCAGCCCAGGGATTCAAGCCGCAGTTGATGAGAGGTGAGGGGATGATGTTGGCCCAGTGGGCGAGGGCAGTGCCGAGGTTGTAGAGCCCTTCGCTGCCGTAAAGCATCGACATGCCCTTGCTCATCAGTTTCTTCTGCGGGTTGGCCGTGCCGAAGTCATCGAGTTGCTGGCGCCATTGGTAGATCTGGTCGCCGAGGTTCAATTTGACGGGACAGACTGTCTGACACGACAGACAGAGTGTGCAGGCTGAGACATTGCCCGAATGTTTCTGCGGGTCGCGGAGCATGCCGAGATTGATGCCGATGGGGCCTGGGATGAAGTAGCTGTACGAGTAGCCGCCGCTTCTGCGATAGACCGGACAGGTGTTCATGCACGAGCCGCAACGGATGCACTTCAGGCTCTCCCAATGCTCAGGGTTGCCTATCCACTCGCTGCGACCATTGTCCACAAGGATGATATGCATCGGATTCGCAGTTGGTCGGGCCTTGCGGAAATGAGAGGTGAAAGTGGTTGTCGGCTGACCTGTGCCTGCTCGGCAGAGCATGCGCTGGAAGACGGCCAGACAGTCGTAGTTGGGGATGATCTTCTCCAGTCCGATGGCGGCGATGTGAAGCTTCGGACAACTTGTGCTCATGTCGGCATTACCCTCATTGGTGCAGACCACGATGTCGCCTGTCTCGGCGATGCCGAAGTTGCCGCCAGTCATGCCTGCATCGGCCGTCAGAAACTCGTTGCGGAGGCTCAGGCGGGCTACGTAGGTCAGATAGGTGGGGTCGTGGTTGCCCTTCTCGCTGCCAAGTTTTTCTTCGAACAGTTCGCCCACATCGTCGTGGTTCAGATGGATGGCGGGCATCACGATGTGGCTGGGTGCCTGGCCCTTCAGTTGGATGATGCGCTCACCAAGGTCGGTCTCTACCACTTCGATGCCGTGCGCCTCCAAGTAGGGGTTCATGCCGCACTCCTCGGTCAGCATCGACTTCGATTTCACCATCTTCTTCACGTTGTGGTTCTTCAGAATGCCGTAGACAATCTCGTTGAACTCGTTGGCATCCTTTGCCCAATGCACGATACAGCCGTTTTCTTCGGCCTTCGTGGCAAACTGGTCGAGGTATTCATCCAGATGGGTGATGGTGTGGCGCTTGATTTGTGAGGCCTTCTCGCGCAACTGCTCCCATTCGTCGAGTCCGTATGCCATATTGTCACGCTTCGACCTGACAGCCCAGAATGTGGCATCGTGCCATTTAGCGTAGGTCTGGTTCTTTAAGAACGCTTTTGCTGCTTTACTATGTCCTGTACTCATAATTTCTTCATTTTACTTTTAACTTTTCAGAGCCCTGCGGCTAAGATTTCCACAACGTGCTTGAACTCTACATTCAGGCCTTGCTTTTTGGCAATGCCAGCCATATGCATCAGACACGAGCAGTCGGGACCCGTTATGAATCGTGCGCCCGTCTTCATGTGGCGCTGAAGCTTGTCGAGCCCCATCTGCGCACTCACGGCCGTCTCCTCTATAGAGAACATGCCTCCGAAGCCGCAGCACTCATCGGGACGCTCGGGCTCCAGTACCTGAATGCCCTCTACCAAGTTCAGCAGGTCTTTGATCTTGTTGAATGGCGTCACGTGCTCCTCGCTGGGTGAACTCAAACCTAACTCTCTCACGCCGTGACAGCTATTGTGCAGACTCACCTTGTGAGGGAAGGTGCCGAGGGGATGGTTCACTTTAATGACGTCATGCAGAAACTCCACTACATCCATAATCTTTCCGGAAGTCACACACTCATGCTTGTCCTTTAGCAATCGGGGATAGTTGATCTTGACGAATGCCGTACAACTGACAGAGGGGGCCACGGCATAGTCGAAGTCCTTGAACATGTCCTCGAATTTCTCTGCCAAAGGAATGGCTTGCTTCTCAAATCCACCATTGGCCATCGGCTGTCCGCAGCATGTCTGATTCAGCGGATAAGTGACATCGAGGCCTAAATGCTTCAGCAATTTGTAGGTGGCCACACCCACTTGAGGGTAAACCACATCTACATAACAGGGGATAAATAGTCCTATCTTCATTGGTTGTGTATTATTTGTTCTAAGTTATTTCATGGGTACAAATATAGTGAAAAATTTCCAAAAATAGTGATAAAAGAGTATTTTGTGCTGAGTTTTTATGTTTTATTAAAAGTAAATGTGTACCTTTGTGGCACGATATTTGTATTTTGATTTGTGTGAAACCAATTTATTTAAAGAATATGGATTATAACAACGAACTCAATTTTGGATCGACGATGACTCGGGATCGTGAGCTCTCGATGTCTCAGGCCTTCCCTGTGTTAATGCGAAAAGTATATGTTTGGATGTCGCTGGCTCTGGCCATCACGGGCATTACCGCCTTTGGTGTCGCTAACAGTCCTGGTGTCATGTCTATGATCTTTAGTAACCAGATTGTCTTCTGGGGACTGGTGATTGCTGAGTTGGCACTGGTGTTTGCAATCAGCGGTGCAATCAACCGATTGTCGCTGTCGACGGCTACCATGCTTTTCGTGCTCTATTCTGTGATTAATGGTGTGGTACTGTCCTCTATCTTCCTCGTCTATACGATGACGTCGATTGCCAGTGTGTTCTTTATTACGGCTGGTACATTTGCGGTTATGGCTTTTATTGGCTATACCACGAAGACAGACCTCACGTCGATGGGTAAGATCCTGCTGATGGCGATTATCGGACTGATTATTGCATCGCTGGTGAATGTGTTCTTAGTGAAGAGCTCTGGCTTTGATCTGATCATCAGTTATGCTGGTGTGTTGATCTTTGTTGGTCTGACGGCATACGATTCACAGAAGATTAAGCAGATGTTGCAGATGGCGCCTGATGCCAGTGAGGCTTCTCAGAAGCTGGCTTTAGTGGGAGCACTGTCGCTCTATCTTGACTTCATCAACCTCTTCATTTATCTGCTTCGTATCTTGGGTAAGAGAGAGTGATTCTTGATTGATCAACCACAAAAAAGACCTGCCCTTATATATATTAATAAGGTGTAGGTCTTTTATTTTGTCAATAATCCCGAAAACTTTTGGGGTTTTTGAAAAAAAGTCTTCGAAAAATTTGGAGGGTATCAAAAAATGTAGTACCTTTGCATCCGCTTTCGCGCAAAAAATCAGTGCGGGGGCATGAAGAA
>CACWSX010000033.1 GCA_902763615.1 uncultured Prevotellaceae bacterium | reverse complement strand
CCCGTTCTCGGAGGGAACCATCGAGGGTATCCTGCGCGACTTCGTGAAGTGCGTGCGCGAGCAGACGCTGAACGGTAACACCGTGAAGGTGGACAACCTAGCCATCTTCAAGGTGAGCGTGATCGGTAACGGTTGCAGGGAGCTGTATGATGCAGACCTGGACAAGACCATCACGGCCAGCATCGGTACCATCGGTAAGAACGACAAGACGGGTCCTGCCGTGCAGAGCCTGAAGCTGCTGGCACAGGCCACTGGCGAGTACACCCGCGAGGAGCTGAACAAGGATGGTAAGCTGGGCTGGACCGACAAGACCGCTGCTGAGATTGCAGCAGTGAAGGCTGCTGCTCAGGGTGGCACCTCCCCTAGCCCATCGCAGGGCGGTGACAGCCAGGGAGGCTCACAGAGCCAGGGTGGAACGCAGGGTGGCCAGCAAGGTGGCGGCACCAATACCGGAGGCGGTGACAACACCGGCGGTGGCGGCAACGGTGGCGACGATGGTGACGATGGCCTCGACAAGGATTAACCGGAAGGGAGGTGACGCATGAAGAAGCGTATTGTTGAGGTTGCGGTGAAGGTGATAGTAGCCGCACTCACGGCCTTTCTGACGGCCATCACGACCACGAGCTGCATGGGTTTCGGACCCATTACGCTCTGAGACAAGAAATCCCCCGCACGATTGTGCGAGGGATTTCTTTTGTCACAAAGTGTCCTGACCCTCATGTGACACAGGCTGGTGTATCTACTCAGACGGGAGAGAAAAATTTTAGGGATGAAGATTAAACCAACTCATCATTACGTCGTCATATAAATAGAAGTAAGTTTTTCATACGTAATAATTAGTTGGTTAGTTAATATTGATTTGAATAACAAAAAAGCTCGCAGTGATGCGGGCTTTTTTGCTATGCATAATGGAGAGTCACGACAGGAACGTTTTACGACTTCTTCTGTGGGACGAAAGTCTCCCAGGTCTGGTCATCATAGAACACGCGGATTTCAGTGATACGACGCGCAGGCTTGTCAATTGTTTTTACTTCCTTATGTTCGAAATCCAATCGTGTATTTCTTACACTATTAGAAAATTGCGGTTGCTGAAGCCCATTTTGGAGGGTAGGAGATGGAGATGCCTCGAAATCTAACATCGGATTTTGGATCTGACGAGGGGTATCTGAGCCAGGTTCAGACTGATGCTGGGCCCCTTCAAGGGAGTCGTTTTCGGGTAGATACATATCACCAGAGCCAAACATGAGCCAATCGGTACTGATGTTAGGAATTTTCTTTTTGATGGCCTCGACGATGTTGAGGGTAGGACGGGTACGTCCGTTGAAGATGCTGCTCAAGGTAGCGGGTGACTGTTGGATATAGTCGGCGAACACCTGTTGGGTCATGTGCTGCGACTCCATAATTTGCCTGATTCGATCCTTCATATTCTTAACGTAAGTGTTTTTGGGGCCTTTTAGCCGGTTTTACATTCTGTTTACAAAGGTAAAACAAATAATTGAGAAAAACAACAAATGTAGAAAGAATTTAAGATTTAATAATTTATATTTGCAGTTGTGAATTCAAAATTCAAAAGTACAGATTACTGAATATTCGACTTTGTAATTACAAATCAAAATTTAGAGTCATAAACCATTACAAAGCAAAATTTGAACCTATTTTTGCAAATAACTGACTATAAATTGGATATTTACGTGAAATAGGCCTATTTCAGGGCAATATACAGAAATAAAGGGCAGACAACAATTCCATACCTATACATTTTTAGAGGAAATACAACATAACGTACAGATACTTAATACTTTACAAAACCAACAAAGCTAATGTATATTGATGCATATAAAAATCTGAATGTTGAAATTTGGATTTTGAGTTTAAACTATACAAATAACAATTCGTGATTTAACACCACAAATTCACAATTACAAATACAAATATAACCGATTGATTGTTTGAATTTAAGAATCCGAATCAAGCAAATTAAATGTTAACGGATGCAAACGCTAAATTTGACACGACGTCAACGAGCGAATTTTTTCATTTCTGCGTTATTCTGAACCAGTTGTCGAACGTCTGGAAATACGCGAGTTTTGAGGGGGTAGAAATCGCGCCAAGCCCCTGATTTTACAGGGATTTAGGCCTAAAAAAAGCGTCTCAAAAAGACGCCATTTTTAGAAATTCTAGCTCGAAAATAAGGCCAGATTAGTGCAAAATGTAAAAAATCAGTTCCTTCATCAGCTCCCCTGGAGGGGTGTTTGGATTGTCCAAACCCTTGCTTTTCGCATCTATCTCACGTATTTTCCCAATAATCTGCATCACTTTCGTGCCAGCGTAGTTTCGCATACCTATCATATAGTCTTTGGCAGCCCATGCATTTCTGAGTTCCAACCACTCTGCAACGGCCTCCTGGCTTTGCCTTTGAGGCGCATAATACGCGATCATCAGATTTTGGAAGTAATTGAAGAGCATTGGGAGAAAAGCATAGATACTACCCGCCTTTGGATTTTCGTCAAAATATTTGATGATCTGGTTTGCTTTGAACACATTGCGGTTGACGATGGCGTCGCGAAGTTCGAAACTATTGAATTCCTTGCTCACGCCAATCTGGTCTTCAACCACCTGTGGCGTCACTCTCCTATCCTGTTCTGGCAGCGACAAGACGACCTTGTCGAGCTCACTTGTCAGACGACTCAGATCAGCACCGATGGAATCCGCGATAATCTGCGTGGATTTGGTGTCGATACTGACGTTGCGCGCCTTGAGATAGCGCTCGATGAACACGGGCAGGTCGCGATCGCGCAGTTTTTTGCTCTCAAAGAGCACGCCAGCCGACTGGATGGCCTTCATATATTCGCGCTTGCGCCCGTCGACAGTACCGTTTTTATGGCACATCACGAGGATGGTCGATGCCAGGGGCTGCTTGAAATACCTCTCCAGCGCCTCTGTCTGCTTGATATTCTGCGCTTCCTTGACGATGACCACCTGATATTCGGACATCATGGGATAACGACGGGCATAATCGGCCACCTGCGAGGCCGTCACATCCGAGCCGAACAGCACGGTCTGATTGAAGTCGCGCTCCTCGGGCTGCAGCACATGTTCTGCAATATAGTCGCTGATCTTGTCGATATAATACGACTCCTCGCCCATCAGATAATAGACGGGTGCAAAACGGCGCGCCTCCAGATCGGCCATGATACTGTCGAAACTTGCATTTTTTGCCTCTGCCATTCGCTTTTCTCGATTATTATTTGTACTTTTGCGCTTGCAAAGTTACAAAAATGTTTCGATTAAACCTACCACAATACGAAATAAAAATCGGCGAAAAGGACGGTAAGCGCACAATTTTCGACTTTTTACGTCGAAAATACGTGACTCTGACGCCCGAAGAATGGGTGCGACAGCATTTCACCCACTACCTGATAGCGCATAAGGGCTATCCCAAGGGACTGATGGGCAACGAGGTGGAACTGCACGTCGGCGAGAAACGCCTGCGCTGCGACACCATATTATATAATAAGCAAACCCAGCCGCAGATGATTATCGAGTACAAGGCCCCTACGATACAAATACAGCAGAAGACTTTCGACCAGATATCAGTCTACAATCTTCTGCTGCATGTGGATTATCTCATCGTGAGCAATGGCCTTGAGCACTATTGCTGCAAGATGGATTACGACAATCAAAAATATTTATTCCTTCAGGATATTCCTGATTACGAAAATCTTTGATTATTCCATATCGTTGGCATCCGTTGTCTTCTTCGATGAAGCCGACTTGCGGATGGAGCGCTTGCGCGTCTTCTTTTCCTCTGTTCCCAAGACCTTGTCGATCTTCACGCCAGCGAGCTCGGGGTCGATCATGATACGACCGCAATACTCACAGACGATGATCTTCTTGTGCATCTTGATGTCGAGCTGGCGCTGGGGCGGGATTTTGTTGAAGCAGCCACCACAGGCGTCGCGCTGCACGTAGACGATGCCCAGACCATTGCGGGCGTTCTTGCGGATGCGCTTGAACGAGGTGAGCAGACGGGGCTCGATCTTCGACTCGAGATCCTTCACCTTCTCCTTCAGCTTATCTTCCTCGGCACGGGTCTCTGCGATGATCTCATCGAGCTCACTCTTCTTAATATCGAGGTCTTCCTGACGCTCCTGGATGGTTACGTTGCAGGTGGCCAGCTCGTCGTTCTTCTCCTGGATGCGGTTCTCAGCCTCACGGATCTTCTTGTTGCACAGTTCGATCTCGAGGGACTGGTACTCAATTTCCTTCGAGAGGGTGTCGAATTCGCGGTTGTTCTTCACCTCGTCCAGCTGAC
This sequence comes from uncultured Prevotellaceae bacterium, assembly GCA_902763615.1. Taxonomy (GTDB): domain Bacteria; phylum Bacteroidota; class Bacteroidia; order Bacteroidales; family Bacteroidaceae; genus Prevotella. Next base: position 29,120 of record CACWSX010000033.1, on the reverse strand, counting down.
TCTTATAACGGTTCACACTGGCCTCTGCAGTGACAATCTCGCCTTTCTTCTGCACGATAGCCCTCTGAAACTCGCTGATTTCATTCTGGATTTTCTCAACACGCGTGTTCAGGCCTTCGATTTCGTCTTCCAAGTCCTGAACCTCCAGAGGCAGCTCGCCTCTCAATGCCCGCTTTTCGTCGATTGACGACAGGGCTGTCTGCAACTGGAAAAGGGTCTTCAGCTTCTCTTCCACTGACAGATCTGTAGGATCTTTCTTTGCCATAGTTTTAATTTACAATTTGACGATTTACTATTTACAATTTATTTTACATTTCAACTTCTATAGATAGAGGATGGGATTGGTGCAGGTTCCTGCGATGCAGGTCTTCACATCCGGGCATTCCCTGAGGATGATATCGCGGAAGATCTCCGTGGTGAACTGTTCACTCTGATAGTGTCCAATCACACAGATCTGAATCCGCTGTTCATACCCGAAAAACTGATGATAGTGCATCTCGCCTGTGATAAAAGCATCGGCACCCTCTGCCAAGGCTGCGTCGAGGAGAAAGTCGCCTGCCCCACCGCAAATGGCAATTTTCTGAATCGGCCTGCGCAGGAGCTCGTTGCATAGTGCACATTCCACATCGAAGGCCTTCTTCACTGCCTTTACGAAATCGTCGGCAGCCAGCGACTCGGCCAGCGTGCCAATGACACCACTCCCCGCCTCGATGCCTTCTACCGTCTTGGGGGCGAAGAAACGCACCGTTTGGAGACCCAGTTTCTCGGCAATCTTAAAGTTCACACCGCCCTTGGCATTATCCATGTTGGTATGCATGGAGATGACGCAGATGCCCTGTCGGATGGCCTTCATCACCGTACGCTGCACATCAGTGAGGTCGCTGATGGTTTTCAGGCCACGAAACAACAGGGGATGGTGCGACACAATGAGGTTGCACCCTTTCCGGACGGCCTCGTCGACAATCTGTTCGTTGACGTCCAGACACAATAATGCCCCTGAAACCTCCGTCTCTGTCAGTCCGACTTGCAGGCCAGCATTATCCCAGCTTTCCTGCAAGGGCAGAGGCGCGAAACGTTCAAGGGCGCTCAGCACTTCTTTTATTTTCACGCTGCAAAATTACAAAGAAATCCGCAAAGAAACGAATTTTTGGGGAAGAAATAAGATTTTTTTCGAAAAAAGTGGGGAAATCCGATAGTATCACCAATCTTCGAGTGCGGCTTCGGCCTCAATACGCGACTCAGTGTCGTCGTCGAGCGAGGGGAAGAAATCGATACCTGTGAGTGCCTCGATCTCATCGACAGAGCGCAAGGCCTCCTCACGTGTCTGCTTCATGCCTTCGTTGCGGTAGATGAAGCCGATGGCCTTGGGTTTGCCCTGGCGACAGAGGATCACCTTGAAGAAGGACTCAGGCACCCACACGCGATTACGTCCGATGGTTTTCTGTTCGCCTGTCGTGGTGAAAAGAGGCCCGCAGACGATGTCGATGGCACCATATTGGCGCGCCCAGTCACGACACTGGATTTCCAGATCGTTCCACTCGTATTTGTTCAGGCCATGATTCTGCGGACAGATGTTCGTAAAGAGGAACGACTCCCGCATGACCTGCGCATCCCACTTGTTATCGCCAGCAGGACACATGTGACCACGATCGTAGCGCGAGTTGTAATAGTCGTTATCGGTAGCCCGTTTCTCCCGCTCGATGCTCTCGTCCTCGAAGAATACCTCGTTCTTGCGCTGGTGGTCGCCATAAGTATGAGCCTTCGTCAGATGCCAAGCCACCCAGTTGGGTGTCTTCGTCTTCTCGTTATATGAAGAAGTATAGCCCCGACGCTTGAGAATCTGTTCCGGACGGTCCGTCAGCGGTGCAGGCAACTCATATTGCGTGACAGGCGACTTCTTCACCCTCTCCACTTCAGCCGTTCGCGACTGATAGAACGATGTCGAGGTCTGATCAGCAGAAACCTGCATCTCGCCCACACGACCGTTTCTGCACGATACGACAATTGCCGATAATACGAATAATAACCAATACTTTCTTACCATTTTCATACTTTACGATGTTTTTTTCGGCACAAAAGTACAAAATATTCTAGATATTCCAATCTTTTTTCGTAACTTTGTCGAAATTTCTGCGAATAAACTAAAAATTGGAAATATGAAGAAGCTTTATTTGTCGCTGGCCATCGTCGTCATGGCCCTGTTTGCAACCACGTCTTGTCAGAACAAGAGTCAGAATCAGAATCAGACTCAGGACGAAGCTGGACAAGTGAATAACTTCCGCATCAAGCGCGGAACCAATGTCAGCCACTGGCTCTCGCAGTCAGAGCAGCGTGGCGAGGCCCGCAGGTTGCATATCCAGGAAGACGATTTCGAGCGTCTGAAGGACCTGGGCTTCGACTTCGTGCGCATCCCCATCGACGAGGTACAGTTTTGGGATGAACAGGGACAGAAGCTCCCTGAGGCCTGGGATCTGCTGAACAACGCCCTCGACTGGGCCCGCAAGTACGACCTTCGTGCTATCGTCGACCTGCACATCATCCGCTCGCACTATTTCAATGCTGTGAACGAAGGCGAACAGGCTGCCAACACCCTCTTCACCTCAGAGAAGGCCCAGCAGGACCTGATCAACCTGTGGTACCAGCTCTCCGACTTTCTGAAAGAGCGCAGCAACGACTGGGTGGCCTATGAGTTCATGAACGAGCCTGTGGCTGATGAGCACGAGCAGTGGAACGACCTCGTGGCGAAGGTCCACAAGGCCCTGCGTGAGCGCGAGCCACAACGTACACTCGTCATCGGCTCCAACCGTTGGCAAGGGCATGAGACGATGAAATTCCTGAAGGTGCCCGAGGGCGACAAGAACATCATCCTCAGCTTCCATTATTACAACCCGATGATTCTTACCCACCGCGGTGCCTGGTGGACACCTCTGGGACAGTATAAGGGCAAGGTGAACTATCCTGGCGTGCTCGTCTCGAAGGAGGACTATGAGGCAGCTCCCGAAGCCATCAAGGCCGACCTGAAGCCCTATACGGAGCAGGTGTGGGATATCAACATGATCCGTGCGCAATTCAAGGATGCCATCGAGGCTGCCAAGAAATACGACCTGCAGCTGTTCTGTGGCGAATGGGGTGTCTACGAGCCCGTGGACCGCGAACTGGCCTACAACTGGACACGCGACATGCTGACGGTGTTCGACGAGTTCAACATCGCCTGGACTACTTGGTGCTACGATGCTGACTTCGGTTTCTGGGACCAGCAGCGCCACTCCTTCAAGGATCGTCCGCTGGTAGAGCTCCTGATGTCAGGAAAGAAATTAGGCGAATAGCTGACGATCAGCCAGCCAGAGGGTGACGACGAGGGCGATGACGGAGGCCGCCAGACAGCCGAAAATCAACTGAAGCGTCACCACGAAGGCGTTGATGGGTGCTACGCCTGCGATGAAGATACCACACAACAATAACGGCATGGCATAAAGGCCCATGACGGCCAGATTGGCCGCTGTGGGAGCGAAGATCTGCTGTAGAGCCCTGCGCACAAAGGGCCATAGGGCATGCAGATGGTTGATGCCGTTGCCACGAAGATACTCATATTGTTGTCTGTCAGTCCTCAAGGCCGACTCGTAGGTGCTCAGACCACGGATAAGAGCCGTCATGGTATGCCCAACCAACAAAGCCATCACAGGCACGAACCACCTGGCACCAAAGCCGTTCTCTGCAGGCAGACAGCCCAGCAAGAGATAGGAGCCCACGAGCAGCGCACTCACCAACAAGCCTGCACTCACAGGCAACAGGAACTTGGCGATGGGGAGTTTCATGCGACGGAGGGCCAGCACACCTGATACGACAGTCAGCAACACCAGCCACAAGAGACTGAGCCATATCTTATCGAACTTCACCAGTGCCCAGACCATCAGGCAGAGCACCAGCAACTGAACCACCATACGCCCCACAGCAATGCCCAGGGTGCGCAGCAGTGAACGATCGAAAAGATAGAGCGCTCCTGCAGGGAGGAGCAAAAGAAGTAGTCCTAAAACAATATGTAATACCATCGTCATCACGTGTTTTGATTCATTTCTATGACTAAATCAGCATGTTCCACCAACAAAGGACGGCGACTGGCAATCAGCACCGTCTTGCCTGCATCGGCCTGATCTCGAAGCTGTTGCAGTAAGCGTAACGTCAGTTCAGGGGTGAGATGGGCAGCAGGCTCGTCAGCGATGATGATCTGTTTGCCTTTCGCGTCCGACAACGTCTGCTCTACCAACAGGAAGATCTCCTCAGGCGAGAGCGGTGCGGGCATCTCAGTCACCACGGCCTTGGGCAGCAGTGAATTCCACACGCCATACGTCTCAGCCTCACAAACGGGCGCCTCTACGGGCATCAGCTGATGGCGCAGCTGTTGTATCTGCTGAGGCAGATAGGCCATCATCCTGCGGAAGGCCTGCGACGACTTAACCGTGAGCAGTTCGCCATCGACACTCACATAGCCACTGCCAATAGGCAGGAAACCCATCAGCGTGCGCAATAGCGTCGTCTTTCCAGACCCCTCGGGACCCGTGATACACGTCAGCTGTCCGTCTCTCGCCATAAAGGAAAGACCAACTGCCAATGTCTGCCCTCCAACGGCTATTTTGGCGTCTTTTACCTCTAACATACCAATAATTTGGTGCAAAGATACAAATAAATCACAATTCACCACGCGACTTTGTCGCTTTTTTTAAAAAAAGAATTCACAATTCACAACTTTTTTGTACCTTTGCGCCAAAATTATGAATATCAAGGCAGAAAACAAAGCCAAGACCTGGCGACTTCCAGCCGAATGGGAGCCCCAATGGGGTGTGCAGCTCACATGGCCGCACGCCAATACGGATTGGGCCCCGATTCTCAATGAAATCATCGCTACCTATCATGAGATGGCGCGAGAAATTGCCAAGCGTGAACGCCTCATCGTTGTAGCACCTGAGGACGCTGCCAGAGACATGTTGCACTTCGTCTGTCCCACTGACGACACATGGGCTCGCGATCATGGCTTTATCACGCTCACCGACGACGAGGGGCACCATCGTCTGCTCGACTACTGTTTCAACGGATGGGGAGAGAAATTCCCCGCTGCCAACGACAATGCCATCAACCGCAGAATGCATGAGGCAGGTATCGTGGAGGGTGAATATGTCGACTGCCTGGATTTCGTACTCGAAGGCGGCTCTATCGAGAGCGACGGTAAGGGCACAATCTTCACCACAACAGGCTGTCTGACAGCACCACATCGCAACCAACCCCTTAAAAAAAGTGAAATAGAGCAGCGGCTGGTGCAAGATTTAGGGGCCAGACGAGTTATATGGATAGATCATGGTCATCTGACGGGTGACGATACTGACGGACACATCGACACCTTGGTTCGTATCTGCCCTGACGACACGCTAGTGTATGTGGGCTGCGACGATGTCAACGACGAACAGTATGAGGAATTGAAACAGATGGAAGCACAATTGAAGAGCCTCAGGACACTTGAAGGCAAGCCATACAGGCTTCTGAAGTTGCCCATGCCCCACTCCATCTATGAGGACGACGACAGACTGCCCGCTACCTATGCCAATTTTCTCATCCTGAACGGGGCTGTGCTCTGTCCCACCTATGGACAGCCCGACCTCGACCAAGAGGCCATCCGTATCATCAGCAAGGCCTTCCCCGACAGGGAAATGGTGGCGATTGACAGTCAAGTGATTATCAGGCAGCACGGATCCATCCACTGCTGCACCATGCAGTTTCCAAGCATATGAGAGAATTGAAGATAGGATTTCTACAACAGCACAACACTGCTGACACCAAAGACAACCTGCTCAGGTTGGCAGAAGGCATCAGCGACCTGGCTAAGCGAGGGGCACAACTCATCGTGCTCCAGGAGTTACACAACTCGCTCTACTTCTGTCAGACAGAAGATGTGAACAACTTCGACCTGGCAGAGCCGATACCAGGTCCCTCTACCCGTTTCTTTGGTGAACTTGCTAAGCAATTCGGGGTGGTGATTGTCACCTCGCTCTTTGAGAAGCGCGCCCCAGGGTTGTATCACAATACGGCTGTGGTATTGGAGAAAGACGGTAGCATCGCAGGCACTTACCGTAAGATGCACATCCCCGACGACCCAGCCTACTACGAGAAGTTCTACTTCACCCCAGGTGATTTGGGATTCCACCCCATCCAGACTTCCGTGGGTAATCTGGGCGTAATGGTGTGTTGGGACCAGTGGTATCCGGAGGCAGCACGTCTGATGGCACTGCAAGGAGCTGAAATGCTGATCTATCCCACTGCCATCGGCTATGAGTCGAGTGACACCCAAGAAGAGCAACAGCGTCAGCGCATCGCCTGGCAGACTGTTCAGCGCGGACATGCTGTGGCCAATGGACTGCCTGTCATCACTGTGAACCGTGTAGGCCATGAGCCCGATCCTTCCGATCAGACTAACGGCATCCAATTCTGGGGCACCTCGTTTGTGGCTGGTCCTCAGGGCGAGCTCATCTACGAGGCTTCGACGGATGAGGAAGAGAGTATCATCGTGGAACTCGACATCGAGCATTCTGAGCAAGTACGTCGCTGGTGGCCCTTCCTCCGCGATCGTCGCACAGACGAATATCAAGACATTTTAAGAAGATACATCGATTAATATGAGAAAGATTATTGCTTTGGCTCTCACAGCCTTCATATTTTTGCCAACATCAGCATCAGCACAGGATGAATTCGAAGAGGCATCGGCACAAGACGAATTCGTGGAGGTAATTGAAGATAACGAATTCGAGGCGACCGTTTCCGCTGATTTCGTCAGCCGTTATATGTGGCGTGGTGCCGATCAGGCAGGTCCCAGTTTCCAACCTGCGTTGAACCTCGCCTGGAAAGGTCTGTCGCTGAATGTGGCAGGTAGCACCCCACTCGAAAAAGACGGTGGCATACAGGATATCGATATCACCCTCGGATACAGCCTTTTTGGTGTCAACATCGGTGTTATTGATTACTGGACTGCTGACGTGGATTCCAGAAACCGCTACTTCTATTTTGGTGGCGAGATGGAATGTCCCCACCAGTTGGAAGCCAATCTCGGCTATACGTGTAAATACGGATCGCTGCAGGCCTACACCATGTTCTATGGCAACGACTACAAAATTGACGGTAGTCGTGCCTACTCTACCTATATTGAACTGAGTGTGCCTTTCCGTCTCGGCGGCCTCGACTGGGATGTCCGCGCTGGCATCACACCTATGGAGAGTGCAGGCACCACCTACGAGGAGAAGGTTGTCACAGCAAGCGGGAAGATGAAGACTTATACCCGTGGCGACTGGTTCTATGGTGAGTCGTTCACCTGTAACATGGTCTCTGTACGTGCCACCAAGGATCTGATGTTCAAGTATTTCAAGGTGCCCGTGTACGTGGAGCTTCACACCAATCCATATCTGCAGCGCGCCAACCTCGTTCTTGGCGTTTCCATCAGTTCGTTGTAAACCATTAAATAATCGCAAATTTCAATCATCCAACGCATGAGCAATCTCAGATTCCAAGTTGTTGAAGAGGCATTCAAGAAAAGGGCCTTGGAAGTGAAGGCCCCCTCAGAACGCCCGTCGGAATATTTCGGCAAATACGTGTTCAACAGAGAGAAGATGTATAAATACCTGCCTGCCAATGTCTACGCCAAACTTACTGACGTGATCGACAATGGCGCCCGTCTGGATCGTAGCATCGCCGACGCTGTGGCAGCAGGCATGAAGAAGTGGGCACAAGAGATGGGGGCAACCCATTATACCCACTGGTTCCAACCCCTCACTGAAGGAACGGCAGAGAAACACGACGCTTTCGTAGAGCATGATGGCAAGGGGGGTATGGTGGAGAACTTCAGCGGCAAACTGCTGGTACAGCAGGAGCCCGATGCCAGCAGCTTCCCCAATGGTGGTATCCGTAACACCTTCGAGGCCCGTGGCTATTCAGCCTGGGATCCCACATCGCCCGTATTTATCATCGACGACACCCTTTGTATCCCAACCATCTTCATTGCCTATACAGGTGAAGCCCTCGACTACAAGGCTCCCCTGCTCCGTTCGCTTCACGCTGTGAGCAAAGCGGCCACTGACGTGTGTCAGTATTTCTACAATGACGTAACGAAAGTGCAGGTGAATCTGGGTTGGGAACAGGAGTATTTCCTTGTAGACGAAGGTCTTTATTCCGCGCGTCCAGACCTGATGCTGACAGGGCGAACGCTGATGGGGCACGAGAGTGCCAAGAACCAGCAGATGGACGACCACTACTTCGGTACTATCCCCGATCGTGTACAGGCCTTTATGAAGGACCTCGAGATTCAAGCACTGGAACTGGCCATTCCCTGCAAGACCCGCCATAATGAGGTGGCTCCCAACCAGTTTGAATTGGCTCCCATCTACGAGGAGTGCAATCTGGCTGTCGACCACAACATGCTGCTCATGTCGCTGATGAAGCGCGTGGCCCGCAACCACGGATTCCGGGTACTGCTGCATGAGAAGCCATTCGACGGCATCAATGGTTCTGGTAAGCATAACAACTGGAGTCTGACAGCCAACAACGGTACGCTGCTTCACGCCCCTGGTAAGACACCAGAGGAGAATCTGCGCTTCGTGACCTTCATCGTTGAGACCCTGATGGCCGTCTATAAGCATAACGGTCTGCTGAAAGCTTCAATCATGAGTGCCACCAATGCCCATCGCTTAGGCGGTAACGAGGCACCTCCAGCTATCATCAGCAGTTTCCTTGGCACACAGCTTAGTGAACTGCTCGACCATATAGAAAGAGGTGAGAACTCAGAGGTAAGAGGTAAGCGAATACACGAGATCGATATTCCCCAGATTCCCAATCTCGAAGTGGACAGTACTGACCGCAACCGCACATCGCCATTCGCCTTCACAGGAAACCGTTTTGAGTTCCGTGCTCCAGGCTCTACCGCCAACTGCGCCTCGGCCATGATTGCCCTCAACAGCGCTGTGGCCGAAGCCCTCGTATCATTCAAAAAGAGAGTGGATCAGAAAATCTCTGAATACGCTGAAAAAACCGAATTCTCCGAAGGAACAGGTCACACGGCCCAATTCCACGCCATCCTCGACGTGCTGCGAGAGGATATCAAGACCTGCAAGCCCATACGCTTTGATGGCAACGGCTATAGCGATGCCTGGGTGGCAGAAGCCGCCAAACGTGGCCTCGATGTGGAGAAGTCGTGTCCTGTAATCATTGAGCACTACCTCGACCCAGAGAGCATCCAGATGTTTGAGAGCACGAAAGTGATGAACCGAAAGGAACTCGAAGCCCGCAACGAGGTGAAATGGGAGATGTATGTCAAAACAGTGCAGATTGAGGCCCGTGTGATGGGTGATCTGTCGATGAATCATATCATCCCTGTGGCCACCCACTATCAGAGCAAGTTAATCAAGAATGTGCAAGGTATGAAAGACGTCTTCCCTGCCGAACGTGCTGAGCGTCTGTCTGCCCGCAACATGAAGCTCATTGAGGAAATTGCAGAACGTACGGAACGTATCGAGAGCCTCGTAGATGAGTTGACAGAGGCCCGTCGTGTGGCCAATCAAATTGCCGACATCCATCAGCGTGCCATCGCCTATCACGACACCGTTTGTCCGAAGATGGAGGATATCCGCAATGAAGCAGACAAGTTGGAAATGATTGTTGAGGATGGTCTCTGGACCCTACCGAAGTATCGCGAACTATTGTTTATAAGATAAATATGAAACAGAAACAGATAAATGAGACGCTGCGCCGTAATGTGGGCGTGCTCTCAGAGCATACAGAGGATGAGATCCGGATGATGCCCACATCCAAGGAGACACCACTGCCATCGGTAGAGGATGTGAAACAGATTGTGAGCCTCATCAAGGGCATTGTCTTCCCAGACTACTTCGACAAGCGCCAGCCCGACGAACAACTGAGGTCATATCAGATTGGCGTGAGTATGGAGAAGCTGTATCAGCTGCTGCGCCAGCAGATAGAACGTGGACTGCAGTTCTGCGAGGAATGTTCTGAGGACGATGTCAAGGCATGTGGAGAAAAGCTGGCACTGGAGTTTATCGACTCGCTACCAGAGATCAAGCGTCTGCTCTATACCGACATACAGGCCATGTTCGACAACGACCCCGCCGCTGCCACGTATGGTGAAGTGATATTCTGTTATCCTGTGGTGAACACAATGACCCACTATCGCATCGCCCATCGTCTGCATGAGATGAAGGTGCCTGTCATTCCGCGTATCATTACCGAACAGGCACACTCGAAGACGGGTATCGACATCCATCCTGGTGCCCAGATTGGCGAATACTTCTCGATTGATCACGGTACGGGTGTGGTAATTGGCGAGACCTGTATCATCGGCAATCACGTTACGCTCTATCAGGGTGTGACCCTCGGTGCCAAGAGTTTCAAATACGATGAGCAGGGCAATATGCTGAATGTGCCCCGTCACCCGATTATCGAGGACAATGTGACGATTTATTCCAACGCCTCTGTATTAGGTCGTATCACCATTGGCCACGACTCGACCATTGGTGGTAACATCTGGCTTACACACGACGTACCGCCCTACTCTCGCATTTTGCAGAGCAAGGCGGTAGACGCAGGTTATCAAGACGGTTTAGGAATCTAAGCCGTCTTTTTTCTTTCCAAATTCAGGATCGATCTTCAGCAGCGAGGAGACGACATACGTCATGGAGCAGGCTACGATGACGATGAGGAAGAATGTGCCATAACCCACAGCCTCCTGCAAGGCACCAGCAAAGAGTCCTGGAATCATCATTGAAAGCGCCATTAGAGCCGTACAAAGGGCATAGTGGGCTGTCTTGTGCTCACCCTGACTATAATATATAAGGTAAAGCATGTAGGCGGAGAAGCCGAATCCATAGCCAAACTGTTCGATGAAGACACAGATATTGACAATGAACAGATTCTGAGGCAGGACATAAGCCAGATAAACATATACCAGATCAGGCAATGTGATAGCCAGCACCATGGGCCACAGCCAGCGCTTCAAACCATCACGGCTGGCTACGATACCTCCGAGGATGCCACCCAGCGTCAGACCTATGACACCCACCGTTCCCTGTACCAAGCCGTATTCAGCAGGAGAAAGGCCCAGGCCGCCATTTGCTGTCGCATCTATCAGGAACAGAGCACTTACCTTAGCCAGCAGTCCCTCAGGCATACGGTAGAACAGCATGAAGCAGATGCCTGCCCACACCTGAGGCTTCTGGAAGAAGGTTTTCAGCGTGACCCAAAATTCCTGCATGATCTCTGCACCATGCATCTTCTCCATACCTTTATCCTCTGTCGGATGTGGCAGGATATAATGATGCCACAGCCAGAAAGCGATAAAGAGACCTGCCATGCCGTAGAACATCAAACTCCACGAATACTTTATATTACGCGTGAGCACCTCCAGATTGCCTGCCAACATCACCAACAAGCCTTGGCCCACAATAGTGGCAATACGATAGAAGGTGGAGCGGATGCCCACGAAATAGGCCTGCTTGTGCTCGTCGAGACCCAGCATATAGAAACCATCAGCAGCAATGTCGTGGGTAGCACTCGAGAAGGCCATCAACCAGAAGAAGGCTAACGACCCCTGCAACCAATATGGTCCAGGTATCGTGAAAGCTACACCACCCAGCGAGGCACCTATCAGCAACTGCATCACGACAATCCACCAGCGCTTGGTCTTAATGATATCGATAAACGGACTCCACAGCGGTTTGATAACCCACGGTAGATAGAGCCACGACGTATAAAGGGTGATGTCGGCATTCGAGAGGCCGAGACGCTTATACATGATCAACGAGATGGTCATCACCGCCACATACGGCAGACCTTCTGCAAAATAAAGGGTGGGCACCCATGCCCAAGGATTTTTCTTACTCATATAATTGTTTGATGAATGCATTACGATAATAGAAAAGAAGTATCTCATCGTAGGTCTTACCTTGCTCTCCCATAACGGCAGCACCTATCTGACAGAGACCTACACCATGTCCCCAGCCTGAACCATGAAGGATGAAGCGATCATCCTGTTTCTCCACCTCAAAGGCAGAGGAATAAAGATGGGTTTCACTTAGGGCACGACGAATTTCGAGTTCTTTACCAATAGTGAAAGTCTTCTTGGTTCCCACTATCTTCAATTTCCAGATGCGGCCACTTTTACCACGCTCAAGAGGTATCAGGTCGGTAATGGTACCAAAATCATCTTTCAGCTTGCGATTGACCAATTCGGAGAGCTGATCCTGAGTGTATTCTACTGTCCAGCGATAGAAATCGGGGGTCTCCCTATCAAAATCATTCAGCACCTGCGAAAGGATATGTTTATCACTGGTGTTGCAATAAGGATCTTGGAACGAAACAAGGTAAGGTTTCGGCGTATCCTCCCAGCAATACTGGAATTCCTCTGTCTGTCCACCACAACATTTCGAGAACCGGGTGTCGCATATTTCATCCTCGTAGGCTAGAATCTGTCCGCGAGTAGCCTGAATGGCCTGTTCCACAGCGGGACTCGACTGTTTAGTGATACCTTGATAACGCTGACAATGATCGTCGGCACACACATCGAAAATAGTATGGTCATCACGATCATACCAACGAATCAATTCATCGTCCTTCTTGATGAATGAGAAGAAGGAGGATCCTCCTTTCTCCATCTGCTGTCGCTTGGCTATCTGTGCCAGAAGCCAAGAACGAGAGATCACAGCATGCGCCTTGAGGAATTCCAAAGAGGCTGTGGCCGACATCTCGCTCGAAATAACGCTGGTGAGATAACGTTCTACAGGCAACTCATTGATGGCTACAATCTTATCAGCTTCAACTACTAGACGCAGGGTGCCACAGAACACCTGTGTTTCCTTGCGCTCCCAATGGAAATTGACGCCAATCGTGACATCATGAAGTGAGAAGGAAGCATCGTCATCCTGAGGCGTAAAGGTAAGTTCGCGGTACTGATTACCACGCCACAAAATACCACCCTCAGAGAATGCCACCGTCTGAAGACCCGTCAACACCTCGCCTTTGGCAGTATAGGGTTTGTTAAGCACAAACGATATTTTCTCGGCACTGATGATACCCACTGTGACATTTGGCTCTTTTGCCCATTGAACTTTGAGTTCTGAATTCTGATCTTTATCCTGCAAATGGTCAATGACAGTTTGCAAGGCCTCGCCCTTCAAAGTGATTTCGTCGAGAATACCTAGTGCCATTTCTGGTGTAAGGCGCTCAAAATCCTCCTGTCGCGGAGTAATAATAAGTCCTGCCATATCAAGGGCACCCGGAGAGATGATATACTGATCATTACCTTCTTTATAATAACAGTCAGGACGATGTTTCGTACGAGGAAATACCACTGACAGGAAATCATCGTTACAACGCCATGCCACGATATTTATCATAGGCTCTGGATCAACAGCAGGCAACGCCTCATAAAGTCGACGGAATAACTGCTCGTCGCCATATTGTGAACGACTTCGTATCAACAAGGCCGTACAAGGATAGTCATCGATGAGCGAAATATCCTCATCATCGTTCAAGCTGACGAGTTGCGTCAGATTGCGAGACAACCGCTGCCACGACATCTGAAGTGGCAGTAAACCACTAGTGCCTGCCTGGAAATGGGCATGATCAGGTGCAGAAGCGCCACACTGCGGACCATTGTAGAACACCATCATTTCTGGATATTCCTCCAGCAGTTTATGAATCTCGCCATACGATTCGAGAATACGCTGCGGATGGTGTTTCAGTGAAGGAATAGTGAAGTGCTGCTGCAAAATCGGGAAAGGATTCACGAGCAATTCATACTGCCCGTCAATTTCCTTTTTAATCTGCTCCTTAGGTCGATTTTGCTCACAGAGGAAACAAGGGCGCTCTGCAATGGTCTTCTGGTCAATTTTCGCTCCAGTAGACACTATACGAGCAGGATTCCATTGCACATGAATACTATAGGTTCCCACTGCCAGTTCACGCGTCTTGACACTACGTAAGTCTTGATATCGCTGTCGGGCAGCTTCCCACTTCTCCAACTGGCGGTTGAAAAAACGCTGCAAAGGAGAGTCTGCCATCAGTTCTTGTTTCCCTTGAAGCATCTGCTGACGAGCAGCAATCTCAAGCGTACGCAGGCGATCCTTATAGAGGTTATTAGCATTGATCTTATCGATACTGAGAGCTGCATCGCTATTTCCACCCCAACGACGACACAAATAAAGTTCTGTATAGATGCGTCCAATACGGTAATGACGCGAAAAAATCAACCCAAGGGCATAATCCTCGCCATAACTGGTGTTAGGGAACTGGACCTGTCGCAACAGAGGGGTGAAAAATGCACGGGGAGCGCCAAGACCATTGATACGCAGTGCGTTATTAGGACCGTTCTCATCTGTCCACTCCTTGTGGTCAATTAGACCTGGAGGCAGCGTATTCAAATCAAAGTCGCACATCCTATAGCTGCCCACTACCATTGCGGCATGCTGTTTATAAAATGTATCCACAATCTGTTGCAACGTTTTCGGCGAAGAATAGAGGTCGTCGGAATCCAATTGTACAGCAAAACGGCCACAACGGTCATCATTAATCGCCACATTCCAGCAGCCGCCAATACCTAAGTCTTCACGCTTAGGGATAATATGAATCAGCCGTTCATCGTGCATGCCGTCAAGTAGTTCTGTAGTCTTATCAGTAGAATGGTTATCCACAACAATAACATTGAACTTGAAGTTAGCTTTCTGCCCGAGGGCGCTGTTGACAGCATCCATGATGGTCTTTTCGCGATTATAGACAGGAATCACCACTGAAGCCTCAATGTCAAAATCCTGCTCGTTGAAATCAGGACGGCGATAGAACGATGGATCTATCTTGGCCCCAATCTCAGCCAAATGAGCGGTGGCGGCATGCTCCATCTCTATCTGCACCTCGCGGTTGCGGGGATTCACATAATCAAACTGCTTTACACCTGAAGCACGCAAATCAGTCTCTTCTTCCGTATACAGACACTCGTTAATATGAAATAGTTGTCCCTTGCGGCTCAAAAACAAGCGCAAGGCATAGAGTCCGGCATACTGATAATCGTGCTCACCCGCCTGCATGGCAAAAGTATGCAACAACGAAGTTTTAATCAACCACAGGCTTCCGAAATCGAAATCATCACGGATACTACCAGGGAAATAGTCGATCACAGGATGTTTTTCGGTGATAGCCTTACCTTCCGACTCTTTCTTGGAGATATAGTCAGAATAAACCATCGCCGCATTCGAATCGCTGGCCACACGGAGCATACGGTCGAGCGCTCCCTGCCCCAACGACACCTTCACGGGTTTTGTCAGAAGCAGAACATAGTCAGCTTTGGCATTCTCCGCCACCTGCATCAGCGTATTGCTACTCTGCAGACCGGTTTCCAATAAAGTGATATGCTGGATGGTCTTGCTGTTCCGCAATTGTGAGACGATTTCTTGTGCAAAGTGCTCATCAACGGCTGGCAAGAAACAATCTATCTTTTCTCTCATGACAGTTCTTATACTTGGATATTGTAAATTTGTTGCAAAGATACACATTATTTTTTAAAAACTCAAATATAATTTGGTTTTTCGCGCGAATTGCACTAACTTTGCACACGAATTCTAAAAATCAGACATGGATGGACAGTGAAAAGCAGACGCTCATCGGTAGAACACTCGGCGAACTGAAAGTCGTCGTGGGTGATCTTGGCATGCCTGCCTTCACGGCCACACAGATTGCAAAATGGCTCTATCAGCAGCATGTTACCAGCATCGACGACATGACCAATATCTCAAAAGCCAACCGCGAGAAACTGAAAGAGAAATATGAAGTGGGCACCATGTCACCCATCGATTGCCAGCGTTCGAAAGACGGTACCATCAAGTATCTCTTTCCTGTGAGGGCTGGAGAATCCGGATCATCCGGAAATCCTGAAAAGTTCGTGGAGACCGTCTTTATCCCAGATAACGACCGCGCCACACTCTGCGTCTCCTGTCAGGTGGGCTGCAAGATGAACTGTCTGTTTTGTCAGACAGGCAAACAAGGTTTCGAAGGCAACCTTACGACAGCTGATATCCTGAATCAGATTTACGCTCTGCCCGAGTGTCAGGATTTGACAAATATTGTTTTCATGGGTCAGGGAGAGCCGATGGACAATCTTGACCAAGTGCTCAGAGCTACGCAGATCCTCACGGCAGACTACGGCTGGGCTTGGAGTCCAAAACGCATTACCGTGAGCAGTGTCGGCATCAGAAACAAACTCAAGCGGTTCCTCGACGAGAGCGAATGCCATGTGGCCATTTCGATGCACTCTCCTCTGCCGGAACAGCGCGGAATGCTGATGCCCGCAGAACGGCAGATGAGCATCACGGAAGTGGTCGACCTGCTGCGCCAGTATGATTTCACCCATCAACGACGTTGCTCGTTTGAATATATCTGCTTTGGCGGACTCAACGACGGCATGATGCATGCACGTGAGATTATCAAACTTCTACGAGGGTTGGAATGCAGGGTCAACCTCATTCGCTTCCACGAGATACCTGGTGTTGACCTACCCGCCAGCGATGAGAGGCGCATGGAATCATTGCGTGACTACCTGACGGCACACGGCGTGTTCACCACCATCAGAGCCAGTCGCGGACAAGATATCTTCGCTGCCTGCGGACTGCTTTCGACAGCAAAAAAAATAAACAGTAAATCGTAAATTTGTAAACTATATAAATGGAGAATAGAAAGATACGCGTAGCTATCACGCATGGAGATACAAACGGCATCGGCTATGAGATTATCCTCAAGGCTTTCGAAGATAGCGGGATGCTCGATTTATGTACACCTATTGTTTATGGCAATCCGAAGATTGCTACCTACCACCGCAACACCCTGCAACTGGAGACGCCCTTTTCCATTATCTCCAAAGCGGAGGAGGCCCATCCCGACAAGCTCAACCTGCTGACGACTTTCGACGATGAGGTGAAGGTGGAATTAGGATCCCCCACCCCCCAGTCGGCTGAAGCAGCTCGCAAGGCCCTTCAGCGTGCTAAAGAAGACCTAAAGAACGGCCTTTACGATGTACTTGTCCAGGCGCCCGTGGTGCCCAGTCACACCCCCGACCCTGACGACAAATCGCTACTCATTATGTTTGCCGATGACATTCGTATCGCACTGGCAACCAACCATCTGCCGATTAAAGATGTGGCCGCCAGCATCACCTCCGACAAACTTGTTGAGAAATGCCGATTGCTGCATACTTCACTAAAGCGTGATTTTCGTATCAACAACCCCCGTATTGCCGTACTGGCCCTCAACCCACAGTTGGGAACTGAAGAAGAGAACATTATCTGTCCTGCCCTCAAAACCGTTGAGGAAGCTGGTATTCAAGTCTATGGTCCGTATACTGCAGATGATTTCTTTGGCAACGACCTTCAAACCAGCTTCGATAGCATTCTGGCAATGTACGACGACCAAGGCAATGTACCCTTCAAAACACTGGCCAAGGAATTTGGCGTGAAGATGAAGGCGGGATTCCCTTTCGTAATCACCACCCCCAACCACGATCCATGCTTCGACATCGCTGGTAAAGGCATTGCCGACCCAGCTTCGCTGCGTCATGCCATCTATGCAGCCATCGACATATTCCGCAACCGAATCCATTACGACGAGCCTTTGGCCAACCCTCTGCCTAAGCTGTACCACGAGAAGCGTGAGGACGGTGAGAAGGCACGCTTCGCTGTAAAGGCCAAGGATCAGTTTAAACGCGATGACAAGGCCCCTTTGGACGATAAAACAGAGAATGAATGAAGACATCCGAACTACAAAGCATCAAACAACGCTATAATATCGTAGGCAACTGCGAAGCACTAAACAGTGCACTCGACGATGCCCTGAAGGTAGCACCTATCGACATCAGTGTGCTTATCATCGGTGAGAGTGGTGTGGGTAAGGACATTCTGCCCAGACTAATCCATGACAACTCCCCCAGACGACGAGAAAAATACTTCGCTATCAACTGTGGCGCCATCCCCGAGGGCACCATCGACAGTGAACTCTTCGGCCACGTGAAAGGCTCGTTTACGGGTGCCATCAACGACTCCCCCGGCTACTTTGGCGTTGCCAACAAGGGAACCCTTTTCCTTGATGAGGTGGGCGAACTGCCAATGGCCACCCAGGCACGATTGCTCCGTGTGCTGGAAAACGGCGAATACATCCCCGTAGGAGCCACAGAAGTGCGCAAGACAGATGTACGCATCGTGGCTGCTACCAACGTCAACATTGAGAAAGCCATCAGCGAAGGTCGTTTTCGTGGCGACCTCTATTATCGTCTGAACCGTGTGAACATTCAAATGCCTGCCCTTCGCGACAGAGGCGAGGATGTGGTCCTCCTGTTCCGCTTGTTCGCCATGGAGATGTCAGAGAAATACAAAATGGACCGTGTGACCCTCACCGACGAAGCCAAACAGATGCTCATGCATTATAAATGGCCTGGCAACATCCGCCAACTCAAGAGTATCACCGAGCAGATATCCATCTTCAGCAAAGAGCGTATCATCACCCCCGAGATCCTCGCAAAATTCATTCCACAGGATCAGGACACCACTCAATTGGCTACCATCCATCACGAAGGCGGTGACCACTCGTTCGAAAATGAGCGCGAAATCCTATACAAGATTCTGTTTGAGCTACGCGGTAATGTCAACGACATGCGCCGTGAAATGGGCAATCTCAAAAAACGAATCGAAGAAGTGCAAAACCTTAAGACTATCCCTGTCGACTCAATGACTGGCACCCAATTGGCTCCAATCAGCCCCATACAACCTCTCTCTCCCACTCTCGAGGACGCAGTGGCTGAGGAATATGTGGAGCCAGAAAAAGAGCCCGAGAGCCTCAATTTGAACGTGCTTGGTAAGCAGATGCTGGAAAAGGCCCTTGACCGCAACAACGGCAACCGCAAGAAAGCCGCTCAGGAGTTAGGCATCAGCGACCGTACGCTCTATCGCCGACTTAAACAGTATGGACTGGTGTGTCTGCTCTCATTCTTTTGTCTCCTCAGCCTGTCATCGTGTAAAGTCAGTTACACGTTCAACGGCGCCAGTATCGACTACACGAAAATCAAGTCCATCCAAATTGCCGACTTCCCCGTTCGAAGCAGCTATGTATGGGCACCAATGGGGGCCATCTTCAACAACCAGTTGAAAGACCAATTCCGAAACAGCACCAAGCTTTCGCAGGTCAAGCGTAATGGCGACCTTAAGCTTGAGGGGGAGATTACCCGTTACGAGCAACGCAACAAGGCCGTTACAGCCGACGCTGTATCGGCACAGGTAGAACTCTCCATCACTGTCAACGTACGATTCACAAACAACAAGGATCACACGCAGGACTTTGAGAAGCAATTCACCACGCAGAAGGCCTACGATTCAACACTGTCGTTGAGTGCTGTACAGGAAGAACTCGTCACTGCTATGGTGAAGGATCTTTGCGACCAGATATTCAATGCCTCTGTGGCACAATGGTAACCATCCAACAGTAAAACAATGGACATTGCAGAACTGACCCAACACCCCGAACGCCTAAACCGCGACACGTTATACGAGTTGCGTTCCCTGCTGGCTCTCTATCCCTACTATCAGACGGTTCGTCTGCTTCTGCTCCAGAACCTCTATCTGCTCCACGATCCTACCTTCGACGAGGAGTTGCGCCGAGCAGCAATCTATATCACCGACCGTCGCGTGCTCTTCCAGATGATCGAGGCCATCCACTACCGCCATCCGAGCCATCAGAATAGTCAAAGCAATGAGAGTACTCAGAATTCTCCTAACCGCACACTCTCGTTGATCAACGATTTCCTCGACTCCATTCCTCAAGAGGGTGAAACCGACGAAGAGAAAAAGAGTCGTCGCAAGCCCACCCCTGCCGATGCTGCAGTCGACTATGTTGCCTATCTGCTCGAGACGGAGGGTGAGACACTGGGGGACAATGCTATTCCGAAAATGAAAGGACAGAGTTTGATTGACGATTTCATAAATATTGACAAAGGACGTTTTACGCTCAACGAAGATCTTCCAAGTCAGCCATTTACGGAAGAAGTGACCGAAAACGACGAAAATACCCCCAACGAGGGTGTCTTTACCGAAACATTGGCCCGAATTTACATAAAACAGGGTAAATATTCGCAGGCTCTTGAAATTATTCAGCGATTAAGTTTGGTTTATCCGAAAAAAAATGCTTACTTTGCAGACCAAATCCGCTTTTTAAAGAAGTTGATTATTAATAACAATACAAAATAAAAGTAAAAAAGATGTACACATTATTTGTAATTTTCATCGTAGTAGCAGCCGTGCTGATGATTGGCATCGTGCTTATCCAGGAGTCTAAAGGAGGCGGTCTGGCTTCCAATTTCTCCTCCTACAATCAGATTGGTGGTGTTCGCAAGACCACAGACTTCATCGAGAAAACCACTTGGGGTCTCGCAGCCGCTATGGTTGTGCTCAGCGTCGTTTGCGCTTATGTAGCTCCTCAGGGTTCTTCCACAGGCTCTGTAATGGAGGGCATCGAGGCACCCGCCACGAATCCCAACAACCTGCCTGGTTTCGGTGCCAGCCAACAGAAGGAGACCGCTCCTGCCGCTGAGGCTCCTGCTGCCGAAGCTCCTGCCAAGGAGGCTCCTGCACAGCCCGCCCAGTAATCAACAAGGCAAGCAGACACAAGACAAAGGCACCCCCGCTGCGGGGGTGCCTTTTGCGTCTTCACTGGCAGATGTTCTCAATGCGCAGTTTCAACAATCCCGCAGGTACCTTTACCTCAACCACATCACCAACCTTCTTATTCAGAAGCGCCTGCGCGATAGGCGAGTTAATCGAGATTTTCCCCTCACGAAGATTCGCCTCGTGCGGACTGGCTATTGTATAGGTCATCCTGGCATTGTTGGCCAGATTGGTCATTTCCACTTTACTGAGCAGTTGGATATTGTCACCAGCCAAGCGCGACATATCCACCACCCTTGCATTGGCTAATACCTTCTGCTTGAAACGTATCCTACCCAACAAGCGCGATTGCTCACGCTTGGCTGCGTGATATTCAAAATTCTCACTCAGGTCACCCTTATCGCGCGCCTCAGCAATTGCCTCCCTCACCTGAGGCAGTTCTACACTCTCCAACTGATGGAGTTCGGCCACGAGTTTATCATAGCCTTTTTGCGACATATATTCGAAACTCATATCATTTATTTTTAAGACTATTTCTTTGGTATAGTTTGGCTGCCATTGCACCACTGATGTTATGCCACACGCTGAACACAGCTCCAGGAATCGTTGCAAACGGGAAAGCTGCAAAATGGAGCACGGCCAACGATGAGGCAAGACCAGAGTTCTGCATACCAACCTCGATGCTAAGAGCCACGCACTTCGGTCTTGTCAATCGCAACAGACGCCCCAGTATATAACCAATCAAAAGACCTAGCAGATTATGGGCCATCACCACGACGACCACCATAAGTCCGCCAACCAAAAGACGGTCAGCATTATGTGATACGACAATGCCCACAACCATAGCTATCGCAATTGATGAGAGGGCTGGCAGATACGGTACCACACACTTTGTTATCCGTGGCAGGAAACGTTGGCAAAGCAAACCGCAAATAATAGGCGCAATGACCACATAGACAATGCTCAGCAACATGCCCATCGTGTCGACATCCACCATTGTCCCTGCCATCAGCCACACTAACAGTGGTGTCAGCACGGGTGCCAGTAAGGTTGAAGTGGCCGTCATGCCTACCGACAAGGCTAAATCACCCTTTGCCAGATAGGTAATCACGTTCGAGGCTGTGCCGCCAGGACAACAGCCTACGAGAATAACGCCCAATGCCAACTCTTTAGGCAGTGAGAATGCCCACGCCAACCCGAAAGCCAGTAACGGCATTACCGTAAACTGTGCCAGACATCCAATGAGAATATCCTTCGGATGACTCAGCACGATTCTGAAATCATGTGGCGAAAGCGTCAAGCCCATGCCGAACATAATGACACCCAACAAAGGATTAATGGTCTTGGTATCAATCCATAAAAACGAAGCAGGCACTATCAACGACAAAGCAGCCACCAATAGTACGATCACGCCCATCCATCGGGCAATAAAATCACAAACTTCCTTCATTATTCTTTTCTGAAAATAATCTAATTATACGTATGTACACTGGTGCCTTGGGCGGATGGCAGGTAATTGATGCCCCACCAACACATCTGTAGAAGAACGAAGGAGAGAATAAGCATCCAGAAGGCCAACCTGGGCTTTTGCTTCGGTAACTGGCGATAGTGAATATAGACTAAATAAGAAAACCAGGTGATAGCAGCCCAGGTCTCCTTGGGATCCCACGACCAGTAATGTCCCCAAGCCTCCTTAGCCCAAAGAGCACCAAAGAGCATACCAATGGTCATAAAAGCGAGACCTACATAGACAAGATTATCAGTAATCTCGTATTCCTCATCTGATACTCTGTTCTTTTTTATGAAGAGCAGGTAAAGCGCCATTACCGTCGAAGCACCTAAGACCGCATAGGCAAACATATACACAATGACGTGAGGAGCAAACCAAGGACTCTGCAAAGCAGGCATCAACGTCTTGGAATGAATCTCAGGTTTGAAGATATTGACACAAATGAACACCAGTGCCAACACTGTTGAAAACGAGAGTATCCATTTATATTTCCAGCGCGAGTAGACAATAATACCTGCCAATGGAAGGAAGAAAGAGTACCATAGTCGTGTCTCACCCATCGTGCGCAATGGCGGATGCTCCAACGAAATCCACATCATCAAGATAAAACTGAAAAAAACGGCAAGTCCAATGACGGTCGATATATAAGTCAATGCAGTCTTATTACGCCATGCCGCCCACGCCCCTACTGCCCATAGCAGTACTGCCGTTATCGCGAAATAGATAAATTGCTCCCAAATCATACACGTTTTCTCCTACCACCCAAAATAAACATAGACACTGCTCCACCCAGCATCATATAAATACCTGTATAAACCAATGGCAACCACGGGTCGCTCACCAGTTCTAATATCGAGATCTGGCTCATAGCCCCCATCTCCGTATCATAGCCATATTGGTAGATCTTCCAACCATCCACCTCGGCGGGTTTGTTCACATCGATGGTGACCTGCATGTTTTTACGCGACTTCGTCAGAATCTGAATATCCGATGCGAAACGCTTGGGTGAGCCATCGTCATAGGTTTCCATAATAAACCGTTTCAGCTCAATGGCCAATGGCATCTCACGGATAGCGCCATCCTGTGTCATTGCTCGCCATTCTGGTTTACCCACTTCCGTAATCATCTTCAGCCGCTGCATATCAGCATTACCCAACGTTGCGGTAGTCATCGCGAGAAACAAACCAAGGTGGTTCAGAAGGAAGGGAACGTCACGCTGCCAGCTGGACAGATTCGACAAACGGCGCAGAATCACCACACCAAGAATCATTGCCATATACACATAGATGAGCACAAAGGGCCAAAATGTCAGCATATTATTAAACCATGCACCATGAACATCCTGACGCGTCAATCCCATGATGACAGTCAGCACAACGACATAGACAAGCGTTGGTATGGCAGCCTGATAAGTACCAATAAAACGGAAAACGCTGCCCCGTTTCCGTAACAGAAACACAATGGCAATCATCGCTAGGAATCCGGCCAAAACGATCCCGTTGACAGGCCACGCAAAAACCTCCCACGTCACAGGACCGAAGCACAATTCCAGTATTGTTCCCGCAATGATAAAGCCTCCACCTATGAGAAATCCTTTAAACATTTGCCTCATTTTACCCAATATTTCTTTATTTTTCTGCAAATTTAGGCATATTTGCTGAATTATTACTATATTTGCACCAAATTTTAGGATTGTTTATGAAGAAGATTTTAACCTATTTATTGGCAGTGCTGGGTCTGAACTCAGCATGTGGCCAAGAGAATTTTGGAAACGCAGATGTTACCGGATTCGCAGAATTGGCAGCCGACACCAATGTGGTTGTGCTCGACGTAAGAACCGCCAGTGAATTCGCCGAAGGGCATCTGGAAAGGGCTATCAATATCGACTATCAACAGAGCGATTTTGTAGAGAAAGCAAAGGCAACACTTCCTATGGACAAGAAGATTGCCGTATACTGCCGAAGTGGCCGACGCTCTGCTGGCGCAGCCGGAAAACTCAGTTATGAAGGTTACAAACTAGTGAACCTGAAAGGTGGCATCATCGCTTGGAAAGCGGCCAATATGCCTGTGACAGCAAGTTACAGGCCAGCCTCTGACAATTGATCGCAGATGCCTAACAATCAGCAGCTACCTGACGGCACGGATGCAACGGCCACTGAAACGATTACTTGAAAGTTTTCCGAAGGTCACGTCGATATTAGAGCCGTCGAATTGCAGAAACCATGACTTAACGGGATTGCTCGTATGGAGCGTCGATGTCCAGTAAATGCCTTTGATTGCACGGAACTGAACATCCCCATAGAATCGGAAACCGGTAATGGGGAGGAAAATGGAATTGCCCGTCTTCTTGCCTGTGACCTTATAGCCGTTGACACCATCCTTCGTGATCCATTCCCATTCGCATTTATTCGGGTCTATCAACTCCTCGCACTCACCAACAGTAGGCATCCTCCATTCACCGCCCCAATTGGCGCGGGCAGCATCGTCAGAGAGCGCCAACTGATGCTTCTTGTCGGTAGTGGAATACTTCAGCAAGAAGGTGGTATCTTTATGGCTCCATGAATAGGTTCCCCAGGAATAGTAATGCTTTGGTTTGACCTCACCCCATGCGAAGTAAGTGCCAAAGCCGGAATCCTTCGTTGCGCCCACATTCATGTTTGCCCATTTCACACTAAGTCCTAAATCCACAGCCTCCACGCCATCGGGCGTTTCTGCCTCATTGTCACTACCATTTACTTTTGCATTGCCCACTGCCCAAACGAACATGAGCGACAACGCCATAAGAAAAATCTTCTTCATATATTGTTCCTACTCTAATTGAGTGCAAATTTAAGGTTATTTTCCGAAAGTTCCAAATTTTCTCTTTAAAATATTCACTAACAGGTCTCTGATATCACGGATTTCATTCTTGCACCATCAAGCTTATTCTGCTTTTCCGTAACGAATAAGAGAGAAATATTTGGGAGAAAAGTTTTTTCGTAATTTTGCTGCCAAAAGTAAATGAGTGCAAAAGAGAACCACATGAGCAAAACAATCATTTCCATCCTGATATGGCTCGTCTGTATCCCCTGTATGGCAGCTGCAGAGACATCGAAAGAGCTCGAAGAGGCTAAAGAAGAAGCCAAGAAAGAGGCCAGCGCCCTTTTCGACACAAACGAAACCGAGGCATACACAGAAAAAGTCCATAAACTGATGGATCTCTGTTTGAAAGCCAACGATGAGGAGCTGTATTACAAGTCGTGGTCGAACCTGGCCACCTTCACTTTCCGCCAAAACGCCCAGAAGGGACTGAAAATTGCAACGGTCGACCATGACCTGTACGACAGGCATAACCTATTCCATTTCGGAAAGGTGACAATCAAAGATAATGCATGGATATGCATCGGTGCCATCATCTGTCCGGGCGTAACCATTGGCAGAAATGCCGTCGTTGCCGCTGGCGCTGTAGTGACAAAGGATGTGCCAGACAACGTGGTGGTTGCTGGCAATCCTGCACGAATCATAAAGAAGATAGCACAAAATAATCAGTGACACTCGCTATGTGATGCAGCCGGTGAGCTGATCAAGGCGTGGGCGACCGAAGGTCACAGTGTGGCACTGCCCTTTTTGACTAAAATTATTTCGTCTGTGACAATTTGAAGTGGAACGACTTGCTGAAATGGCGACGGGAATAATAGGTGACCGAAGGATTCTTCAGGTCCATCACCATCGTCCAAGCCGTACCGAGGAAACCTTCCCGCTGAGGCTGTGATACAGTGGCGATGGCCTCGGTCAGCTGCTTCTTACTCATGACGCCTCCTGTCTGCTCGAACCGCTGGCAGAGACGGTCGTAACGATTGTCGCCCTCGGCGAGTCCCACATTGTGCTTCTGCTCGCAGAGGTAGTGATTGGCCACTGCCGGTGACTCTACAACCACCATCTCGTTGTCGACATATTCCACCACCACACTTCTGCCCGAGGCATCGGCCATCGCATAATGGTGAGCGGAGCCGATGTCAGAGTGCATGTCGATGCCTTTCAGCAGGTCTATCGCCTCATTGACGTTGGCAGCATTCTTCAGCATATAGCAGATGGCGGCCGTTGTGGTAAGGTCGGGTTTGCTGGTGCGCTGATGTGTCTCTATCGAGTCGCCAGCCATCAGATCGGCAATGGCGAGACCTTTCTCATTGATGCCGTCGAGGGCTAGAAACAGACCAGTCAGACACATATACTGGTTTTTGAATCCCTCGGGCTTGAAGTCCTTGCCAAATCCGTAGAACTCCACATTGAAGGTGGTGATCGTTTCGTAGCCGCGAGTAGGAATGGTGTGCATCACAACGCCAGTGGCCGACGGGAAGTCGAAATTTCGTCCCATCAGGATGTCGCCATCGGGTGTGGTGACAGTGAGTGCCGAGCAGCCGAAGCTCTCTTTCGACGTCTTCACCTCTGGCTTGTAGTGACCTTTCGACAGGAACTCGATGGCGTAACTGGCCAATTGGTCGGCTGATTCGAATCCACCTTTTGCCATCAGTTCGTCGAATCCGTCATCACCTTTGTACTCCATATAGTACAATCCGTTGTCAAGTTTCTCGCATGATCTGGCACCCTTTACCAGCGGGCTGAACTCCATCCAGACTAATACGCCGACTACGACTATCAGTCCCAACACGCACAACAGTGCAATCTTTAATGCTTTTTTCATTGTCTATTATCCGTTGTTCTTGCTTCTGAAGATAAGCACTCCGATAACCACTAAGGCGATGACAGCAATAATGTGTAATAAATCCATAATCTTTCTTTTTGCTGCAAAGATACAAAAATATTCCTTAAAGTCAATAGCCGCAAGAGATTTTTTTCAAAATGTCTGGTCGCAGGACTTAGCTAGTTATGCTATTTGTTTAGATCCATGTCAGTTTTCTCCAAAGGCCTTCTAATAGTCCACGAGGATGGCTGGCGAACCAATAACGGGCGAAGAGATACTGACAAACGATCATTCCGCATCCGACCATGACAGCATAGGTGATGCCTAAATAGTGGTAGCAGGCAAGCCCATAGCCGCAGAAAATGGCGCAGCCGATAATGGACTGGAGCAGATAGTTTGTAAGGCTCATGCGTCCGAAGATGCAGAGGTGATGGAGCACACTGCGTACACCCTCGAAGGCATACCAAGCAGACACCACAGCCGAGACGATCATCAGTAAGATAATGAGGTTGTAGATGGGTTTGAGCCAGAAGTCCAGCTCCCCGAAATCCATGAAACTCAGCGCGATGACGATGATGGCAGAGCAGATGAGGATGCTGTGCCATATCTTTAGATTTTTGCCCTCGTTATAGAACAATCGCTGGCGCCCTAACTGCATGCCGAGGATGAAGAGGCAGAGCAGCTGCGTGAGTCGTCCGCTGAAGATATTGAAACGGGAATTCACCTCAAAGCCGTATCGCAGGTTGGTGAGGGTGTTTTCCCAGAATGTACCATGCTGGTGTACGCTGTTGATCTTGCCATACACTTCCCATAAAGTGCTGTGGTCAATCGTGGTGCCTGTCAGCAGGCAATAAAGTTCTACGGGTTGGATGGCGAGCAGGGCGATGATGCACCACACCCACTTCGACGGCAGATAACTGATGGGGATGAGCAGCAAGCCGTAGCAGGCATAGAGCATCAGGATGTCGCCATCGTAGAAGGCCACGTTGACAATGCCAAAACCGAACAATAGGCACATGCGCCAGGCAAAGCGCAGAGAGAAATTCTTGCCCTTCTGCTGCTGGTTGTCGTTCATGATGAAGAAACTCAAGCCGAAGAGCATGGCGAAGATGCCATACATCTTGCCTGAGAGCAGCCAGGCCAGCACGTCGGCCACTATCTGGTCACTTGCCAGCGGATGGACTATTGGCTCTTGCGTGAAGATATTGAAGTGCTCTACGGAGTGATATAGGATAATGCCGGCTACAGCGATACCTCTCAAGGCATCGGCCACATCGATCCGGGTGTTAGGGAGATTGCGGGATTTATACATCATGATTTATATCGTATTGATAGTCTTTTGCAGTTCTTCCAGGAATCGAGCGGCATGTGAGCCGTCCATCTGGGCGTGATGAAACTGGAAGGAGATGGGCAAAGTCACTTTGAACCAATGCTTGCGATAACGGCCCCATGCCAGGAAGGGATTGGTGTAGATGCCGCTGTACTGATTGACGATGCTGTCGAGTTCCGTGCCAGTCACTGCCGACGTGCCTACTATCACAGCCTCATCGTCAAGGATGTCCTGACAGGTCTGGCAGATGGTCTCTGTCAGATGCAGATAATTGGCATTAAACGTCTCCAGATCGTCGCTGACGGCAACATCGCAGAAACTGAGTCCGCCCTTTATGTTATCCACTATCATGTTGATAGCCATACGGTCATATTTGTACAGTTTCCCGTTATGAGGTAACATATAAAACTCCTTTATCCTTGATGCAGCTTTGCCGATGCACCAGCAGAGCAGCATATTGAATTTCATACCGCTCCGACGGCTTACCTTACAGAGCCGCGTCACATCGAAGGTCTTGGTAAGCGTCACCATCGGCATGGGCGATTTCATCCACAGCTCGAAGGCGATGGCCCGATTGGTGTCCTTGGGATTGATTTCCTGTTTCATTGTATATTTGTTTTCGACTGCAAAGTTACAAATTGTTGCGGAATACTCCAAATTTCTGGGATATTCTGAGGCGATTTGTGATGAATGGCATCATTAATTGCTGTTGCTCATGCGCTCCTGCTCGGCTTTACCTGCACCTGTGCCTTTATATTTGCTCTTCTGGGCGTTGAAGGTGTAGCGGATAGAGATGTCCAGACGGTGGCTACGGCTTCGTGTTTTCTGCACAGTGTAGAAGAAACCACAATCATGAGCCATATCCTG
>CACWSX010000032.1 GCA_902763615.1 uncultured Prevotellaceae bacterium | reverse complement strand
AAACACAGAGGGCACAGAGGGAACAGAGAACACAGAGAATGGAGGCTCGCAGAACCAGGGAGGCTCGCAGAGTCAGAACGGCGGCCAGAGCAGTGAGCAAGGTGGCGGCACCAATACCGGAGGTGGTGACAACGGCGACGACGACGGTGACGATGGCCTCGACAAGGATTAACCGAAAGGGAGGTGACGCATGAAGAAGCGTATTGTTGAGGTAGCGGTGAAGGTGATAGTAGCCGCACTCACGGCCTTTCTGACGGCCATCACGACCACGAGTTGCATGGGCTTCGGACCCATTACGCTCTGAAACAAGTATCCCCCGCACGTGATTGTGCGAGGGATTTTTTTGTTCTTTTTTCCGCCCGATGCGACAACTGTGTCAAAACCGATGCCAACAACCACATGTGGGTGATGCAGATGCACTCAGCTCGCACGCCGTATTTAGATATTACAATTATTACCGCATCGAGTGCTCTGGCAACGCGATCGACTACAGCCTCGCCGAGTTCAAGTTCAACTACTTTATTTGTAATTTGGTTAATTTGCTATAAAAGTGACAGAATATTTGGCAGTTTGGCAGCAATTTGTTAACTTTGTCGCCGATTTTTTAGTTAACCCCCTCGTCGCACCCTTGGAGTAGGGTGGGAGCGGACTGGCAAGACGACGGCTCTCGGGTAGGGCTGGCATGGTACGCAAGGGATATGTATAACACTTGGCGGAGAAGCCGAGACAAAAAACAAAAGCTATTATGGCACAAATGAATTTTGGTGGCGTGATGGAGACTGTAGTCACCAGCAAGGAGTTCTCTTTGGAGAAAGCACGTGAAGTATTGAAGAATGAAACGATCGCCGTGATCGGTTACGGTGTACAGGGTCCTGGACAGGCCTGCAACCTGCGCGACAACGGTTTCAATGTGATTGTTGGTCAGCGTCAGGGCAAGACCTACGACAAGGCTGTGGCCGACGGATGGGTTCCTGGTGAGACACTGTTCTCGATCGAGGAGGCCGCTGAGAAGGGCACCATCCTCTGCATGCTTTTGAGCGATGCTGGTCAGATTCAGCAGTGGCCCACCATCAAGCAATATCTGAAGCCGGGCAAGACGCTCTACTACTCTCATGGCTTCGCAATCAACTGGAGTGACCGCACGGGTGTGATTCCCCCGAAGGATGTCGACGTGATCATGGTGGCTCCGAAGGGTTCTGGTACGAGCCTGCGCACGATGTTCTGCGAAGGTCGCGGTCTGAACTGCTCATACGCTATCTATCAGGATGCTTCAGGCAAGGCTAAGGAGAAGACGATTGCTTTCGGTATCGGCATTGGCGCAGGTTATCTGTTTGAAACCACCTTCCAGCGTGAGGCTACAAGTGACCTGACTGGTGAGCGCGGCTCGCTGATGGGTGCCATCCAGGGCTTGCTGCTGGCACAGTATGAGGTGCTCCGCGAGCACGGACACTCTCCCTCGGAGGCTTTCAACGAGACTGTTGAGGAGCTGACACAGAGCCTTGGCCCGTTGTTTGGCGCAAAGGGTATGGACTGGATGTACGCTAATTGCTCGACCACCGCTCAGCGTGGTGCATTGGACTGGGCTCCCCGTTTCCACGATGCCATCAAGCCTGTGATGGAGTGGCTCTACTACTCTGTTCAGACAGGTAATGAGGCTCAGATTACCATCGATGCCAACTCGAAGCCCGACTATCGTGCCGGACTGGAGAAGGAGCTCGAGGCTATGCGTAATCAGGAGATGTGGCGTGCTGGCGAGACCGTTCGCAAACTGCGCCCTGAGAACCAGGAACTGTAATCTTCTTGATAAATAAAAAGAAAAGCTCGAGCTTTTTTTGTGGGTGCTGATGGATTCGAACCACCGAAGTCGAAAGACAGCAGATTTACAGTCTGCCCCATTTGGCCACTCTGGAAAACACCCTTCCTGCGGTTAAGCGGGTGCAAAGGTACGAAAAAGATGTAAGATGTAAGAAGTAAGAAGTAAGAAAATGTAGGTTTTTAACGAATTTTTTGGATTCAGTATGCGAAATATGAGAGAAAATGAGTAATTTTGCAGCAAAATTGAGAGAAATGGGAAAATTAGTCATCAATTCGTACGACGAATTTGCAGCCCACTTAGGTGAGGAACTTGGTGCCTCAGACTGGCTGCAAGTAGACCAAGACCGTATTAACATGTTTGCCGACGCAACGCTCGACCATCAGTGGATCCACGTGGATGTGGAGCGTGCCAAGACCGAGAGCCAGTATCAGAGCACCATCGCTCACGGCTATCTGACATTGTCGCTGCTGCCCTATATGTGGGATCAGATCATCGAGGTGCACAATATCAAGATGCTTGTGAACTACGGGATGGACAAGATGCGCTTCGGCCAGCCCGTGATAACAGGTTCGAAGGTAAGGCTGGTTACAAAACTGCACAACATCCAGAACCTGCGCGGCATCTGTAAGGCAGAGATAGATTTCAAGATTGAGATAGAGGGACAACGCAAGCCTGCACTCGAAGGCATCGCATCGTTCCTCTACTATTTTATATAATAAGGTATGGGAGGATTCTTTGGAACCATCAGCACGAAGAGCTGTGTGAACGACCTGTTCTACGGCACCGACTATAATTCGCATCTCGGTACGAAGCGTGCGGGTATGGTTATGTACGACAAGGAAAAAGGCTTCAGCCGTAAGATCCACAATCTGGAGCGCGACTATTTCCGCTCGAAGTTTGAAGACGAGCTCGACTCGTTTTCCGGCAATCAGGGCGTGGGTGTCATCAGCGATACGGATCCTCAGCCGATCATCGTCAACTCTCACCTGGGTCGCTATGCGGTGGTGACAGTGGCGAAGATCAACAATATGAGAGAGATTGCCGATGAGCTGCTGGAGCGTCGTATGCACTTCAGTGAGTATTCGGCTAATACCATCAACCAGACGGAGCTCGTGGCGCTGCTCATCAATATGGGCCGTACCTTTGTGGAGGGTATCAATCTGGTATACAAGAAGATAGAGGGTTCATGCTCGATGCTCGTCCTGACGGAGAAGGGTATCATTGCGGCACGTGACTTCCTCGGCCGTACGCCAATCGTGATAGGACAGAAGGAGGGCGCGTATGCCGTTTCGAGCGAGACGACCAGTTTCCCCAATCTCGACTATCATCGTGTGCGTGACCTCGGCCCTGGAGAGATTGTCTATCTGCAGGCCGACCATATGGAGGTGCTGCAGGAGCCTTTCAAGCGTGAGCAGATCTGTTCCTTCCTTTGGGTATACTACGGTTTCCCGGCATCAGACTATAACGGCATCAACGTGGAAATGGTGCGTGAGAAGAATGGTAAGATGATGGGTGAGAAGGACGATACGGAGATCGACAGCGTGTGTGGCGTGCCTGATTCTGGTGTCGGCATGGCCTTGGGCTATGCTGAGGGAAAGGGTGTGCCCTACAACCGCTCGGTGCTGAAATATACGCCCACGTGGCCTCGCTCATTTACACCTGGTAATCAGGAGCGCCGTTCGTTGGTGGCCAAGATGAAGCTGATTCCGAACCCTGCTTTGTTGAAGGATAAGCGTATTGTGATCTGCGACGACTCCATTGTGCGCGGTACGCAGCTGAGGGATAATGTGAAGACCTTCTTCGACTATGGTGCTAAGGAGGTGCATTGCCGTATCTCGTGTCCGCCGCTGGTCTATGGGTGTCCGTTTATCGGCTTCACCTCGTCGAAGAGTGATCTGGAACTGATCACACGTCGTATCATCCGCGATTTCGAGGGCGACGACCATAAGAATCTGGAGCGCTATGCCACCACCGATTCACCAGAATATAAGAAGATGGTGGCTGAGATTGCCCATCGTCTGGGACTGTCGTCGCTGAAGTTCGCCTCGCTCGAGGATCTGATAAAGGCCATCGGTATGCCGAAGTGCAAGGTGTGTACGCACTGTTTTGATGGCAGCAGCTATTGTCACGAGCACGACGACGAGGACGAGCGACAATTGAAATTTGACTTTTAGTTTTTCTTGCTGAGGAAGCCGTCTTCCTGATAGATGTATTCCTCGCGCAGCAGATATTCGAGCGCGACATTCAATAGCTCTGTGGGCAGTTGGATGTCGCGTAATTCTGTAATATGGTGGGGCTTGCCGTCAGCAAGCAGTTCGAGAATGGCGTGGCTCTCTGCGCTGTTGAGCGGCTCGTTCACCTGATTGTGAGGGTGGGAGAGGCAGACGTCGCACTGACGACAGTCATGACTATCCTCCTCGCCGAAGTAGCGTAACAACTGTCGGCTACGGCAGACGTGTTCGTTAGTCGCATAGGCCATCATTGCCTCGATGCGGTCACGGAACTGTTTCTTGCGCTCCTCATAGACCGCAGGCAGCAGCTGCACATTCTCGGTTTCTTCGCGTCGCTGCAGATAGCGCACGTAAGGTGTCTTCTTCTGAGGGATGAAATGCAGAATATGTTTCTCGCTCAGGTTTTTCAGGATCATATACAACTGCTGGGGCTGAAGGCTGCACTGACTGGCGATAAATCCCTCGTCGATGAAATTGTAGTCGACAAACAGTCCTCCGTAGTTTCTCAACAAGGCGGTGATGACTTTTTCCTCGTTGGGTGTAATATTCTCCAACCTGTAGAGTTCGTTGCGGCTGATGGTGAACATCAGGCGTGCCTGGTTATCCTGTTCTTCCGTATATTCGATATAGCCTGCGCGATTCAGGATTTTCAGGGCGGAGTCTACCTGGATGGGGAAGTGGCGGAAAGCGTGACAAAACTTATCGATGTTGAACTCGAAGGTGGCGTGATAGCCAGAGCCTACACCCACTTGATAGAAGAAGGCAAGGTGTTCGTAGACTTTTCTGACATAGTCTTTCTCAGGGAAGGTATCGCTGATGCGCTTGTCGAGTTTGCGGTGGTCGGCATCGTTGTAGAGCAGCACGGCATAGGCTTTCTGTCCATCGCGCCCTGCACGGCCGGCCTCCTGGAAATAGGCTTCGAGGGAATCGGGACAGTCGATATGGAGCACCACCCGTACATTGGGCTTGTCGATGCCCATTCCGAAGGCATTGGTAGCGACCATCACGCGTACCTTGTCTTCCTGCCAGTCGCGCTGACGCTGATCCTTGACGCTGGTATCGAGGCCTGCGTGGTAGAAGGTGGCGCTGATGCCTGCTTCGCAAAGCAGTTCCGCAACTTCTTTGGTGCGACGGCGACTGCGGGCATAGACAATGGCGCAGCCTTTTACGCTCTCAAGGATATGGATGAGTTCTTGCCGCTTATCCGTGGTGCGTCGTACGACATAGGCAAGATTCTTGCGCTCGAACGACATCTTGAAGACGTTGAAGCTGGATGGACAGGATGGTCTGGAAATCTCAGGATGTCTGGGATCCAGGGGATTGCTTAGCTTATCCTGAATATCCTGTACGACGGTGGGTGTGGCAGTGGCGGTGAGGGCTAATACAGGAATACCTGGCAGATCTTTGCGGATATCAGCGATTTCGAGGTAGGAGGGGCGGAAATCGTAGCCCCATTGTGAGATGCAGTGGGCTTCGTCGACGGTGATAAAGCTCACCTTCATGTGGCGGAGCTTGGTGCGGAAGAGTTCTGAAGATAGTCGTTCAGGAGAGACATAAAGGATGGTGACACCTCCGAAGATGCAGTTTTCGAGGGTGGTGATGATTTCTTCGCGCGAGAGACCAGAATAGATGGCTGCTGCGCGGATGCCGCGATGGCGCAGATGCTGCACCTGGTCTTTCATCAGGGCGATCAGTGGGGTGATAACGATACAGGTGCCTTCGCTGCAGAGCGCTGGCACCTGAAAGGTGATGGACTTTCCGCCGCCTGTCGGCATCAGTCCCAATGTATCATGTCCACTGCCTATCGACTCGATGATTTCCCGTTGGATACCGCGAAAGTCATCGTAGCCCCAATACTTCTGGAGAACCTCCCTATAATTATCAATTGTCAATTGTCAATCAATTAATCACTCCTCCGAAGGCTTGATATCCTCTATCTGAAGCTGCACCTCGCTACGCTTGTAGATGTTCTCCTCGATGGTGTAGGCGATGTCGAAGGAACGCTTTGATTTGATATAGCGGGCATCAGCACTCCGTCCGAAGGCAATACCATTCATCACGTTCGATGATTTCGAGTCTACCAGCTCGAGTTTGATATGCTCCTGCTGACGACCTACCACCTTCGATGTGCCGTAGTCGTAGACGTTTCGGGTGCAGAAGATAGGTTTCTCGTTGTCGGGTCCGTGAGGGGCAAATTTCTTCAGGTCGTTGTGCAGTTTCTTGGTAATGTCCTTGAAGTCGATTTCTTCCTCGATTTCAATCGTCGCCTCTGTCTGTTCTGGGAGGATATGCTCGTTGACATACTGTTGGAAACGACGTCTGAACTCTGGGATATTCTCTATCTTCAGTGAGAGGCCGACGGCATAGGTATGTCCACCGAAGTTCTCCAGCAGATCACGACAACTCTTCACAGCGTCGTAGATGTCATATCCGGCCACACTGCGGGCTGAGCCTGTGGCCAGATCGCCGCTGCGGGTGAGAACGACTGTTGGCCGATAGTACATTTCCGTCATACGCGAGGCCACGATGCCTACCACACCCTTCTTCCAGTTCTCATCGTAAAGCACGATGCTGTTGTGATGCTTCTGACTCTCCAGCTTCTCGATAATCTGGTTGGCCTCTTCTGTCATCTGCTTGTCCACATCCTTGCGCTGCTCGTTGTAGACATTGATATGGTTGGCTTCCGACAGGGCTTTCTCGAAGTCGCGCTCCACCAGCAGATCGACAGCCTCCGTGCCGTTTTGCATACGTCCTGAAGCATTGATGCGAGGGCCGATCTTGAACACGATGTCGCTCATTGTCAACTCACGGCCCGTCAGACCGCTGATTTCAATGATGGACTTCAGGCCCACTGAAGGGCTCTGGTTCAGCTGCTTCAACCCGTGGAAGGCCAGAATACGGTTCTCGCCCGTCACAGGCACCATATCGGCAGCAATCGAGACGGCACAGAAGTCGAGCAATGGGATGAGCCTTGAGAAGGGGATGCCATTGTTCTTGGCGAATGCCTGCATGAACTTGAAGCCTACGCCACAGCCGCACAGATGCTTGAAGGGATAGGTGGAATCCTCACGTTTTGGATTGAGGATGGCGACTGCATCGGGCAGATCGTCATCGGGCACGTGATGGTCACACACAATAAAGTCGATGCCAAGTGATTTGGCATAACTGATTTCATCGATTGCCTTGATGCCGCAATCGAGCACAATAATTAGTTTTACATCCTTTCCAGCAGCCATATCCAACGCTTTCTTGCTGATACCATAACCTTCCTCATAGCGGTCGGGAATGTAGTATTCAATGTTGGAATAGAACTGCTGCAGGAACTTGTACACCAAAGCTACCGCCGTACATCCATCGACATCGTAGTCGCCATATACCATGATTTTCTCTTTACGCCCCATGGCGTCGTTGAGCCTGTCTACAGCCACGTCCATGTCGTTCATCAGGAACGGGTCTATCAATTCATTTAACATCGGACGGAAGAATCGCTTGGCTGCGCTCTCCGTCTTGATGCCACGCTGAATGAGTAGGTCGGCGAGAATCGGACTCATGCCAATCTTCTCCCCCAGCTCCTTAGCTGCCGCTCGTCTTTCTGATGTAGGTGGTTCGTAATTCCATTTGAAATGCATTTAATATATTATTTTTTATTCTTTTCTATGGAAAAGCGACGATATCGATTACTTTGTCGCTTTGGTGGCCGAAAAGGGTATAATAACCCAAATTAGCGCCCAAAGATAAGAATAAAAAATGAAAAAACGGCATAATCTGCGAAAAAAATAACAGATTATGCCGATTTTTACCTAAAAATGGTGATTTTCAGGCTTAGATACCGAGTTTTTTGCGAATTTCTGCGGGGATGGCCTTCTTGTTGATGAGGAAGTCCATCGTATTGGCAGCGATGAAGGCCTTGGTCATATACCAAATGCCATTGTAGTCGCCAGTCTTACCCCATGAGTTCTGCACCATATAGTATTCCTTGCCGTTCTGGTCCTTGGCTTTACCGAAGATGTGCATACCATGGTCGTCGGTGAGCTCCCAGTTGTCGAAACGCTCCTGACGCATCTGCTGTGTAGGCACGACTTCAGGCACGTTGCAGCCGAGGGAGTCGATGATGTTACGCTTTTTCTCAGCAGTCAGCTTGAGCCAGCGAGCCATATCGCTGCCACCGAGGCTCTCAGCGGCTTTTGTGTCAACGGCATAGGCGAGACCCTTGCGGGTGAAGCCCTCTTCTGATACGTCACCACCCCAGGCAACGGTATAGCCGTTCTCAACGGCATTGTCGATGATCTGCATCATCTCGTCCATCGGCACATTGTAGCTCAATGGGAAGCGCCAGTTGTCCTGCACCTCAACAGCAAAGGCTGTGTAGAAGGGGTGATGGGTATAGCTGGTGATGCTCACATAGTCGTCGAGGTTGATGCCGAGCGAGGCCATGAAACTCTTCGGAGTGTACTCCTTGCCCTCGTAGGTGAACTTCTCCGGACACTTGCCAAGATAAGCGTCGAGGATACCCTGCAAACCAGCCTTCCACTGGTTGGAGATTTTCTTGGCACTGCTCTTGGAAATGGCAGCTACGTAGGGCTCGAGCAGTGAGAAGAACTCGTTGAAGTTGTTCAGGGAGTCGCCATAGAGTGAGCCTGGGAAAGGCATGGCATCGATAGGACAGATGCCGTGGGTCTTCAGCGTATGAAGTACATCCTCTGCGCTTCCGCCCTGTGCAAACTGACAGTCACCATGATAGCGAACCACCTGGATAGCGCGCTCCATATAGGTCTTGTTGGCAACAAATGCCTCACAGAGGGTGTAACGCTTACCTGTAGCCTTCAGGATCTCCGACTCGAAGAACGAGAGGGTGGAGTAGTCCCAGCAGGTACCTGAACGGTTCTGGTCCTTGATGGTCGTGATGGGGTTCTCCTTGATAGTGGTGAATACGGGTTTGTTTTGGTTCTTTGCAGGCCCCTTCTTCTTGGCAGCCGATGCACTCAGGGCGATCATCGCCATCAGTGCGAATGTTAAAATCTTCTTCATATTTTTAATGATTTATATTAGTTTTCATAAAGTCTTCGAGTTCTGCAGGATGGTAGGGGATGCGTTTCGATCCGAGGAATCGGCAGCCGTCCTTCGTAATCAGGATATCGTCCTCGATACGGATGCCGCCAAAGTCCTTATAGGTCTCCAGCATGTCGAAGTTGAGGAACTCCTTACAGTGTCCGCTGGCCTTCCAGTCGTCGATGAGAGCAGGGATGAAATAGATGCCAGGCTCGTCAGTCAATACAAAGCCCTCTTCGAGTTTGCGTCCCATGCGCAGACAGTTGGTGCCGAATTGCTCAAGATTCGGACGTGTCTCCTCGTCGAAGCCCACGTAGATTTGTCCGAGGCCCTCCATATCATGCACGTCCATACCCATCATGTGTCCCAGTCCGTGAGGCAGGAACATGGCGTGAGCACCTGCTGCGACGGCCTCGTCGGTATCGCCCTTCATCAGGCCGATTTCCTTCAGGCGCTCTGTCATCAGACGACAGACGGCAAAGTGTACATCCATATATTTCACACCTGGCTTGGCGACCTCGAGCACGTAATCGTGGCAAGCCTCTACGATACTGTAGATTTCCAACTGGCGCTGGGTGAACTTGCCGTTAACAGGCATCGTACGGGTGTGATCGGAACAATAGTCGTCCAACTCACAACCAGCATCGCAGAGCACCAGACGTCCGTCCTCCAACTTAGCGTCAGAAGGATTGCCGTGCATGATCTCACCATGCTGCGAGAAGATAGTGGCAAAACTGTTTCCTTGTGCCAGACTCCGGGCGATGCCGTCTACCTGACCAGCTATGAAGCGCTCGGTAATACCTGGCTTGATGAGCAGTTGTGCAGTGGTGTGCATCGCATAGCCCACATCGCATGCTGCCTCGATATAGGCGATTTCCTCTGCACTTTTCGTGGCGCGCATCTTCACAACGGCCTTGATAAGGTCGAGCGAAGCAGCCTCCTTCTGCTTTGAAGGATGGATACCCAGCAGATCCATGATTTGAATTTTCGTATCAAAGCGATAGGGAGGGAGGAAATGGATGTTAGATGTATGATGTGAGATGTAAGATGTGAGATCTGACATCGGGGCTGTCTTGGTGATGCCAACTTCTGCAGCGAGGTCTGCCACTGATGGTGTGTAGCCCATCCAGACAATATCTTCTACGTCGATATCATCGCCAAAGAGCATCTCTGTGTCGTTGTCGATGTCGATCACACCCACGAGTCCGTCGCGATGCTGTCCGAAGTAATACAGGAACGAAGAATCCTGTCGCATCGGGGCATAGGCGTTGGCGGGATAGTTCATGGGTGAATCATTGTTGCCAAAGAGGACTATCACACCATTGCCCACGAGTTTCTTCAACTCCTGACGCCTTTTGATATAAGTTTCCTTGCTGAACATGTCTTAATTTCGTTTTCGTTAGCCAATTTGGTGCAAAGTTACACATTATTTGTGAAATGGGCGAATGTTTTGCGAAAAAAATGCATAATTAAACAAAAGTAACAAGACTTACTATGTATTTTCTCTTCTTTTGTTCTTTTGTCTCACAAAAAATGCGTACTTTTGCAGCCAAATTTGAAATAATAGACTTAAAATACAATGGGAAAAGTAATATTGACAGGTGACCGTCCCACCGGAAAACTCCATCTCGGACACTATGTAGGCTCTTTGCGCCGTCGTGTCGAATTGCAGAATAAGGGCGACTATGACCGTATGTTCGTGTTTATGGCCGATGTACAGGCCCTTACCGATAATGCCGACAATCCGGAGAAAATCCGTCAGAACATCATCGAGGTGGCGCTCGACTATCTCGCTGCAGGTCTCGACCCCGAGAAGTGCGTGCTCTTCATTCAGAGTCAGATTCCTGAATTGGCTGAACTCACCACCTATCTGATGAACCTTGTCAGCGTGAGCCGTGTGCAGCGTAATCCGACGGTGAAGACAGAGGTGAAGATGCGTGGATTCGAGGGTGAGAGTATTCCTCTTGGCTTCTTCTGCTATCCTGTTTCGCAGGCTGCTGACATTACGCTCTTCAAGGCAACCACCGTCCCTGCTGGTGAGGATCAGGAGCCGATGCTCGAGGTGACTCGTGAGCTGGTGCGCCGTTTCAATCAGGTCTATGCCGAAGTGCTCGTCGAGCCGAATATCCTGTTGCCTGAGAACCTGACAGCCCGTCGCCTGCCAGGTACTGATGGTAAGGAGAAGATGTCAAAGTCATTAGGCAACTGCATCTACCTCTCTGATACGGCTGATGATGTGTGGCAGAAAGTGCGTTCGATGTATACCGACCCTGAGCATGTCAATCTCAATGATCCTGGTCACGTGGAGGGTAACGCTGTTTTCACTTATCTTGATGCCTTCTCTTGTGATGAGGACTTTGCTGAGTTCTGGCCTGACTATCAGAACCTCGATGAACTGAAGGATCACTACCGTCGTGGTGGTCTGGGTGATATGAAGTGCAAGAAGTTCCTCAATCAGGTGCTCAACAAGTTCCTGGAGCCCATGCGTGCCCGTCGTGCAGAGTTCGAAAAGGATATCCCTGAGATTTATAATATCCTGAAGAAAGGTACTGAACAGGCTCGCGAGGTGGGCGCTCAGACGATGGATGAGGTGCGTAAGGCGATGCGCATCGACTATTTCAACGATGCTGAGCTCATCCGCCAACAGGCTGAACGTTTCGCAAATAAATAAAGAAATCCCCGCCAATCGGCGGGGATTCTTATTTTTCTGAC
The DNA here is from genome assembly GCA_902763615.1 of uncultured Prevotellaceae bacterium. GTDB lineage: Bacteria > Bacteroidota > Bacteroidia > Bacteroidales > Bacteroidaceae > Prevotella. The sequence goes on along the minus strand of CACWSX010000032.1, from coordinate 23,505 downwards.
AACAGATCAGGGCGCAGGCGTCGTGTACGCTCCATTGCCTGTTCGAATTCCCACTCACGGATTTTCGCTTCGTTGCCGCTGAGCAGGATCTCAGGCACCTTCCAACCCTTATAGTCAGCTGGACGGGTGTAGATAGGCGCTGCGAGGATATCATCCTGGAAACAGTCACTCAGCGCACTCTGCTCGTCGCCGATCACCCCAGGCACCACACGAACGATGGCATCGGCAATCATCGCTGCCACCAGTTCACCACCAGTCAACACGAAGTCGCCAATAGAGATCTCCTTTGTAATCAGATGATCACGCACACGCTGGTCGATGCCTTTGTAGTGACCTGCAAGAATAATCAGATTCCCTTTCAGCGAGAGTTCGTTGGCCATGTGCTGGTCGAAACGCTCACCGTCAGGTGAGGTGAAAATCACCTCATCGTAGTCACGTTCTGCCTTCAGGGCTGTGATACAGCGGTCGATGGGCTCACACTGCATCACCATCCCAGCACTACCTCCGTAAGGGTAGTCGTCCACGCGACGCCATTTGTCGAGGGTATAGTCACGCAGGTTGTGCAGACGGATCTCTGCCAGTCCTTTCTTCTCTGCCCGTGCCAATATGCTCTCATGAACGAAGCCTTCGAGCATCTCGGGCAACACCGTTATAATATCTATTCTCATAAATAAAATGCCTTAATCTTTTCTATATATGCTTCGCCTGTCTCACGCCCGATGTCATACACGCGTTGCATCTCCTCAGGATCGTGCGAGATGTGGCCGATAGGCAGTTTTTCCGAGGGACGTATCACAAGAGCGCGACCAGCTTTCTCTGCTTCATAGACATACACCAGCTGCTTGTTGTACATCAGGTGTCTTTTGTCCATCGCCTCGATCATCTTGGGATATTTCCTCAGGGCGATGCGCATCAGGGGCATCAAGCGGTTATGTTCCTTCACGTAGCCGTCGGGCTGCGTCAGAATCACGACGTTGCGCTCATATCCTATGCTTTCGAAATATTCGAGGGGGATGGAATCCGCCACACCACCGTCGAGCACTTTCATACCTTCGAGTTCCACCACTTTCGAAGCTAGCGGCATCGAGGCCGAGGCACGGATCCAGTCGTAGGTGAGGGGTGTGGCCTCAGAGAGTTGTTTGTAAACGGCTTTGCCTGTCTCCACATCGGTACAGACGGCGTAGAATACCATTGGGTTCTCGTCAAAGGCCTTGTCGTCGAAGAGGTCGTACTGTGCAGGAATCACGTGGTAGCCGAATTCTGCATTGTAGAGATCACCCGTCTTCCACCACGACTGCCAACTGCAATAGCGCTTGTCCTTTGCGAATCGTTTGTTATAACGGAGGGCCCTGCCTGGCTGTCTCGACTTGTAGTTACAGCCGAAGGCCGCCCCTGCTGAGACGCCGATCAGTCCGTCAGGCTCTACACCATGCTCCATCATCACGTCGATGATGCCAGCGGTGAAGAGACCTCTCATCGCGCCACCTTCCAGTACAAGTCCCCTTTTCATATCTCCTTAATCCTTCTCTCCTTTTTTTACTCCTCCTCCCAATAACTGATGGTTCGTGTCTGCACCACGTTCATGTTCCGAGCCTGACGTCCTTTCTCCCAGTACATCAGTTTCAGTTCGTTGCGCGTCCAGTTGCCTTCGTCATCGTGGTCAGTGTATTCGTTCTTCATATTGATAGAGAGGATACACTCGTTGGTCTTGTCAAACACCTTCTGACTCTGTGTTTTGATCTCGCCATCGTCGTTGTAGGTATATTCGTTCACTGACCGCACCTGCTCCGTCACGTTCGTCAGCGTGCGTCGTCTCAGATTTCCTTCCTCGTCGTATTCGAAGTTCAGGATACTCTTCTGCCCTGAGGGTTCGAGCATGGCTGCTTTCACCAGATAGCCTGTGGCGTCGTATTCGCGGTCGATGATGTCTGTGGTAGAGTTCTTGCCATTCTGGTCGAAATGCTCCACCTGTCCCTCAAACACAGGGTTCTCGGTGATGATCTCCTGCACGTTGCCTTTCAGTCCCTGACTCATTGCATCCTTGTAGTAAGGCGTGGTGTTGAGGTAGAACACGTGGATGGTGCGCGACTTATCCTCGTGCAGCGTATTCGATATTTTCACGTAGCCTTTGTCGAGCATGAGATGCAGCGAGCCGTCGCCCTTGGCATCGAAATTACCGAAGTGGCGCTGCAACTTCAACAGGAAATAGCGGTAGTTGCGGTCGTAGAGGGCGAAGGTCTTATAGGGGCCGCTGGTGACGAGCACCGTCGATAGCAATCCTGTCTTCTCGTCTGTCGACACCACGAAATTGGCCTTGATGCCATAGAACTCCCCTCGGAAGTAGTAGTCGCCAGGATCGGGATCCTCGGGCGTGAACTGCTCCAGGCCGATGCTCTTGAGCGCAGGCACGAATGCGGAATCGGGTCCTTCGAGGGGCACGCCCATCAGATCGATGCAACGTTCGTCGAACTTGCCTTTATAAATGACATCATCGCTCGTTGTGTACTGCGCAAATGCTGCGAGCACACAGTGAATCGTGAATAGTATTGTCAGGAGTCGTTTCATCTTCAATTTTCGATTAACTGCAGGAACTCGTCTTCGCTCATGATCTTGATGCCGAGTTTCTCGGCCTTCTGTAGCTTCGAGGGTCCCATGTTCTCACCAGCGAGGATAAACGAGGTCTTGTTCGAGATGCTCCCCACATTCTTGCCACCGTTCTGTTCGATGATGGCTTTGTACTCGTCGCGGCTATGGTGGCTGAACACACCGCTGATCACGATGCTCTGCCCAGCGAGTTTGTCAGAGACGTTAGCCGTCTGAGCCTCAGAGAGTTTCATCTGCAGACCATAGCCACGCAGACGCTCCACAATCTCGCGGTTCTTCTCGTCGTGGAAGTAGGTGATGATGCTCTTCGCCATCACCTCACCGATGCCCTCGATTTCCTGTATCTCCTCGAGTCCGGCATTCATCAGGGCGTCGATATTCTTGAAATGACGTGCCAGCAACTTGGCCGATGTCTCTCCCACGAAGCGGATGCCAAGGGCGAAGACCACGCGTTCAAAGGGTACTTCCTTCGAAGCGGCGATGCCATTGACAATACGCTGTGCCGACTTCGTACGGCTTCCGTCGCCATTGATCTGCTGCACATCGATGTCATAGAGGTCGGCCACGTTCTTGATGAGCCCTTGACGGTAGTAGTCGTCGATGGTCTCAGGCCCCAGCGAGTCGATGTTCATGGCCTTGCGGGCGATGAAGTGCTCGATGCGACCCTTAATCTGTGGTGGACACCCTGTATCGTTCGGACAATACCACGCTGCTTCACCTTCATATCTCACCAATGGTGTACCGCATTCCGGACAACGCTTGATAAACTGCACAGGCTGTGCGATGATAGGCCTTTGGTCGATGTCGACACCCACAATCTTCGGGATGATCTCACCGCCTTTCTCCACATACACATAGTCGCCGATATGCAGGTCAAAACTCTTGATAAAGTCCTCGTTGTTCAGTGTGGCGCGCTTCACCGTCGTACCAGCCAACTGCACAGGATCCATATTGGCTACAGGCGTGATGGCTCCCGTTCGACCAACCTGATAAGTCACCTCGTTCAGACGGGTACACACGCGCTCTGCCTTGAACTTATAGGCGATGGCCCAGCGTGGACTCTTGGCTGTAAAACCTAATGCACGCTGCTGTCTTAATGAGTTGACTTTCAGCACAATACCATCTGTGGCTACAGGAAGACTTTTACGCGCCTGGTCCCAATAGTTGATGAAGTCGTAGATCTCCTGCAAGGTCTTCACCTTCTTCATGCCTTCCGATATCTTGAAGCCCCAACTGCGGGCCACTTCCAGATTTTCGAAGTGTCCCTCCGCAGGCAGTTCCTCGCCCAAGAGGTAATAGAGGTAGGCGTCTAATTGGCGCGAGGCCACCAGACTCGACTTCTGACTTTTCAGCGTTCCGCTGGCGGCATTTCTCGGATTGGCGAACAAGGGTTCCTCAGCCTCTTCGCGCTCCTTGTTCAGGCGCTCGAACACGGCCCAGGGCATCAGAATCTCCCCTCGGATTTCGAACTCGCGAGGGTAGGCGGGGGCTGCAAACAGATCATTGCTTGCTGGCGCTGTCAGCACCAAGGGAATGCTCCGTATCGTCTTCACATTCGCTGTCACATCGTCGCCATGCACACCGTCGCCACGTGTCACAGCCTGCGTGAGCTTACCATCCACGTAGGTCAGCGAGATCGACAATCCGTCGTATTTCATCTCGCAGCACACCTCGAAATCCTCGCCTGCCAGGCCTTTCTTCACACTCTCGTACCAGTCGGCCACATCCTGTTCGTTGTAGGTATTGGCCAGCGAGAGCATCGGGTATTTGTGCTCCACCTGCGTGAATTCAGCATTCAGGTCGCTACCTACACGCTGCGTGGGTGAGTTCGCATCGGCCATCTCGGGATGCTTCGCCTCCAGGTCTTGCAGCTCGTGCATCAGGAAGTCGAATTCCTGGTCGCCGATGGTGGGCTGGTTCAGCACGTAATAGCGGTAGTTATGCTCGTGCAGTTCCTTGCGCAGTTGCTCAATTCTCTGTATCTCGTCCATCGTTTGTCTTATTTTGCTGCAAAGTTACATAAAAAAAGAGAAATTCCGACTTTTACCTTTTTACTTTTTTACTTTTTTACTTTTTTTTCGTACCTTTGCGCTCGTTATGTGGATGATGCTGCGTGTGATACCCATTATGTGGCGGGCCGTTAGACCAAGCAAGATTACCGACATGCCCGCAGTGGTCAACACCTTCTGGCTCCGTAAGGGCTACGAGGGCCTGACTTTCTTCGGTCATATCCTCACTCCTACGCAGGAGTTGGCCGACCGTTTCAACGGCTCTGCTGATCGTGCCCTCAAAAACCACGAGATGATTCATCTGCGTCAGGCCCAGTCGTGTGGCGACTCGTGGATCCGCTTCTACCTATTATATATATGGTACTGGCTGACGGGTCTGCGCATGAACCGTAAAATGAAACATGCGGCCTATCTGCTGAACCCCTTTGAGATGGAGGCCTATGCCCGCATGCACGACCTCGACTATCTGAAGGGTCCCGCCACCGAATGGCGCAAATATGCCAAAATGAAACTCAAAGACCGACTAAAATTATACAAGAAACATGAATAAGAAACTTCAGGCGCATAGCGCCATCTTCTTCGCCAACACCATCTTCGGACTTGGCGTACCAGTCACCAAACTCTTGCTCGACGAGTGGGTCACCCCGATGGGCTACATGGCCTCGCGCTCACTCGGTGCCTGTATCCTCTTCTGGATTGTCGCAGCCTTCCTGCCCAAGGAGAAGGTCGAGCGCAAGGACCTGATTACCATCCTCGTGGGCGGACTCTTGGGCTTCGTCATCTCACAGACACTCACCGCCTGGGCGCTCGATTTCACCAGCCCCGTCTATTTCTCGCTCATCGCCACGCTGACGCCAGTAGCCGTGATGCTCTGTGCTGCATTGACCATTGGCGAGAAGATCACGCCCATGAAGTCGTTGGGTGTGCTTCTGGGCATTGCAGGCGCCATACTGATGGTGCTGATGAGCCAGTCGTTAGGTTCGGGCAAGAATGATCTGATTGGTATCTCGTTGGCCATTCTGAGTGTGCTTACGTGGGCCGTCTACCTCATTATCACGCGTAATGTGGCGTCGAAGTATTCGCCCGTCACGCAGATGAAGTATGTGTTCCTCATCTCCGCCATCGTCACCGTGCCTATCGCCATTCCTGAATTGCCAGCCAATGCGCTCTATACCGCAGCTTGGGGTTGGGACGGTGTGCTCGAAATGGCCTTCATCGTCATCTGCGCCACCGCCCTTGGCTATTTCCTCATCCCCTTCGCCATGAAGTATCTGCAGGCCACGACGGTCTCCATCTATACCAATCTGCAGCCCGTCATCGCCTCGTTTGTCGCCATCTGGCTCGGACAGGACATTCTCACGTGGGACAAACCCGTGGCTGGTATCCTCGTCCTGCTCAGTGCTTATATTGTCACCGTTGTAACTGCTAAGGAAAAATGAAACACCTCCGATTCTTCATGCTGGCCCTCGTGCTGGCAGCTTTCGTACCTTCGATGGCGCAGTCGCGTCAGGTGATGATCGAGACCACCGAGGGAAACATTCTCGTGACGCTCTACGACGATACACCCCGTCATCGCGACAACTTCCTGAAACTCGTCAATGAGCAGTTCTACGACTCGCTGCTCTTCCACCGTGTCATCAAGAACTTCATGATCCAGGGTGGCGACCCCGACAGTAAGCATGCTGAACCTGGCATCACGTTGGGCGAGGGGGATAATGGCTATACCATCGAGGCAGAGTTCTTCTCTCCCGAAGGTCGTCTGCTGCATCCGCACAAACGTGGCGCCTTGGCATCGGCACGCGAGGGTGATAATGAGAATCCCGAACGTCGCTCCAGCGGTTGTCAGTTCTATATTGTTTGGGGCAAGACCTACGCCACCCAGCAGCTTTATCAGATTGGCGACAAGGTGGAGGCAGCCACCGACCATCGCGTCACGATGACCGATGAACTGTTAGACCTCTATCACGATGTGGGTGGTGTGCCTCATCTCGACGGACAATACACCGTGTTTGGCGAAGTCACCGAGGGTCTCGATGTGGTCGACCGCATCCAGAAGGCCCAGACCGACGACTACGACCGTCCCATCGACGACGTCCGCATCCTCCACGCCTACGAGCTGCAGAAATAACCAAACACTCGGGGACGGTTCTTGATGATACCCTTGCCCCACACGCTCGTCGCAATCACCGTCACCACAGCCACCAGCGCCAAAGGCCAGTTGGTGGTGCAGTTCTGGATAATAGCCGATGCCATAGGATGTAGTGTTGTTGATCTCATAGGTCCTTCTGTCAGTGATGACAACATGCAAAAGTATTGTCCGTATTGCGGCAAAAAACTCAAATAATCAAGACCGACATCCTTTCAAGATGCCGGTCTTTTGATATAATAGCACCTATCGGCAGTTGAAGAGGATCTTGCGGCGATTGTCTTTCGGACGTACCGCGAAGTGAATCCAATAGGTCGTACCACGCTTCTCCTGAATGAGTTCATCCAATTCCCAATGGTTCTCATCAGCCGTATCAAGCAGGATGCAGGCATAGCGTATCATCTGCTCTGGACCAGTGCAGCGAATGTCCACTGCACAACCCGTTAGATGATTAGAGCCCTTAGCTCCACCACACTTCTGGTTCACTTCCTCTGAGCGATACCCGCTGTTGATAATCACGGGCAACTCATGTTCATCATCGCCGTATTTGCGATTATAACACTCTCTTAAGATCTCCAACCGCCCACAGAGGCGCGTTAGGTTCTCAATTGATACACGTGATGGGATGTTTCCATCCAGCGTGTGATAACTCGTCTTTGTCAGCTCTCCTAGTGTAAAGTGAGGAGATAGTTTTGCTTGTTTATTGATGTTTACTTCGTTCATAATGTTGATGTGTCTATTTTTTGATGCAAGAATGCAAGGATGCAAGATTTACATTTTTAGCGTTTTAGTCCAACTGTCTTTTCCTGATTTCTCCACCCAACCATCAGTCTTCCAACGACTGATAATTGAATAAAGCGTACCATCAGCAAACTCCCTTCCCTTTAATTGTCGCAAGTTTTGAAGCGTAAAAGGAGACGGCAATTGAGCAAAGATGTTGACGTTGACACTTGTGCCTTCATTTTCATTACTGTCTTTGTAACTACGCATGAGTAGGGGACCGAACGTCTTGAGTTGCATGTAGAGCGTATAGTCGGCTATCATCAAGGCGTATTCAATACATGCCTTCGACTCTTTGCCTTCCAGTAGCATAAATACAACACCACAGCGGAATCCGATGACAGCTGCACGGCGGCGATATACATCCATAATAATATCCATTTTCTGCGATGCCTCAATACGCTTTTCCTCCAGCCAATTGTCAATCGCCTTACGAAGTTTCGGTGTATCATAGAACCCTTTGGCACTCCTTAACATCCTAGCTGCCTGATCCACACGTTGACGCTCATTATCACTTAATTCATCAAAGAATGTGATGCGGGAGAACCTACCATCTGGCATCTCTGAAACCATACAGCGACTTGAAAGACCGTTCTCAGCGTTAGACTCATTCCTACCACTGAACATTTTCCTTATGGTACGAGGTGTACCTAAAATAGTCCAGTTGTAAGCCACCTTTACGTCACCACTTTCCGATTGTTCGGAATTAAAATCAGTACCCCATCTTTCCCGTCCGAAAGCATTCCTGTAGATATCCCATTTCTGAGCCCACGCTCCACTGTTATTGGTTTTCAGCAAAGTCTCTGCCTCAGTGGTGATAGAATACAAACAATGTCCTTGCGACTGTTTAAGACGCTTCAACAGTTTGGAGCATGAAATGGTAATAGGGACTACCCTTATTACTCCGTTTGGCATTTGCTGGGCACGTTCGTTCGACTTACGCATTCGGTTGGCTTCTCTAACCTTATCTTCGCGTTCACGTACGAGGTCATCCTCGTGTCTTAATTCCGTCAACCAGAATTCGACAGCCTCTTCGATAGCGGATTTATTAGATGCTTGCTCGCCAACAATAATAGCCATTCCTCCCAATTGCATCATTTTGTTGTCACAGTATCTGACTGTTACACCATCTGCAAGAGCCATCAACGCAGGCATCTGACCAATTAATAATGGAAGATGCAGATTTTGCGGGCGACTTTTCAGAATTTCACGCAAACCAATAGGCAACTTATTAACGTTGATATTAAAAAGTGGTTCTTGATTGGGGATATACAGTCCATTTTCATCTTTCAGTTGCTGACTCTGCGTAAACAGGTTCTCTTGATATCTCAGAAGTTTGTGATTAGGATCAGTGTAGTTCTCGTAAAAAGCGTTTACAAGATTCTGAATGTTATCATCCTGCCAATGTTTGGGCATTAATTCCTGGAAAATGCCGTTAGCTTCTGCTTTCGTGAGCAGTTGTGTGGCACCACTCAGAAATATTTTTACTGCTGTGTGGCGACCTCCTTCATTCAGAAAGTGACTCCAAACGAGACCCTTTTCTCTCATCACTCCCTCTGCGATGAATCTTGTCCTTTCCGTTGCATCAGTCACACATGGGCTCTGCCCTTGTTGAGTGCTGCTTGCAGAATTCGGAGAGACTGCTCCCTTTGCCAATGGTCTTCCATCTACATCGAGACCTCTATTCAGAAACGCTTCCCTGCGCTCTTCCATCTCCTCATCGCTTAATGGCTTCAGCCATTTTTCCGAACGGTACACTTCTTCATCGATACCCGTCAGGTAGATAAACCGCTCTGGTGTGCAACATGATTCATCATAAGGCACATCGATTTCATCACAGAAGAGCTTTTGCGTCTCGCTGATAGTCTTTCCAACAGGCATTCTCAGCCAGATATGCACCTTCTTACGCGCTGAAAAATCTATACGTAGCACCATATCTTGCCAATCGTTACCCTCTTCGCTATTTAGTTCCAACGAGCGCTTGATGGCCTTCTTCACCAGTTTCTTGTCATCCACATCCACACACGTCATAAACGTAAATGCTTCTGGGATAATATCGGCCTGGGCACGATGGTTGTTCTGGAACCTCTCATAGTGAGGACAAGCATAGGGTAGCCAGTCTTTCTTTTCCTCCTGACCTGAGCGGATATCAGCCACCATCTGTCTGAGCCATTCTTCGGAGAGCAGGCTGTCAACCTGCTCCGAAGTAAATGGTTCTGCATAGCCGCGATGGTCCTTCTTGGAATCACCCGTATGCTTTGTGTTAACTGCTATTTGACCTTTCATTTCTTCTTTCCTCCTTTCTTGTTCATCATCTCCCTCAGTCTCTCAGCAGCCTCGTGAGCCTCCTGTTCCAACCAATCAGGAATGTGTTCTGCCTCGCTCTCTGGGGCTGAAAGCATATAATAATATTTCGCATTCCTTCCAAACGACAGTGAGCTATGCGTCAGTCGGAACAATGGATGGTTCCTGATACGCTTGGCTAACTGCTCCAGATAGAGGTAACCATTGCGCAAAAGCTGCACTTTGAAGCGTCCGATATACGGATCTACCTCCACATGCTCACAGGGCATAAAGCTTGCCTGGTTTAGATTGTTATCCAACTTGCCGAATGACATCATGCCGTCGACGATCACTTCTCTCGATACTTTCTTTTGATTCTTTTTCATAATCTTGCGAATTTTTGAGTGAAGGTGTGTCGGAATATTTGGTACCATTTATTTCACATCGATGACTTCCTTCACCAGTCCTCCGCTCGATTAATACTTTAGAATGTCTTTACTTCATTCAGTTTCTGAATACCCTGAGCCACGACATCCTGATAAATGGCTCCGTTGTCATTGTTCACATGCGTGCTAAACCTCAGGTTGACTGCCACCAGCTCGCCCTGCTCCAGCTTCTGTGTGGCATTCTCTCCGAACGCTACGGCATAGAACTCTTCGGCATAGTCGCCGCCGATGCCCTTCAGGTGCACGTTACACTTGGCCAGCTGGCCACCATCCTGTTTCTTACTCTGTACGTAGACGGGCTCCGTCTGCGATACAACCTTAAAAATCTCTGTAATCATAAAACTTAAAAATTTAAATTGTTAATAACTATGGCTCTACGTAAATGGAGCCGTTTTTTGCTTCGAATTCTTTCCGGATCTGACTGATGCTTTTGTGTGGGAACTGAATCTTCAGCTGGTCTGCTAAGGACTCGTCTTCTCTCACCTCCATCACATATTTCAGATATTCCTTCTTCTTCACTTTACCACCTGACAACCCAGCAGCCTGCATCTGTTCGCTCATCTCCCACTGCTTACAGCCCTCCCGGGGCTTCACTTTCTTTTGATGCAGCGAGCAGAATCTGGCCGACAACAATCTCGTCAGATCCTTATGCTTACACGAAGCACAGCATTCCCGGATTTCAATACCGTGTTCATTTCTCATATTTCAAGCTTATTACTATTCTCCAAATCTGTCAAATAAGTTCGGCGCAATGCGCTTCACCTGCTTCTCAATACTTTCAGTCGTCAGCAAATGTTTCCTCAGAGGAATATGTGTCTGGTTCTCGATAAATAAAAAGAAGCCACTCAACTTGGAAACTATTTCTCTGAGACTGTCGTACATACCCTCACCTTCACCAACATAGAGATCCAGCTCACCGATGAACATTGTCATGCGGTATTTCACGCTTTTTGACTCGATATCATTCACCTCCAGTATCCTGATCATCAGTTTCTGTTGTTCTTGATCATAACTGATGCCATATTTACGCATCTCATCAAGTCTGGCAGATAATCTCTCGTAAGGATGGTTACTATTGATAAGTATCTGCCCCAACATTTCCACAACAAACTTCGAGTCCGCCGACTTACCTTCCTCGCAAAGGAAGTAATAGTCATGAGGATTTTCGCGAAAAGTCTCTGTATATTCGTGGAAGTTCTGTACAGGACATCCTGGTGTCATAATCGTCAGACGAGGCTTGCCGTCTTCGTCAAGCCCTTCAAACCCACAGCAAAATAATGCTGTTCCAAACGTATCATAAATAAAAATTTTCTTCATAATTTAATCCTTTCTTTTTTATATTATTAATAATGTGATAATTCTCTCGAAAACGCCCCTATTCTCACGAACCGGAGCGGGTTGCGGTGACGCTTCACCGCTGTCAATTTTAAAGCATAACAAATGCTCAAAAAGCGAATGAAAAGTATTACCTTTTAAACCTAACCACTATGAATACAATTAGTATTCTTTATCTTATCCCAGGGCCTTCCCTGCGAATCTACTGTGTCAATATTTCAAAGAACTTTTTGTCTTTCGACACTGCAAAATTAGGCACAAAAAAAATGCGCTCCAATCTCTTGGAACGCATTCGGTAACAGTTTTCGGTAAGTCTTCGAAAGTTCGGTAAAAACCCCTGTCCCTTTTACCGGACTTCGGTAACTGCTTCGGTAAGTCTTACAGATTCTTCCTTAAAAACTCCATCAGAACGATCTCACGGACAGAAGCCCCATTCTCCTTCCACTTATCTATATGCAGGCGCATGTAAGGGTGGTTGCTGATGGTGCGCTGCACCTTACCCTCCGAACAGGGATAGTCGAACCGCATGGGCAGATTCATATTTTCGGCCTTACGCTCAAACTCGCTCACCGTACCCTCGTAGTCGCAGCAGTCGCGCGCCACGCCATAGACTACCGCCCACGCCGAGGCTGCCCAGAACAACAGTTTGCCGTCGCCCACCACCTTCGCCAGCCGATGGAAAACATCACCCGCCTCAGCTTTCTTGTTCTTGTAACGCTTCAGAATACTGACACACTCGTTATGCGACTGACTCGGAACGCTCTTGGTCAAATTGCTCACAACGCCCGCAATCCCCACATTACCGTTCTTGGTTAGCTCAATGGGATCGTAGTTCTCGTTCTTGGGCAGGAGCCAGTAGTGATTCTGTTCATCAGTGAAAAACACCTTGGCCGTCATCTCACCGTCGATTCTGGCTATCACGACATCGCCGTCCGATGGTATACGGCCACACTCCAGCTGCATCCAGTCGCCATCGTAGATATCGGCTCCTATCATTGAATCACCGATAGCGGGCACATCCATCATAGGATAACGTCCTTGTCTCGACCGTGGGATATACCTGTATTCGTCGACTACCAGGTCGCCGATATCCTGAGGTTTACCACATCTCACTTTGTTTTCCAGCACGGGGATGGGCGTGTCGCAGATCTCATAGGCGATGCCCTTACTGTCGAGGAAAGCCATCGTTTCTTCCTCCGTCATCATCTCTGGCTCCCAGCCAGCGCTCAATCTTTTCTTTTTTTCAGTCATTGTTTCAATTGTTGTTTAATAATTATACACTCTTCACGTAGGCACTCATCAGGTTGACGAGGGCAACTACCATAATAAATAATAAAAATAATCCAGCCATATTCTTTAATTTTATAAGTTTACGGCTGCAAAGATAGGCCCAATGCGTTCAGTGAGTGTAAACGCATTAAAAAATTTCAAGAAAAAAAGAAAAAAGTTGGATTATTCCTCGTCGTACACTTCTTCAATCGTACGATAAAGTTCCTTCATCCTTTCCTGGAAATGCTTTGGCGACACGACTTTCAGATGGTCACCATACGACATAATCTCGCGCTCCAGCTCACGATTGATCATCAGGTCAAGCTTCACCAGACAACCTTTCTCACCCAGACTCTCTATCTTCTGAAGCGGATGTATGGGCAACGTATGCAGGTAATTGTCTGCCCAACTGTCGCCCTCCAGCACGATATGTTCCACCACACCTCCATCAGGATGGGTGATGCCAACGATATCATCAAAATAGTGGTTGAAGTCAATATCTGTCTTTCTGTATGCCACCTCCTTATTCTCACGCACAGAAACGAATCTGTCGAGAGCGAAACTCGTCACAAACTCCTTTCCCTCAATGGTTGCGAAAAGATACCAGCGACGCATAAACTGCTTCAGATGATAAGGATGGATGATACGTTCCTTTGGTTCATAGCCGAAACGCTGATACTCGATGGTCAGCACCATCTTCTGGTTGATGGCATTGAATAGTTGCAGAAAAAACCTGCTGTCGCCAGCCGTTCCTTCTTCGAAACTCGCAATGGTCTGGTTGGGGCTCATGATCTGCTGGTCGAAACGAGCCGACATCTGGTCAATCCATTCCAATTGTGGCATTCCCCTGAGCCCTTGCAACAGACTGCGCACCTCTTGCAGCTTCTCAATCTCGTCGAATGTCAGTTCGCGGTTGTAGATCGACTCAATCCCATCACGATAGCGGTAGTATGTCTTTCGGCCTCTGCGTTCAGACACAATGCCGTATTCTTCATAGATTCGATAGAACTTCTCGTTCATCTCGTTGATGTCCTGCAAGATGGTAACCTTCGATTTGACGGGTAGCATATCGCGCGACTCAAGCGCTTTGTTCACAGCCGCCTGCAGTTCTTCACGTGTATACTCCCGCCCAGTGCCCAGACACTGGTCGATAATCATCTCCCGCATCGAGTAGTCCTTCGTCTTCATTGTCGCCTTTTAGAATTGTCTGCAAAGATACTACTTTTTATTGAAATCGTAAGCAAAAGACCAAGATGTTTCATCTCCTTGGACAGAAAAAGGGCCCTATTCCTCGTTTTGTCCATTATTGTGTTATTAACCGGTGACGATTTGTCACCGGTTCACTCTCCTGCTGCCAGGAGACAGTCACCTGACATTATTTTGAGTGGTTATTTCCATTTTGGAAACAACCATGTAGCGAGGGGAAGGTTCTTTTGTTGTTTCGGGTTCATTAACACGCTTTATTTGCGTGTTGATGGAATCAAGAAACGTGTGGTATTATATCCTTGCTCTTCTATTTATCCTCTAATACCTCATATTTACGACAGTTGCAATTTTTGCAACCGTCGTTTCTTGCTGTAGTGTATAGGAACCTATTTTTCCTGATTTAATTCGATGTCTCATATTATACTTATTCATTGATATAAACTTGATTATAACAGAAGAACCGACCCGCCGTTATATGATATCGTGTTCCTCCTGAATCTCATTGTTACATTTTCATTTCTTATCTCCCAATTTCTTCTGTTCTCGTTCAAACTGTTCCAGAAAATGGATTTCAACTGGTGTCAATTCGTTCTTTGTTCTTTCCTTGAACTTATCGTATTCCGCATCAGCCTTTTCCTTAGCCAACTTGGCAGAAATACTGCCGGCATGCGTCAGAAGTTCTTTGTCTGAAAGGCGCAGGAAATCATCGAGCTTATCTATCCAGTCGTGCATATACATTGGCTTGTGGTCTTTTGCACGCAGTTCTGCATAGTCAATATAAAGGTTCACTATTCGGTTCAGCGTGTCTATCTCATCCTCATTCAGATAGTTTTTGGCATATTCTGCATCCGTACGCTTAGGCATCATTCCCGTCCAGGTGGTCAGTCCCATGAAGTCCTTAGCGGCATTTGCACGATTATATATTATTTCTGCTGCCGTATGCCCATGAACCGCATAATGCATCTTGTTTTGGACTGTGGCAAAGAACTGCTTTGTCATCTCTACACGAGGGTCGTAGTCGATGCTGAGTGCATATATCTCGAGTACTTTGCGATAGAATATCTTTTCGGATGAACGTATGTCACGAATGCGGGCTAACAGCTCATCGAAATAGTTTCCGCGGCCAGCGTTCTTCAACAGCTCATCGTTCAGGGCAAAACCTTTTACAATGTATTCTTTTAGTACCCCTGTTGCCCACATGCGGAACTGAACGCCACGATATGAATGGACGCGATACCCCACGCTGATAATCATATCGAGGTTGTAATATGCGATGTCGCGCTCTACCTTTCTTTTACCTTCTGTTTGAACTGTTGCAAAAAATGCAACGGTTGCCTCCGGCTGTAGCTCTCCCTCCTCAAACACATTTTTAATGTGTCTGGAGATGGTCGATTTGTTACGTTGAAACAATTCCGCCATCTGATCAAGGCTGAGCCACACTGTCTCGTTTTGCAGTCTCACCTCAATACGCGACTCCCCATCTGGAGTCTTATATAATAGTATTTGTCCTTTATCCTCTGCCATATTCATATTCTGTTTGCAAAGTTACACATTATATTTCACATCAGCCATCAGACTTCATACATCCAACATCTTTCAAACATATTTCGTTTGCAAAGTTACATCAATTTATTCGAAATGACACAATCGGCCCCAGAATTCTTTATCCAAGGACAAAATCAATATTTTTTGTTTTGTCCTCCCATTGGTACAGAAATAAAACGAGGTCTGTTCTCCCAATCATATTTCTTCTGCTCTTCAGGAGTGCGTTTTTTTGACCTAAACTTCGTCTCTGTGCTGTAATCTCTTCCACTATCAGCAAGTTTACTTAGTTTGTTGTCTCCCTTGATGCATTCACCACATAAAAGATCGACGTCATTCTGAGCGGCGTTTCTTCGGTTTTTTCTTTCCTGAAGGTTCGCCTGTTTCGCAAGGCGTTTGTCTTTGCGTTTCTTATTTTCCTTATAAAGCCTTTTCTGTGTAGCTCTATCCAAGAAATCTCTAATGTCTTTATCCATTTTTCATTGGGTATATATTTCTTTATCTCTTCTAATACACATCATATCAGTCCACATTGCGTACTAAACACGTTATTTCCAAACGATATTAACTGGGCATTGATATTTTACTTGGTAATATTTTACTTGCTATTTCCTTAGGAACTCCTATCTTAAATAGGATATAAGCCCTTATCAAATCTTCCAAACAAAAGGCTACGTCTCTATATTGTTCTTTATGAAATACATCTTTTCCTGACGATTTAGTATGTGTCAACAAGTTTCTTGTTTCTACTGCTCTATAGCAAAAGTCATATGGAAGTTCAATATTTGTATATTCTGATAGAATCTTTATTAGTTGAACAAAACGAGGTTTTAACTCTGATGGAGACTCTCTGAGAATGGCCATCTTAATTTCGTTAAACTCTTTTGCTTTAATATGGGGCCTGATAGCGCTTAATAAAGTCTCAAACTTCTCAAGTCTTTTGCTGTTGTTTGATTGACCTGTGGTCGTAATTTGAAGTTCACGAGAAAGGCCATCAATGACAGACATATAGTTTTTTAACATTGCAGACGGAGTCATATGCTCATCGTATTGTGTTTCGAAAAATGTTCTTATCGAAACGATATCTCTTTCTACAAATTGAGACCACTTTTCAATAATGGACGATAGTTCTTCTTCGTCAAAATCGGAGACATCTGTTCTAAGAGAGCTGTTATTTACGTCACGATACTTATAACTATATCGGTCACTTTGTTTGTATATGAATTTTGCTTTTGAAGTCCTAAACTCGATAAAGTCTGGACTGAACTGATTGTTCCATAACAATGAGAATAGCCAAATTACAGATTCTGCCAAATCGAGTGCATCATATAACTTCTGTTTTTTCTTTAGCCTGAGGTTTAAGAAGGTATGAGTGGACATACTAAAACCATCAGCATTTGGCGTGTGAGCTTCGTTGCTGAAATAAATATACAATTCATATAATTCTGATTCATACAACGTTAATGGTGGCTTGGCTTGATATTTAATTTCGATGCCATCATTTTTATTAAAAGGCCATAAATTAGAATAGCTATTTTGTGTATAATCCCATACCCATTTATCCATTAGATCAGTTCTAATACAGCAACTGAGGATAACATTTGTAGTAAATCTTGGCACATCCGACATAAAGAAATGATTAACATCCAATTTATATTGGCTTTGATGTTTTCCGAACCAAGAAGCAGACATTATTTGCAACCCTTTTAGTACAAAGTAATAACATATTTTTTTGTTACCTATTTCAGTATATGCATAGCCCGTAGCAGATGGAATGACACGTAGATCTACATGAGTTACATTATTCCAAAACAGTTCCAAACGAATGGAATGCTTTTCTAAATATAATGTCCCAGGTATCTTCCTACCTATTTGGGAAATATTCCAATATCCTTGATAGGACCCTGCAAAATGAAAGCCGTAATTATTCATAGTGAAGTATTATTGGTCTATTATCATCTGTTCAACCTCTTTTTTTGCTTGCTCCAAAATATACTTACCTTCTTCTTGCAATGCTTTTGCCTGTTGACGAATAGAAGCTATGTAGTCTACTATTTCTTGTTGTTTAGGAAGTGGCGGTACAACAATAGTTTGGTTAAAGTATTCTGCCATAATCAGATTCCGTATTCCATTGGTTTGACTTTGCATTGAATCGGTAATTTTGATATTATGCATCGTTTTCAAATAGAAATACAAATACATAGGATTAATACCCTCCACCGTAATCTTGTGAATAAAGTTACTATAAGCTATCCGATTCTCCTTCAAGATTTCATCTGTCAGAATTGAAATTCTGCCAACAGGTTGGTCTTCACTACCGCCAGATTTCTCGATTAGTAAATCATTTGCATGGATATTCATTTTTGACAATTTGGAGTTTTCTATCCAACGATATTTAACTCTCGAATTGTCTAAGTGTAAATTATATGTATTATCAAATTCTGTTGCTCGAATGACCAAACATTTAGTGTATTTGTTTTCATTTACTTCTTCTGATTCATCTTTACCCCAATCGCCACTACAACTACGTATAATGAAATCTTTTAGTGGTTGTTTATCATATGGTGACATGAAGAGTGATTGCATTAATTGCACAATAGAAGTAGAGTATAGTTTCGGATCTAATCTGCCACCGCTAATTTTATTATAATTCACGGTAAACACTCTATCTTGCAATGTTTGTGATTTTGATGTTGGCATTTTTATACCTAATACGCTAAGTAGATAATAATCAATGTTATCTAATAGTTCACATGCTTTTTCTTCTTTTTCTTTTTTCTCTTTTAATGCTTTGTCGATAAGGGAGAAATCTATATCTTCAATAATAGGAATGCTTTTCAGTGATGGATAATCTAATGCAGGTCTTGTTCCACCAGTAGAATGGCGGGAAGCAATCCTCTCAATAATGTCAAGATTCAAGTAATGAGCAAGATATTTGCTTAATTCAGTATCACCTGTTTTTATTACGACCATGTGTTGATTGGTATTTCCAACAAATCCTTTGGGAGCAACAGATGCGATAGCCATTCGGCCAACGCCCGTAATCTTAACGAGCAAATCATCTTCTGCAACTTGGCTTCTTTTGAGCAATCCATTATGTGTATCTTCATTGATGTAGACACAATCGTTTAAAGACAATTCACCGTTAGTTTGTAGGTTCTGAACTCTCAAGAAAGGTATTCCTGATTCTGAATCCGTATAATATTTTGCTGTTTCTGTCTTTGGGGGAGTTGCACCACCAGCTATTGACAACGCATAATCTCTCAATTTATGAGATGATAGAGAACGGATATGATTTTCAAGCGAGGCAATAGATGGCCTGTAGAATTCTGGCTCCAATCTACCCTCTAACTCTGAAAAGTTAACAATGAATACCTTATTTGTGGCAATGTGTTGAGGAACTTCGTATGGCATAGTTCAAAGTGATTTGATAAATTTCTTTAGTTCCTTTCCAATCATCTCCAATTCATTTACAGGTGTTTCTTTGCCTGTAGCATCATAGCCGATTTGTTCAGCGATAGCCATAAAAATCGGATAATCTTCTATCTCACTCTTATGCATTTCTGCAAAACGTTCTTCTAATTGTTCCTTTAAATCGTCAATCTTTTGCCTGTATTGCTCAGTTATCTGTTTTTTCCACTCAATAAAATCATTAGTCTTTTCGATTAGCTTTTTATCATGCAAACCTGTTTGGTTTTCAAAACCAATATGTTTATTTATTATATCTTTCTTTTCTTTCTCCCAATATTCTACAGTAGCCTTATAGTTTGCTGCGCTTTTTATTTGTTCCTGCAATTTTAGTTTGGTATCCAGTATTTTCTGACTTTGCTCTTTTGTCCATTTCTTCAAAAATAATACTGAACTTTTCACACCAGCGCCGTTTGCCTTAAAAGCATCTTGAGGCATACTTACTACTGCTACTATGCGGAACCATTCTTCAATACTGTCACGCACATATTGTAAACTGCTATTGGTAAGTATACCGTCAGGAATAACAATAGCAAGGTAACCTCCTTCTTTAAGGAAGTTTTTATCTTGTTCTATAAATAAAACTTCCGTACTTTGACTATCACGCTCTTTAACCGCAGAGTTCTTTGTATCAAGCCAATCTACATCCTTGTTGCCGAGAGAATACTGATGTAAATATGCCTTCTCAGTTTGCTTGACAGTGCTGCCAAAAGGAGGGTTTGTAATTATCACATCAAAGGTTCCATATTCAAATCCCTTGTTGTCTGTTCTGTCTATGATCACATCATCACGTAAAAGACCGTCGCTTGATATGACATTAGTATGACCGTCATCGTGAATAATCATATTCATCTTGGCAGTGCGGGCAATTTGTTCGTTTATCTCTATACCAAATAAATTATTTGAAGCAAAGTCATGCCAATGGTTGTAATGATCTACAGTTCCTTCATCATAATAATCTCCAGCTTGCTGACGAACTTTATCTAATGCATAAAGCAAAAAACCTCCACTACCGCAAGAAGTATCAAGGACCTTCGAATAATTATCAATAGGTAATACATCAACTATGAATTTTACAATATTTCGAGGTGTAAAGTATTGTCCAAAATCACCACGAAAATATGAGCCCATAAAAGTTTCAAACGCTTTGCCTTTACTATCAAGGTCTGTCTTAGACAAATTTGCTCCTTGCAAATAGCTTACAACCGTTCTGATACGCTGTGGCGTCAACCGGATATTATCTTTAAATACTTCTTTGTCTTTATTCCTACCCTCCTCATAAAGAGCCAGTATTCTTTCTGCCAATTCCGTCGTTATCTGCTGTTCTATAGCATCTATATCGTTTTGGGTGGCATTTTTAGGCTTCTCAATGTCAAAGATTTGAAAATCGTATGGTTCACCTTTTTTACGAGGTTTACGCTCATCCCATATTTTGCAGAAAATTAGTTTATCCAATTCATCAAATGCATCAGAAGGATTCAATTCTCCTCCTGCCCAAAGAGATTGGTGTGCTTTTTTAAAACGATTGGTAAGTTCACTTTCAGAAACCTGTTCAAGGTCAAAGAATTGTTGCTTGATGGCATCATTTCCTGCATCTTCATTTCGTAAGCGGCCACCTTTTACAAAAGAATATTTTGGAACGGGTTTTCCGTATAAAGGTATATTCGGAATTTGTATCCGGACCTTTCTCTCTTTATCAATTTGCAAATAAGAATCTTTGATACCAGAAGTAGTCCAGATATATTTGACAGTCCCAGAAAGTGCATAAGCATAACTTGCAGCTTGCTCTATAGCTTGAAGGAATTCAGCTTCTGATACTTCTTGTTTTTTGCATTCGACTATGATAGAGGGATTAAAGCATAAATCATCTTCATATACAATGATATCTGCCTCTTTTTTACTTGAACCCATAGTTACCTTCTCAAACAACTTGATTCTTTGTACAGGATAATTATACACTAAAATCAGTTTCAAAAAAGATTCAGCCTCTACTTGTTCTTCAGGATCAAGATAGTTACGTGACTTATTGACATGTGTATATGTAATTCGACTAATATCTTCATTAAAAGATATGAGTCCTTTCTCAACACCTTTCTTTATAATATCTTCCATCTTGTACAATCATTCTATGTTTTCATTTTCTTTCCTAATCTCATCCAGCACTTTCCCGTTATACGAGAAATACTTGGCACCTTGATAGGCACCAGAGGCATTGCGATGTTCCTCTGGCATGAAGGTGCCAACGAAGGGGGATAGTTTATAGATACGTCCTTCGTATTCGATGCTGTCATCGGAAGCCACTTTCACAACAAGGCCCGTTGGGTCAAAGGTGACTTGTTCGCCAATTTTGATTCCACACATGGAGAACTTGAAACGGGGGCGTTTCACTTCTCGCTTCTGTGGTTCCTTGTGTTCGCTTTCCACGATTGGCTTATTCTCTTCGTAGAGTGTCACTTCGGCGTCGTCTATCGCGCTGGCAATATCGCGGAAGATATCGAGAGCCATCTGTGGGGCTACATTGAAGAACTCGCGGTTTTGGCGGATGCGCAGATCGGTAAGGCGATCAATGGTCTTATGCACCAACTTCTCAACCTCGTTGTATTTCGTGGTCTTCATCGTGGCGAATATTTCGAAGGGCAAGGGAACAGCTGTATTATCCAGTTCCTTGCTTCTCACATCCACAGGACGTGAACTCTTACCAATCTTCACCCAATCCTCACGAAAGCTGGGATTGGTCAAGATATACACATAGCCAGGGTCTTTCATTCTGTTGTGTTCGTTTTAGTTTTAATGCTGCAAAGATAATAAAAAACATTGAGAAACGCAAATAATATGATGAAAAATCAAATTTAAGGATTAATTTTTGGAAGATAGAGAAAAAAAGTCTATCTTTGCAGCTTGAAACATATTATTAACATTAAATCCACTTTACTATGGACGAATTACAAATTATCCAATCCAAAATTTATGTCATTCGCGGCCAGCGCGTGATGCTTGACAGAGACATCGCTGCATTGTACAATGTAGAAACGAAGGTCTTAAATCAGGCAGTTAAACGAAACATCAAAAGATTTCCTGAAGACTTTATGTTTCAACTATCAAAAACAGAGTTCCAAATTTGGAAGTCACAAATTGTGACCTCCAATTCCGACAAGAAGGGATTACGTCGGCCACCTTATGCTTTCACGGAACAAGGGGTTACCATGCTGAGTGGGATCCTGAATTCTGATATTGCAATAGATACAAATATCAAAATCATTAGAGCTTTTGTGGCCCTCCGACGCATCGTTAGCATTCCTGATACAAATGAACGTTTTAACCTGATTGAAAAGGAAATTGCCTTCATTAAATCTGAAATGAATGAAATCCTCGCAGACCAGAATGACATCAATGAGAGCACTCGTGCACAGCTCGATGCCATCAGTACGGCTTTGGCAGAGTTACAGTCTTCAAGGTCGCAAAATGCGACCATAAAACCTCGCAAACAAATTGGCTTTATCCAGCCAAAGGAAGATGAAGAAAATCTTTAAGATCGCCCTAAAGACTTCATGTTCCAGCAAACTAAAGAGGAGTTTGAAAAACTCAGAACCGACTTGATATTCCAAAATGGAATTTCAAGATGGGGAGGAACTGCAACATCAAAAGATTTTATCTCATCACAATTTGTGACGACATCAAGGAAGCGACGGGCCTTTTTTTTCATCGTTTTGGACAATTATTGAGGGGATTTCCATGATTTGGCCAAAGATGGGGCGTTTGTCCATACAAGTTGAAGAAGAAATGGCGTATTTATTTGGAATTAGCCCAAAATCACCGTAACTTTGCATCAGAAATAAAAAAATAGAATTAGTCTTTTTCATCGATAGTTTCTTTTTCATACGTTTAGTTTTTAGTTAATTAGTTAGAAACGCTTAGGACTCGCAGAGATGCGGGTCCTAAGTGCGTTTAATATGAGGCATTTATTTTTATGTTAAACTTAAACCCAATTCGTATGAAGAAAGGCACAAAGAACTTAAACTCAAAAACCTTGCATTCTTGCATCCTTGCATCCTTGCATAGGCACATATACGGGGGAGAAGGGGGGCTAATTATTATTATATTATAATATAATAATAATTAGATTCCTCTTTCACGGTAGTTGGGGCTCTTTTTTTTAATGCAAGAATGCAAGAATGCAAGATTTTAAACTCGTTTCAAAATGTGCTTTTTTGCGTGCTTTTTTTGCGAAATAATTTGGAAGTACTTTGAATTTTTACTACCTTTGCATTGTCAAAGAAAAAAGACGAAATTTGCGGCCTGCCTGAGCAACAAAAATTGTCTGCGCGCGAGGCACCTGTTTCCTAGGCAAAGCCAAAAACGGAGTCGATTCGGAGATAAGTAAAAATAATTAACAACATCTATTAACAATTAATCAATT
>CACWSX010000031.1 GCA_902763615.1 uncultured Prevotellaceae bacterium | reverse complement strand
TATATATTATATATATAGTAATTATATAATTCTATCATTTCCTCCCATCAAACCAATACCCCCTCCCCAAATAAACTGTCAACTGTCAACTGAAGACAATGTGCCTTTGACAAATCGGGGAATTTGCAGCGAAAATTGTTCAAAAGCACATGTCACAGAATGTCCTGACCCTTCTGTGTCATGAGGTGCAGGGGCGCGAAGGGGAGTAATCACCTGACGGGATGTGCGGTGGATATCCATTGTTATGGACCGGAACAGATGATCAGGATGGCGAGGATATTGTTGGATATCGCGGATGAAACGAAGCGGGAATTTGATGAACTGATTTTGGAGAAGCGCGGCTCGACGTATTGGGTCCACTTCGCGGTGCGGCCCTCAGACAATCGTAGGAAGATTCTCTTCGACTGCCGATAATCAAACACCCGGGGACGGTTCTTTTTTGTTTGACTGATTCCGCTGACGGCGCAGCGGGTCAAACAGGAAGAACCGTCTCCTCTATGTTCAGTTTCCAGTTGTTGATGTCTTACTCTGCAAACAACGTATCGAGCAGTTCGTAGAATTTGGGATCCTCGCCGATGATGGTTGACAGCACCTTGCCGTTGGCGATAATGACCTTCGTGGGGAAGGCGCTGATCAGATAGTCGGTGAGTACTGCCCTCTTAAATTAGAATTTAGCTATTGGTACAATGTTTATCTTATAGCCATCTTTCTCGATGGTACGCTCGTCATCATAGGTCACAATGGTAAGATTGTCACACTTCAGCTCGCCTGCACATTCCACAATTGCATCAACCTCGCGTTTCTCCGTCTTGGGACTGCCCATATCATAACATACTTGCACCAGACGTTGGATGTGAGTTCCTTGACGCAACACAAAATCAACTTCCTTATCGTTGCGTGAACGATAATAGAACATGGTCTTCTCGGTATCGTAACCACGTCGAACCAGTTCGATGAACACTTGGTTTTCAAGTAAACGTCCGAGATTCTCTGTCACTGAGAATGCCTTGGCTGCCACAAAACCGTTGTCAACAACATAAACTTTTCGCGGTGCTTTTTTCATCAGTTTCAGTTTGTTGTTGTAGCGTGACAGATAATAGAACAGATAAGGCTCATGAAGATAGTCCATGTATTTTTTAGTGGTGTTGACACTCGAAAGCCCCAGCTCTTCTGCCAATTCGTTGGCACTAAGCGGGTTGCAGAAATTTGACACTAGATATACAGCAAGGTTGTTGAGGTCTGTGATGTTTCTCACGTTGTGTCGCTTGGCCACATCTTTCCACACTATGGAGTCGAACAGTATATCGAGATAGCTGCGTACCAGTTGTCGTGAAGCTACGACTTCCGGATAGCCGCCATTCCGTAGGTAATCATCTGTCAGCACTTTGCACTCAGCGCCCTGCTCGGGCATAAGATGGTGTAGATCAAGCTTGTTCCAGTCGAACAACTCTTCAAGGCTGAACGGAAGCATCTCGACTTGCAGATACTTGCCTGTCAGTACAGTTGCCATTTCGCTTGAAAGCATCTTGGCGTTACTACCCGTTATGACCAAGTTCTTACCTTGCATGTAGAGTTCACTGACCCACAAGTCCCACGCGTCCAGGTTCTGCACCTCATCCAGCAACAGATAGTCATAGCCGGGATAGACATCATCCAGCATTCTCATGACGAGATTGGCATCCCATGCATCCAGCAGCTGCTGACTGTCGAAGTTCAGATAAGCAAAGTTCTTGTCTCTCAACATCAGTAAAACCTGTGTCGACTTGCCTACACGACGTGGCCCAGTGATCAACTTGATGAAAACTACAAATTATTTTTCAATTTTGCAAATATATTGCATAAAATATATGCTTTTTTATGCAATACAGAGTAAAAATTGCATATTTTCTGCCGAAATGGATAGGTATAAAAAAGTCGGCTACAATTTGAAGCCGACTGGTTTGTGTTCCTTCTTGGTGTTGAGCTGTAACAACCATAAAGACTCTACCACTAGTCAGACCTTTTTTCACGCCTTTTCTTTGTGCTTTCGAATTTTTTGACTAAATTTGCACCATCAAACCAATAAAACAGATATATTATGGAGATTATTCTTTCACTGATTCTTGGATGTTTGGCCGGCTTCTGCGCTGGTAAGTTGATGAAAGGTGGTGGCTTCGGCATCAGTGCCAGCCCTGCTGCATGAAAAACCAATGAACGACGAGATATTGCAACAGCTGAACGAGAGTCAGCAGCAGGCGGTGGTCTATTGTGACGGGCCGTCGCTGGTGATTGCTGGCGCCGGTTCAGGCAAGACAAGGGTGCTGACGTATAAGATTGCGTGGCTGCTGAAGCAGGACGAGACGATCAGACCCTGGAATATCCTCGCACTGACGTTTACCAATAAGGCTGCCCGTGAGATGAAGGAGCGCATCGGCCGTCTGGTGGGTGAAGAACTTGCCAGATATCTGCAGATGGGCACCTTTCACAGCGTGTTTGCCAGAATCCTCAGGGCAGAGGCCGAAGCGATAGGCTTTAACGCCAATTTCACCATCTATGACCAGAGCGACGCCCGTTCGCTGGTGAAGACAATCATCAAGGAGATGGGGCTCGACGACAAGGTGTACAAACCGGCATCGGTGGCCGACCGTATCTCGATGGCCAAGAACCATCTGTTGCTGCCACAGGCCTATGCCCAGAGTGCGTGGGCCCGCGATGATGCCAGTCAGAAGCGCCCGCAGGTGGCTACTATATATATAAGGTACGCGGAACGATGCCGACAGGCCAACGCGATGGACTTCGACGATCTGCTGGTGCAGACGTGGCTCTTGTTTGAGAACCACGAGGACATCCGACGGAAATATGTGGAGAAATTCCACTTTGTACTGGTCGACGAGTATCAGGACACCAATTACGCCCAGCAGGCCATCGTGTATCAGTTGACGAAGGACCGCCAGAAGGTGTGTGTGGTGGGCGACGATGCCCAGAGCATCTATTCCTTCCGCGGTGCCAACATCGACAATATCCTGAACTTCCAGAGTCTGTATAAGGATGCCAAACTCTTCAAGCTGGAGCAGAACTACCGTTCGACGCAGTTGATTGTGCAGGCAGCGAACTCGCTCATCAGGCGGAACGAACGGCAGATACCGAAGAATGTGTTCTCGAAGAATGAGCACGGTGAGAAGTTGCAGCTGAAACCTGCCTACAGCGACAGGGAGGAGGCGATGATCGTGACGCAGGACATCAAACGCATCAGACGGGAGGAAAGGCGCAACTGGAGCGACTTTGCCATTCTGTATCGCACGAATGCCCAGAGCCGAAGTTTTGAGGAACAGATGCGTAAGGACAACATTCCTTACAGGATCTATGGTGGACTGAGCTTCTACCAGCGCAAGGAGATCAAGGATGTGATTGCCTATTTCCGGCTGATTGCCAACCCGAGCGACGAGGAGGCCTTCAAGCGCATTGTGAACTATCCCGCCCGCGGTATCGGCGATACGACAGTAGGAAAAATCATCCAGACGGCGCAGGCCTATGGTGTGAGTCTCTGGCAGGTGATCAAGGAGCCCGTGCTCTTCCCGATGGATGTGAGCAAGGGTACGATGACGAAGATACAGGCCTTCCGCGAACTGATAGAGGGGTGGATAGCTCGTGTGTCGACGGAGGATGCCTATACCCTCGGCCACGATATCATCATGAACTCGGGCATCAGCAAGGATATCTACAGCGGACGGAATCCGGAGGATATCTCACGACAGGAGAACCTGGAGGAGTTTCTGAGTGGTATGCAAGACTTCGTGGAGAGTCGCAAGGAGGAGGATATGGGCGACGAGGTGTATCTGCCGGATTTCCTGCAGGAGGTGGCACTTCTGACCGACCTCGACAGCGATGAGGGCGATTCGAATGACAAGGTGACGCTGATGACTATCCATTCGGCCAAGGGCCTGGAGTTTCCGACGGTGTTTGTCGTGGGACTCGAAGAAAACATCTTCCCCAGTCCGATGTGTACCAACTCGATGCGCGAACTGGAAGAGGAGCGAAGGCTGCTCTATGTGGCCATCACGCGTGCTGAGAAACATTGTATCCTGACTTGTGCGCAGAACCGTTTCCGTTATGGACGGATGGAATACGACACACCCTCACGATTTATCAGAGACATCGATCCGGAGCTTCTGGACATTGAGGGCGAATCGCGGGGACAGGGCCGTAGTGCTTCGCAAGCTACGCACAGGCAGACCAGTCTTCATGATTCCAGGGGATTCGGAAGTGAGGGACCAGAATGGATGCAGAACCCGCGGCCTGTGGCTACGCAGTTCAAGGCCGATCCGAAACCGAGGGCTGTGGCACCCAGACAACCGGAGAAACCTGTGGATCCCTTCGGACCTAACTTCAAACGGCTGCATCAGGCTGTCGCACCACGTCCGATGGCTTCTGATCCCAGTGCCAGTGACCTGCGCGAGGGTTGCACGATAGAGCACCAGCGCTTTGGTGTGGGTACCGTCGTCAGGATCGAGGGAACGGGCGAGAATACCAAGCTCACCGTTGACTTCCGCAATGTGGGTACAAAACAGCTGCTACTGAAGTTTGCGAAATTCAAAATTATAGGATAATAAAATTAGAGCGACTCGTCATCGGGTCGCTCTATCTGTCGTTTGCCAGTCTTGGGCAAATGTTTCTTCTTACGAAGCCATGCTGCCTTGCGGGCCTCATAGTCCTCATGATGCTTTTCTAGATATCCGTCTGCCATCAGTTGTTGAATCTGGCATAAAGCACACGCAACTTGATCGGATCCTCAGGGGTACCACGCTTCAGTCTGGTGGTGGTCAGTCCCATCTCATTGACGAGCGCAATAGGCGTCTTGTCGGTGGAGGAAGTGGAACTCGTCAGTATGCCCACAGGAACCAACAACGCCTTGTTCCAGTTAGGATGCTTCTCCACCCAGTTAGGATCGTGCTTCAGACCTTCGAGCCGGTCATTATACATCTTGACAATGAGATTATTGATGTCGCTGTTATTGGAGAAACTGTAGGCATTCTTGTAGAGCGAGGTATAGAAAGCATACTTGTTGTTGTAGTTCTGATTCTTCTCGAAGAATGATGTCAGACTGTCTTTCTGTATCAGCAGTACCCTTGGCGGGGCTGAGAAGGTGTACTTTGAAAGCGGCTCGTAATTGTTGATACGGTTGAAATCGATGGATACGGAGAGCAGCGAGTCATTCATGTGTGACGATTTGATGTCGTCGACAGGGAGGGTGACTTCCGTGAAAATCGCTGCCGGCGTCTTCATAAAGGTACACGAATTGTCGGATTCCACCAACTGCTTCAGCTTTTCTTTGTCGTTCTTCACCGTGATGGTCTGTAGCACCTCGTTGGTCGATGATGCCAACAGGAAGCTGCCAAATTCTTCAAAGCCTCCATCTTCTTCGGAATCGTCATAGCCCAGGTAAGTGTAATACACAGAGAACTGTGCCGATGCGAAATACGACATCAAGCCCTGTCCGTCGGTTGACTCGATATAGAATCCCGGACACATCTGATGAATGAAGGCAAAGGAGTTTTTGAAATACTCCGGATGCTTATAGTAGTTGCGCAGGATATAGGTGCCATAGTTGTTGTAGCTGACACCGTTCTTATCCGTATAGGGCTGATTGAGCCGGATAGCAATATAGGGGGTATAATCATTTCCGTTTTTGACGCTGTCGTTGATGGTCATATCATCAAACGTGTACAGATGCGACTTGCTTAGTCCCCCTTGACGTACAAAGCCTTCTTTCACGGGGTCGAAACTCGTATAGTGGATACCATCGGGGATGGGGTGATCGAGCTCGGAAACCTTCAGTTTCATGGCCGTTGTGGAATCGCCAAACGATTTCGACTGATCGAAGAAGAGATAGATGACACAGGAGTCGGCCACAATCTCACCTTTCTCATCGCGGCTGGTGATTCTCTCTTCACTGCCCAGATGCGTCTCTTCCATCATATTGAACTGCAACGTGAAGCTGCAGGCAACGGTCGTATTGGTTTCGGGATCAGTGACGCGACCCAGGTAGAGTTCATTATTGTAGGTGTAGACAGAGTCGGGGATATACGACGCCGTCAGCACATTGAATTCCTCGGTCATGACATTGAGATTATCAGTATTGCTTGTGAGCGACATACCGATATTGTCAGTACCTTCGTCGCAAGCGCATATTGCCATTGCAAAACCCGCAATCGCTATGAGATGTTTGAATTTCATGTCGTCTTTAATCGTGTTTATTCGTCTTCACTTTCTTCCGAAATACTAGGGCAAATCGTGTTGTAGAATGCCTTCATATTTTCTCCTATGTTATCCTCTGAATAATTTAATACGGGAATGTTCTTTTCGCCGGCATAGCCGAGCAGATCCTTGTTCACGTCCTTGACAGCTGCTACGACACCGTCGCTGTAATCGATGGCCAACTTACTCAGCTCATCGAAGTCGAACTGCTCTTTATAGGGCTTGAGAAGTTCTTCGGTGGCATCGCGGAATTCCAGACAGCGCTTGAAATTGGGATCCAGCTGGCTGGTCATGCTGTTGGCATAGAGCGAGGTGACCACTTTGGTGTTGGTGAATGAAGGTTCGTCGTGATAGGCCGTTTTGATATAGAACGGCACAACGGCACTCATCCATCCCTGACAATGAATAATGTCGGGCACCCAGCGCAGCTTCTTGACAGTCTCGAGCACGCCTCTCGCAAAGAAGATGGCACGCTCTCCATTGTCTGCATAGTCTGCCCCAGTCTCGTCCTTGTCCATCTGACGCCTGCTGAAATAGTCGTCGTTGTCGATGAAATATACCTGGACTTTCACCGACTGGATGGTAGCTACTTTGATAATCAGAGGATGGTCTGTCTCATCAATAATCAAGTTCATACCCGACAGACGAATGACTTCATGCAACTGTCCGCGACGCTCGTTGATGTTTCCCCATTTGGGCATGAAGGTACGGATCTCGAATCCTTGTTCTTGAATAGAATGTGGAAGGTCTCTACCTAAGAGCGACAACTCGCTGTCTGGTACATAAGGAGCTATCTCCTGATTGATGAAAAGTATCTTTTTTGCCATTCTTTGTTGAATTATGCTGCAAAGGTACTAAAAAATCCTCGTAAAACCGCCATTTGGTTGTTGAATTTTGCAAAAAGTGACACATTTTCACCCGTTTTTTTATTTTTTAGTAAAAAAACCGAAGAAAACTTGCAAGTTTAAATATTTCTTCGTATATTTGCAAAAAATATTTATGTTTTAACCATTAAAGTTATGGCTAAGTATAACATTACAGAGAAAAAAGAGAAGGAGGCTGCTTACCGTGGATTGGTAAGTCCCAAACTGATGGACGAGATGCAGGAGAAGATTATGAACATCATTGTCATGCAGAAAAAATACCGTGACAAAGATTATTCTGCCAAGCATTTAGCTGAGGACCTCGGCACCAATACCCGCTACATCTCGGCCGTGGTGAATGTACGTTTCCACATGAATTACACTTCGTTTGTGAACAAGTACCGCATCGATGAAGCCATGACCATCCTGGTTGACAAGCGTTATCAGGATCTCCGCATGGAGCAGGTTAGTGATATGGTAGGCTTCGCCAACCGCCAGTCGTTCTACGCTTCATTCTTCAAAATCATGGGCATGACGCCTCGTGACTACAAGATCAGTCATCTGGCTCAGCACCCCTCTATGAAAAAGGAAAAAGAGGAGAAAAAGAAGAAAGGCAAGAAAGAGAAGACAGAGCGCAAAAGGAAAAAGAAATAGGAGGACTGTTTAGTGGAATTTGAATATCAAGACGAGCGCTTTGCAGATTTGCAGCTTCTGCGTTATCGTCTTAATGGTTTTGACGAATTGTCGCTTCGTCAGAAAATATTAATTTACTATTTGTCGAAAGCGACACTTTTCGGTAGAGATATTACTTTTGATCAATACGGCAAATATAACCTCCGCATCCGCAAGATGTTGGAGGTCGTTTATTGTGATGATGCCATTCCTCATGACACTGCGGATTTCCGTGCATTGGAGACCTATCTGAAGCGTATCTGGTTTTCGAATGGCATTTATCATCACTATGGCTGCGAGAAATTCAATCCCGGCTTTTCGGTAGATTTTCTGCGTGGTGTGCTTCGCAAGGTAGACCCGGCTCGACTACCCTTGAAAGAAGGGGAGCGTTTGGAAGATATGTGTAAGGAACTCTTTCCTGTGATATTTGATAAGAACATCTTGTCGAAGCGGGTGAACAAGGCCGATGGCGAGGATCTGGTCCGTACGTCAGCCTGTCATTTCTATGAAAAGGTGTCGCAGAAGGAGGCCGAAGATTTCTATGCCAATATGAAACAGCAGGATGCCAATCCGGACAACCCCATATCGTATGGTCTGAACTCAACTCTGGTGAAGGAAGAGGGTGAAATCAAGGAGCGCGTATGGAAGGCCGACGGCCTTTACGGCCATGCAATCCGACAGATCATATATTGGTTGGAGAAGACGATTGAAGTGGCAGAAAACGAGGCGCAGAAATCGTATATCTCGCTTCTGATAAAGTATTATAAATCAGGCGATTTAAACGTTTTCAATAAATATTGCATTGAATGGGTGGGAGAGCATGAGTCATCCATCGATTTTATCAATGGATTTATTGAGGTATATGGTGATCCGTTGGGACTGAAAGGATCGTGGGAAGGACTCGTTGAATATATCGACAAGGAAGCCACGCATCGTACCCAGACGATATCCGCCAATGCCCAATGGTTTGAAGACAACTCACCAGTAGACAGCAGGTTTAAGAAGCCTGTGGTGCAGGGCGTCTCGGCCAATGTTATCTGTGCTGCGATGCTGGGTGGCGAGGAATATCCCTCTACGGCTATCGGCATCAACCTGCCCAATGCCGACTGGATCCGTGCCCGCTATGGTTCTAAGAGCATCACCATCAGCAACATCACCGATGCTTATAACAAGGCAGCGAAAGGGAGCGGTTTCAAGGAGGAGTTTGTCATCGACGAGCCCACTCTTAAGCTGATTGAGAAATACGGTGACATCTGCGACGATCTGCATACCGACCTTCACGAATGTCTGGGTCACGGCAGCGGACAACTGCTACAAGGGGTAGATCCTGACAGTCTGAAAGCCTACGGTAACACCATAGAGGAAGCCCGTGCCGACCTTTTCGGCCTTTATTACATCGCAGACGCCAAATTGGTGGAACTCGGGTTGATACCTGATCTGGAAGCGTATAAATCGCAGTATTATTCCTATATGTTGAACGGTATGATGACGCAGTTGATACGCATTACACCAGGCCATCAGATAGAGGAGGCCCACATGCGCAACAGGGCACTGATCGCGCATTGGTGTTATGAAAACGGTAACGCCATCAAACTCGTGAAGCGTAATGGCAAGACATTTGTCGAGATCACCGATTACGAGCAGTTGCGGTCGCTGATAGCCCAGTTGTTGGCAGAAGTACAGCGTATCAAGAGCGAAGGCGACTATGAGGCTGCACGCAAACTGGTGGAGACCTATGCCGTGAAGGTGGACGACGCCCTGCATCAGGAAGTGCTGAAACGCTATCAGAAGCTGAATCTCGCGCCTTATAAAGGGTTTATCAATCCGAGGATGATGCCTGTATACGACGAGAACGGCGCTATCTGTGATATCCAGTTGGACTATAGCGAGAGCTATACACATCAGATGCTGCGCTACAGCACGGAATACGGAACCCTAATATGATTGAGTATGGACATCCAAGCGCAAGTCAAGGAGATTAAGCAGTCGTTTCGTCAGATGATGGATGGGGCTGTCGCCAAATCCATGCGTGACAAAGGTTTGACCTATAAGCTGAACTGGGGGGCCACACTCCCCAGACTTCGTGAGAAAGCCGATGCCTACGGTAAGAACTACGACCTCGCCATTGCCCTTTGGAAAGAAGATGTGCGTGAGTGCAAGATCCTGGCAACCATGATGATGCCTGCTGATAAGGTCCTGCCAGAGGTGATCGACATTTGGATGGAACAGATTACCTCGCAGGAGATTGCAGAGCAGGCTGTTTTCAATCTCTTCCAGTATCTGCCTTATGCTCCGGAGAAAGCCTATACCTGGATGGCTTCCGACAAACCACTCTATCAGTTATGCGGGTTTCATATTCTGGCTCGTCTCTTTATGGAAAAACGTGAACCCAATGAGCGCGGTATCAATGAATTCCTGGATCAGGCATTGGTGGCCCTTCAGGGCGAAAGCATTGGCGTGAGAAAGGCTGCGATGGCAGCCGTACGCCGTTTCTCCGAACTCGGACTGGTCTATGAACGATTAGCCAAAAGCGCACTAAAACAGATTAATTTAGATTTTTTATAGATAATATCTCTTTTATCTCCATGAAAGTTTGTACCTTTGTGCGGTTTTTGGAATAACAACCGCTGATATGGTAAAAATTGATGTATGGCAAGCTGTTTTGCGTATCCTTGACAGTTATCTTGAGGTGAATAATCATCGCAAGACACCTGAGCGCTATACCATTTTAAAAGCCATTTACAAAACGGAGGGCCATTTCACCCTCGACGAATTGAGCGAACGGCTCATCAGAGACTATAAATTCCGTGTCAGCAGAGCGACGCTCTACAACACCATGAAACTGTTTCTCCAGCTTCGATTGGTGGTCAAGCATCGTTTTCAGGACATCACGGTCTATGAGGCCAGTTACGACAACATGAGTCATAGCCATCAGATCTGCACAGTATGTGGCAAAGTGACGGAGGTGAAGACGCCGAAGATTTCCGATGCGATCGATGAAACCCATCTGAGACGTTTCCGTAAAGATGGATATACGCTATATATTTATGGCGTTTGCAGCACCTGTCAGGCTAAGTTGACAAAGATGAGGAACAAGGAATTGAAAAGAAAACAAACAACAGATAAAAAATGAACAAAGGTAAAGTAGATGTCCTGCTTGGTTTGCAGTGGGGCGATGAAGGAAAAGGTAAGGTGGTCGATGTGTTGACCCCGAATTATGACGTGATAGCCCGTTTCCAGGGTGGTCCTAATGCCGGCCATACCCTCGAGTTTGAAGGTCAGAAGTATGTACTGCGCTCTATTCCCTCTGGAATCTTCCAGGGCGGTAAGGTGAATATCATCGGCAACGGCGTCGTTCTGGCGCCCGATCTGTTTATGGACGAGGCGAAGGCTCTCGAGGCCAGCGGCCACAACCTGCACGAGCGTCTGCATATCTCGAAGAAGGCACATCTTATCATGCCTACGCATCGTGTGCTCGATGCTGCCTATGAGGCTCAGAAGGGTAAGGACAAGGTGGGTACCACCGGTAAGGGCATCGGTCCTACTTATACCGATAAGATCAGTCGTAATGGTCTGCGTGTGGGAGATATCCTCGATAACTTCGAGGCCAAATATGCGAAGGCAAAGGCCCGCCATGAAGCTATTCTGAAATCGTTGAACTTCGACTATGACATCACCGAGGTGGAGAAAAAGTGGCTCGAGGGCGTAGAATATCTGCGTCAGTTCCCGATTGTCGATTCAGAGCATGAGATCAATAACATCCTGAAGAGCGGCAAGAGTGTGCTCTGCGAGGGTGCTCAGGGAACAATGCTTGATGTCGACTTCGGAAGCTATCCTTTCGTCACTTCCTCGAACACCATCTGCGCAGGTGCCTGCACAGGTCTGGGTATCGGTCCCAACAAGATCGGTGAGGTGTATGGTATTATGAAGGCCTACTGCACCCGTGTCGGTGCTGGCCCATTCCCCACAGAGCTCTTCGATGAGACGGGTAAGACGATTCGTGACCTGGGTCATGAGTACGGTGCAGTCACCGGTCGTGAGCGTCGCTGCGGATGGATCGACCTCGTTGCCTTGAAGTATTCAATCATGGTGAATGGTGTCACCCAGCTCATCATGATGAAGAGCGATGTGCTCGACGGCTTCGACACCATCAAGGCCTGTGTAGCTTATAAGCAGCATGGACAGGAGATCGACTATTTCCCCTATAATATCGAAGAGGGTATCGAACCCGTTTATCAGGAGTTGCCAGGCTGGAAGACCGATATGACGAAGTTTACTTCCGAGGATCAGTTCCCGAAGGCGTTCAACGACTATATTGCCTTCCTTGAGAAACAGCTGGAGACACCCATCAAGATTATCAGTATCGGTCCTGATCGCGACCAAACCATCGTAAGAAAGTAATGGCACAGAAACCTTCGATTCCCAAGGGAACGCGCGACTTCGGACCATCAGAGATGGCCAAGCGCAATTATATCTTCGATACGATCAAGCAGGTATACCAGCTTTATGGTTTCCAGCAGATTGAGACACCTGCGATGGAAACCCTCGGTACGCTGATGGGGAAATACGGCGAAGAGGGTGACAAGCTGCTCTTCAAAGTGCTGAACTCAGGAGATTTTCTTACGAAGGTAAGTGATGAGGAGTTAAAAGAGCGTAATGCCCTGCATCTGGCAGCCAAGCTTTGTGAGAAGGGGCTCCGCTACGACCTCACCGTACCCTTTGCCCGTTATGTGGTGATGCATCGTGAGGAACTGCAACTGCCATTCAAGCGTTATCAGATGCAGCCTGTGTGGCGTGCTGACCGTCCGCAAAAGGGTCGTTATCGTGAGTTCTGGCAGTTTGATGGTGATATCGTAGGCTCCGATTCGCTGCTGAACGAGGTGGAGCTGATGCAGATTGTGGATACCGTGTTCACCCGTTTTGGCGTTCGCGTGCAGATCAAAATCAACAATCGCAAGATCCTGACAGGCATCGCAGAGGTGATTGGTGCGGCTGAGAAGATTGTGGATATCACCGTCGCCATCGATAAGCTCGATAAGATTGGTCTCGACAATGTGAATCAGGAACTGCGTGAAGATGGCCTCAGCGAGGAGCAGATCGAAAAGCTTCAGCCCATCATCTCGCTCGAAGGAACGAATGACGAAAAGCTCAATATCATCGCATCGGTGCTGTCATCCAGCGAAACAGGTCTGAAGGGCGTAGAGGAAACCCGTTTCATCCTCGAAACGCTGAAGACGCTCGGCTTGAAGAATGAGATTCAACTTGACCTGACTTTGGCTCGTGGTTTGAACTATTATACTGGTGCTATCTTTGAGGTGAAGGCACTTGATGTTCAGATCGGCTCTATCACGGGCGGCGGCCGTTACGATAACCTGACAGGTATCTTCGGTATGCCCGGCATCTCAGGCGTGGGTATCTCGTTTGGCGTGGATCGTATCTTCGATGTACTCAATGCCCTCGATTGCTATCCGAAGGATGCAGTCAATGGGACACAACTGTTGTTTATCAATTTCGGTGAGAAGGAAACGGCCTATTGTCTGCCTACTGTGGCAAAGGCGCGTGCTGCTGGTATTCGTACGGAGATCTTCCCAGACGCATCAAAGATGAAAAAACAGATGTCGTATGCCAATGCCAAGCAGATTCCCTATGTGGCTCTTGCTGGTGAGAACGAGATGGCTGAAGGCAAGCTGACACTGAAGCTTATGGAATCGGGTGAGCAGAAACTTGTCACCCCCGAAGAACTAATTGCGCAGATCAAATGAAGAAGATGCTTGCTATCGTAGCAGCGCTGTTGCTGTTGACATCAGCGATGCCTGAGAAAACTACCACGATCTTTGTAATCGGTGACTCTACCGCAGCCAATAAAGATACCACTGGTGGCAAACAGGAGCGTGGTTGGGCGATGGTATTGCAGGAATATTTCGATGAACAGGTGATTACTGTTGACAACCATGCTGTCAACGGCCGTTCTTCGAAGAGCTTCATCGACGAGGGGCGCTGGGACAAGGTGCTTGCGAAGATCAAGCCTGGCGACTATGTCATCATCCAGTTCGGACATAATGACGAAAAGCCCAAGGCTGACCGTCATACCGATCCCGGTTCTACGTTCGACTATAATCTGGCGAAGTTTGTGCGTGAGACGCGCGAGCATGGTGGTATTCCTGTACTGATGAACGCTGTCGTGCGTCGCAATTTCTTTGTGAAGGCGCCTGAGAACGATGACGATGAGAAACTCCGCACTCAGACTTTTCAGGATGGTGTGAAGATGGTAGAGGGCGATACGCTCATCGACACCCACGGACTTTACCGTGTGGCGCCCCGTGATGTCGCCAAGCGCATGAACTGTCACTTTGTCGATGCCAATCAGATCACGCACGATCTGGAGCAGGGCTTAGGGCGTGAGGCATCGAAGAAACTTCACATGTGGTTCCTTCCTGGTACCGAACCCTCTGAACCAAAGGGTAAGCAAGACAACACACATTATAATATTTATGGCGCCCATCAGGTGGCCCGCCTCTTGGCCGATGCCCTCTGTCAGGAGATTCCTGTGTTGAAGGCTTATCGTAAATAAGGTTGTTTTAGTGCTTTAGAATAAAAAAAGTCTCAGAGTAATCTGAGACTTTTTCGGTGATTCGGTTGGGGCTCGAACCCAAGACCTACTGCTTAGAAGGCAGTTGCTCTATCCAGCTGAGCTACCGAACCGGCCTTGCACTCTTTCGAATTGCGGGTGCAAAGGTATACAATTTTTGGCAAACAGCCAAATAATTCCCAAACAATATTTTCGTTAACGTGCGGAGACGTACTTGTGGAGGGTTGCGCGAACGGCGCCAGAACCGGCGTAGAGTTCCTTCACCATACCCTCGATCTGCTCGCCAAGACCTGCCTCATAGAGATCGAGACCAAACACATCCTTGCGGCTGTAGAGGGCCTTCAACGGGCTCCAGTCCTGATCGGGCTTGCCAATCTCGAGTGGGGCGACGATAGCCTGCAATTCAGCCAGCATGGGATCGGGAGAGGGCTCGAAGGTTGTGCCGTCGTCCTTGATACCCTTCAGATAGCGGGCGTAACCGGCTAATGTAAGCGGAATCAGTACAAGGTTGCTCTTGTCGAGTCCACGGGCAATATATTTCTTCAGTGTCTCGCCAAAACGGATGGGCAGCTTTTGTGAGGTGTCCATTGCGATACGCTGAGGCGCATCGGGCATGAAGGGGTTGGGCAGGCGACGGTTGATGACGGCGCCGATGAACTCGTACGGATTCAGCACGCCCGGATCAACTACAACGGGCATAGCCTCCATGTAGCCGATCTTTTGTATGAAGGGACGCAAATCCTCGTCGGCCATCTCGGCAGAGATAAGGGTATAACCCAGCATGCAGCCGTAAATACTCATGGCTGTGTGGAGCGGATTCAGACAGGTGGTTACCTTCATGGTCTCTACCTTGTCAACTGTCTCACGGGTAGTATAGAGGGCACCGCCGAGGTCGAGTGGGGGACGGCCGTTGGTGTAGTTGTCCTCGATGACCAGATACTGCACCTCTTCTGCATTCACGAACGGAGCGGTAAAGGTGTGCTTCTCGGTCTCGATGTAGTCGTTGTCGTCGAAACCATCGGCAGCCAGCAACTCTTTCACCTTCTCGTGGGGACGGGGCGTGATCTTGTCGATCATCGACCAGGGGAAAGTGATCTTTGTCTCATCCTTCAGGTAGTCGAGGAAGGCAGCGGGCACGAGGCCGTCGTTCACCCATCGCTCAGCATAGGCGAAGACACCGGCCTTCACCTTGTCGCCATTGTGCGAGCAGTTGTCCATCGACTGTACGGTAAGGGGCAGTTGTCCTGCTTGATAGCGCTCGAGCAGCAGTGCGCACACCTTACCCATCGCGAAGAGAGGTTTCAGTCCACGTGCCAGATCGGCCTCGTTATAGGTATAGCCCTTCTCGGTGATGGTGAAGGAGATCATCTGCAACGAGGGGTTCTTGAAAATCTCTACGAGTCGGTTCCAGTCGGGGAACTGCGGATCAGCCTTCAGGGCTTCGGTCACCGAGGCGATGACTTTTTTCTCAATGGACCCGTCGGAGCAGAGATTGACACAGAGCGAGAGATTATTATAAGGTGCATATGCCTTGTCGATGACCTCGAAATCGAAGGTCTCGGCCACGATTACACCACGATCGTACTTGCCTGTGTTCAGCGCATCGTTGAGGATGGCAGCCGGGAAGGCGCGGAAGATGTTTCCACCGCCGAAGTGTACCCAGGTGGGGTTCTTGGCTGTCTTTTCACGAACGGTCTTGATATCAAACTTTGGAAGCTCATAGCCTTTGGCCTCCCACTCTGCGGCGTTATAATTGCCGTTAAAAATATCATTCAGTTTCATAATGATCTGAGTAATCTGATTATTTAATCGAAGAATCCGGGTTGTTTGTATTCGATACCTAATTCACGGTCGACGGTAGCAAGGATACCCTGTACTTGTCCGAGGGCGAACATACGGCCGAGAAGGGTGTAGCCAGCATTGTGGCCGTGACTGCTCTCATCCATAATGCCACCAGGCTCATCGGTGAAGGTCATACCGTGATCGACGCGCATGGGCAGTTGGGGATTTTCTTTCTCGAAAATACGACAGAGCTCGATGAGGTCGGCACGTCCGCCCAGGTGAGAGGCTTC
Source organism: uncultured Prevotellaceae bacterium (assembly GCA_902763615.1). Taxonomy (GTDB): domain Bacteria; phylum Bacteroidota; class Bacteroidia; order Bacteroidales; family Bacteroidaceae; genus Prevotella. The sequence goes on along the minus strand of CACWSX010000031.1, from coordinate 23,744 downwards.
TGTGAAGTCACCGTTGGGGAAGATATGGCACGAACGCAGATGAACGAAGTGGGTGCGAGAGGCGAACTTCTTAGCAAGCTCGACCACGTTGTTATAGGCACCAGCCGAGAGTGAACCTGCACAGAAGGTGAGACCATTGTGCTTGTTGGGCACAGCATCGAGGAACCACTGGATATCCTCCTCGGTACGAACGATGCGCGGCAGGCCGAGAATCTCAATAGGGGGATCGTCGGGGTGAACACACATATTCATGTTGCACTCCTCGCAGACAGGCATGATGGCCTCGAGGAAATACTTCATGTTGGCACGCAACTTGGCCTTGTCGATGCCTTTGTAGAGATCGAGGAAGTCGCGGAACTTCTGGATGGGCGCTTCGTCGTTCTCACTGAAGTTGCCGCTCACGAAACCCTGCGTTTTGATGATGATGGTCTCCACCAACTTGTGGTCCTTCTCGGGTGTCATCGTCTTGGCCAGTTCATCGCATTCGGCGATGACACTACGGCCTTGTCCCCAGCCTTCGGGGAACTGGAACTGCTCCCATTCTTCGCGGGCTCCCGGGCGCTTGAGGATATAGATGTCGAAATAAGCAAATTCGGCATAGTTGAAATATAGGTTTGTGGCACCGTTGGGATTGTCGTGGAACAGATCGGTGCGGGCCCAGTCGAGTACGGGCATGAAGTTGTAGCAGATGCAATGGATGCCTTCAGCTGCAAGATTACGCAGCGACTCCTTATACACCTCAATCTGGTGATCACGGTCGGGACCGCCATATTTGATTGTCTCCACCACAGGCAGACTCTCAACTACGCTCCAGCGCATGCCGTAACTTTCGATATATTCACGCAGGTCGCGGATTTTCTCACGTGTCCAGACTTCTCCTAAGGGTACATCATGCAGGGCTGTAACAATGCCCTCAACGCCGATTTGTCTTAGTTGTGCAAGGGTGATCTTATCCTTCTTGCCAAACCATCTCCAAGTTCTTTCCATATTGTATGATATTAGTTTTTAAAAATTCGGTGCAAAGATACGCATATTTTGTGAATGTGATTTGTCTATTCGTTGCAAATTCATCTTTTTTTGGTTCTTTTTTTTGATTTGCCCACGATGAGTTCCCTAAAGTCTATCTTACGGAGGGGTGCCGAGGGCTTGATGGTCTGTGCTGGAAGACTCTCGTTGCCGAAACGGTCGACGGCCGTTACAGCATAGTTGAGCTGTCGTCCGCCATGCTGTACGGTAAGCTGATTGCTGCGCTGGCGAGTGCTGATCAGATTACGGGTATCGGTGATATCGACGGGGTAGTCGTCCGAGGCATATATATTATAAATAAGGTAGTCGCCTCCGGAATAATCACGGGGCAGTTCCCATGTCAGCATATCAGACTTCATACCACGATGCAACTGCGCCTTGAGAGGTACGGAAGGCGAGCGTTTATCATACCAGGTCATGGGTGGTATGAGGGCAGGATTCTTATTAAAGTCTTTCGTGAAGGTATATAGGCCTTTTGTATTGTCTGTCAAGAACTTAGAGCGAAAGAAGGTTTGTCCGAGTCCTTGCTCTCTGATGACATACATCTCGCGCTGCATCACCTCCAACGGCCAGTTCCTTTCGCTTGGGTGAAGCATGTAGGCAGCAAGGCCTGGAGCGATGATACGGCCATAAGCGAACTCTTTCCAGTTGACGGCAAAGGGGAAGAAATTGTTGCCCTGAAAATACATCATCGGGAAGAGAGCATCCATGAGTCCGTTGCGAAGCCAGCCCTGGGCATCTTGACAGACGGTGGTGTTGGCATTCCAACCTCCTGACTTATAGCGTGCAAGATCATCGTATTTGCCGATGGGCGAACAGGAGAGCATCACCCAGGGTTTCTCGGCTTTTACGGCCTGATGAATCTTACGGACAATATTGGTGATATACTGTCGGCCTTGCGAACGGCTGACCTTCATTTTCCACGTTTCGGGATAACGGATATAGTCGAGGTGGATGCCGTCAACATCGTATCGGCGTGTTACCTCACGACAGAACTGAGCCAGATAGTCGCCTGTCTCACTCATTTCCGGGTGCATGTAGCCCTCGTCGCCTACCTTGACGATGAGCTTGGGGTATTTCTGACGCAACTGCTTGCAACCATAGTTGTTCCATTTGCCAACAGGAATGGTCACTATCCAAGCGTGACACTGCATCCCCCGTTTGTGACACTCGTCGATGGCAAATTGCAAGGCATCGTAGCCTGGTGATACACCAGCCTTGCCCGAAAGACAGGCATCCCAAGGCTCACGGCTACTGGGGAAGATGGTGGTAGCTCGTACACGCGCTTGTAAGAGTATGGTGTTGATATTGGCTTGTTGGAGTTTGTCGAGGATGGTGGTCAGTTCTTGCTTCTGACGCTGGACTGCTGAGGGGTTGTTGGCATAAGTATGCGGCCAGTCGATGCCTCCGATGGTGGTGAGCCAGACAGCACGCACTTCGTATTTGGGAGTCTGTGCCTGCAGGTTAATAGCCATCGCAAGCAACAGGAAAAGGTATAGAATCTTTCTCAAAATGATGTATTTTATTAAATTTGCTGCAAAGTTACTAAATAATTCACAATTCATAATTCACATTTCACAATTATTTTGTACTTTTGCAACAAGTTTTAAACTAAATAGTAGAAAAGGTATGATTACTTTCTTGCTGAGCCTTGTGGCTCTTGTATTTGGCTATTTCCTTTATGGCCGCTTTGTGGAGCGCGTTTTTGCGCCCGATGACCGTGTGACGCCAGCGGTGGCAAAGGCTGATGGCCTCGATTACATTGTGCTTCCCGACTGGAAGATTTTCATGATTCAGTTTCTGAACATTGCAGGTACGGGTCCTATCTTCGGTGCCATCATGGGTGCGAAGTTCGGACCGGTGGCTTATCTGTGGATTGTCTTCGGCTGTATCTTTGCAGGCGCCACTCACGATTATCTGACGGGTATGTTGTCGATGCGTCATGGGGGAGCCGGACTGCCGGAGCTCATCGGCCACTATCTGGGTAAGACCACAAAGAGCGTGATGCTGGTGTTCACCGTGTTGCTGCTGATCATGGTAGGAACAGTGTTTGTATATTCACCTGCGGAGATTCTGCATTCCATCGGTGGTGAAACCCTCATGTGGGTAATTATTATTTTCTGCTATTATATCATTGCTACGATGCTGCCCATCGATAAGATCATCGGTAAGGTTTATCCCTTGTTCGCCTTCTCACTGCTGTTTATGGCTGGTGCGCTGATGATTTGGCTTTTCTTGCATTGGCCAACGGTACCTGAACTATGGACTAATTTCTATAATATGGGTGCTGCCACAGAACCTGACACTTGGAAGGATGCAATCTTCCCGGCTTTGTTTATCACGATTGCCTGTGGCGCCATTTCCGGTTTCCATGCTACACAGAGCCCGCTGATGGCACGCTGCGTGAAGAGTGAGAAGATGGGACGTCCTATTTTCTATGGCGCCATGATTACCGAGGGTATCGTAGCCCTGATCTGGGCAACGGTGTCAGCCTGGTTCTTCTATGGTGATCCGGCTCCCGGCTATTCACTGATTGCGGATGCGACAGCCGGTTTCCATACATCAGCACCTGCTGTTGTCAATCTCGTTTGCAACGAATGGCTGGGTGTAGCTGGTGCCGTTCTGGCTATGCTGGGTGTGGTGGCTGCGCCGATTACTTCGGGAGATACTGCTTTCCGTTCAGCTCGTCTGATTGTGGCAGAGTGGCTGAAACTGAATCAGCGTCCCATCGCCAAACGCTTGATAATCTGTATCCCCTTGTTCGCAGTTTCTATCGGTATGTTGGTTTGGCAGATGGAGAACCCAGATGGTTTCAACACCATCTGGCAGTATTTCGGCTGGAGCAATCAGGCCCTGAGTGTGTTTACGTTGTGGGCGCTGACCGTCTATCTTGTGCGCCATAAGAAAGTTTTCTGGATTACGCTGATTCCAGCCTTCTTTATGACCACCGTCTGCTCCACCTTCCTGTTTATTTCGAAACAGGCCTTCCATTTGCCTGATACCTTAGGCTATCCGTTGGGTGGCGTTTGTCTGGTAGTGGCTATTATCTGGTTTGCTGTATGGTATAAGAAAGAAATGAAGAAACAACAATAATATAATATGAAGAAACTATTGATGGCAGCCATCGGCCTGATGATGGCAGTGAGTGCGAATGCTCAGTATCTGAATACCTCTGAGCCAGTATTCTATCAGGGAAAATGGATGATTGGCGCCTCTGCCTCAGGGTTAGACCTGAGTTGGCATAAGGGTCAGAAGTGGAACCTGAACCTTGAGGCAAAGGGTGGTTATCTGTTGGTCGACGACTGGATGATCACGGGAAAGTTTGGCTATAACAATTCTACCTACGGCTGTTCTTCGGTTAATGTGGGTGCTGGTCTCCGTTATTACATCGAGCAGAATGGTATCTACGTTGGTGTCGGTGCCAAGTATGCGCATACGGACGGTATTGACGATCTCCTGCCCGAAGCCAATGTCGGCTATGCCTTCTTCCTCTCTCGTCACATTACCATTGAGCCTGAGATCTATTATGAGCTGAGCACCAAGTGCAGCGATTATAGCGGATTGGGACTCAAGGTCGGTTTTGCGCTTTACTTCTAAAATGACACGTTTATGCTGAGTGTAGAAGAGTTAGTTGACAGGCTCATCGACCTGTCGTTTGCAGAAGATATCGGCGATGGCGACCATACCACGCTCTGCTGTATTCCTGAGGATGCGATGGGAAAATCCCATCTGCTCATAAAGGAAGATGGTATTCTGGCGGGTGTGGAGATTGCCAAAGAGGTGTTCCGCCGTTTCGATCCCACCATGCAGGTGGAGGTGCTGATGGGCGACGGTACCCGTGTGAAGAAAGGCGACATCGCTATGATTGTGACGGGTAAGGTGCGCTCGCTGTTGCAGACGGAGCGTCTGATGCTGAATATCATGCAGCGTATGAGCGGTATTGCCACGATGACCGACAAATATGTCCAGCGTCTGAAGGGCACTCACACCCGTGTACTCGATACCCGCAAGACCACCCCTGGTATGCGTATGCTTGAGAAGCAGGCTGTGAAGATCGGCGGTGGCTGTAACCATCGTATCGGTCTCTTCGATATGATTCTGCTGAAGGATAATCACGTTGATTTCGCGGGAGGCATTGTGAATGCCATCGATCGTTGTCATGCTTATCTGAAGGAGAAAGGTCTTGACCTGAAGATTGAGATCGAGGTGCGCAGTTTTGAGGAGTTACAGCAGGTGTTGGAACATGGTGGCGTAGACCGTATCATGCTCGACAATTTCAGCGTGCCCGATACGAAGAAGGCAGTGGATATCATCGGTGGCCGCTTCGAGACAGAGTCGAGTGGAGGCATCACCTTCGATACCATCCGCGACTATGCTGAACAGGGTGTCGACTTTGTCAGTGTGGGTGCACTGACGCACTCGGTCAAAGGACTTGATATGTCGTTTAAGGCGTGCTGAATCAACTGTTGATAAGCCTTCTGCTAAGTATATTTACCCCGCCAGTGGATTATGATATTTCTCTGGCGGGGAATTTTGGTGAGCCTCGTCCCAATCATTTTCATGGCGGTTTGGACATCTCGACCGACAATGTGGAGGGTAAGGTGATCTACGCCATCGGCGACGGTTATGTCAGTCGCATCACACAAGGCATCGACGGCTTCGGCAATGCGGTTTATATCACCCATCCTTCAGGGCAGACATCTGTTTATTGTCATCTGAAATCATTCTCGCCCCGTATTCAGGCTGCGCTCCGTGATTATCAGTATGCCCATCAGACCAATGTGCCCGATGCTCGTCTGTCGCCTTTGGTTTGTCCGGTGTCGCAAGGTCAGTATATTGCGCTGAGCGGCAATACGGGACATTCTACAGGGCCGCATCTTCATCTTGAGATTCACGATACCGAGTCGTGGGATATGCTCGATCCCTACGAGTTCCTGAATGACTTCATCAACGACTCTGTTCCCCCACAGGCACACGGCTTGATGGCGAGTCCGATAGCAGGTGAGGGCGTGTTCAATCAGAGCACCGCTAAGCAGACCTTCATGATTGGCGGACATCAGATTTCCCAACCCTTTACGGCGTGGGGAAAGGTGGGATTTGCCCTTTGGGGCGACGACTATATGCAGGGCACCTATCATCACTATGGCATTCGTGAGACCATCCTGATGCTCGATGGCAATATGATTTTCCGTTCAAACGTTGACCGTATTCCCGTATCCAGGAATCCGTTTGTAAATGCGTGGGGTGATTATGATCATTGGCGCCAGACACGCCGTTGGTATATGAAATCCTATATCGAACCCGGCAACCAACTCGCGATTCTTTCTGCTGACAGTCTGCGGGGCATCATTAACTTCAACGAAGAACGCGACTATCACTTGGAATATGTCTTGCGTGACTACAAGGGCAACGAGAGTCATTACACCTTTATGGTGCATGGTGTCAGGCAGGAGATTCCTAAGCTCGAGATACCGATAGACGGGAAGATCTTTCATTGGAACCAGACAAATTCTTTCTCCTATCCTGGCGAAATGCAATTGGTGGTGCCTTACGGCCTTTTGGCAAACGACCTGATTCTTCAACCCGATGTCAACCGCCAGCCTGAGAAAATGTCGGATAGCTATTCGTTCTATCCTTTCAGTTGTCCGCTGATGGCAGAGGGGGAACTGGCAATCAGAGTCCGGTTGGATAATATCGGCGCAGATCGTATCCTGTCAACAGAGGCCGATCCCTCGAAACTCTATATCCGCTCTTCTCTCGGACAATATATGGGTGGCGACTATCAAGACGGCTGGGTTATCGGACGAATCAAGGAACTGGGTTACAGTTATGCCCTCGATTACGACGATGAGCCGCCAAGCATCAGTCTCGTTACCAATACACAGAGTGCCTCAGACGTGATTCGCCTGAGTGTGAGTGACCGGCAGAGTGGGGTAGCCACCTATCAAGGCACCATCGACGGGCTGTTTGTGGTGTTCAATCCTCAGGAGAAATCCTCACAGATGGTTTGTAGGTTGCGTGAGTCTCCCATCCGAAAGACGGGCAAGCCGCACCAACTTCTCTTTACCGCTACTGATCATCGCAATAATACGCAAACATTCGAAACAAGTATAGTTTATTAAGATATGAAAAGACATTTTATTCTTTCCGTCATGCTCGTCGCAGGTAGCTACGCGATAGCATGTACCAATTTCATTGTAGGCAAGAAGGCCAGTGCTGACGGTTCTGTCTTCGTCACTTACAATGCAGACTCCTTCGGCGCCTTCATGCCCCTGTATCACTATCCCGCTGCCAAGCATCAGCCTGGCGATATGCGTAAAGTCTACGAATGGGACACCAACAAGTATCTGGGTGAGATTGCTGAGGCTGCTGAGACGTGGAATGTAATCGGCAATTCCAACGAGTGGCAGGTTACCATTGGTGAGACCACTTTCGGAGGTCGCGAGGAAATGGTTGATTCCACGGGTGTTATCGACTACGGTTCTCTCATTTACATCACCCTTCAGCGAGCCAAGACGGCTCGTGAGGCTTTACAGATTATGACGCAGCTCGTAGAGCAATACGGTTATTACTCTGAGGGTGAGACCTTTTCAGTGGCCGATTCTAACGAGGCTTGGATGCTCGAAATGATGGGCTGTGGTCCTGATAGAGAAAAGTCTAAGGAACGCACAGTATGGGTGGCTGTCCGTATTCCTGACGATGCGATTGCGGCTCACGCCAATCAGAGTCGTATCACGCAGTTCCTCGATGGCCGTTATACGGTGGTGAAGATGAAGGATCTGCTGAAGAAGTATCCAATTGATGGCAAAAAGCCCGTTCCTAATCTTGTGCTCTATTCCGACAATGTGGTGAAGTATGCCCGCACAATGGGCTGGTTTGAGGGCAAGGATGCTGACTTCTCCTACAATGCCGCCTATGCAGCCCCTGATTTCTCCGGACGCCGTTATTGTGAGGCCCGTGTGTGGAGTTTCTTCAATCGTTTTTCCGATGATTTCTCACGCTATGTACCCTATGCCGAAGGTAAGGAGAAGGATGCTGAGCCGATGCCGCTTTGGATCATCCCCAACAAGAAGGTGAGTCGTCAAGATCTACGTGATGCGATGCGCGACCACTATGAGGGTACACCGTTCGCACTCGACTCTGACATCGGCGGCGGTATCTACGAGATGCCTTACCGCCTATCGCCGTTGTCGTATAAACTCGACGACAAGGAGATGTTCAACGAGCGTCCGATTTCCACGTTCCAGACGGCTTGGTCGTTCATCTCCCAGATGCGCTCATGGCTGCCTCGTGAGATTGGTGGCTGCTTCTGGTTTGGTAACGACGATGGTAACATGGTGGCCTACACCCCGATGTATTCCTGCATCAAGCGCATTCCGAAGTGCTTCTCAGACGAGGGTGCCGACGATGTCTCCTTCTCAATGGATAATGCTTATTGGGTATGCAACTGGGTGAGCAATATGGTCTATCCCAAATACTCGCTGATGTTCCCGTCATTACAGGCTGTGCGTGATTCCCTCGATGCCTCTTACGATAAGCTCCAGGCACAGATTGAGGTGAAGGCTCAGTCCCTCGAAGGCGATGCAAGAATAAAGTTCCTCACGGACTACAGTTGTCAGAAGGGTGACGAGATGATTGAACGCTGGCGCCAGCTTGCTTACTTCCTCATTGTGAAGTACAATGATATGGTGATCAAACCCACCAATGCCGATGGCACCTTCAAACGTAGCAAATATGGTAAGGGTGCAAGAGTGGAGCGTCCGGGTTATCCGAAGGAATATGCCCGTGAGATCCTCAAGCAGACAGGCGATAAACTGATCGTTCCGAAAGAGGACAAAAAATAAAGGGACGCCTTAAAGCATCCCCTTTGTACTTGGCAGTTCGTAGTGATAGATATCACGTCGGACTGCCATTTTCAGACTCCTTGCCAGGGCCTTGAAGATACCCTCTATCTTATGGTGCTCGTTCTGCCCTTCGGCTTTGATGTTCAGGTTCATCTTCGCTGCATCCGACAGACTCTTGAAGAAATGCAGAAACATCTCCGTAGGCATCTCACCGATTTTCTCACGTGTGAACGCTGCATCCCACACCAGCCAGGGGCGCCCTCCGAAGTCGAGGGCCACACTGCACAGACAATCATCCATCGGCAGACAATAACCATAACGTTCAATACCCCGTTTGTTGCCGAGGGCCGTGAGGATACACTCACCTAAGGCAATGGCCGTATCTTCGATGGTATGATGCTCGTCGACTTCCAAGTCGCCTTTCGTATGGATAAGCAAGTCAATGGTACCATGCTTACCGATCTGCTCCAGCATGTGATCGAAGAAGCCCAGTCCTGTAGAAATATCACATTTACCTGTACCATCGAGATTCACCTTGATGTGAATATCGGTCTCTTTGGTGGTTCGACGCACCTCAGCCGTACGCTCTCCGGCAAACAGCAGTTCGCTGATCTTATCCCACGACATACCCTCATCCGAAAGAATCAAAGCCTTACAACCGATATTCTCTGCAAACTTCCGATCCGTCTCGCGGTCACCGATTACATAGCTGTTGGCGATGTCGTACTCAGGGTTGTTCATATATTTCTCCACGAGGCCGGTATTGGGCTTGCGCGTGGGTGCATTGTCCTCAGGGAAATGCGGGTCGATCAGTATCTCATCGAAGGTGATGCCTTCGCTCTCTAAGGTCTGAAGGATGAAGTTCTGAACAGGCCAGAAGGTGTCTTCAGGGAATGCCTCTGTGCCCAGACCGTCCTGATTGCTGACCATCACAAACTCGAAGTCCGTATGTTCGCGGATAAAGTGCAGATTGCGGAACACACCCTTGGTAAACTTCAGTTTCTCAAAGGCATCAATCTGTTCGTCGGCTGGCTCTTCTATCAGCGTACCGTCGCGGTCAATAAATAGTATCCTCTTCATTGCTGTTGTTTGTTAAAGTCTTGTTTCTCTTGTTCCTGTGCGTCTATCGAACCATACATATAATAGATGGGGAAGAGGACGGACAACATCACGTAAGCCTGTAGGAACCCGATAATGAGGAAGGTACCTGCTGCTAAAGCCGGCATATATGAGGGTAGGGCATAGGGATCGCCCATGACCACACCAAACATCGACTGGGTATTGGCTATCGAGAGGATAGTGGCTGGAAGAGAGAGAAGCATCAAGAGCAGCAGTTCGACAATACAAGCGACAAGCACCACGATGAAGATAAACCCCCAGCGTCGCATGCCGACACCATATCCGATCTTAAACTGCTTCCAGAAACCCATGCCGTCGTTGAGGATATAACGCATTGTGATATAGGTCAAAGGCAACAGCAGACAGAGAATGACCAGACCAGCCAGTGAAATTGCGCCGATGGCGGTATAAAGCTGCAGGAACTTGATGGCCACATAGCTGATGCCTACCATGATGGCAGCGACCAAGATGTAGATCATCAACACCCAAAGCCAGCACTTGATGGTGCGTACGAAGATATGGTTATCAATGCTGAACCGTTTGGCGGGTCTGACTATGTTGCCTAACGTCTGATGCTGCTTGAGCACACTGTAGCCATAGGATGCAAACAGACATTCCATGATGAGAAGGATGGCTCCCGTGATGGGTATCAGTCTGGGCATCGTAATCATCAGAGCGCCGCTCACACTGCAAAACAGGGCAAAGATGAGCGCTGCCAACCATGAGTATCTGAAGATATGCTTGAAATGACCCGTATAAAGTCTGTAGCCTGCGCTGATACAACCTCGGCTGCTGCGCACTTTCAAGAGGATATCGTCTTTTTCTTTCTCCATAATTTCGCGTTTTGAATCACTTTCGAAGTGCAAAGGTACGAAAAAGAAGTGAAAAGTGAAGAGTGAATAGTGAAAAATTTGCTGCCGCACTCTTAATTTTAAATTTAAATAAGTATCTTTGCACCAAAATTAGAATATATGAAGATATTGCAGTGGGGATTCATCGGTTGCGGTGAGGTGGTGGAAACCAAAAGCGGCCCTGCCTTCAGCGAGGTTGAGGGGTCGAGTGTGGTGGCTGTCATGAGCCGTACGGAGCGTCGCGCCAGAACCTATGCCGTTGAGCATGGGATTAAGAAATGGTACACCGATGCCCAGGAACTTATCGATGATCCCGATGTCAATGCCGTCTATATCGCCACGCCGCCATCGAGTCATGCCACCTACGCCATCATGGCCATGAAGGCCGGCAAACCCGTGTATGTGGAGAAACCTCTGGCTTCGAGCTATGAAGACTGTGCCCGCATCAACCGCATCTCTGAACAGACGGGCGTGCCTTGTTTTGTGGCTTATTATCGTCGGTATCTGCCTTATTTCCAAAAGGTTTTCGATATTGTTAAAAGTGGTACTATAGGTCGGATTATCAATGTTCAGGTGAGATATACGGAGCCTTTGAGAGCATCTGATGCTGAAGCCATCAAGCATGGTGAAGACCTGCCTTGGCGTCTGCATCCGGATATCGCTGGCGGTGGCTATTTCTACGATATGGCCCCTCATCAGCTCGATCTGCTGCAACACATGTTCGGCGTGATTCTCGAGGCCCGTGGCATCTGTAGCAACCGCGGTGGGTTCTACGAGGCAGAGGATTCGGTGAGTGCCTGCTTCCGATTCGAGAACGGCTTGCCCGGCAGCGGCTCGTGGTGCTATGTGGCTCATGAGAGTGCGCGCGAGGACAGCATCGAGATCATTGGTACCGAGGGCCTCGTCTGCTTCTCCATCTTCGACTACAAGCCTATCCGCCTGCAGACAAGCGATGGTGATCAGATGATCACGGTGCCCAATCCGCCTTATGTGCAGTATCCCATCATCAAGAATGTCATCGAACATCTGCAGGGCATCGGCATCTGCACCTGTACGAGTGTCTCTGCGACGCCCGTCAACTGGGCCATGGACAGGATCCTTGGCAAATTCTAAATTCAGGAAAACAAATGAAACATTATTCACATATCCTCATCACCCTTGCCATTAGCGCGCTCGTGTGGCCTTTGCAGTCGTGCGCTAATAGCTCCAAGTCCGCTTCGGCTTCTGAGAACTCTGAGATATCCGAATACTCAGAGAACTCCGATGCCTCTGAGAACTCCGATTTCTCTGACCCCTCTGATGCCAAGAAGCCCGCTTTTCAAATTGCCATCGAAGCTTTTCTGCGCGATGCCCGTCAGCAGCCCTCGAAGACCAACTTCCCGCTCTATTTTGCCCGCAAGTTGCTTGATGTGCCTTATGTGGCTCACACCCTCGAGGTCAACGATGAGGAGCAGCTAGTCATTAATGTCGATGAGCTCGACTGCACTACGCTAGTAGAGACCGTCACAGCCCTTACGCTCTGCGCTTACCAGAAACAGTTCACTTTTGCGGCCTTCCAGAACAACCTCCGCAATATGCGCTACTATAATGGCGTCATTGATGGCTATCCCTCCCGCATCCATTATTTCACCGATTGGATTGTCACGAATCAGAAGGCTGGCATCGTCAGCGAGATTCAGCAGCCTAATCCGCCCTTTACGGCGATACAGACCGTCAATGTCAGCTATATGAGTGAGCACCCCAAGAGTTACAAGGCTCTGAAGGCGCACCCTGAATTTGTGCCTGAAATAAGAAAGGCCGAGGCACGTATCAGCGGACAGAAGTTTCGTTTCATCCCCAAGTCGGAGGTGAAGGATACAAAGGCGATGCGCGAAGCAGTCCACGATGGCGACATCATTGCCATCACCTGCAAAAAAACAGGACTCGACATTGCCCATCTGGGCTTTGCTGTCTGGAAGCAGGACGGGCTCCACCTGCTCAACGCCTCGCAGTTGCACAAGAAGGTCATCGAGGAGCCCATGACGCTCTATCAGTATCTCCAGAAGCATCCCACGCACACTGGAATCAGAATCATCCGAATCAACCATTAAATTTCAAATAGTAAATTGTCAAATTGTAAATAGTATTATGGAATTACCCGATTTTATGAATTATGGCGGTAAATTCTCGAAACGAGACTTTGCTGAAAAGATTGCCCGCATTGCCAAGCGCGCAGGTGCCAAACTCGTCTATGCGGCCCTGATTCTCTACTACACGCTGCAGAGCGACAAGGTGAGCAAGAAAGACAAGGCTATCATCATCGGAGCCTTGGGATATATGATCAGTCCGCTCGATGCCATTCCCGATGCCATTCCCATTGCCGGTCTAACCGACGACCTTGCTGTGCTGCTCTATGTGCTGAAAAAGGTCTGGTCTGACATCGATCCTGAGATTCAGGCAAAAGCCAAGAAACGTCTCTCGAAATGGTTTGATGAAGACGAGATAGCTGAAATCGGCAACCTCTTCGATAGCGAGTGATTATTTATGAAAAAAAGAAATCCCCAACCTTTTCGGCTGGGGATCTTTTTTGCTCTGAGGTGCCTGGCGGATTCGAACCGCCGTGGACGGTTTTGCAGACCGTAGACTAAGCCACTCATCCAAGGCACCGAGTAAACGGGCGTTTTTTCAAATGCGGGTGCAAAGGTAGTTATTTTTCTCGACACCGCAAAATTTTACGACGACTTTTTTTCTTCTTCATACAATTTTCCGCCAAAGCACAGCCTTCGCACGCCTCATTATCGTTTGTAAGCGCCCTATAAATGCGCCAGGCAGCATAGCCCACAGCCAGAATCAGTATGATTATCACAATCGCCTGCTGCATCATTCCTCTTTTCTCTATTAAAGCTTCGTGAGTTTCCTGAGCATCACCTTGTTCACCCGCTGGATCCGTTTGCCGCGTTTCTCAATGTCTTCACGTACATTATTTATATTATTAAAGAAGTCGCTGAAGGCATTCAGCAGGAAGTTCGGCTGACTGGCATCCTCGATGGCCTCTGGATTGGTTACGATCTTGATGCCGTTATGCTCGATATGCACGTCGATGTCGGCATCGGTCATTATGGGGTCGCCGTCGAAGTGGATGGCACCGGGTGCGTTGCGGTGGATATGAATCTGCTTGGCGCGGAAGGTCTTGATCTTCGAGTTGTTGCCGAAGGTTTTCATAAACAGGTCGGCGGCTATCTGCGGGGCATCGAGCACATCGAAGGGCTCCATGATCACCACGTCCATCTCGCCGTCCTTCATGGTGGCGCCAGGGGCGATATAGGCATTGTTGCCGTATTGCGACGCGTTGGCACAGGCTATCAGGAAAGCCTTGTAGCGCTTTGCCCCCGACTCGTCGGAAACCTCGTAGGTCTCAGGCTTGTATTTCAGTCCTTCCTTCAGCACATTTTCCACATAGGTAATCGGACCGCGCTTGCCGGCCTCTGCGAATTTCAGCGAGATAAAGGCATCGAAACCCATACCGCAGGTGCAGAAAAAGGGCAGACCGTTGATGATGCCATAGTCGAAGTCCTCGATCTTGCAGGCATTGATAGTTTCTACGGCCTTCTTCGCATCGAGGGGCAGGCAGAGATGACGGGCTAACCCGTTGCCTGAACCGCAGGGAATGATGGCGAGGGCAGTGTTGGTGTGTGTCAGCGAGCGCGCCACCTCGTTCACCGTACCGTCGCCGCCAACAGCCACGACGATAGCCTTGCCCTCATCGGCACACGCCTTGGCAATCTCCGAGGCATGACCCTTGTATTCAGTAAAGCGCAGTTCGGGTGTGAACTGCTCATGGTCGAGCACCGTATCGATGAGTTCTGGCAACTCATCCTTCGAGTGGGTGCCCGATATCGGGTTGATGATGAATGTTATCTCTTTCTTTTTCTCCATATTACGATGCAAAAGTACGAAAATCTGGTGAAAAATACATGAAATATTCAAGAAAAAACGCTTAAAACGATAATTATTAAGATTTTCTTGCACGAATTGATAAAAAATGTGTAACTTTGCAGGCTGAAACAAAAATATAGTAAAAACTTACCTATCGGAATGGGACAGTTACAAGAAAGATACAAGCATTATCGTGAACCTCAGAAGTTCATGGAGGCTGATGTATATCCCTATTTTCGCGCGATTGAGGGAAAGCAGGGCACAGAGGTTGAAATGGGCGGCCACAAGGTGCTGATGTTCGGATCGAATGCTTATACGGGCCTGACAGGCGACCAGCGCATCATCGATGCAGCCAAGGCAGCACTCGACAAATACGGCTCTGGTTGTGCGGGCAGCCGCTTCCTCAACGGAACGCTCGACTTGCACATACAGTTGGAAAAGGAGATTGCAGAGTTCATCGGCAAGGACGACTGCCTCTGCTTCTCTACGGGTTTCTCCGTGAATCAGGGCGTCATTCCCGCACTGCTCAGCAAAGACGACTATGTGATCTGCGACGACCGCGACCACGCATCAATCGTCGACGGACGCCGTCTGGCATTTGCCAAGCAGCTGCATTATAAGCACAACGACATGCAGGATCTGGAGCGCGTGCTGCAGAAACTGCCTGAGGAGGCCATCAAACTCATCGTCATCGACGGCGTGTTCTCGATGGAGGGCGACCTTGCCAAACTGCCTGAGATCGTTGAGCTGAAGCATAAATACAATTGCTCTATCATGGTCGACGAGGCTCACGGCATCGGCGTCTTCGGCAAACAGGGTAGGGGCGTGTGCGATCACTTCGGCCTGACCGACGAGATCGACCTCATCATGGGCACCTTCTCTAAGTCGTTGGCCTCTATCGGTGGATTCATCGCTGCCGACTTCGATACCATCAACTGGCTGCGTCATACCTGCCGCACCTATATCTTCTCGGCTTCTAACACGCCTGCTGCAACGGCTGCCGCTATGACCGCCCTCCACATCATTCAGGAGGAGCCACAGCGTATTCAGGCCCTCTGGGATGTCACCAACTACGCCTTGAAGCGTTTCCGTGAGGAGGGCTTTGAGATTGGCGATACCGAGAGTCCGATTATCCCGCTCTATGTGCGCGATGTCGACAAGACCTTCCTGGTGACTGCTTTGGCCTTCAAGGCTGGTGTGTTCATCAATCCCGTGATTCCTCCCGCATGTGCACCTCAGGACACCCTCGTGCGCTATGCCCTGATGGCTACACACACCAAAGAGCAGGTAGACCGCTCGGTGGTAGCCCTGAAGAAAATCTTCGTTGAGCAGGGAATCATAAAATAATCGCGGAAAAATTTGCAAGGGTCACAGAAAATGTGTACCTTTGCACCCGCTTAGAGAAAATCGAGGTGTAGCGCAGTTGGTAGCGTTCCTGGTTTGGGACCAGGCTGTCGCAGGTTCGAGTCCTGTCACCTCGACTTCAATCAATAAGAAAGACCGACATCCTCCGATGCCAGTCTTTCTTTTTTTACCGCGGTAGCCAATTTTTCACTGTTCACTTTTCCCTTTTCCCTTAGAAAGGGCCGTGGCCCATGCAGCTCGTGGTTCCAAGGGCAGTCAGGGCTGCCGTGAGGATGCTGACGATGACCTGAATGATGGTCTTCCAAGTTTCTTTCTTCATGGTGTTTTTCGTTTAAGGGTTATACATTCTCGTTTCTAAAAGAGTGCGCCCGCAGGCGCTACTCTCTCTAATCCTTATCGAGGCCGTCGTCGCCATCGTCGTCACCGTTGTCACCACCACCGGTGTCGTCGCTACCACCTCCGGTATTGGTGCCGCCACCTTGATCGCCGGTCTGGTTGCCACCGTTACCGCTCTGAGAGCCGCTGTTGGTGCTACCACCGTTGCCGCTCTGAGAGCCGCCATTGCCGGTATCATCGCCAGTAGAGTTGCCTCCGTTCTGGTTTTCTCCCTCCTTGTTCAGGAGTGAATCGATGTTGATGAACTCGGCCTGCTTCAGGAACTGACGGCTGGAGATGTTCTCCTCGGTAGTCTGCTCGGGCAGGAAACGGATGTGGAGAGCCTTTAGGTGCTTGTTCACGTTGAAGTCCTCCTTTTTCAGTGCACCGTTCTTCTGGTTCTCGAGGGTGCAATAGAAGGTGCCGAGGCCCTCAATCTTCACCTTCTTCGACTCCAGGAGCATCTCAACGAGACAGCTGCGGAACTTCTCCAACACGCCGTAGACGACGTCGGGGGTGTAGATGCTTCCGTGCTCCGAGATGTGCTGCGCCAGCTTGCGCGTGTTCAGCGTTTCCAGGTTCTTGATCTGTGCGTACCACTTTCCGAAAGCCGCACTGAACGAATTCTGGTTCTGTTTTACTTCATACAAAATCTTTGCCATAGTGTTTAAATGTGTTTTACATGGTATTAGACTTAATCTCGACCAGCTACATCGGGTGGCCGACATCCCGCTTTTGTCATTAGATCTTTTGACAAAGCAAAGGTACGACATTTTTCATTTGCTTCCAAATTTTGCCCCTCGATTTGGGGCGATTTTCAGCACGAATTTGACGAATTTGAACGAACCGTAATTTCGAGGCCTCGAAGCCGTAATTTTCGAGTCTCGAAGATTACGTTTCGTCGATAGCAGGCAGGGTGAGCGATTTTTAACTATTCAGGGATGACAGATGACAAATGACAGTTATTGAAAATCGGTGGATGATTCAGATTAGTATTATATATATTATAATATATATTTACTAATGCCTCTTTTCCTCTCAACTTTAGAAAACTGTCATCTGTCATAACTGTCATTGGTCTGTATAAGGGTATGTTCATTGTCACCCAAAGGCAACTATTAAATAATGTGTATTTTTGCGATGAATATGATTCTTTTCAATTTTTTTTCGTAACTTTGTAGCCTAAAGTGTAAATTTAAGAATGGCAAGAAAGAATATAAAGCAACAACCTCAACAATTTTTCTAAGAATGTACTTATATGCAACGTCAAAAAGGACAATACCAGACATTTCCTGAATGGTACTGCCAAGATTTACTATACAGGCAAGAAGTTTCCATCGACAATAGCTCTTAACAAGTTATATTATTTCATGCCGTATTTTGGTGAGAAATGCGGTCTTGGATTTACTGGCATTCGCGATTTGTATTTGATTAAAATTGCTCGTGTTGGGACTCGAAAAGAGGGTGAGCCCGAGAACGACCCAAATGATTTGCGAATAGTTTTTGAGTTACAGTTTGTAAAACGTCTGTATAACCAATATCAACCGCACCGCCTAAATATCTGGGAAACCTTTACAGATACAACTCTGGCAGCTCTGAATGCGGCCAACAACCATCAAGACGCAGAAACTAATGACACTATTGTGTTTAACGAGGGTGATGTGAGGCTTCAGAAAGGCAAATTAACACATATTGACTGTTTTGCCGGACCTGGGGGTATTTGTACAGGATTGCATGCTGCAGGTTTGCAGACGTTAGTCGCTATTGAATATGTAAAGAGCTGTTGCGAAACTTACTCTGCCAATCACCCCGAAGTGCATGTTATCCATTCTGATATACGAGAAGTAACAGAAAAACAAATTCTACCGTTTATTCCTGCTAATGGTGTGGATTTGGTTACATCGGGCATGCCGTGTGAAACCTTCTCAACGGCAGGCAACACTTCACGTTCCTTCTATGACGATCGACAGTTTTTGTACCGTGAAGGTATTAGGATTGCACAAATCGCCAACGCTAAAATGATTCTTTTCGAAAATGTTCCTGCTATTACCTCAAAACGAGAAGCAAAACAATCAGGAGAATTGATTGTTGACATTTTGAAAAGAGAATTAAGGGAAGCTGGATATGGCAATTATATTGAAGTGGTTTTGGATTCCACAAAATACGGAGTTCCACAGAAAAGAAATCGCTTTTTTATCCTTGCCTGTCGTTTCCCGGAATGGAGGCTTCAGCCACCAACGCCAACAGCGGGTTCTGTTGTAACAGTAAAAGAGGCCTTGGCAGGGCTACCTAATGTAATCGCCAATAGCAACCATGAAGGTAAAGAATACACAGAAGAGCATTCTGATTATGAGAAGTTGATGCGTGATGATGCTTTCTGGGATAGAGAGACTATGACATCTCAGGACATATTGAACCATATGCCAATGAAGCATCGCAGCTGTACTCTACAACGTTTTGCCTTACTCAACCAAGGAGAGAGTCTGAAGAACTTGTTTGACCGCTATCAGGGCGAAGAGCGTGAACGATTACAGAAAGAACGCATCTTGCCTAAGAAAATGTTTATCAAGCGTAACTATCGCTTAATACCAAATGAACCATCTCCTACAGTCACCAGTCATTGCCTGGACGAATTTGTGCATCCAGACTACGATCGTGCTTTGACTGTTCGTGAATGTGCTCGACTGCAATCTTTCCCCGACTCTTATAATTTCGCAGGTGGGCCATATATCGTTCCTCACATTGATAGAACTGTGCAGGACAAGTATGAGCAAATCGGCGATGCTGTCCCCCCATTGCTGGCCTATGCTTGGGGGAGAAAAATAAAGGAACTTTTTGAAACAAATGATTAAACAAGTATGGAGAATAAGTATTACAATTATTGTCTGACTACATATCAGAACGAATACTCACGATGTTTTGACGAGTTGAAGACGAACCATAAAAATGGTTCAATATCCGAAAAGTTATCTGAAGAGTTTGATCGCGAAGCTCAAAAATCGGCTATTCGCATTTCAATCACCAAAGCTTTGCGTAAATATCCAGACGAACCCGTTGCAGAATTGTGGAGTGCTATTTATCGAGCACACTTGTTCCGTAAATCTGGCATATCTGACCTTGAAACAATCAGTAAAGTCATTAGTGCAGATCAGAGCTGGAAGAAATCAAGCGGCCATGCTTTCGAGGAAATGGTCAAGGAACTTGCATCGCTTGCTTTGTATGGCACTGGGGTTGAAATCATCTTGCAGCGTGACTTGAACACGCTCATTAAAGCTAACGAGCTGGCTAATGAGCCGCGTGATATCAGTTGGCTTAAGGAGCAGATAAAAGCCAACATCTTTGATTTGTATGGCATACTCACAATAGAGGATAAAAAGTACTGTTTCGGCTGTGTACAGGCTAAGACAAGTATCCGTGACCGTGTAACACGCGACCGTGAGCCTTCTATTCATGCCATGCAGTCATTCTTTTGGAGTGTAGTATTTGTTCTTGACGGTGATTTCCTACGTCTGCCCAAGTTCGTAAGCATGATTAACGGTGGCTCTGAGGAGTTCCGTGAAAATGGTTGGCACGGCATGTATGTATTATCAGTCAAGGAAACCAACCAGCGTATTTATCCGCTCGGTATGGACTTTGAGATATTTAAGAATCACGCTTTACAAGCTGCTGAACAATGGCAGAAACGCCGCCAGTGGTTTGATAGCAAATGGATAGCTACAGAAGTATAAGGAAACAACATTATGGCATCATTTGCATTATTCAATTTCGAGTTTGAACCCATTCAGAATAAACTCCGTCAGGCAGAACTGAAGGGGATGGAGTCGGTGCTGATGTCGGCAAGCGAGGCATACCCACGAAAACAGGAGATATTTGGCGACATTCTGCTGAAGGACTTTAAGAAGGAGAAGATAGAAGACATCATCCATTTTAAAAATGGGGAAGGCCCCAAAGAGTATATTCATCGCCACTTAATGCCGCCTACTGATGATATCGTCATTATGCGCGTAGCCAACCGCAAGCACCTTCAGATTGTAGACGAGAACCTGAAACCGAAGCAGGTGGATGACTATCAAAATTGCATTGTAATGATTGACAACCGAGACGGCATCCAGCGTATTCTGATAGAGAATAAGAAAGCGGCTTTCCGTGACGTAAAACAGGTGGCTGGTATTCTGGAATATACGTTCAATAAGCTTCTGGCAAGATACAGTCTGATGGTTAAACTCAACCATCTGAAGAATCCGCAAACTTTCTGGCATGTGGCCAACGATAAGCGTTCTTATCCCAAGGGATTCTACAGAATGTTGCTCAAGTTGCCATATCCCAACCTTGAACGTCTTCGTAAGGTTTATGACCGTTTGTTTTCACAGGCTCAACAGAGTTTCAACTGCCGTCTTGACATGAACTTTACCAGTCCTAACGGTGAAGTGCGTCTCGATGAGAATGACCCATATCAGAAGGAGGCCATCGATTGGTTCTTGAAAGATGCGGGTGGCGATGCAGTTCTTTATTCCAACGTGGCAAAAAAGCATCCCATCCCAGTAGGAAAGGATTCTTACCGTGTCATAACAGTCAGCTCAACCACTATTCAGCGTGTTACAGAAGATGCGGTGAACAATGACCTTTTTGGCAGTGCAGCTTTTGATGAGGTGAAAGAAAAACTGAAGACCGGCATAGAACCCTGATGGTAAAGATTCTCACAACAGAAGAGCAGCATAGCTTACACCACCGCAATAAGCAGAGCGACTTATACCGCCAATGGGCACCTATATTGGCTTTGCTGCAACGTAAAAATGGTGAAATGGATGCTACTACTATCTGGTTCTTAGCAGAGAAGCAGGTTGTGAGGTTGCGCGAAGAACCAAGTTATCGCGAGCAGGAAATATCACCCATATTCAATGAATTGATAGAAGATTGCAGGACGCTTACAGCAAAGGGCTCAAAGGTTATCCAACGCTCAGATGCTGAAGCTCAGCGTTCTGCAATTACGGTGATGTGTGTAATACTGACCATGTTGATGAACGCTGTAGAGAAAGGGCATGAAGAAGAACGTTTCGACAACGAGCCGATGTGTATGGCTATCATGGATATACTGGCTGAAAATGTTTACTTTCAACAGTTGATGAATGTCTTCTTTTCCCGCAATACTGGTTACGACGGAAAGAAAGTAATAATCACATGCTCTGACCCAATGGATAATAATGACCCAATGGCCAATATGGACGAAATTGCCAAAGAAGAAATTGAGCAAATAGTCAATCATGTAAGCCAGTTGACGAGCGGGTTAAAAACAATTCTTAAGGCAGGCCATTGGGAGCACTGGATATCAGTATGGCGAGACATCTGTAATAACTCAGAACTAATAACGATTCTCAAACAAACCAACAGACCTCGTGGTAGTGAATGGCCTGTGAATGAGAAGATGGTCTTCAATGTTTTGGGTATCTTTATTGAGGCCTTTGAATATAAGAACTTCGTGAGTACTGCCAATAAAACATTAACGAGCAAGAGTAGCGGAAGAGATTATATTACGAATCATGGTCATAAATGTGGCAACTCTACAGAGCTGAACACACAAGAGATTCACGATAGAGTCGAAAATATTGTAAAGAGTAAGGTTAACAGCTGATTTTATCTGCTAAACCTGTTTTTCATTTAACGCTGATAGAACCATAAGGTTTTGTCAGCGTTTTCTAATTGTCTGATTTTCAGCTGCTAAAATGCTGATAAAGAATTGCCAAAAAGAACATCCTTAGAACATCTTAGCTATCCTTTTAAATGCTTTCCCATATCAGGAGAAAGCAGTAATTTCGCGTCCAGAAGAGCATGCCCTTGTTTTTTCGAGGCGTGCGAAGTAAATTGTAGATGATAAGAATCGAGTCGGTAAACCTCATGAGGTATTTCCCTCGATATATAAGATAACAATTTAAATGGTCGCATAAGGAGGCGACCCGTTGAGTGAACGAGCGAAGGAAGTCTTGCAAGTGAAATAGGTACCATTCTGGAACTTCTTCCTCACGAACTCAACAAAATGAAGATTTTATTAGAGAAAGGTGACAGCGAGGAACAAATAAAGATGGCTGAGGCTCTGCTGGCTAACAAGTTGGTAAGTGCCATTGAGACCGTGACCTACAAGTGTCAGAAGGTGTATAAGAGCGACGATGAGGTGGCTAAGGCTGTCATCGTGGTTGTCGGGTTGTTTGGCGTATGCACCCAGTGGACGGCTGTGTATCGGGTGTTGGTGGATTTCTGCGGTTGGGAAAGTGACATCGCAAAATTCTCACAGCGCATGAACACGCTATTAAAAGATGTACGCCTGACGCATCGGTGCACCTATCAGTCAATCCAGAAGCCGTTGTCATCGAGCAGCATCTTAAGAAAGAATTATCAGGAGTGGAAGAAGTATAAGGCTCCGAAGGGTGACAGGGTGTTCCCACGCCAGATGTTTATAGCCGAAAATCTGCTGAAATTACTTTCAATTAGTGCTTAAATATACGATTGAGCGGTGAAATATACTATCTCAAAGTCATTACAAACAGGGCATTGATATTCGCCTTACCTTTGCATCGTGAACAAAAAACCACGGGCTCAACAAACCCCGACTGGATGAGTTTCACGAAGTAACATTAGTATTAACAAAAAAAGGAAAGTAAAGATGAAAGATTCAGTTTTCCAAAAGCGCTTCCAGCGCAAACAGCAGAACCGTCAGGTTCATGGTCAACAACTCACAGTGTTTTATCGCGACATGGTGTCAGATTTTCCCGTCAGTAGCCTCGCTATGCTGATGCTGCGTCGATGTGAAAGCAGTGTCAGCCCGAGTCTCTATCGCCAGATGGCAAAAGGTCTGATTGGGTTTGAAGAGGCTTTGCAGTTGGATATGGCAGAGTGCCTTACAGGGTGCGTGCAGGGCGTTGCGCTCTACACGACAGGCATCAAGCACGTTGACCGAATTTTGTGGCCTCTGTACCACAAGATTCAGCGAGAGTTAGCTAAAAGAGTAAATAATTAAAACGGAAAGGAGGTAAAAGCTATGCAAGCAAACATCATGAAAGTGAAGAGCTGCAGCGAGCAGTTCTACGTAAAGAGTGAGAAGGCCGACAACGGACAGATGGCCAAGCGAAACCTGGTACTTCAGGAGATTGGCGGCAAATTCGAAAACTCTTACCTTGTGGCAGTCCTTGGCAACCTTGCCGGATGCCAGTTCTACGAAGGCGATGTGGTCATCACGACCCTTCGGTTCTCTACCCGT
>CACWSX010000030.1 GCA_902763615.1 uncultured Prevotellaceae bacterium | reverse complement strand
TTGCATGGGCTTCGGCCCCCTACTCTTCTGACCCCCGATTGAACCGCATTCAATCCAATCTATTAAAAAAGGCCGACCTCCACCCGAGGCCGGTCTTTTTTGTGTTATACCTATGAATCCGAGTCATAAATGTGCCGAAAATGTGATTTTTTGCTGTTTTTTTGTGCTGGGTTTACAGAAAAAATGCTTATCTTTGCACCCATGATGGCACAAGAACTTGGACCGACGACAGAAAAGGAGCGTCACCTGATACTCGATATTCTTAGGGGATTGGCATTGGCAGAAATCGCGCTGGCCAATTTCCCGGAGTTTGCATTGTGGACCTTCCTCTCTCCTGATGAACAGGCGATGATGCCCACTGCTGAAATAGACAAGGTGGTGAGATTCTTGCAGTTTGCCTTTGTCGACGGCAAGTTCTACACCATCTTCTCGATGCTGTTTGGCGTAGGATTCTCGCTGATACTTGCCCGACGAAGTGTATCGCTCTTCATGCGCCGCATGCTGATACTGGCCTGCATCGGCTTCTGCCATCTGATGTTTATCTGGAGCGGCGACATCCTGTTGCTCTATGCCGTAGGCGGACTGTTGCTGCCTCTGTTCATCAAGATGAAAGACAAGGTGCTCATGGTGATTGCGGGGATGCTGATCTTTGTACCGGTGGTGCTGGATGCCCTGACGGAGTTTGGCGGCATCGACTTCTCGGGACCGTTCTATGACCTCTGGTGGGCACAGGCGGCGAAAGAGGGCATCACGGAGGCAAACTTCGCCTCCTGGCTTCGCGATGCCGACGGTTATGCGGCGATGTTTGCCTTTCTGAAACAGGGGGCTTGCGAACGGCTGTGGGAGATTGTGTCGGGTCATAGGTTGCCCAAGGTGCTGGGGCTGTTTATCATCGGTTATCTGATAGGCAGACACCGGCTTTATGCCCGTCTGAGAGAACTACCGCTGCTTCGGCTCTTCCTCTGGACGCTGGCGCTCTCGCTACCTACCTCGCTGATCTATGCCTGGAGTGTGTTCGAGGGGCATCCTTGGGGAATGACTGTCCACTCGTTGCTCTATGCCGTGAGTGTCATTCCTATGTCGTTCAGTTATATCGCGGTGGTCTGTCTGCTATTCCTGAAGCGACCAGCTTGGCTCAGGCCCCTCGGGTTGCCCGGACGGATGGCGCTGACGTGTTACATCATGCAGTCGGTCATTGGTGCCATCTTGTTCTACGGCTTGGGATTTGGTCTTGGCACCACTTTCGGCCTCATTACCATCGAACTGACGGCTGTCATCGTCTTCCTCTTCCAGATAGCCGTCTGCAAGTTGTGGCTTCACTATTTCCGCTTCGGCCCCCTCGAATGGATCTGGCGCATGCTTACCTACGGCCGCTACTTCCCCATCAGCAGGTCTGCCTGAAGACACTCATATTACTTTTTTTCCTTATTTCTGTTCTTTTTATAGGTATAAACGTTTTTATTTTGCTTTATAAGGAATTTTGCGTACCTTTGCATCCGATTATAATATAAAATAGGAAGAAGACTAGATAAAACGACATGAAAAAGCTAGTATTATTGATGGCTGCGGTGTTAATGGTCGGTGCGGCCAATGCGCAGACAGACAGTACAAAGGTAAAGCGAAAGAAAGTGGGCGTCGTGCTCAGTGGCGGTGGCGCAAAGGGTATGGCGCACATCGGTGTGCTGAAGGTGCTGGAGAAGGCGGGCATCCCCATCGATATCGTTACCGGTACATCAATCGGCAGTATCGTTGGCGGACTCTATGCCATCGGCTATAACGCCCACTCGCTCGACTCGATGGTGAGGAAACAGGACTGGACTTACGTGATCACCGACAAGGAGGATTTTCGCAACCAGAGCTATCTCGACCGTAAGAAGATGAACACCTATCTGTTTTCGACGGGTCTGACCTTCGGCAAGCGCGATACGGGTGGCGGCGGCCTTATCAGAGGCAAGAACCTGGCAGAGCTGTTCAGCCAATTGTGTGTGGGATTCTGCGACTCTATCAATTTCAGCCGCGACCTGCCGATTCCCTTCGCCTGTGTGGCAACGAACATCATGGACAACAGCGAGGTGGTGTTTCACAGCGGCAGACTGCCTCAGGCTATGCGCGCCTCGATGGCTATCCCTGCAGCGTTCTCGCCCGTGAGAATCGGTGATATGGTGCTGGTGGATGGCGGATTGAAGAATAATTTCCCCGTCGATGTGGCCCGCGAAATGGGTGCGGAGATTGTGATCGGCGTCACGCTCAACGGCAAAGCGAAGTCGGCTGAGGATATGACGGGCACCATGAAGATCGTGGGGCAGATCATCGATGTGAACTGTGTGAACAAATATGATGAGAACAAGGCCATCACCGACCTGTGGATGAATGTCGACCCTCACGGCTATTCCACCGCCAGTTTTACGGCCGAGGCCATCGACTCGCTCATCCGCTATGGTGAGGAGGAGGCCATGAGCCACTGGGACGAGATCATCGCCCTGAAGAAGCGCATCGGCATCCCCGAAGATGCCAAGTCGGAGATTCTCTATCCGCTGCGTCCGAACATCATGACCGACCAACATCAGGTGATCGGCTTTGTCTTTGAGAACCTGACGCCCCAGGACAAGCGGTTCCTGAACGAGAAATTTAATCTGGACCGCGTGAAGACCATCAATGCCGAGTTGGAACAGCAGCTCACCACGTCGATGCGCGTCGACCTGTTCTATCAGACGGCCGAATGTCGCGTGGAACCGGTGAAGATACACAAGCCGGCCATCAGGTCGCTCGAATACCGCGATTCGGTAAGAAGGAAGTGGGACGAGTCTGACGGGGTGATTGTGACCCTCTCGGCAGGCGAGCGCAAGTCGGTGCAGCTGCATGGTGGTGTGCGCTACGATACGGAAGAGAATGCCGCCGTGCAGCTGGGACTCGACATTCCGTTGAAGACGGCCATGCCTGTTGAGACCGACATCACGCTCCGTCTGGGTAAGCGTCTGATGGCTCGTGGCGAGATCACCATCCACCCCCGCTCGTTTACGCGTCCGGCATTCAGCTATACGTTCCGCAGAAACGATGTGGACATCTATACCAACGGCGATCTGGATTATAACATCCGTTACAACCAGTTGCAGGCGGAATTGCTGCCTATTAATCTCGACCTGCGCACTTTCAACCTGCAAATGGGACTGCGCTGGGACTTCATGCACTACCGCAACAAACTCGGTGCGACTTGGTCTAGTATATCAACACTTGAAAACGAGCATTTCTTCAGCTACCGGGCCCATCTGGCCTTTAACACCGAGGACGACTGGAACTTCCCCACTCGCGGTTCACGCTTTAACGCGGAATATGCCTATTTCACCAACGACTTCGCCGAACTCAACGAGTATGATGCCGAGGGCAACAAACTGGGTAAGACGGCAGGAATGAGTGATGTGAGTGCCGACTGGCGTACGTCGTTTACCATCGGCAACAGGTTCACCATTCAGCCCATGTTCTATGGCCGTCTGCTTTTCGGCTCCGTCGTCCCTGCCGGATTCTACAACACCATCGGTGGCGAGTGGTTCGGGCACTACATCGAGCAGCAGATGCCATTCGCCGGTATCGGCAATCTGGAGTATGTGCGCAACCAGTTTGTGGCTGCCCAGCTTCAGGCGCAGGAGCGTATCGGCAAAAGCAGCTACGTGCTGCTGCGTGTGGCCGGCGGTCAACAGGCTCAAAACTTGAATGAGCTCCTGGACCATCGCACGATGATCGGTGTACAGGGCGCCTACTATTACAAAACGATATTCGGTCCTTTGGGGGCTACCCTGGGCTATAGCAACCACACGAAGAAGACTTATTTCTACATCAATCTCGGATACGAATTCTAACAGAGACAAAAAACTGAATGTGGCTCACAAAACGATAAATATGTTAATTCTTGATGCTGAATTCTTATTTCTAAAGAAATATTCGTAACTTTGCAGCCAAATTTGCACAAAAGTTGAATAAATAGAATGAATCATCAGAAAAATACAGCATTTCAAATGATTGCCGATATCGAAGGAGACTATAACGACCTGATGCTTGGCGATACGCCTAAGGTGGTGCCCGTGCTCCCTGTCCGCAATCTGGTATTATTCCCCGGTGTCGTCTCACCGATACTGATTGGCCGCGAGTCGAGCAAACTGCTGATCCACCAGGCCGAGAAGAAGCATATCACCATCGGCGTGGTGACACAGCGTGACCCCGAAGTGGACATCCCCGTGCAGGCCGACCTGTATGAGGTGGGTGTCTTTGCCAAAGTGGTGAAGACGCTGGCACTGCCGAACGGTAACATCACCGCCATCGTACAGGCTCAGGGCCGTATGAAAATCGAGCGTATGCTGAAAGGCGCCCCCTATCTGGAGTTCCAGGTGAGCGCGTTGGAGGAGATACAGCCCGAGAAGAACGACCGTGAATTCAAGACGGCCTCCAGCGACCTGCGCGAACAGGTGGAGAAATACATCGAGATCAGCGAGGAAATCCCCGACGAGGCCTCGTTTGCCATCAAGAACATCACCAACGATATCGTTGCCCTGAACTTCATCTGCTCGAACATGCCCTTCTCGGTGAAGGAAAAGATGAAGCTGCTGGAGAAGGAACTGGTGAAGGAGCGACTCTTCAACCTGATGAAGATCATCAATCGTGAGATCAACCTGCAGAACCTGAAAGCCGACATCCGCAACAAGACCCGTGAGGATATCGACGAGCAGCAGCGAAACTACTTCCTGCAACAGCAGATCAAGAACATGCAGGCCGAAATCGGCAACGGCGACTCGCTCGAGAAACAGGAGCTGCTCCGCAAGGCCGATAAGAAAAAATGGTCGATGGAGATTGGGAAAGTGTTCTATAAGGAAGCCGACAAACTCGACAACCTGAACCCGCAGAGTCCCGACTTCAACGTACAGCTGAACTACCTACAGACGTTGGTGAACCTGCCTTGGAACGAATATACCGAGGATGACCTCGACCTGAAGCGTGCCCAGCGCATCCTGGACAAGGACCACTACGGCATGGAGAAGGTGAAGGAGCGCATCCTGGAACATATGGCGGTGCTGGCACTGAGGGGCGACCTGAAGAGTCCGATTATCTGTCTGTATGGTCCTCCGGGTGTGGGTAAGACCTCACTGGGCAAGTCGATTGCCGAAGCTATGCGCCGTAAGTACGTGCGTATGTCACTGGGCGGTCTGCACGACGAGGCTGAGATTCGCGGTCACCGTCGCACCTATATCGGCGCAATGCCGGGACGTATCATCAAGTCGATACAGAAGGCCGGCTCGAGCAATCCTGTGTTCATCCTCGACGAGATCGACAAGGTGACGCAGATGACGCACAACGGCGATCCTGCCTCAGCGCTGCTCGAAGTGCTCGACCCCGAGCAGAACAATGCCTTCCACGATAACTATCTGGATGTGGACTACGACCTGTCGAAGGTGCTGTTTATCGCTACGGCCAATAACCTGAGCACCATCCCTCGTCCCCTACTCGACCGTATGGAAGTGATCGAGGTGAGCGGCTATATCACCGAGGAGAAGATCGAGATAGCCAAGCGCCACCTGATACCGCGCGAACTGGAGAATACGGGTCAGAACGTGAAGGGCATGAAGCCCGCGTTTAACAAGGCCGCCATCGAGATGATCATCGAGCGCTATACCCGTGAGAGTGGTGTGCGACAGCTGGAGAAGCAGATTAACAAGGCCCTCCGCAAGATAGCCTACAAGCGACAGGTGGAGGAGAATGCCGATTATAAGAAGATCACGCCTACGGAGATCGAGGACCTGCTGGGCAAACCGCCTTTCTACCGTGATATCTATCAGGGCAACGAATATGCCGGTGTGGTGACCGGTCTGGCCTGGACAAGTGTGGGCGGAGAAATCCTGTTTATCGAGACCTCGCTCTCGAAGGGCAAAGGTAATAAACTCACGCTTACAGGTAACCTAGGTGACGTGATGAAGGAGTCGGCCATCCTGGCACTCGAGTATGTGAAGGCTCACGCCGAGACGCTGAACATCGACTATCGTATCTTCGACAACTGGAACATCCACATCCATGTGCCGGAGGGTGCCACACCGAAAGACGGTCCCTCGGCGGGTATCACCATCGCCACCTCGATCGCTTCGGCACTCACCCAGCGGAAAGTCCGTAAGAACACCGCTATGACAGGCGAGATCACACTTCGCGGAAAAGTATTGCCCGTGGGTGGTATCAAGGAAAAGATCCTGGCTGCCAAGCGTGCCGGTATTACCGACATCGTGATGTGTCAGGAAAACGAGAAGGACATCCTTGAGATTCCCGAAATCTATCTGAAGGGGATCACCTTCCACTATGTGGAGAATGTACAGGACGTGTGGAATTTCGCACTGACCAAGGAGATTGTCGCACATCCGCTCGATTTCACCATCCCCGAGGAAGAGAAAAAACAGAAATAAGCGTGAGGTTCCAGGTACAACATAGCGACAATGCGAGTGACGCCCGTGCAGGACTGATCACCACCGATCACGGTGAGATCCAGACCCCTATCTTCATGCCCGTCGGTACGGTGGGAAGCGTGAAGGCAGTGCATTTCGCCGAGCTTCGCGAACAGATAAAGGCACAGATCATTCTGGGCAACACCTACCATCTGTATCTCCGTCCGGGACTGGATATCCTCCGCAAGGCAGGCGGACTGCACAAGTTCAATACGTGGGATCGTCCGATCCTGACCGACTCAGGTGGTTTTCAGGTGTTCTCACTCACCGGTATCCGCAAACTCACCGAGGAGGGTTGTGAGTTCCGTAGTCATATCGACGGCTCGAAACATATCTTCACACCCGAGAATGTGATGGACACCGAACGCGTGATTGGTGCCGACATCATGATGGCGTTCGACGAGTGCCCACCGGGACAAAGCGACTATCAGTATGCATCTAAAAGTCTGAGACTTACGCAGAGATGGCTGGAGCGTTGCGTGAAGCGTTTCAATGAGACAGAACCACTCTATGGCTATAATCAAACCCTCTTCCCCATCGTGCAGGGTTGTACCTATAAGGATCTGCGTCAGGATGCTGCCAAGCATGTCTGCGACATTCTGGGACAGTTGAACGATGGCGGTGGTGCCTCTATCGGCGGACTTGCTGTCGGTGAACCAACAGAGGTGATGTACGACATGATTGAGGTGGTGAACGAGATCCTGCCCAAGGATCGTCCGCGCTATCTGATGGGTGTCGGCACGCCGCAGAACATCCTCGAGGCCATCGAGCGCGGCGTGGATATGTTCGACTGTGTGATGCCCACCCGTAACGGCCGCAATGCGATGCTCTTCACCTATGAGGGTACGATGAACATGCGCAACAAGAAATGGGAGGACGATTTCTCGCCCATTGATCCCGACGGCTGCGACATCGACCGCATCCATTCGAAGGCCTACCTGCATCATCTGTTCAAGGCACAGGAACTGTTGGCCATGCAGATTGCAAGCATCCACAACCTCGCCTTCTATCTGCGTCTGGTGACCGATGCGCGCCAGCATATCATCGACGGCGATTTCGTAACGTGGAAGCGCTCAGTCATCAATCAATTAGGACAAAGGCGATGAATCATAGAGAAAGAGACTTCAGTAAGATCAGGCTTCACAGGAAGCGTTACCGTCGGCTAAGGGCGGCAGAACGTTTCGGGCATAAACTCCGCCACTGGTTCAGATGGTTACGCTATCTGAAATATCTCAACCCTTTCCGCTATCTGAAAAGGCTCGACCGCTATATCATCAACAAGTTTATCGGTACTTACATCTACTCGATTGTGCTGATTATCAGTATCGCAATCGTGTTTGACGTGAATGAGAACCTGGCGAAATTCTCGACTTACGGTGCTCCTCTGAAGGCTATCGTGTTTGACTACTACGCCAACTTCGTGCCTTATTTCTCGAACCTGTTCTCGCCGTTGTTTGTGTTTATTGCCGTTATCTTCTTCACCTCGAAGCTGGCTGGCAATTCCGAGATCATCGCCATGTTGGCAGCAGGTGTGAGTTTCAAACGGCTGCTGCGACCCTACATGATCTCTGCGGCACTGATCGCTGTGGTCAACTTCACACTTGGTTCCTACGTCATCCCCAAAGGTACCGTCGTGCGACAGGATTTCGAGGCCAAATACAAAAACAAGAAGCGAACGCTCTCTGCCACCAATGTGCAGTTGATGGTAGGTCCGGGCATTATCGCCTATATGCAACAGTACGACGACCGCTCGAAAACGGCCTTCGGTTTCTCGCTCGACAAGTTTGAGAACAAGAAGCTGGTGAGTCACATGACGGCCTCGACGCTGCGTTATGACTCCATCAGCGAAACCCGTTATCACTGGAAGGCGCAGAACTGGAAGATCCGTACGCTCAAAGGCCTGAAGGAGGTTATCACATCGGGGGCAACGCTCGATACCCTCATCATGATGGAACCGATAGACCTGGTATTCTCGGATGGTCAGCAGGAGACACTCACCTCACCGGAATTGCGGCAATACATCTCGAAGCAGATCGACAGAGGTTCGGGCAATGTGGTGCAATATGAAGTGGAATTCCACAAGCGCATCGCTACCTCGTTTGCCTCGTTCATCCTGACCATCATCGGTGTAAGTCTCTCCAGCCGTAAGCGTAAGGGCGGCATGGGCCTCTATCTGGGAATCGGACTGGCCCTCTCGTTCTCCTACATCCTGTTGCAGACCATCAGTGCCACCTTCGCCATCAATGCGGACACCCCACCGATGCTGGCTGCGTGGATACCTAATTTATTATATGTGTTAATCGCATACTTCTGTTATCGTCAAGCCCCGAACTAATGAAATTCGAAGAGACCTATTTAAATGATAATATCCTCGATGCGCTCTATGACATGCACTTCGACGAGATGACCCCGATACAGGAACGTTGTATCCCCGAAATCCTTGACGGCTACGACCTGCTGGGTGTGGCTCAGACGGGTACGGGAAAGACGGCGGCCTATCTGTTGCCCATCCTGTCGATGCTCGACGATGGCGATTATCCCAAGGATGCCATCAACAGCATCATCATGTCGCCCACCCGCGAGTTGGCACAGCAGATCGATCAGGCCATGCAGGGCTTCGGCTATTATCTCGACGGGGTATCGTCGGTAGCTGTCTATGGTGGTAATGATGGCGGACGCTATGAACAAGAGCTGCGCGGTATGCGTCTGGGCGCCGATATGCTCATCGCCACACCGGGTCGTTTGCTCAGTCACCTGAAAGTGGGCAACCTCGACCTCTCACGCTGTAGTTTCTTCGTACTCGACGAGGCCGACCGCATGCTCGACATGGGCTTTATCGACGACATCATGAAGATTGTGCAGCAGTTGCCCAAGAATTGTCAGCGCATCATGTTCTCGGCCACTATGCCACCGAAGATTCGCGAACTGGCTGTGACTATGCTGCATAATCCCGTAGAGGTGAAGATTGCCGTATCGAAGCCTGCCGAGAAGATCCGCCAGTCGGCCTATGTCTGCTATGAGCCGCAGAAGCTGAAGATCATCAACCATATCTTCAAGGCTGGCGACTTGCAGCGCGTTATCATCTTCTCGGGCAAGAAAGACAAGGTGAAGGACATCGCGCGAAGCCTGAAACAGATGCACATCAACTGCGGACAGATGCACAGCGACCTCTCGCAACAGGAGCGCGACGAGGTGATGTACCGCTTCAAGGCCGGAATGGTGGATGTGCTCGTAGCGACCGACATCGTGTCGCGAGGCATCGACATCGACGATATCCGTACGGTGATCAACTACGACGTGCCTCACGATGCTGAAGACTATGTACACCGCATTGGCCGTACTGCGCGTGCCGACCGTGATGGCGAGGCTATCACCTTCATCAACGAAACCGATATCTACCGTTTCCAGCAGATCGAGCATTTTCTCGGTAAGGAAGTGGTGAAGAATCCCCTGCCCGAAGGCATCGGCGACGGTCCGGAATATACCAAGCGCGAGAAGAAACGCAGCAACACCCGTCGTCACGGTCGCTGGAACAGTCGCGGCAACGGCAGTAAAGATCAACGCAAGCATCGCCAAAAGGCGAAGCCTGCGAAGGATGGTTCCAAAAAGCAATGATTATTTCTTAGCCTTAGCCTCTTTAGCGGCCATAGCGGCTTTAGCTGCCTTATCGCGTTTCTCGACTAACTTCTTGAAAGACTTCTGCTCCTCTTTGGTAGCCAGGCCTTTCTTGATGCGAAACTCCAGACGTGCCAGTTGCATCTGTTCGAGGAATCGTTCGCTGCTGTGCATGCGCGAATAGGCGGCAGCGGCTGCCAGGCGACCGGCATCCACATCGCTCTGCCAATGGGCACCCACAATCACACGACTCTCACCGTACATGTATCCGCGCTTCAGAAGGGTGTCGGCACGCTCCGGATTGATTTCTGCGAGCAGCAAGGCTGAGTTCCAACCCAGGATGGTATGACCAGAGGGATAGGAGAAATTCCTGCGCAGATCCGGCTCAAACTGTGGGGTGGCGGTGTGTTCGTGGAATCGCATGAACGGGCGAATCCGTTTATAATAGAACTTCGGGAAGTTACTGATATTCTCGCCTGTAACCTTGGCATCGTTGAGCAACTTCCAGATCTCGGGCGTCTCTTCCTCGGAAATCTTCAAACCGAAGGGTACACTGTATTCATCAGCAATGCATTCGAGGCTATAGACGGCATCGCGGATGGCAATAGCAGTACGCTCCTTATCTTTCTGGCGCACCTCCTTACCCCACATGTACTGCATGATATCGTAGGCAAAGGCTGCTCCGACGGTATCTGGAGGAGCCGGACACCATTTGAGCATGTTGGGTAACTCTCTGAATGAGAAATAAGGTTCGGCTTTTCTCTGCGCTAAAGCAGATACGGTTGCAGTCATCAATACTGCCATCATAATTAGTTTCTTCATAAGTTGTAATATATTAGTTGTTGATTAATTCCCACGTCTTAACGGGCATTTCTGCGTCGGGCAAAAAAGAACCAGAAGTGTCTGAAGGTCTGCCTCATTGCCGGATTCCTGTGCCGACAAAGGGGTTATTCCGATTGTAATCAGTATACTAAAAAACAAAAGTGTCCGTTTCATGCTACAAAGGTAAAAACCTTTTGCGAAGAATCCAAGATTTTTTGAGTTTTTTTATAAAAATTTGTATAAAGTGAATGAGGTGCCTCACGGCAATCTCTCAAAGGGCAACAACCAGATTCAAGGCGCCTCGTTTGCAGATCAGATCAAGGGTGATCCCAACTTCGCCCAACAGTCAGCCAAACTATTCGGCAGCAAGCCCAAGCTCTATTGGATGGGTATGGGTAAGACCGACTTCCTCTATCAGAGCACAGTCGATCTGCGCAATTATTGGGATTCGCAGGGTTATAAATATGAATATGTAGAAACCGAAGGCGGTCATATCTGGCGCAACTGGCGTATCTACCTGACGATGTTCGCTCAGAAGATCTTCAAGTAGGATAAACAGCAGTAATACATCAATCCCCTCGCAAATCAGCGGGGGGATTTTTATATTTTGGCACACTCGTCCGAAAAATATCACGAATTATTTGGTTATTTCCCCGATTTGCACTATCTTTGCACCCGCCAATGGAGTAATCCCCGCTTGTTGAGGGGTACCGTTAGGCAAGATAAATTGCATAGAAATATGAAAGTAATGAAATTCGGCGGAACGTCCGTAGGTTTTGAAAAAAATTGTGGAGACAGAGGCTCGGACGCAACCTGTCGTAGTAGTAGTAAGTGCACTTGACGGCATCACCGACAAACTGATCGCCACATCGAAGTTGGCCCAGCAAGGAGATGATCACTATCGTGAGGAATTCGACACGATGGTGACGCGCCACCACCAGATGATCGAGGCCATCATCCAGGACGACAAAAAGCGCATTGACTTATTCAATAATGTAGATCAGCTCTTCGACCAGTTGAAGAGTATCTTCTATGGTGTGTACCTGATTCACGACCTGTCGAAGAAGACAGAAGACACCATCGTGTCTTACGGTGAACGTCTGAGTTCGCACATCGTGGCAGCAATGATCAAGAACGGTGTCCGTATGAACAGCCGCGACTTCATCCGCACGGAGAAGAAACTGGGCAGACATGTGGTTGACGCCGATCTGACGACAGAGCTGGTAAAGGAAGCCTTCAAGGACATCAGCGACAAGAACGTGTATGTGGTGCCTGGCTTTATCGCCAGAGACCGTGACACCCACGAAACCACAAACCTGGGTCGTGGCGGTAGTGACTATACGGCCGCTATCATCGCCGCTGTGCTGAATGCAGAAGTGTTGGAGATCTGGACAGATGTGGACGGTTTCATGACGGCTGATCCGAAGGTGATTAAGAGTGCCTACACGATCAACGAACTCTCTTATGTAGAGGCAATGGAGCTTTGCAATTTCGGTGCAAAGGTAATCTACCCGCCGACCATCTATCCTGTCTGCGTAAAGAATATTCCTATTAAGGTCAAGAATACTTTCAATCCCGAGCATCCGGGAACCCTCATCAAGGAGAAGATCGACGATGACCTGAAGCCCATCAAGGGTATCTCGAGCATCAAGGGCACCTCGTTGATTACGGTAACCGGACTCTCGATGGTGGGTGTGATCGGCGTGAACCGCCGTATTTTCACTACGCTCGCCAATAAGGGTATCTCTGTGTTTATGGTGTCGCAGGCTTCTTCTGAGAACTCCACCTCTATCGGTGTGCGTGACGAGGATGCCGAAGCCGCAGCAGAAGTTCTGAATGCAGAGTTTGCCAAGGAGATCGAGACGGGTGCTATGTTCCCCATGCAGGTGGAGAGTGGTCTGGCCACCATCGCCATCGTGGGTGAGAACATGAAGCAGACACCGGGTATTGCCGGTAAGTTGTTTGGAACACTGGGCCGTTCAGGTATCTCTGTGATTGCCTGTGCCCAGGGCGCCTCGGAAACGAACATCTCGTTTGTGGTCGACGGCCGTTTCCTGCGCAAATCGCTCAATGTGCTCCACGACTCGTTCTTCCTCTCAGAATACAAGGTGCTCAACCTGTTTATTTGCGGTATCGGTACCGTGGGTGGCATGCTCCTGGAGCAGATCCGCACGCAGCAGCAGTACCTGATGCAGACCAAGCGTCTGAAACTGAATGTGGTGGGTATCTCGGATGTGGACAACTTCGTGCTCGATCGTGACGGCATCGACCTCGACAATTATGAGAAGATCCTGCGTGCGGGATATGCGGCTAATACAGACCACATGCGTGACGAGATTGTGAAGATGAATATCTTCAACTCTGTCTTCGTCGACTGTACCGCCAGCCGTCAGATTGCCGTTCTTTATCAGACATTCCTAGAGCATAATATCTCCGTAGTGGCTGCCAATAAGATTGCAGCCTCGAGCGATTATGACAGTTATATCAAACTCCGCCAGACTGCCCGTGACCGCGGTGTATGGTTCCGTTATGAAACCAACGTAGGAGCAGGTCTGCCGATTATCGGTACTATAAACGACCTGTGTAACTCGGGTGATAAGATCCTGAAGATTGAGGCTATTCTTTCCGGTACGCTGAACTTCATCTTCAACGAGATTGCTGCCGACGTGCCTTTCTCTGAGACTGTGAAGCGCGCTAAGGAACAGCGTTACTCAGAGCCAGACCCACGAATCGACCTCAGTGGTACGGATGTTATCCGCAAATTGGTAATCCTCACCCGTGAGGCTGGCTATAAGGTAGAACAGTCAGATGTGGAGAAGCATCTCTTTGTGCCCGACAGTTTTTTCGAGGGTTCGATTGACGACTTCTGGAAACGTCTGCCTGAGCTTGATGCAGATTTCGAAGCCCGTCGTAAGGTGCTCGAGGCTGAGAACAAACGTTGGCGCTTCGTTGCTACGATGGAAGCCGATGAGAAGAATCCGTCATCCTTCAAAACCAGCGTCGCTTTGAAGGAAGTGCCATACGGACATCCGTTCTATGGTCTTGAAGGCTCTAACAATATCGTATTGCTTACCACCGAGCGCTATAAGGAGTATCCTATGTTGATTCAGGGTTATGGTGCCGGTGCTGCTGTGACCGCTGCTGGTGTGTTTGCCAATATCATGTCAATCGCAAACATTTAACATATGAAGCATATCATCATATTAGGTGATGGCATGGCCGATCTTCCCGTCAAACGACTTGAAGGAAAGACCTTACTGCAATGCGCCAACAAACCCATGATGGACCGTTTGGCCCGTGAAGGTCGTTGTGGTCGCCTTATCACTGTTCCAGAGGGTTTTCCCCCGGGTTCAGAAGTAGCAAACACAGCCATTCTTGGCTACGATTTGAACCGTGTCTATGAAGGTCGCGGCCCTTTAGAGGCAGCTTCGATAGGTTATGAGATGGCCGACGACGATCTGGCTCTGCGCTGTAACATCATCACTATTGACAAACCACGCTTAGGTGATGGGAACTCGGGCATGGATGGTGTGATTATCACCCATAACGGTGGAAACCTTGAGACCGAGGATGGCGACGTGCTGATTAAATATCTGAACGAACACCTTGCAGCGCCCATCAACGAGCGTTACGGTTTCGAGCGTGTCAAATTCATTACCGGCATTCAGTACCGACATCTGCTCATCATTAAAGGCGGCAACAAGCATATCGTTTGTGCCCCGCCCCACGACCATCCTAATCAGGAGTGGTATCCCCTGCTGGTGAAGCCCGAATCGCGAAATACTGTCCATCATGCCGGTTCTATCCGCCTCTCGCCAGAAGAGACAGCCGATCTGTTGAACGAACTCATCATAAAGTCGCAGAAACTGCTTACCGAGCATCCCTTTAATATTGAACGTGCCAAGCGCGGTGAGCGCCAGGCCAATAGTATCTGGCCTTGGAGCGGTGGTTACCGTCCATCTATGGAGACTCTCATGCAACGCTATCCGCAAGTGAAGTCCGGCTCTGTCATCTCTGCTGTCGACCTAATCCGCGGTATCGGCCACTACGCAGGTTTGAAGATTATCCGCGTGAAAGGTGCCACAGGCTTGGCCGACACCAACTACGAAGGTAAGGCTGAGGCTGCCATCAGAGCCCTCCAGCGGGACGATTTCGTGTTTGTTCATGTAGAGGCTAGCGACGAGGCAGGTCATGATGGCGATCTGGAATTGAAACTCAAGACGATCGAATATCTTGATCAGCGTCTGATCGCCCCTATCTATAATGAGGTAAGCAAGTGGAAAGAGCCCGTTTGTATCGCCGTGCTACCCGATCATCTCACACCCGTTGAGATGCGTATTCACGTGGGACAGGCCGTACCCTTCCTCATCTGGCATCGTGGCATCAAGCCCGACGATGTACAGCAGTACGACGAGGTTTCGTGCGTCGACGGTTCCTATGGTCTTCTCCGTCACGCCCAGTTCATGCAGACCCTTATGGCCATCAAATAATATCATCAAAGTTAAATGTCTATGAATTATTATAGCACTAATGGAAAAGCCCCCATCGCTGACCTCAAAAAGGCCGTAGTGAAAGGCCTGGCAGAAGATCGCGGTCTTTACATGCCAGAAGAAATCAAAATACTGCCGAAGGTGTTCTTCGACAACATTCAGGACATGTCTTTCCAACAGATTGCCTACAATGTGGCTAGCGCATTCTTTGGTGAAGACGTCGACCTTGATGCCCTTCAGGATATCGTATACGACACTCTCTCCTTCGATTGTCCTGTGGTCAAGGTCGAGGATAATATCTATAGTCTGGAACTCTTTCACGGTCCTACCCTCGCCTTCAAGGATGTCGGTGCTCGTTTCATGGCGCGACTGCTGAGATATTTCACTCAAAATACTCAGAGTCATCAGAACAATCTAATCAATGTCCTCGTGGCGACCTCTGGGGATACAGGCTCTGCCGTTGCCAACGGTTTCCTCGGTGTTGATGGCATTCATGTCTATGTACTCTATCCCAAAGGCAAGGTGTCGCCCATTCAGGAATGCCAGTTCACAACACTTGGCAAGAACATCACCGCAATCGAGGTGGATGGTGTCTTCGACGATTGTCAGGCATTGGTGAAATCAGCCTTCATGGATGAGGAATTGAACAAGCACATGAAACTGACCTCTGCAAATTCCATCAATGTGGCCCGTTTTCTGCCACAGGCATTCTATTACTTCAATGCCTACGCCCGCATGAAGGCGCTCGGCAAAGCTGAGAATCTTGTAATGTGTGTACCATCGGGTAATTTCGGCAATATCTGTTCTGCTCTCTTCGGTCATGCGATGGGTCTGCCCATAAAGCGTTTCATCGCTGCAAATAATGCAAATGACATCGTTTACAAATACCTACAGACAGGCCAATATGAACCAAAGGCCAGTGTACAGACACTCGCTAATGCGATGGATGTCGGCGATCCATCCAACTTCGCCCGTATCATCAATCTTTACAGCCAGAATAACAAACTGACCGATGTGGCTACGCATCATCATATCACTAACCTGATCAGCGGAGCAACCTATAGCGACGACCAGATTCGTGAGACCATGCGTCAGTGTTATGCTAAAACGGGTTATATTCTGGATCCTCATGGTGCTTGCGGTTATCAGGCCTTAGCTGATGGTTTAAAGGTTGGCGAGATCGGTGTATTCTGTGAGACAGCCCATCCGGCAAAGTTCAAAGAGAAAGTGGATGACATCTTAGGTATCGATGTAGATATTCCTGATCGTTTGGCAGCCTTCATGAAGGGTGAGAAGCAGAGTGTTCCTATGACAAAACATTTTGAAGACTTCAAACGCTATCTCATGCAATAATCAAATCCCCGCTGTCTAGCGGGGATTTTTAATATTCGTCGAGCATCTTCTGAAGGCGTTTGAGCCGTTCCTCCTTGGAGTTCTTCCGGAGACTGGCGAGCCACTTTTTGGGAATAAGCTTTTTCAGAATGGCCAGAACATTGATACCGCTATTAGGATTGGCAGCTGCCAATTGGGCATTAATCGCATCCATTTTTAACTTCTTCTTCAAATCGTCAGAGATTTCCTCTTGAGGACCATGACCGAATACAACCACTTCTTTGATATTCAACAGTTTGGAAATCATGAATACCGTATCGCGCACCTCCGCCAGATTGATAATACGGCTTTCGTAGTTGACATGCGAAAACGACAACGACCGACAGCTGTCAGATACAAGAACATGACCAAGAGAATCTGTGACGCTAGTGCCTTCACGGCTGACCACATTAGCGCCCGACACAGGAATAAGCGTCTCAACATCGACTACA
This sequence comes from uncultured Prevotellaceae bacterium, assembly GCA_902763615.1. GTDB lineage: Bacteria > Bacteroidota > Bacteroidia > Bacteroidales > Bacteroidaceae > Prevotella. Next base: position 35,096 of record CACWSX010000030.1, on the reverse strand, counting down.
ACAAGGTGTCGCTGTGAGAAACTATCCACCGAAAACACTGCCATGAGAAGCAGCATAAGAATTCGCCATCTGTTCACGTTGCAAATTTAAGGATTTGCCCCATTCGCACCAAATAATTTCAGACATTTTATTTTAATTTTTTGGTATTTTACTTACTTCTTTGTAACTTTGCCAAAAATTATATAAAAACATGGTTTTCTATTTCAGCGGAACAGGTAATACCCGATGGGCGGCACAGGAAGTGGCCAATGCTATCGGAGAACAGTTATTGTATATTCCCGATGAATTGCGCGGAGGATGCCATACATACACCCTTGAGGCCAACGAGCGCATCGGTTTCTGTTTTCCTACCCACGGATGGCAAGTACCAAGGATCGTCCGCGACTTTATCAGAAGTCTGAAACTGAACGTTGACAAGAACTTCTGTTGGGCACTCACCACCTGTGGCGACAATATGGGCGAAGCAATGACCATTCTGAACCGCGATTTAGCAGCCTGTGAGGGTCTGAGACGTAGCAATGGTGAGGCGATGCATACAGAATCGGTATTCTCAATCATTATGCCCGAGAGTTATGTCTGTCTACCGTTTATGAAGACTGACTCGGAGGAAAAAGAAGCTTTGAAACTCGATATGGCGCGCCAACAGATATCCCACATCATCCAGATGATCAAGGAACGCAGGCGTGGCATCGAAGAGCTTGACAAAGGTACCACCCCCAGACTCTACTCATATGTGATTGGCGAATACTTCAACCGAAAGATGGTGAACGACAAGAAGTTCACCGTCGATACCGATAAATGCATCCGATGTGGAAAATGCCAGAGCAAATGTCCTGTGGATAATATACAAGGTACACCACCAGCGTGGTTGCACAACGGGCGGTGTACTTCTTGTTTAGCCTGCTATCATTATTGTCCCGTGCATGCCATCAATTTCGGACGGATCACGAGAAAGCGCGACCAGTATTATTTCAATAAACGCGGGGACCGAAGATAGCTGTGCCGATGCGGACCATCGTAGAACGCGTCTGACAAGCTATCAGATAGTCGTCGCTCATGCCCCAGGAACGTTCACAGAAAGCATCGTCATCTGCAAAATAGCGTGCTTTCACCTCGTCGAAGAAATCAGCGGCAATCTGCATCTCACGACGGATTTGTTCCCGATCGTCGACAAACGATGCCATCATCATTAATCCACATATCTGAACATGCTTCATCTCACGCCACTCACCACCTTCGAGCAGTTCACGACAAACGTCAAGAGTCAATCCATATTTGGTAGATTCCTCAGCTATATGAAGTTCAAGTAAAACTTTAATCGAACGTCCGCATTTCTCTGATTGCTTATTTATTTCCCGTAGGAGTTTTAGTGAGTCAACAGCCTCAATCATCGTCACATAAGGAGCAATGTATTTTACCTTATTAGTCTGTAAATGACCGATGAAATGCCACTCGATATCCTTGGGCAACTGTTCGTGTTTCTTGCGCAATTCCTGCTCATGACTCTCGCCGAAGATACGCTGTCCTTCAGCATAAGCGGCCTCGATATATTCGTTGGGATGATACTTGCTAATTGCCACAAGGCGGACACCCTGTGGCAATTGGCCCAACACCTCATGAAGATGCCCTTTTACATCATACATGACATTACTTGTGCTCATACACATCCATGAGAAGTGTCTCTGAGATAGTTGCGATGACATAGTCGATCATCGTGCCGCCCATCACCTCTTCGATATTCTTTACTGCCCCATTGAAAGAGCCTGCCTGTATCAGATAATTCACGGCTGTGGTCTTCTCCTTGGCCGTTTTCTCGTCAATAGTCACGAACTTAAGTTTTGCCTTATACCACTTGTCAGCACTATCGCTGTCGGCAAAGAAAATTTCCTTGTACGAAGCTTTCTTGATATCGACTACATCAAACTGTCCGCTTATAAAATGCGACATCTCCTCGATGATGCGTTCTTCAGCCTCGGAAAAACTCAACGCATCAACAACATAGTTTTCTGACACACGCTTCTGCAAGCCGTCTTCCATCACTTTTTCATAACGGATCTTGCACTCAAACCATTCTGCTGTTCTTGATCTCATATTATATTAATTATTATCTTCCTTACTTCCTTTCTGATAACCATAGTTGGGCTTGTCTCCCATCTCAACCTTCTTGCGCTCCGTAATCTGTTCGATAATCTCAGAGGCAATACGTTGGCTTTTCTCCGACGGCAACGACGAATGTTCACCTAATTCTATCTGCTTTTCAACCAGTTCCTGCATAGCTTTATTACTGGCTTGCTCAAACGACTTCTGACCGCCGGCCATATTCTTACTATTGTAAACGCCCGAGAGAATACGATCGGCCTCCTTCGAGAACTGCTTACGGAAAATTGCCTCACCCTTGGCCTCAAACTCACGAATTTTTTTTTCGTCAATCTTATCAGAGTCCTTCATCTGGTATTCTTTGATAGCCTTGGCAATGGCGGCAGAATCAGCTGCAGCACCAAGTTCTGTGGAGGGATCGAAACCCTCATCAAGCAGTTCTTCGCTAATGGGCTCTTCCACCGGTTTAATAAACTCTACCATCTCCGTATCGGGCGTGATGGCGAAGAAAAGCCCCGCCAAAATCAGGGCGATGGCAATTGCACTGATACTCATGACACCCGACTTAAACGTAGCCTTACGCTGAGAGAGTGCCTTCGAGAATTCGGCCACTGAGGCATAGCGCGCCTCAGGATTTTCTGAGGTTGCCTTGCGGATAATCGACTTCAAATAAAAAGGCAAACCTGACGAGGCATAGAGATAATCGACGAACTTAGCCAAACCGTAGACATCACTGCGGTCGGTAGGTATTTCACCACGCATCACCTCAGGAGCAATATACGCCTCGATATCCTCGAAAAGCGTGTCATAGACACCCAACCGTTGGAACGACGAACCATGCAGGAGCAAGCGCACGCCATTGTCATTTTTGCGAACCAAAACATTTGATGGCGCAAAGCACACTTGCTGCACACCTTTCTCGTTGAGCAAAATGGTCAGTTGTAACAGGTCTTTGATAGTGTTCTCAAGGAAATCCTTTTGAGCCACTACCGAAGGAACCTCGTTCAACAACTGTTCCATAGTGAGGTAATTACCAGGTTCAACAGCGATGGCATAGATACCATCCGAACCTCCCTCAGAATTGGGAGTGAAGTGCAACTGATGCTTGTCACTGATTTGTGCTGCCACTTCGCAGTCTCTTTTCAGACACTCCGCGAAAAGGATATTATCAGAGAGTTCATCGACGAACTCCACGAAGTTGCTGTACTTGCCGTCAATCTGGCGCTTGTGAAAATAGCCGAAGGGCATTTTCACCTTATTGGACTTCCGTACGTCACGGGTTTCTACAAGTTCTTCGAAATTCATATCTACACAGGTTTTGATGTGCAAAAGTACACAATTAAATTGAAATAGAGTACTTTCGGATAAAAAAATCTATGCGTGATGGCTTTTTTTTCACTTTTCACTTTTCACTTCTCACTTTTTTTCGTACCTTTGCACCGTTTTATAAAAATACAAATAAGATGCCAGAGATATCAGTACGCGGTTTGGAGATGCCGGAGTCACCGATCAGAAAACTTGCTCCGCTAGCCGCAGCCGCAAAGAAAAAGGGTACAAGGGTGTATCACCTGAACATTGGACAGCCCGATCTGCCAACACCTAAGGTGGCCCTCGATGCCCTAAAGACCATCGACCGTAACATCCTCGAGTATTCTCCCTCTCAGGGCTACCTGAGCTATCGTGAGAAGCTGGTAGACTATTATGCGAAATATGACATCCGTGTGACAGCTGATGACATCATTATAACATCGGGTGGTTCAGAGGCGGTGCTCTTTGCTTTCCTCTCATGTCTGAATCCTGGCGATGAGATTATCGTGCCTGAACCAGCCTATGCCAACTACATGGCTTTTGCCATCTCTGCTGGCGCAAAGATCCGCACAATCGCAACAACCATCGAGGAGGGTTTTTCACTGCCAAAGGTGGAGAAGTTCGAGGAACTCATCAACGAGCGTACCCGAGCTATTATGATTTGTAATCCTAACAATCCCACAGGCTATCTTTATACCCGTCGCGAGATGAACCAGATACGCGACCTGGTTAAGAAATACGACCTCTATCTTTTCTCTGACGAAGTATATCGTGAATATATCTACACAGGCTCGCCCTATATTTCTGCCTGCCATCTGGAAGGCATCGAACAGAATGTGATTCTCATCGACTCCGTTTCGAAGCGCTATTCCGAGTGCGGCATCCGTATAGGTGCCCTTATCACGAAGAATGCCGAGGTACGCAAGGCCGTGATGAAATTCTGTCAGGCCCGTCTCTCCCCACCATTAATCGGACAAATTGTTGCCGAAGCATCTCTTGAGACGCCAGAGGACTATCTGCGTGATGTCTACGACGAATACGTAGAGCGACGTAAGTGCCTGATCGACGGTCTTAACCGTATCCCCGGCGTCTATTCGCCTATTCCCATGGGAGCCTTCTATACCGTGGCCAAACTGCCTGTTGACGATGCAGAGAAATTCTGTCGCTGGTGTCTGGCAGAGTTCAACTACGAGGGCGAGACAGTGATGATGGCACCTGCAGCAGGGTTCTACACCACCCCCGGTGCCGGCATCAATCAGGTGCGTATCGCATACGTATTGAAAAAGAAAGATCTGGAACGTGCATTGTTTGTGCTGCGTAAGGCATTGGAAGCTTACCCAGGAAGAGTCGACGAAGAGTGAATTTACCCTTTTTTATAGCAAAGAGAATATACAGTGATCAGGGCGACAAACGTAAGGTAAGCCGTCCGGCCATCCGTATTGCCACCATCGGCGTTGCCATCGGATTGGCCGTGATGATTGTCACTGTGAGTGTCGTTCTCGGATTCAAACATACCATCCGTGACAAGGTGGTGGGGTTCGGCAGCCATATACAGATACAGAACATGCTCACCTTCCTCAGCACCGACTCCTACCCCATCATCATTAACGATAGCGTGATGTACAGCTATGAGCAGATAGAGGGTGTGAAGCATGTAGAGCGATACGCTTATTCACAGGGCATTCTGAAGACCGACGATGACTTTCTGGGTGTGATGTTCAAGGGCGTGGGGCCCGAATACGACCTAAACTTTCTCAGCAAACATCTGCTAGAAGGTGAGATACCAGTGTTCAGCGATACAACCAGTACCAACAAGATACTAGTTTCAAAGATGATTGCAGACAAGTTGCGCCTAAAGACCGGTGACCGCATTTTCGCCTACTTCATCGGAGAAAGTGTGCGCACTCGACGCTTCACCATCACAGGTATCTACCAAACCAACATGACGCGATTCGACGAGAGTCTCTGTTTCACAGATATCCACACCACCCAGAAACTCAACGACTGGAATGACGAACAATGCAGCGGAGCTGAGATCACCGTCAAGAACTTCGAACAGTTGCAAAACACAGCTGATGAATTCATCGAGAAGGTGAACCGTCAGACAGATAAAGATATGAACACTTATTCTTCGCAAACCATCTACGAAGCTTATCCACAGGTGTTCCACTGGCTTGAACTGCTCGACATAAATGTTTGGATCATCCTTGTACTGATGGTATGCGTAGCAGGATTCACCATGATCAGCGGTCTGCTAATTATCATCCTCGAGCGTACACAGATGATTGGCGTTCTGAAGGCTGTAGGTGCTCGCAATAAGACAATCCGCCACACCTTCTTATGGTTTGCAGCCTTTATCATCGGGCAGGGCCTGATTATAGGCAATCTGCTCGGTTTGGGCATCATCGCACTGCAGAAATATTCGGGTCTTGTGAAACTTGATCCCCAGACCTACTATGTCAGCGAGGCTCCGATGGAGATTAACATCCCCCTATTCGTACTCCTTAATATTGCAACCCTCATCATCTGCGTCTTTGTACTCATTGCCCCCAGCTATTTCATTTCGCATATCCATCCTGCAAAATCTATGCGATATGAGTGATTTTTGTTCATAAAGTTATATTTTTCGTTTAATATTGCTTAAGTTCCTTAAAAAATTGCACAAAAAATTTGCAAATGTGCAGAAAACGAATTACCTTTGCACAAAATTTTGAAATTTGTGCAATTTTAATGGAATCATTTAATAGCTTCAACTCATATATCCAACGTGCAATCATCGACAATTGGGATCAGGATGCATTAACCGACTATCAGGGAGCTACCCTCCAATATCATGATGTCGCACGAAAGATTGAAAAGCTGCATATACTCTTTGAGAACAGCAACGTTCAGAAGGGCGACAAGATTGCTATCTGCGGTCGTAATTCCGCCCATTGGGCAGTAGCATTCCTTGCCACACTCACATATGGTGCCGTAGCTGTTCCTATTCTTCACGAATTCAATGGCGAGCAGATTCACAATATTGTGAACCACTCCGAGTCCAAGCTCCTCTTTATTGGAGACTTTGCCGTAAAGACCATCAATCCTGATGAGATGCCAGCCCTGGAAGGCATTATCAACATCCCTGATTTCTCGCTACTCATCAGTCGCTCAGAAAAACTTACGTACGCGCGCGAACATTTGAATCTTATGTTTGGCAGTAAGTATCCGATGGCCTTCCGCCGCGAAAATGTCAACTATCATATTGACGAAGCTGAAGAATTGGCACTTATTAACTACACCAGTGGCACCACGGGCTATTCCAAGGGCGTCATGCTCCCCTACCGTTCCATCTGGGGCAACATCGAATTCATCATTAGTCGTCTGGGCAAGATTATCAAGCCTGGAGATAACCTTCTGAGCATTCTGCCCATGGCCCACATGTACGGCATGGCCGTTGAATTCCTCTTCGGTTTCTGTCACGGTTGTCACCTTTTCTTCCTGACCCGTCTACCGTCGCCTGCCATCATTGCACAAGCTTTCCTTGACGTGCGCCCAACGCTAGTCGTCACAGTGCCGCTCATCATCGAGAAGATTATCCGAAAGAAGGTATTCCCCAAGATACAGAACAACCGTATGCGCCTGTTGCTGACGATGCCTGTGGTGAGCAAGAAAGTAAAGGACCGCATCTGCAAGGAAGTGTACAATGCCTTTGGTGGTCGACTCTACGAGATCATCGTGGGTGGTGCTGCTCTCTCGAAAGAGGTTGAGGAATTCCTGCTGAGCATTGGTTTCCCTGTTACCGTAGGCTATGGCACCACCGAGTGCGCGCCATTGATCTCCTACTGTGACCATAAGGAGTTTGTACCTGGCTGTTGCGGTAAGCCCGTTGACCGTATGGAGGTAAAGATCCTCTCCCAAGACCCGCAGAGTATCCCTGGTGAGATTGTCACCCGTGGTTGCAATGTGATGCTCGGCTATTATAAGAATGAGGAGGCCACACATCAGGTTATCGATGAGGAAGGTTGGTATCATACTGGCGACCTGGGCACCCTCTCCAGCTCCAACCATCTGTTCATCCGCGGACGCATCAAGAATATGCTTCTGGGCGCTAACGGACAGAACGTATACCCTGAGGAAATCGAGGATAAGCTTAATTCGATGACGATGGTGGCAGAGAGTGTGGTCATCCAAAAAGGCGACAAACTGGTAGCCCTCGTTCATCCCGACAAGGATGAGATGATGAATTTCAATCAGGAAGAACTGGAGCAGATTATGGAGCAGAACCGCAAGGAGCTCAACGAGCAGCTGCCGGTCTATAGCCGTATCTCACAGATTATCCTCCATGAAGAGGAATTTGCCAAGACACCTAAAAAGAGTATAAAACGCTACTTATATCAGAACTAATAATATGGAACAGATACCAAGTTTTAACGCACTCATACAGAAGAGCGTCATCGACAACTGGGACCTCGATGCGCTTACTGATTACAAGGGGCAGACCTTACAATTTCATGATGTGGCCAGAAAGATCGAAAAGGTTCATATCCTTTTCGAAAACAGTGGTATTCAAAAGGGCGATAAGATAGCCCTCTGTGGCCGTAACTCATCGCAATGGGCTGTTGCCTTCCTGGCTACGCTCACCTATGGTGCCATCGCTGTGCCCATCCTACACGAGTTTAATGCCGAGCAGATCCATAATATCGTGAATCACTCCGAGGCCCGTCTGTTGTTCGTTGGGGACCACGTGGCTACCATCATCGACCCTCAGGCGATGCCCACGCTGGAAGGCATCATCAACAATCCCGACTACTCGTTGATGATCAGCCGCACCGACAAACTGACCTATGCCCGCGAACACCTGAACGAGCTCTATGGCAAGAAGTATCCCAAATACTTCCGCAAGGAACATGTGAATTATTACATAGAGCAGAGTCCCGACGAGCTGGCAGTCATCAACTACACCAGCGGCACTACTGGTTTCTCAAAAGGTGTGATGATACCCTACCGTGCCCTATGGTCAAACTACGACTTCGCCTGCGACGTCCTGGGTAAGACCATCAAGGCTGGTGACAAGGTCATATCGATGCTTCCTATGGCTCATATGTACGGTATGGCCTTCGAGTTCATCTTCGAGTTCCTACATGGCTGTCATGTCTACTACCTCAACCGTGTGCCCTCGCCCGCTATCATCGCACAGGCACTGGCTGAAATCAAGCCCGTGATCGTGATTGCCGTACCGCTCATCATCGAGAAGATTATTCGCAAGAAGGTATTCCCAAAGATACAGAACAACCGTATGCGCCTGCTGCTACAGATGCCCGTTATCTCAAAGAAGGTGCGTGAAATGATCTGCCAAGAGGTGCTGAAGGCCTTTGGTGGCAAGATGTATGAGGTTATCATAGGTGGAGCAGCCCTCAATCAGGAGGTAGAGCGATTCCTCAAGCGTATAGATTTCCCCTATACTGTGGGTTATGGTGCCACAGAGTGCGCGCCCATCATCTGCTATAGCGACTGGCAAACTTTCGCCCAAGGCTCATGCGGCCGTGCTGCCCTCCATCAGCAGGTAGAGATTGATTCCCCCGACCGTCGTCGTATTCCTGGAGAGATTCTCACCAAGGGTCCGAACGTGATGCTCGGCTACTACAAGAACCCTGAGGCCACAGCCGAAACCATCGACCGCGAAGGTTGGTACCACACTGGCGATCTGGGCACTATGGATGCCAACGGTAACGTGTTTATCAACGGCCGTTCGAAGAATATGCTCCTAGGTCCCAACGGACAGAATATCTATCCCGAGGAGATTGAAGACAAGCTCAACTCGATGACGATGGTTATGGAAAGTATTATTGTACAACGCGACAACAAACTCATCGCACTTGTCTACCCTGACTACGACGAAGCTAAAAACCTCAACCTCTCTACCGATGATATCAAGAATATTATGGAGCAGAACCGCAACGGACTAAACGAGATGCTTCCTGCTTACGAGAAGATTAGTGAAATCGAAATCCACGAGCAAGAGTTTGAGAAGACGCCCAAGCGCTCCATCAAGCGCTATCTTTACACATAAACAGCGTTACTTTAAAAATAACAGACAAGCATATTACAATATTCCTCATTGATATGTATAGTAATACCAATAAGTATCACCATACATATCCTCGACCTTGCCCTTACGCTCAACGGCATCGGGGTATTTATGTTCGAGTTCTTGCAGATTACGATAGTCTTCTTCCATCACGGCATTTTGATAAAGCAGTATCGGATGGCGGCGGGAGTGACAATAGAGCGTAAGGGCCTCACAATAGTGCTTGGGCAGATGGCTTGTGTCAAGGCTATCGTTAACAGAATAATACTGCTGTATCATATTAACAAAGTCGTCAAGGCGACGGTCTATAAGCAGGCCGCAAAGAAGATAATCATTTGCTAAACCTGCCGAACTAGAAAGTCCTGAGTCATTAAAGATCTTGTCTCGGTTGGAAATAAGTTGAAGATAAGTTGTAGGGGACATCGGATGTGCAGGTTTGGCTCCGAAGGTGTGATAGAGACTATCGACAGGATAACGTACAAAACGTGCCTCACCACTGGTAGGAAGCATCACATCGCTACTGCCGACAATAGGATAATGGAATAAACGTTCTCCAAGTTCACCACGCTTCGCCATTGCATACATACGGATCATCTGAAGGTGGACATCGCTCTCGAGCGACTCCCAACCTGCATCGAGGGCACCTTCATAGTCTCTTTGTAAAAGACTCGTCTCAGCTCGCATACGGTAATGGAACACTGCATTAGTATTACCGACTGCAGCTACACCCATCATCATTAGAAACAGCACGAGCATATTAATCCACATAGGACGCGAGAGAAATACGCTTGTGTCTTTGTCGGGCTCGACATTTTGAATATATTTTACAACTATACAGATGCCTATCCAACCGATAAGAATCAGCGCAATCAGAATCCACAAAAAGCCCCATGAATAGGACTGAGCAAGGTCAGTATTGACAGCGCTGATAAGAGCCAAAACTAACATTGAAGGAAAATAGGTAAAGGCGTGGCCTCGGTTTGTCAGATGGAAAACGCTATAGGCCAAGACCTGTAAACACTGCAAAAGCACAGTTATAAGCACTGCTCCGAGCAATGGCTGGTAACTTGTCTTACCGCCACTCAGCACATGCTGCACCGCAGCAAGCACATCAGCCTGGAAGTGATAAAGCCACAAGAAAGAAAAGACTACAAAAACAATAGCACACGTCCAAAGGATAGTGCTATTGTTTCGTTTATCTGAACGTATGCCCATTTTAGTTCTTTTTGAGAACAACGGCAGAACGGGCAGGAATGTAGAGTTTCAGCCACTCTTTCTTGTCGTTGACATAAAGGGGGTCATAGTTCGTGGTATGCGTCATTGAGTCATCGGCAAAGCCATTGCCGCCAAAGTCCTTCGAGTCGGTATTGAGCACCACATCGTAAGAACCCGTAGGCACGAGGAATCCATAATCGGTATAGCTGCGCGTAGGCGAGAAGTTGAACACAAACACAAGGTCGCCACGCATGAAGCAGAGCACCTGGTCACCATCGTTGTGCCAGATTTCCTGAACGGGTGTGTCCTGGAAATTCTTCACACTCTTGATGACCTTCAGCATCTCACGGTCGAAGTCACCGAGCCAGTGATAGCAGAGGTCCTTGTTGTCGACGAGATTCCACTGGCGACGGGCATACTTGTAGCTCCAGCCATTTCCTTCGCGCGGGAAGTCGATCCATTCGGGATGACCGAACTCATTACCCATGAAGTTAAGGTAACCACCGTTAATAGCCGCAGCCGTTACCAGTCGTATCATCTTATGAAGGGCAATACCTCGCTGGGCTATATCGTTGACATCCTTCTTGGCGAAGTGCCAGTACATATCGGCATCAATCAGGCGGAAAATAATGGTCTTGTCGCCCACCAATGCCTGGTCATGGCTCTCGCAATATGATATGGTTTTTTCATCGGGACGACGGTTCTTGACCTCCCAGAAAATTGAGCATACATTGATATCCTCATCGCGCACCTCCTTAATAGTCTTAATCCAATAGTCGGGGATGTTCATCGCCATACGATAGTCGAAGCCGTAGCCGCCATCTTCAAACTTTGCAGCAAGACCGGGCATACCCGAAACCTCCTCAGCAATGGTAATAGCATTTGGGTTCACCTCATGGATGAGTTTATTGGCCAATGTAAGATAACAGATGGCATTATCGTCCTCATGACCATTGAAATAGTCGCCATAACCACCGAAGGCCTCACCCAGTCCATGAGAATAGTAAAGCATCGAGGTGACACCGTCGAAACGAAAGCCGTCGAAATGGAACTCCTCGAGCCAGTATTTGCAGTTGGAGAGCAAGAAGTGAAGCACGTCGTCCTTGCCATAGTCGAAACAGAGGGAGTCCCATGCGGGATGCTCATGACGGTCGCCAGGATAGAAGAACTGGTTTGGATCGCCACAGAGATTACCTAAGCCCTCGACCTCATTCTTCACAGCGTGGGAGTGCACGATATCCATGATGACGGCGATGCCGTTTTTATGGGCGGTATCGATAAGTTCCTTCAGTTCCTCGGGGGTACCGAAACGACTAGATGGTGCGAAGAAAGAACTGACGTGATAGCCGAAGGAGCCATAGTAGGGATGCTCCTGGATGGCCATCACCTGGATACAGTTGTATCCATCCTTGATGATACGCGGCAGCACGTTGTCCTTGAACTCGGTGTAGGTGCCCACCTTCTCAGCATCCTGTCCCATACCCACGTGGCACTCGTAGATGAGCAGCGGGTTCTTCTTGGGTTTAAAGTTTTTCTTCTTGAACTCGTAGGGCTTCTCAGGATTCCACACCTGAGCGGAGAATATCTTCGTATTGTCGTCCTGTACCACGCGACGGCACCAAGCGGGAATACGCTCACCTTCTCCCCCATTCCACTTGACCTTCATCTTATAGAGCTGGCCGTGCTTAAGAGCCTTTTCAGAAAGCTTCAATTCCCAGTTGCCTGTGCCTTCGATGCGCTTGCAACGGTATTTGTCGGTTTCCTGCCAGTTGTTGAAGTCGCCTATCAGATAGATGTCGGTGGCATTGGGAGCCCACTCACGGAACACCCAGCCTTTAGCGAGCTTGTGCAGGCCGAAATACAGATGACCGGAGGCGAAGTCAGACAGTTTCTTCTTGCCATTCTGTGTCAGTTGGTTGATTTTCCATACAGCATGATCGTGACGGCCTCTGATAGCACCTTCGAAGGGTTCCAACCATGAGTCATTACGTACTAATCCTATATGTTCGGGCTCTTTCTGGTCAACGATTTTCTTTGCAACCACTTTGGCAAGTTTCGTCGCTGCAGTATTCTTTGCGGTCACTGCTTTCTTGGAAGCAGGCTTTGTTGTTGTAACTTTCTTTGCCATATCTTTTTATGCTTTAATCTTAAAAATTGCCTTTTTTATATCTCCTTGAGATGTAATACAGGGAGCATGACCATCCTGAGGGAAGAAGATGACAAACTCTCCAGGCTTCACTGTGATATAGGTCTGCGCTTTTATCTCACCATATTTTGTGATGTCTTTCTCTGCATTGTATTCATAATTAGGCAAATCTGACAACGGAGTGTAGCCAAAAGTCTCCTCTGCTGAGATAGGAATCTGGATGTCAATCATCTCAATATGCGTTTCTAATACAGCCTCATCCTGACTACGACCTTTGGCCATCTGAAGGTTGAGGAATACCTTATTATCACGGATGGGATACTTGCCAACCTCCAATGTCTGGAGGTCATGGCATCTCAGAAAATCAATTACATCAGCAAACAAGGGGTTTAGTACCACATACATGCTGAGTTTTTCCAGTCGATCAATAATCATAATTTATAGTTATTTTAATTTAAAAGATTCGTATTAATTATCTTGTTGACGATGGCCACGGGTATAGGTACCACTGGCTATAACCTTTCCGTTACGATCCTTTTCAACAAATTTGCCGTCTCGCACATCATCTTTGTAGTAGCCTTCAAAGCGTTTGCCCTCTTTGTCTTCCTCGATGGCGGCACCATTACGTTTGCCATCTTTGAAGGTGCCCTTAAACTTCGAACCGTCGGCATAGCGTGCGACACCCTCACCGTCGATTTTCCCGTTCTTGAACTGTCCTTCGAATACATCACCCTTCTTCGTCGTCAGTTTGCCCTTGCCATTAGGTCTGTCAGACTTCCAAAGACCCACATACTGATCGCCATTCTTCCAAACCATCGTGCCTTGGCCATGCTTATCACCTTCGAGAAATTGACCAGTGTATTTATCGCCATTAGCATATTTCGAAATACCAGTACCCGTACGCTCACCGTCAACATAGTCGCCTTCGTAAACATCGCCGTTTTGAAATTTATAAATGCCTCGGCCGTGCTGCATATTATTCTTCCACTGACCAATATACACATCGCCTGAGGCATACTTAAAGGTACCCTTCCCTTGACAAACATTGTTTACCCACTGACCTTCGTAAGAGGAACCATCACCCCAATCAAAATAGCCCTGTCCATTTTTCTGATCATCCTTCCAGTCGCCTTTATAGTAGGCACCATTGGAAAAAGTATAGGTACCTTTGCCAGAGCGTTTATCCATATACCAGTTGCCGTCGTATTTGTCGCCATTAAAGTAATACATGATGCCGTGACCATGCTGATAGTCTCGGAACCACAGGCCCTCGTAGCGGTTATTATTGGAGAAATAATAGACGCCCTTACCATGCTGCTGGTCCTGAAACCACTCGCCCTCGTATTTCTCGCCATCAAAAAAGGTATAGGTGCCAAAGCCCTGACGCTTTCCCTTCTCATACTGCCCCTCATACCAATTACCGTTCTTATAAACTGTTTTCCCTTTGCCATGCGGTTTCCCCAGAAAGAGTTCCCCCTGAAACTCACCACCGTCCTTCGTAATACATGAACCCAGTGTAATTTTCTGTGCAAAAAGCACTGTAGGCATCATCAATATCGCGACTGAAAATATAAATCGTATCTTATTCATTCTATTATAACTTCAATTTCTTGGCAAAAATACGAATAAAAATCGAGATTGCAATGACTCTTGTACATTATTTAACGATATTCCTCATTTTCTATCAAAAATTATTATTACCTTTGCAGGCGTATGAAATTTACAGCAATCATCCCCGCCCGCTATGCATCGACACGTTTTCCGGGCAAGCCGCTGGCAGTTCTCGGCGGAAAGACTGTCATCCAAAGAGTATATGAACAAGTAAGCAGTGTGCTCAATGAGGTTTATGTAGCCACTGATGACGAACGCATCTTTGCGTGTGTGAACTCGTTTGGCGGCAAGGCCGTGATGACACGAGCCGACCACCAAAGTGGCACAGACCGTATTCAGGAGGCCACAGAGAAGACAAATACTCAGGCCGATGTCATTATCAACGTGCAAGGTGACGAGCCATTTATTCAGCCCTCCCAGATTCTGACACTGATGCAACTCTTCGACGAGCCCTCCACACAAATTGGCACACTTGGGAAACCATTCGATAACATCGAAGCTGTTGAGAATCCTAATTCTCCAAAAATTGTCACCGACAATCGTGGTTTCGCTCTATATTTCAGTCGCAGTATCATTCCCTATATCCGAGGAATGGAGCAACACGACTGGTTTGACAAATACCCCTTCTTGAAACATCTAGGTGTGTATGCCTATCGTCGGGAGATATTGGCTGAGGTGACAAAGCTTCCACAGAGTTCTCTCGAGAAGGCAGAGAGTCTAGAACAATTGCGCTGGTTGCAGAATGGCTATCGCATTCGCGTAGGACTCACGGATGTCGAAACTGTTGGCATCGACACCCCTGAAGACCTGCAGCGGGCCGAAGAATTTTTGAATCAGATTGGTTAGAAGACGAACTTCAGTGATTCGTATAATTGAATCACAAGAATGTAGAAGATAAATAACGGAGCTCCCATCCGGCATCCGTACGAAAGGGCATCGAGTACATCGGAGAGTGTCTGGAAGCGTCCAGACACGAGACCGAATGATACGGAGATGAGAATAATGCCAAAACAAAACATTGGCATGATGCTACGTGAGAAGGGCGAAGGAAAGAGATTGCCTGTTGACGACAGCAAGACCGCATGAGGAATAGCCGTCAACAACAATACCACACCCACATAGAGCACGAGGAATACTATAGTGATTCTCAGAGCCATACGATCGCGATAACTATTGTGTGGCTTACGCATGAGACCGCTCTTCTGCAGACATCCTAATGCAATCAGCATCAACACAAGACAAGCCAGCCAAGGAGATGCCACTATCGAGGTAAAGTTGCCCAAAAACCAGCGAATCCCTTCGCCTGAAAGCAACGAACGCACACCTTCAACTCTCATGGCAGAGAATATCCATGAGATAAAGATGAGCACCACCTCTGCAATTAGCAAGAGTAAAATGAGCACCCCTAAACGTGAGGACTTTTCCGGACTATTCATCATCAGCTACGAGATTGTCGATATCGATGATGTGCAGTTCGATGGCGCGAACCACAAGACGTGTAGCATTGACATTACCAACACTCTCTGGAAAGAGTTTCTTGATCAATTCATTTTGACGTTTCTCTAGACTTTTGACGCCAAAAGGCATGCCCCTCAGACCTGTAATCTGCTCTTTTGTATAGCCTAGGGCCAAATGGCGAAGGAAACGTTCGTCATATTCGTCAATTTCATAGTTAACCACCGCCTCTTGCTTGGCAAGTTGACCGCTAACGGCCTGTTTAAAACGCTCAACAATCTTTTCGAGAATAGGTTCGTTGAAAACCAATGTCTTACCTTCCATCACCGCATTGACATCACGACGCGTCAGCAACTCGCCAGTTTTCAGAATGATGCCGTCAGCACCAGCATCGAGCACATCCACCCATAGTTTCTCATTGAGGATTTCGCCCGTAAAAATAAGCACTTTTATATCCGGATGCATTTCTTTCGTCGTACGGCAGATTTCCACGCCAACAGTGGTAGAACCGCTCAATCCCAGATCAAGCAACACGAGATCGGGCTTCTGCTGTTTGAGTAATTTCCAATAATCTGGTTCGGACTCGGCCGTACCAATGACGTCTGCTTCAGGTATATCACTCTTGAGGATACCCAATGTGCCCTTCAACTCTAAGAGCACATCTTCTACAATAATCACTTTAAATTGATTCATATCTTCTATTCTTTTTGATGATTTGACACTATCGGAGCAGCAGGCAGGATGATGTGCACCAACAACTGTCCGTCGCACACCTCTGCCCAGATGCCACACATACGTCGATTGGTTGCTTCACCATGATCACGCACGATCTGACGACAAAGCAAATAAGGGATATTCTGCACGGAAGCAGGGGTAAACAAAGCCTGTGCCTCCTCTGTACTCAGATGAAGGTTAGGCATCGGCATCGTAATCTCAACATATTTGCTATCATGGACAGACGACACCACCGACAGTTCCTTGCCCCCACCCTGTTTACGGAGAATGGAGAACAGATAGTTGATAAGATTCTCATCGCCCAAGATACCATTCGACAAACGACGGATATGCAGATTGGTACGCTCGACCTGATCCATCGCCTGCAGGGAGAGCATGCCATAAAGTTCTCGATAATAGCCTACGATCTCAGACAGAGACTCCTCCTCACCTTGATCTACCAACTGGCGGATGCGCGAGGGATAATACATTGTTTCGTGCTTGAGAGTAGAAAGACAGTTGTCGAGCACGGCATTCGACACATGCAGATTGGCTGTTTCGAGTTCCAGACGTCGCAACTCATCGTCCATCATCTCAAGACTCGACATTTGTTGACGCTCCATTAGGAAACGATAGTAAAGACGATGGCGATAATACAAAAGATAATAGGCCGGCAGAATGGAACAAAGCACAAGAATAAGCAGGATCATAGCGATGCGCTTGTTTGTCTGCGATTGCTGCATCATACGACAATAGTCAGCCAAGGTGTTGTCTGCAGACATTTCTTTATACAACTGCGTATATATGCGGTTGTTA
This sequence comes from uncultured Prevotellaceae bacterium, assembly GCA_902763615.1. Classification (GTDB taxonomy): domain Bacteria; phylum Bacteroidota; class Bacteroidia; order Bacteroidales; family Bacteroidaceae; genus Prevotella. The sequence goes on along the minus strand of CACWSX010000030.1, from coordinate 17,664 downwards.
TATTGATACAATTGCCACTCGTGGAGAGCAAGAGCTGCTACCGCACTCTCATTACGGATATCGAGGATGACATTATAATTTGTATTGAGTGAATCCTGATACCACTTAATCTCCGGAATCAACAATGAGAGGTCGCCTTGGCGTAACATTAAATCTTGCCCATTCGGACAAAGCTGCTGATAGTGGAGATTCAAATAGTAACGGCAGGAGTCTGCAAACATCAACGTCCGCTCATAGGTGCCGTTGATATTGGAGAAATAGGCAGAATCGGCAAATACACTCGCCTTGCCCACATAATCTTCAGCGGCCAATGCATGAGAAGGCGTCAGGGTAGCAGAGAGTGTGAGCAGCGCTAACAGCAAACGCACGACACCCTTTGGTAAACGGAAGGAGAAGCGGGAACCTTGTCCTTTTGTGCTATCGGCAGTAATCTGACATACTGAGAATATCTGACTGATCTTGCGGTATTTCTCAATGATTCCCTTACAATTCAGAAGGCCAAAGCCATGATTAACAAGGGGCTTGGGATCAAAGATATGTGCCAATTGTTCTTCGCTCATACCCTCTCCCGTATCAGTAACCGAGATCTCAACATAATCGGCTGTCTGCTGCGCAGAGACTAAAACACTGCCACCTTCAGCCGTAAACTTGCGAGCATTGTCAGCCAACGTATTCAGCATAAAGAGCGTCAAAACACGATCAGCCTTCACTTGGGCATCAGTGGCCTGCACATCAAGCGTAATACCTTTCATGGCGAAAGCCTTACGACTATGTGACATCAGGTCGAAAAGCGGTTGCAAAGGAAAACTCTCAATCTTGAGGTTGAGCTCACCTTGGCGCAGTTGTATCCATTGCGTAAGAATATCATTATAATCATTGATCTGATCAGTGAGTTCACGGATATAGCCAAGACTCTCCTGTTTGCTGCTTTCATCAAGGGTATCAAGTCGGTTAATCTCGTGAATAATACGATCAATAAAGGGTGTTATGCCATTGACAAGTGATATCTTGGCACGCTGTTCCAAATGGCGGCGCTCATTGTCTTCAAGGCGCAGTTTGCTAGCAGAAACATCATCCTGACGCTGCTCAATCTCGTCTTCGAGTTGATTATAGTTACCTTTTTTCCACTTATTTAAACGATTGAAAAGCCATAATAGGAACACTAAGAGAATGATGGCAAACACCACAGCCACTAACATATAGTTAAGTTGGGTGGCACTGCGCTCATACTGTGCTGCACGGGCTTCCAACTGACGATCTTGGCGGGTTTCGCTCATCAAATCGATGTAAGCATTACGGTTCACGTCGCTTAGTTGTTTCTCATCCATCGCTGAATACACCAGACTCAACTGCTCACGGATACTTGCCACCAGGTCGGGTGCCTGATAAATGACAGAGTCAGAAAGAGCCTCCTCAAGATTATAAAGGGCCGATTCATAATCGTCAATCTGACGGTAGCAGGAAGCTAAGGTGCGATAGGCGCCGGCTATCTGATAGATATCACCATAACGTAAGAAAAGATAAAGGGCATCCTCTGCAAGCCACCCTGCCAGCATATCATCGTTGACACCCTCAGGGTTGATAAATTTCAGGGCTGGAAGATTGTCGGCCAGCAGTTGCCGACGGTATTCCTCATCCATAAGGTGTTCGGAGAGAGCTTCTAGGGCATTAGCTGCAAAAAAGGGATAATCGTTTTGGCGTGCATGGATGAAGCAACGCAACAGATGGTCGAATTCCTCCTGATTAATCTCTTGTTGAGTACCATTGGTGATGATGCCACCAGAGCCGACATAATACAGGTAGTTCAGCCATTGCGCCGTATCAAGGCGGAGATCATTAACATCAATGTTCTGGAGAGCATCAATCGACTGCCGTTCCAAACCTACATAATAATAATAGGTAGAAGTAACAATCGCCATTTCAGACTCAGCGTAACGCAAACGTTGCAATTCAGTTTCGCTTAATTGGTCGCGCTCTTCATTGATACGTTTCAGGGCTTCTATCGCATTCTCACGGTATTCGTAGAACTCACGATTCTTTGAACGACGCTGGCATAAGCGCATCTGCTGAACATAACAAACGAGTAATTCAATTTGATTGTCAGTTATTTGCGGTATTTCGTTCAACCTTTTCCCAGCCTCATCATATTGCATCTTAACAATATTGGTAAAGGCAAGGTTATTGAGTGCCTCCGCCCTTCCTTTATCATAGTTTGCGGATAAATCATAGGCATGTTTCGCATAGTATTCTGTGGTATCTATATTGCGATAGTGACTAGCATATGATAATGCATTCAACTTGTCGACTGTCTGTCTGTCAGGACGTGAACAGGCCGAAATGAGAATGATTGATAATATGAATAGCCAGAACTTCATAAGCATAAAACAATCCCTCCCGCCATATAGGCAGAGAGGGATTATATACAGATTTTATACGCGGGCTTTAGCCACGTAACCCAAAGCTTCCTTGCACTTATCAGTCACATACTGCCAGTCGCCTGCTTTCACCTTGTCTGAGGGGAAAAGTTTGGATCCCATACCAACACAAAAGACGCCTGCCTTAAACCAGCCCTTCAGGTTCTCTTCTTCAGGAGCCACGCCACCAGTAACCATGATCTTTGACCATGGCATCGGTGCTTTCAGACCTTTCACCATGTTAGGACCGACCACATCGCCAGGGAACACCTTCGTAAGGTCGCAACCCAATTCCTGCGCTTTACCTATCTCAGAAACGGTCATACATCCCGGGCAGTATGGAATGAGGCGACGATTACATACGGGAGCGATATCTGGATTCAACAGCGGACCAACGATGAAACAAGCACCCAATTGAATGTACATCGCAGCTGTAGGTGCATCGACAATAGAACCAATACCCAAAGCCAGTTCGGGACATTCCTTATCAGCCCACTTCACCAACTCACCAAAGATCTCCTGAGCAAAATCGCCGCGATTCGTAAACTCAAACGCACGGACACCACCTTCGTAACAAGCTTTCACAACATTCTTACAGGTATCAAGATCCTTATGATAGAATACAGGCACCATACCGGTATCACCGATCTTCTTCAATACTGCAATTTTATCAAACTTTGCCATAACTATTCTTTAAATTCACGTTTGAAAAACAATCAACAATCAACGCTGCACGCGGCCGCTAGCGTTACCACCTGCTAGAGACTCTACCTCGTCAACTGATACTAAATTAAAGTCACCGTTAATGGTATGCTTCAGGGCACTCGCAGCCACAGCAAACTCAAGAGCCTCGCCCTGGGTCGGCTTGGTGAGCAGCCCGTGAATCAAGCCTCCAGAGAAAGAGTCACCACCACCTACGCGGTCGATGATAGGATTAATCTCATAACGCTTGCTCTGATAGAACTCCTTACCATCATAGATCAGGGCCTTCCAACCATTATATGTTGCACTATAACTCTCACGGAGCGTAGAAACTACATACTTGAAACCAAACTCTGTCTTCATCTGCTTGAAGATGCCTTCATAACCTGCAGCATCCGTCTTACCACCCTCTACGTCAGCATCAGGCTTGAAACCAAGGCAAAGCTCAGCATCCTCCTCATTACCGATACATACATCAACATACTTCATCAGGGGGCGCATAATAGAGATGGCCTTCTCAGAAGTCCACAGTTTCTTACGGAAGTTCAAATCGACAGAAACGGTGACGCCATGGCGCTTAGCAGCTTCACAAGCAAGTTTTGTGAGTTCTGCAGCTTTGTCAGAAATAGCGGGCGTGATGCCAGACCAATGGAACCAAGCAGCACCTTCCATAATCTTATCAAAATCGAAGTCTGAAGGTACAGCCTCTGCGATAGAAGAATGTGCACGGTCGTATATAACCTTAGAGGGACGCATAGAAGCGCCTGTTTCAGCATAGTACAGTCCCACGCGCTCTCCCCCACGGGAAATAAACTCGGTATTGACACCATAACGGCGCAGTGCATTAACGGCAATCTGACCTATCTCGTGCTTTGGTAGCTTCGTCACGAAATAAGCCTCATGCCCATAGTTGGCTACTGAGATAGCCACATTTGCCTCACCACCACCAGGGATGATGCGGAATGATTCACTCTGAATGAAACGGTCGTTTCCCTGTGGGGAAAGGCGAAGCATAATCTCGCCCAATGTTACGATTTTTGCCATTGCTTTTTGCTTTTGTTTTATAGATTAATACTATTTTCACGAATTCGAGGACAAAATTACGACTTTTTTCTGAAACCACCAAATATTCCATGCTGAAAAAGGGAAGAAAAGTTACGGAAACGATTTCGTAACAAAATCATTTGGTGGTATCAATTATTATTTGTACCTTTGCACGGCAAAAGCGTAAACGAAATGGGTAAAGAGAATATCAGAATCAAAGATATCGCCGAACGCGCAGGCGTTTCGGTGGGAACAGTCGACCGTGTAATCCACAATCGACCTAATGTGTCTAAAATAGCCCTAGAGAAAGTGAATAAGGCATTGGCAGAGATGGATTACAAACCAAACATGTATGCCTCAGCCCTCGCTTACAATAAAAAATACACATTTTATTGTGTGCTTCCGAAGCATGAGCAGGAAGCCTATTGGGATGAGATTGAGGAAGGCGCCCAGGCTTGTACGGACTTCCGTCGCGATTTTGGTATCACACTGAAATTCATCTATTATGAACGCTTCAACAATGCGTCTTTTACCCGTATGGTTCGAGAGTTCTTTACGGAGAAGTTCGATGGCGTTATTATCGTACCTACGACATTGGAGCAGACAGCACGCTTTACGGAGAAGTTGATAGACAGAGGTATTCCATATGTGTTGCTCGATAGTTATATGCCCGACCTGAAGCCCTTAGCATTCTTTGGACAAGATTCTTTTGCTAGTGGATACTTTGCTGCCCGGATGCTGATGCTTATTGCAGCCAAAGAGAAAGAGATTGCTTTGGTCAAGCAGACACGCGATGGTAAAGTAGGCTCAAAACAGCAGGCAAACCGTGAAACAGGTTTCCGTCATTATATGGTAGACCACTTCCCTGATGTCAAAATCACAGAAATAGATTTGCCTCTCGATGAGGAGCGTGTGGAATATGACACCATCCTTGAGAAATTCTTCAAGGATCATCCTCATATCCACCATTGCATCACCTTTAATTCGAAAGCACATATTGTGGGTGAGTTCCTGAAGAAGAGTAATCGTCGCAATATTCAGATCATGGGCTACGATATGGTGCCTAAGAATGAGGCATGTATCCGTCAGGGCAGTATATCCTTCCTCATTGCGCAGCATGCCTATCAGCAAGGCTACGCTAGTGTTGACGCCTTGTTTAATGCCATCGTACTGAAGCGTGAGGTGAATCCCGTTAACTACATGCCTATTGAAATCCTTACCAAAGAAAACGTCGATTTTTACCGACGGAAAGCGATATAACATCCAAACTTTCAATAGCATACTAAACAAATTACAAACAAATGGAATTGGCAACTTACTTAAAAATTAATCCAGCAGACAGTGTGGTAGTCTGCTTGCAGCCTAAGAAAAAAGGAGATCTCATAACGATCGATGGAAAGACCATCATTTTAAATCAAGACACTCCTGCAGGTCACAAAGTACTCATCAAGGACGTCAAACAAGGTGAGGACATCATCAAATACGGCTATCCCATCGGTCATGCCCTGCAAGACTTGAAAGCAGGCGACTGGGTGAATGAGAACAACTTGAGGACCAATCTTTCCGGCACCCTCGAATATTCTTACAATCCTGTTGGTGAAGAACTGACCATCAAGAAAGAAAACCGCACCTTCAAGGGCTATAAACGTAAAAACGGAGATGTGGGCGTACGAAATGAGATTTGGATCGTTCCCACGGTTGGCTGCGTCAACGGCATTGCAGAGAAACTGGCAGAGAAACTGCGCAACGAAACCAAACTGGAAGGTATTGATAGTGTCTATGCTTGGCATCACAACTATGGCTGTTCCCAACTCTCGGAAGACCATGAGAATACCCGTAAGGTATTACGCGACATTTGTCTGCATCCCAATGCAGGTGGTGTGTTAGTATTGAGTCTGGGTTGTGAAAACAACCAACCTGATGACTTCATGGCCATGTTGGGCGACTATGACAAGGACCGCATTAAACTGCTGGTGACGCAGAAGGTGGAAGGCGACGAGATAGAGGCTGGCATGCATATACTTCGCGACCTCTATAACATTGCCAAAAAAGACCAGCGTGAAAATGTACCTGTTAGCGAGCTTCGCGTAGGTTTGAAGTGCGGTGGTAGCGATGGGTTCAGTGGCATTACAGCCAATCCACTGGTGGGTGAGTTCAGCGACTGGCTTGTAGCCCAGGGCGGAACAAGCGTACTGACGGAAGTGCCAGAGATGTTCGGTGCAGAGACTATTCTGATGAACCGTTGCCGTACAGAGGCTCTTTTCAATCAGACCGTTTCGATGATAAATAATTTCAAGGAGTATTTTCTGTCGCATGGCGAGCCTGTGGGTGAAAATCCCTCACCAGGAAATAAAGCAGGCGGCATCTCCACACTCGAAGACAAGGCCTTAGGCTGTACACAGAAGTGCGGTAAAGCACCGGTCAGCGGCGTGATGGAATATGGTGACCGTTTAACCCATAAAGGCTTGAACCTCTTATCTGCTCCAGGCAATGATTTGGTGGCATCAACAGCCCTCGCCTCTTGTGGTTGTCACATCGTGCTTTTCACCACAGGACGAGGAACACCTTTCGGCACTTTCGTCCCCACAATGAAAGTGGCAACGAATCCCACACTGGCCAAGAACAAGCCCAATTGGGTGGATTTCTCTGCAGGACAATTAGTAGAAGGTCGCACCATGCAGGAAATAGTACCTGAATTCATCGATAAGGTGCTCGCTGTAGCTAGTGGAGAACCCGCAAGGAATGAAGAGAACGGTTATCGCGAAATCTCAATTTTCAAGAATGGCGTAACACTTTAATTTTATAGTGAATAGTAAGGGCCTCATCGCATTGTCACCCCTTGGGGTGTTCGTGATACTGTATTTAGTCACCAGCATCATTGCTGGTGACTTCTATAAAGTGCCCATTACTGTAGCGTTTATGGCCTCCAGCATCTACGCAGTAGCCATCTTACGAGGCAGACCGTTGAAAGAGCGTATCGAGATCTTCAGTCGCGGTGCCGCTTCCAGTCAGATGATGCTGATGATCTGGATTTTCCTTTTGGCAGGGGCCTTTGCGAATTCTGCAAAGATGATGGGGAGCATCGATGCCACCGTCAACCTGACGCTCAACCTCCTACCCTCCCAGATGCTTCTGGCAGGCTTGTTTCTGGCAGCATGTTTCATCTCTATTTCCATCGGCACCAGCGTTGGCACCATCGTTGCCTTGACACCGATTGCGGTGGGAGTAGCCCAACAGACTGGTACGGATATCTCACTCATGACAGCCGTCGTCGTAGGCGGTTCCTTTTTCGGCGATAACCTCTCGTTCATATCAGATACCACCATCGTAGCCACCTCTACCCAAGGGTGCAAACTGAGTGACAAATTCCGAGTCAACTCTTTCATTGTGATTCCTGCAGCAGTGGTCATACTGATTGTATATTACATCATGGGAGCCGATATCCATGCAGCCCATGAAACAAATGCAGTGGAATGGGTCAAAGTGATACCCTACCTCATCGTACTGGTGACTGCCATTTTCGGCATGAACGTCATGGCAGTCCTGACCCTGGGCATTCTCTTAACGGGTTGTATTGGCATCATGACAGGCAGTTTCGACATCTTCGGCTGGATGAAAGCCATGGGCGACGGTATGATAGGCATGGGAGAACTCATCATCATCACCATGATGGCAGGCGGTATGCTCGAACTCATCAAACAACAAGGCGGTATCGAGTTCATCATCCAACGAATGGTAAAACATATCCATAACAAGCGTGGTGCGGAATTGTGCATTGGCGCCTTAGTCGGACTCGTCGACGTCTGTACAGCTAACAATACTGTGGCTATCATCACCGTTGGCGGCATTGCCAAACAGATAGGCGACCGCTATGGGGTTGACAACAAGAAAGCAGCCTCTATTCTCGACACCTGCTCGTGTTTCGTACAAGGTCTGATTCCCTATGGTGCACAACTGCTGATAGCCGCCGGTTTGGCAGCAATCAGTCCCGTCAGCATCATACCCTATCTCTTCTATCCCTTCGCCATCGGGATTGCAGCACTCCTATCCATCCTATTCCGTTATCCAAGACGATACTCATAAGGCATGAATATAATTCAACGTAATTTCTTCCGCCTCATCCGTTGCGGTGAGTTCAAAAAGCAGGAACAGATAGAACCGATGTCTGTCAGTAAATGGAACAAGGTATATCAACTGGCGTTGATGCATCAGGTCATACCGTCAGTCTACGCTGGCATTCAGCAATGCAGAAACCAATTCTTCCTGCACCTGTCGGACAAGCAAATAAAGGAATGGGAAAGGGCCTATATCGAAGCCTGTCGTACGAATAAGCAAGAGGAGGAAAACGAGCTGTTACGTGCAGACCATCTGACAAATCCCCTGTTAAACAAGAAACTTCAGGCCATACTTGACGATGAGAAGTCGGATATTGCAACACGACAACTTCTATTGATTGTTATCCACATCGCACGTCATATCCTCAACGAAGGCGTGCCAGTCTATAATCTGGTGGAACTTGGCAAATATCTCTCCTCAGAAGGTCATCACGTAGATTTCCAAACTTTGAATAAATGGTTGAAATCATTAGGATTCAACCCGATGGCACAACTTGAAGGCGCCCTGCTCATCCAGATGTTCGGATTTAGCAAGGACGAGATTCCATTTATGTTGAGTGAACCTGACAAACGGGTGGAACGCGTAGCACAGGAGTTGACGGAATTTACGAACACCCATACCGAGGAGTTCTATTTCTCACAGGATTCCGATAGTGTATTTGTGCACACCAGCAACAGCAGTGCCATATTGGGACATATCCGTCGCTCGGCGCAATATTTCCGCTATCTGCCATCAGAGACACTGACGAACTTCTTCGCCTCGTTCGCCCATTCACTCTCGCATATAGAAGAATAGGTTACTCAACAACCGTTGTTGCAGCGGCTGCAGCCTCCTCAGCAGCCTTGATAGAATCCTGCTCTGCCTTCATCTGGGCAGCGCGCACCATCTCCTGTTCCAGACGGTCGTATTCACTCTTGGCCTCATCGTAATAATAACCCTGCTCATGTTCCTCCATATACTTCTTGTACGACTCCATCGAGTTTAACATTCTTGCACTCTCAAAGTCGAGGGAATCAATCATCATACGAGCCTCGCGGACATGCACGTTATCAGGATTACGATCGATGAACAGCTGTAGGGCCTTCTTCGACAGGCTGGTACGGGCATTATCCCAATCGCGGTCAATCTTCATCAGTGCCTGCAGATGCACCTTGATGGAATCACGGTGAGCGACGGGTGCCTCGATATACATGTCGAGGAAGTTCTGGAGCACGGCGGGCTCACTACTCATCAGCGCATTCTCATACGCGCGTATCTCGTTCTCTCTCTGAGTCTTCTGAACATAATAGATACCGAGGAGCACAATAATCAGGGCCAGAACAAAACCGATGATCAGGGCCGACCAGAACACCTTCCGGCTCTTCTTCTTTGGCGGCTGAGGAACATCGATATTGGGATTATTCGGAACAACCGGTGCATTCGGGTTACTCAGCGTATTCTGCTGATTGTCAGGCCCTATCGCCTCAGGCTCTTGCGCTGACGCATTGATGGAGCAATGACAGTTGGGACACTCGTGATCATCCTTGAAAATAAATTCGCCACAATCGGGGCAACGGGTTACCTTGCCTGCGATATCAACGCCACACGATGGGCAGGTTCTTGCGCGGTCGCTTACCTGATGGCCGCATTCTGGACACTTAATTATCATCTTATTTACTATTTATTTCTACATGATTCAATGATGGCGGAAACGGATTTCCCTCAGGCCATGACGCCCGAGGAATCTCGACTTGTCAACATAGCCGTTGATACCGACAATACGGCCTTTACCAGTATATTGCCACATCGTAATATCACGTTCATCGGCTAATACAGGCTCCTCATCCAGATACAAGGCAATCATCAGCTGGTAATCGTCGAGTTTACCGACCAGATGCCAGTTATAGAAATTACGGAACGTATATACCAACGGTTTCTGACGATAGTGATGCTCCACCATCCGGAGGAACGTCAACAGCGAATCGCAGAACTGGTCTACTTCCAGTCCACCGAGCGTCTCAACATCAATCATGGGTATAAGGTCCTGTTCCCCTGAGAGACATTGTGTCGTAAAGTTTTCCAACTGTTTCTGCAACGGGGTCTTCGGTCGGAAGAAATGATAGGAGCCTACTTTCAGGCCATAGCGGTGCGCAAGGTTAATGTTGCGCTCAAACTTCGGGTCGATGCGGTCGCCGCCCTCAGTTGCCTTCAGATAGACATAAGCCATCTTGGCATTATCGCCCACCGTCTCCCAGAAGACATCGCCCTGATAGCGGCTCAGGTCGATACCATGCACATGGTTACAAGTATCCTCACATTGCAGAAAAGGGTTGTAATCAGGATCGTCAAGACGCGGATCGCGCGCTGCCTGCACCACCGGGCGGACCACCTTAGTCCTGGCCTTGGTTTTCGACTTGGTCTTGGCCTTCGTCTTTTTCTTCACCACCTTCGTGGTCTTTGCACGCGTACGACGCTGCTTCTTGGGCTTGGCACCCATCGCATCGCCAGTTATCAGCACCGCGATCAATAATATGAATATATAAAACAAGTAGGGTCTTTTCATCTTCTTCGGATTTTAAGCCGCAAAATTACACTTTTTTTTCGAAAACAAGAAACCCTATCCCTTTTTTTTATCATCCCCTCCTTCAATCGTGCGCAATGTCAAGTCGACAATCGTATTGCACATAAAGAAGGCCGGCATCTTCCGTGATGCCAGCCCACTTTCTTGTTACGGTCGTTCCCGTCGCTCTAATCCTTGTCAAGGCCGTCGTCGCCGTCGTCATCGCCGCCGGTGTCGTCGCTACCGCCTCCGGTATTGGTGCCACCGCCGGTATCAGTACCGCCTCCGGTATTGTCGGTGCCGCCCTGATTCTGACTGCCGCCCTGAGTGCCGCCTTGGCTCTGACTGCCGGTGCCGTTCTCCTCGTCGTCACCACCCTCGCCCTCGGTCTCGGCCTTGCCTGAGAGCAGACTCTTGATGTTCAGGTAGAACGTGCCCAGTCCGGCAATCTTCACCTTCTTCGACTCGAGCAGCATCTCGAGCAGACAGGTCTTGACTTTCTTCATCACACCCTCCACCACGTCGGCCGTGAATACGGAGCCGTGTTCAGAGATGTGCTTGGCGAGCCTTTCGGTGTTCAGCGTTTCGATACTTTTGAGGCGGGCGTACCATTTCCCGAACATCACCGACTCCGAGTCCTTGATGTCATTCTGATAAACCTCGTAAAGAATTTTACTCATGGTATAAGATTATTAAGTGAGACATAATCCAGGTCAGGATTCTCCTGCCTTTCTATGCTACAAAGGTACGAAATTAATCTGAAACCGCCAAATTTTCAGCGCAATATTTTTACTAATATATGTTAATTATTTTGACATGATACGACCATGCAATTATTTGCACAAATGTAAAGAAAAACGAGCCGTAATCTCACCCCTCACGAGATTACGGCTCACTGGCGACGGGATTACGGCTCGTATTATCAATGCTTGCGATAATGACCGGTGCTGATGCGGATAACGACATTGTAGTCAGCGATGAAAGAGCCTACATAGCGTTCAGCTGTACGCTCAGACATTTGTAGCTGACAAGCAATCATTAGGAAATCTTTTCTTGTGAATTCCTGTGGCAGGGCATTCAAGAAGGTGAGTTCCTGAGAGGACATAGGCTTTCCTGTTGTGCTGAGAGGTGTCTCGGTGTGTGGTAACAATCGCTTGTAGACATATACTGTGTGGTTTATAAGACATGATGCGATGGTGATGGCAGTCTGATAGTCGTTCTCGGTACACACCAATGGTTCGCCCTGCTGACTGAAGCGAGGTTGCTGCTCTTCATGTCGGAGAATGGTGAGTACCATCGCAATACGATAGGTGGTGAGTCCGAGACGGAACACGAAGGCATCGAGCTCGTCACCATGTAGTCCTACTTGCTCGTTGTAAAGAGGCTCGAAGAACTCGTTGAAGCGCATCTTCTGTTCTTCGTTGAGTGTGAATTTCAGTGGCTCCTTGCTGAAGGTTTGTAAGTCATCATAGATGGCTTTGAAACGAAGACCGAGTGGAGCCATCTGCTCGTTAAGTGTCTCTTCGCAATCTTCAAATACGTTGCGCCAACCACGGCTCTTGCGTAGCAGGTAGAACACGAAGCGGTTTGCTAAACCATTCTCTGTGTTCTGAGGAGAAAGCAACAGTGGTACCTGACCGGGGGTACATGTCAGTAATATGGACATTCTGGGCTTATCAATGAATACATGTTCATTATCCTTGCGTCGGCTATAGTCGATTGACTCGTGATGAAAGGCCTTGCGCAGCCCAGACGAGTAGTCTCCATAGTCCTGTTTGACGGCTTGTGTCAACGTGTCAGCCTCGGTCTCAAAGATGGCTCCCCAACCATCGTTGGCAGCCAGATCCTGATAGAAGGCCGTTGCCGAGGCGTTGACTGAGATAAGCGGCGAACGGTAAGGTGGTTCCTCTGGTTCGGTAGCATTCGCTTTCTCCTTTTTGCTCAGAGCATCATAGGCGGCTTTGTTCTTGAGGTATTCCCGATGCTCAGCCTCATAGCGGCTTTGAATTTCGAGTTTAATAGGCTTTACGAGCGCAAGGCAGGCAGGGATGATGCCTTTGTCTGCACCCGATGGTGCCACGATAAAGTTGTAGAAGGGCGGAAACACAAGCCGCCGATCATATATGCCGCAGACATTGGGAGAAAAGCCCGAAGCCAAGTTGAGCATACTCAATATTACCTTGTCTCGCCCTTCGGATGTTGTCTGCTTTTGGGCTGCATCACGTATAATCGGAGGCAGATCGTTGATATTGAGTTTGTCAGAAAAAGTCGGGTTTGCAAGAGCCGAAGCGTCAAGTACTTGTTCGACATTCGAAGAGGATGTTTCCGCCATTTCCGCCATTCCGCCAACGCTTTGTTCAACTGCATAGGAAGGTTGATTATCTGGAGTGATCTCACGACTTTTGTTATTATCATCATTCATTTGTATATTCCCTGTATTCATAACATTTTCGTATGTAGAGCCGTGGCGGAGTGGCGGAGTTGACGGAAACCTACGTCCGATGGCACTGAGGTCTACGCCAGCCGCCTGTGCCATTTTGTAAAAAGTTGCGATAGTGATTCTGCCATCACGCTTCGAAAGGCATTCCTGCCATTTTTCCTCACAGTCAGACTCACGGTACTTGGCACTCTGACTGGAAACCAAATGAAACAAATCGCGAGCCTCGGGCCCCAATTCTGCAAGCGCACAGCCACACTCCCACCAGTCGTTGTAGCTTTCAGCGATGTTGCCACCAAGCCGAAGCAGTTCCTCTACAGCGGCCTTTGCCTTCTCCAGTTCGTTCCCGACATCAGGAACGGCAGGATTAGGATTCTGAACTTGGCCTTTTATCTGGTCGTTGTCGTCGCTGGCAGGCTTACTGTTATTATCCGTGGCTGCTGCCCAGGCCATCGGGTCGAAAATGATATTGTTGTCCATACTATATGATTTTTTTCGTTGTTAGGGTTTACTGATTAAAAATATTCAATAAGAGACAGAGGTAAATACGCTTTAGAGTCGTGACACAAGTAGCATGCCCTTGAAGGGTTTCCACACGCCTTGTCCACTTGTTTGTCATCCAGGTGGTAAGTGTGCATCAAGTAGTTGCGAATAGCCTGAAACCATGTACGGTGGTCGCAGCGTGTGAGGTCGATATGGATGAACCATTTCAGTCCGAAGCCGCGTGGCGAACGGAAAAGTAGCAGCGTCTGGAACATTGGATCATGAATCAGTAACTGGAACAATTCCTCTACACGGTTGCCCAGATAATCCAAGTCCATGCAAAGAACACCCGAATGCTTGACAAGGGAATTGTCAGAACAGTAACTGAAAACGCCACTTGGCGTCACATAATCCAGGTGCTGCCCCTTAAAATCCCGGGCCTTGTCGTCATCGGTGATAGTTCTAAGCTGTTCCGTTTCAGACATGTACCTGCGGGTAATGATGCACCAATAGACCTGGAACAGCGACAAAGGCTGTCCGCATGGCCGTTTGTTTGTAATTGGCTTCGAAAAGAAGCTCATCCGCACCTCGGCTGGATTCCAGCTGTTGGCGGTAACTGGTTTGTTATTTGCCTCCATACTATTCTTTTGTTTTATTGTATGAGGTTTACCCACTCGCACAAACGGACTTCGATATAGTGGTTACGATTTCACCTTGTCCGCCCCCAAGACCCGTGCTCGGTTATGCCATGAGTGTCGTTAACTGGATGCGAAATTACGCTTATTCCCTGAAAGTTGCAAGAAAGAAATAGCCAACTTAATTTTCAGGACATTAAGTTGGCAGAATTGTAATGGACAGTTGTAATTGTCAGAGGGTCAAACTGCTTTTCCCATGTCAACTTCGACGATGTCAAGCATTAATCCCATTTCTTGAAGCCTGATGCTCATAGCTTCCAAGGAAACCCCCATGTGGCGAGCTATTGGACCTACGACATTTTGGAAATCTCTATCTCCATATACCGGTGCCTTAACATACAAAGGCTTTACTTCATCGCTCTTGAACCATTTTCGCCAATAAAGATTGTATAGGAGTTCAACTATTTCCCGAGGCATGAGCATATAGGAAGCGAAAACATTTGCTTGGACTTCGAGCCAATGCTTCTCCCATATATCACTGGCTGCCTCACCCTCCAGTTCTGCATCGCGCTCGAGGAATTCTCTGAATTTAGGATGAGAATGGAGTTTGTGGTGGCCGTATTCATGTGCCATAGAGAAACGGTCACGAGGATCTCCTTCCTCAAACTTGTCACTAAGCCAAACTCGTTTCTTCTGAGTATCAATATGCCCCAGATGCCGATCCTTTGATAAGTCTGAACGGCATATCATCAATCTTTCTCTGCCAGCATATTCATAAGGATCAATTATACAATATGGAACTTTGTCATTCACCCCACAGCGTTTCAACAAGGCAACATATTTTTTGACGTCTTTTTCAATGAGCTGCGAAACCAGATCCTCAATGAATCTACGTGTTAGCATTGGTGCATGTGCAGTACCAGGATTATTAACAGGAATATCATTCCTCAAAAGAAAATCCACAAGTGAGGTAGTTGTATATGTTCCGTCAAGCATAACTAAAGGCACAGTCATGGGCACCAAATCGCTTAACATTCTATGTTCGTAATCATGTACAGAGTTACCATCTTCCATCCGTGGGGTGAGTATATCATTTCCTGAAATCTCATATTTGGGATTAACACGTATCAGACGTACATTACGTGATACCGCCAGTTTTTTGATTCGTTCATCAAACCCGGAGGAAGATGCAATTACTAGCTTTATCTTACTGTCGGTCATGTAACGGCCAGCCAGCATCGAGATTGTGTCGTCCGAAATTTTCCCATCTACGCATTCAAAGACTAAAACAAATGAAGGCATCTTGTTATTCATGAACTGCTCCGTGGCATATTTCTCAATCGACATTGTCGTTGTATATCCACAGTAGGTTTCTCCTTTAAGTATTCTCGCATACTGGTCTGTCGCTACTCTTTTCTCCACATATTCTCTCAAACGCGACTCTACTGTGTGAACACTTGATTCCTGTTTACTTAGGGGGACGGGAGCGCTAAACAAGCCATTTAATTCTTTTACAATCTTGCCGCATTCACTATTCTCGGTATAGGCTTCAATCTGATTGAGCTTTAGGGATAATGGACATTGATCCATACTTCCTTTCAACTGCTCTTTCGTTTTCCCCTCTTTGAGGCCTTTTGGACGAATCGCAATTATCAGTTCTGCAAAATCTTTTCGAATTAGCCCCTTTTTTAAGATACCAATGTATTGGCTATAGATATTAACACAATCCCAGTAGCCACTATTACCTTTTTTGCCAACCCAAGGTCCGACTCGGTTTTCAATTATCCAAACCCAGTCCTCATCTATACGCTCCTGTACGAAGCATTTTTCTTGCTCTTTAATGTCCATCCTTTCAATTATTTAATATATTTTCTAGCATGTTGTATGCTTTCCATACTTTCGGCTGCAAAGTTACTAATAATTTTCAACAAAACCTAATTAATAAACAATAAAGTTGTCCAAAACAGAAAACTTTTTGTGATTAGTCTATGAAATAGTTGTCTTTGTAGGGTAATTATCTATTTATTAAACCATTTTTTCAGTTTTTCGTCCAAAAAGGGAATTATTTTCCATATTTTTTGTACCTTTGCAAAGGATATGAAACCGACTGTAATTGAAGATATAATACTTGAATTTGGAACGTCAGGAGAAAATGAAAACTCTGCGCTGATAGCAGCAGAGAGTTCATGGAGAGGAATGGCTGACGAGTTGGAGGAATTGCACTATTTGAAGGGGGCCAGTTTCATTAAGCAATTGAAACTGATAATCTACTATGGAGAGTTCAATCCCGTAGAGGGCGAAACCAATATCTTCAGCGCTATAAGCGAACAAAGTGATGACTTCGACAATCTGATCAATGCAGCCCGCAAGGCTGTAGAGCATGGCTATCGTGTATATATACTGCCTAATCCGAGGAGTTGTCGAACTGCCGATTTCATTTTCGAAAAGAAAGGTATTCTCGGACTCTATGATTTGAAAACCGTTCACGGCAAAGGCTCTGTTGGAACGCAGTTGCTTGATTCCATCGGTCAGACGAACCGTGTTTTGCTGAATATAACAACAGACTATAATACCCGTTTACTGGCATCGGACATAAAAAAGTACTTTGAGACAAATCCTGATGCTGTTGAAGTATTGATATTTAAAGGTCATAAGTTCTTTTCTGTTGAGCGAACTCTCACTCTCAGTATTCAGTACCATAAAATATTTCGTAAAAGATATGAAAAATAAAAGTCACCCAAAGGTGACTTTTAAATGGAGTAGTGTCGATCAAGGCTTGCTCCCCGCACTCAGCGGCGTAGTCAAAACATACATTTTGACGCTGCAAAGATAGAAATTTTTCGCTTATCTTCCAAATATTTTTCCATTTATTTTCAGTTTTTCGCCCAAAAGAGAATTACTTTCCAAAGTTTTTTGTATCTTTGCCCCTTGAACACCGGCTGATGGTCCTAATGGGACAGGAAAGCTGCATGCTCTTTATATGTTTTCATGGCTTCAGCGGAAGCCCGCCGGTGTGACTTTTGAGGGTAAAATATAGCGTTTGCTGTTTACAGAACATTCCAAAGCTTGGTCGCAGAAGGAGTTCTACGCAAAACATGCAGACGTTCACGTTAATCGTGGACGTTACTTGTTTCGTAGAAGGGTATGACCAAGCACCTGGTATGTGGATGGGTAATCGTCCACGTTTCTTTGTGCTTGGTCTTGCTTTTGTTTTTTAGAGAGCAGCGCATAAACGATAATACGCTTATGCAAGCCAATAATGACAATCCCGTACTGAACAATCCGTACGAGGAA